>DASVQR010000034.1:0-2285 GCA_036389055.1 Longimicrobiaceae bacterium | reverse complement strand
GACGAGCGCGCCGGGGACCATGTGCTCCGGGAGCCGCCCGGCCAGCCAGGCGCGCAGCTCCGCCTGCGCCGGCGCCGGCTCGCCGTGCGCCGGCACCACGTACGCGACCAGCATCCCCTCGCCCGCGTGCTCGCGCAGCAGCACTAGCGCGTCGCGAACGCCCGGGTGCGCGCACAGCGCGGCCTCGATCTCCCCCGGCTCCACGCGGAAGCCGCGCACCTTGACCTGGTGGTCCGCGCGGCCCAGGAACTCCAGCGCGCCGTCCGCCCGCCGGCGCACCCGGTCGCCGGTGCGGTACAGCCGCCCGCCCGCAGCGCCGCCGAACGGGTCGGGGACGAAGCGCTCCGCCGTGAGGTCGGGCCGCCCAAGGTAGCCGCGCGCCAGGATCGGCCCGCCCAGGTACAGCTCGCCCGCGACCCCCGCGGGGACGGGAGCCATGCGCGCGTCCAGCACGTACGCCGCCCGCCCCGCGTGCGGCCGCCCGATGGGCGCGCTGGGCCCCTCGTCCGCGTCGCCGAAGTCGCGGGGGACGTCCCACGCGGTGGCGCAGACCACGGCCTCGGTGGGGCCGTAGCCGTTGACCAGCCGCGCGGGCGTCGCCACCGCCTCGCGCCAGCGCCGCACGGCCGCCGTGGTCATCACGTCCGCGCCCACCAGCATCAGCCGCAGCTCCGGGTACCCGCCCCCGGCCGCCGCCGCGGACACCTCCTGCCAGTACGCCGGGGCCAGGTTGCCGACGGTGACGCCCAGCGCGCGCGCCCGCGCCGGCCACTCGGAGGGGGGCCAGGCCTCGGGGCCGCGCAGCACCATCGCCGCGCCGGAGAGCAGCGGGAGGAAGACCTGCTCCAGCGCAACGTCGAACCCCACGGCGGCGAACTGCAGCATCCGGTCGCCGGGCCCGATCTCCAGGCGGCGGGCGAAGACGCGGAAGTGTTCCGCCGCCGTCCAGTGCTCCACCGCGACGCCCTTGGGCCTCCCCGTGGAGCCCGAGGTGTAGATGACGTACGCCAGGTTTTCCGGCCCGGCGCCGCCCTCCGGGGCCGTGGCGGGGTGCGCGGCGATCCGCGCCGCGTCCGCGTCCACCCGCACCGTCTCCGCCGCGCGCGGCGCGTGCGCGGCCAGCGCGGAGCGGGTCGCCAGCACGCGCACGCCGGCGTCCGCCGCCATGAAGGCGAGGCGGTCCGCCGGGAGCGCCGGGTCCAGCGGCACGTACGCGCCGCCCGCCGCGAGCACGCCCAGCTGCGCGGCCACCAGCTCCACGCCCCACTCCAGGCACACGCCCACCCGCGTCTCCGGTCCGACGCCGAGCGACCGCAGGTGGTGCGCGAAGCGGTTCGCGCGGCGCTCCAGCTCGCCGTACGTCAGCTCCTCGCCCGCGGCGACGACGGCCACGGCGTCCGGCCGCCGGGCGGCGCGCGCCGCGAACAGCCCGTGCAGCGTGGCGCGCGGCTCCCGCTCCCCCGCCCACGCGTTGTGCCCGGCCAGCAGCTCCGCCCGCTCGGCCGGCGCGAGCATCCCGGCCTCCCACGCCGGCGCCCCGGGCTCGGCCGCGAACGCCTGCAGCAGCGCGAGGAGGTGCCCCAGCATCCGCTCCGCCGTCGCCGCGTCGAACAGGTCGGCCGCCGCGAGGAGGCGGAGGGCGGGGCCCCCGGCGCGCTCCGCCACCTCCACGGTCACGTCCGTCCCCACGCCGGACGCGATCCCCTCGGAACCGACGACCACCTGGAGCGCCGGCGCCTCCCCCGCCGCCGCCAGGAGAGCGAGCGAGCCGGCGTGCTCCGCCGCCTCGTCCGCCGCGAGCCGGACGCGCGCCGCCAGCTCCGCGAGCGTGGGATCGCCCGCGAAGTCCACCCGTACCGGCAGCACGCCCGCGGACGTCGCGAGCCCGACCAACACGTCCTCCGCGCCGGACCAGCGCGCCACGAGCAGCACCACGGCCGCGAGCACCGCGTCCCCCGCGGCGGCGGGGACGGTCGCCCGCGCCTCGACCGTCCGCCCCGCGCGGACGGCGGGACGCGGCCGGTCCGCGGGGAGGTCCAGCAGCGGCGGCGCCCCGGCGAGCCGCAGCCGCCACCATTCCGGACCGTCCCCACCGACGGGATCGGCCGCGAGGTGCGGCAGGTAGATGCGGTCGGTCGAGGCGGGGGCCGAGGACTCCGGGCCGTCGAGCGTGGTGGGGTCGTCCATCGGGGGGGAGTGGTTCGGGGATGCACGCAGGGCCGGCGGTCCCCCGTGGCCGGGGGGCCGGGGGGGGCCGGCGGAGGTCGGACGGGGCCGCGGGGACT
>DASVQR010000033.1:0-32942 GCA_036389055.1 Longimicrobiaceae bacterium | reverse complement strand
GTGCACCAGGATGCACGACGGGCCCGCGGCGATCGATCGCCGCGGGCCCGTCGTGCTTCATGGCGCTCTGGGGAGCAGCGCGGGGCGGGACCCCGGCAGGGTCCCGCCCCGCGCTGTTCGCTCCGTCCGCCGCGGCTACTTCGCCGTGCGCAGGCGGCTGTGCCTGTAGCCGTAGACGAAGTAGAGCACCAGCCCCACGCCGAGCCAGATCAGGAAGCGCTCCCACGTGATCCACGGGAGCTGCAGCATCAGGTAGCCGCAGGAGACGATCGCCGCGGGGGCCACGAACCAGATGGCGGGGGTCCTGAAGGGGCGGTGCCGCTCGGGCTCGCGGATGCGGAGCGCCATCACCCCGGCCGCCACCAGCACGAAGGCGAAGAGCGTCCCGATGTTGGTGAGCTCGATCACCTCGTTGATGTTGGCGAAGGCGGCGAAGAACGCCACGAACGCGCCGGTGAGGATGGTGGTGACGTGCGGCGTGCGGTAGCGCGGATGGAGCTTCGCCGCCCACTGCGGCAGCAGCCCGTCGCGGGCCATGGAAAAGAAGATCCGCGGCTGCCCCAGCTGGAACACCAGGAGGACCGACGCCATGGAGACCACCGCGCCGAAGGAGATGATCCCGGCGACCCAGTGGTAGCCGCGGTTGCCGAAGGCGCTCGCCAGCGGGTCCGCGGTGCCGTGCTGGTCCCAGGGCACCAGCCCGGTGAGCACCAGCGTCACCACGATGTAGATGAGCGAGGTGACCAGGAGCGACGCGATCATCGCGCGCGGCATGTCCTTCTGCGGGTTCTTCGCTTCCTCGGCCGCCGTGGACACTGCGTCGAAGCCGATGTAGGCGAAGAAGATGAGCGCCGCGCCCGCGCTGATCCCCGCCCAGCCGTTGGGGGCGAAGGGCGTCCAGTTCTCCGGCCGCACCCAGAACGCGCCCATCGCGATCACGAACAGCAGGATGGCGAGCTTCAGCACGACCATCACCGTGTTCGCCCAGGCGCTCTCGCGAATCCCGATCACCAGCACCCAGGTGATCAGCCCCACGATCAGCACCGCGGGGAGGTTGAAGATCACGTGCAGCCCCATGATCTCCGGGGCCGTGGTCCACGCCCGCGCCGCCTCCAGCACCGAGCCGGTGGTGATGGTGGGGTCCGCCTGCAGCTGCTCGTACGCCTGCCGCGCCGTGCGGGGGTCCGTCGCCAGCCACTCCGGGAAGGCCATCCCGAAGCCGCGCAGCAGCGTCTGGAAGTACGCCGACCAGGACACCGCCACCGCGATGTTCCCCACCGCGTACTCGATGATCAGGTCCCACCCGATGATCCACGCCACCAGCTCGCCGAGGGTGGCGTAGGCGTAGGTGTACGCGCTCCCCGCCGCCGGGACGATGGACGCGAACTCCGCGTAGCAGAGCGCCGCGAAGCCGCAGGCGACGGCGACCAGGATGTACGAGACCACCAGCGCCGGACCGGCGCCCAGGTGGTTGGGCCCGCCGGAGATCGCCGTCCCGGCCCCGGAGAAGATCCCCGCCCCGATGATGGCGCCGATCCCCAGCGAGGTGAGCTGCCAGACGCCCAGGGAGCGCCGCAGGCCGGGCTCGACGTCCGTCTGCGGGTCGGCGTGCTCCGCGCGAGCCTCGCCGATGGGCTTTCTGCGTAAGAGTTGCGACATGAAGGAGGCGGGAAGACGGTGGGGGTTGGACGCACGCGCGGCGGATGACGAGGCCGTCACCCGCCGCGGCGCAGCGAATCTACGCGCCGGCAGCCTGGATTCGCAACGGGAGCGTCACGCGCCGTGCGGCCTGCCGCCGCCCATGGGGGCGTGCGCCACGGGGGTGCGCTCCGAGGCGCCGAGCGGGTTGTCCGGGTCGCCCAGAGCGGCGTCCACCCGCTCGCCGGGACCCGCCGGGACGCCGGGGGTGAACTCCCCCTCCCAGCGCGCCATCACCGCCGTGGCCAGGCAGTTGCCCACCAGGTTCACGGTGGTGCGCGCCATGTCCATCAGCTCGTCCACGGCGAGGATCACGGTGATCGCAGCCAGCGGGAGGTGGAAGGCGGTGAGCGTCCCGGACAGGATCACCAGCGAGGCGCGCGGCACGGCGGCGACGCCCTTGCTGGTGAGCATCAGGGTGAGCATCATCGCCGCCTGCTGCCCCCAGCTCAGCTCC
Organism: Longimicrobiaceae bacterium; assembly: GCA_036389055.1. Lineage (GTDB taxonomy): Bacteria > Gemmatimonadota > Gemmatimonadetes > Longimicrobiales > Longimicrobiaceae > JAFAYN01. The sequence continues at coordinate 30,787 of DASVQR010000033.1, read as the reverse complement.
ACTCCCGCCGCCTGGGCGACGAACACGCTGGCGAGCGCCAGGTACAGCGTGCTCCCGTCCAGGTTGAACGAGTAGCCGGTGGGCATCACGAACGCGACGATCCGGCGCGGCACGCCGAACGCCTCCATCCGCTGCATCGCCAGCGGGAGCGCCGCGTCGGAGCTGGTGGTGGAAAAGGCGATCAGGGCCGGCTCCCGGATCTGCCTCAGGAAGGGGAGCACCGGCACCCGGGCGAGCAGCGCCGCGGGGAGCAGCCCGACCAGGGCGAACACGACCAGCGCCCCGTACAGCGTCAGCACCAGCTTGAGCAGCGGGAGCAGCACCGCGATCCCGCTGTGCGCCACCGTGGTGGCGATCGCCGCGCCCACACCGATGGGGACGAAGCGCATCACGATCGCCACCAGCTTGAACATCGTCTCCGCCAGCCCCTCGGCGAACGAGAGCACCGCCTGCTTGGCCGGGCCGCGCACCTTGGTGAGGGCGACGGCGAACAGGATGGAGAAGAAGACGATCTGCAGGACGTTGTTGGTGGCGAGCGCATCCACGAAGGAGGTGGGCACCACCTCGCGCACGTGGTCGGCGAAGCTCTTCGCCTGCGCCAGCTGCGGAGCGCCGCCGGACGCCTCGGCCGCGCGGATCGCCGCGGTGAGCCGCGCGTCGTCGCCCGGGCGCACCAGGTTCACGGCGACGAGCCCCACCAGCAGCGCGACGGTGGTGACGATCTCGAAGTACAGGATGGAGCGGAACGCCAGCCGCCCCACCTTCTTGAGGTCGTCACCGTGCCCGGCGATGCCGATGACCAGCGTGGAGAACAGGATCGGCGCGATGATCATCTTGATCATGCGCACGAACACGTCCGACAGCAGCTTCAGGTCGCTGGCCGCCCAGCCGTTCTGCGCGCGCTCCGCGTCGGGAAAGGCCACCCCGAGCAGGGCGCCGAGCGCCATGCCGATGAAGATCCACTGCGTCAGCGTGATCCGCCGGAGGAATTGCCACATCGCGCGATCTTTGCGGAGGGTCGGGGGAGCGGGCCGGGCGGCGCTCCAAAAAAGCGGCTGCCACTTCAGGGTCTCGAAGTGGCAGCCTTGGACGGAGAGTTTAGCGGGTTTCCCCGCCGACGGCAACTACTCGCGGGCGCCGCCCGACGCTGCCCGCGGCACCACTCCCACCACCTCCACCCCGGCGGCGCGCGCCGCGTCCAGCGCGTGGACCACCTGGCCGTAGCTCAGGCTCTCCGCGCCCTCGACGAACACCACCTTGCGGGCTCGCGGCGCGAACACCTGCCGGAGCCGTGCCTCCAGCCCCGCCGGGGCGATGGGCTGGCCGTTCAGCAGGTACTCGGGGCCCGGCCTCACCTCCAGCACGAACTGCTCGGGACTTCCCGCCACCGGGGGGCCCGCCGGGGGCACCTGCACCGCCAGCCCTCGCTGCATGCCCTGCTGCACCACCATGAAGATGATGAGCAGCACCAGCAGCACGTCGATCATGGGGGTGACGTTGATGTCCGCCAGGGTGCCGCCCTTCTTGCCGGCCAGGACCATCGCCATGAGAGCCTCCGGAGCGGGAGGGTACGGGAGGGAAACCGCGGGACCTGATGAAAAAACTCCGCCCCCCCGGGAAAGTTCCCGGGGGGGCGGAGCATCGCGTGCCGCGCGAGCCGTCAGGTGGCCGGGGCCGGCGTCGCCGCGCCCGGAGGGGCGGCGCGGGGCACCAGGCCGACCACCTCCACGCCCGCTGCGCGGGTGGCGTCGATGGCGTAGATCACCTGGCCGTAGTTCAGGTTCTCCGCGCCCTTGACGAAGATCACCTTGCGCGGGCGCGGCGCGAACACTTCCTGGATCCGCGTCTGCAGGTTCTGCTGCGTGATCGGCTCCTGGTTCAGGAAGTACTCCGGCCCGGGCCGGATGTCCAGGACGATCTGGTCGACGTTCTGGGCGACCTCCTGCTTCTCCTTCTTGACCGGCGGCACCTGGACCGCGATGCCGCGCTGGAGACCCTGCTGCACCACCATGAAGATGATGAGCAGCACCAGCAGCACGTCGATCATGGGGGTCATGTTGATGTCCGACTGCGGCCCCCCCTTCTTGCCGCCAACTCCCATTGCCATGAGGCTACCCTCCTCCTGTACTCAGGTGCCCGGCGTCGGGCGTGCGCCCTTCGGGAGCTCGGTGATCGCGCCGATCCTGCTGACCTCGGCTTCGCGGGCGGCGTCGATCGCCGTCAGCACCTTGTCGTAGCCGACGCCGTGGTCGGCCTTGAGGTACAGGATGTGGTCGTCCGGGCTGCGGGTCGAGTACGCCTCCCGGAGACGCCCGGCGAGCTGCTCGGCCGGGATGGGCCCGGGGTTGGGCACGTCCTCGATGTAGAACCGGCCCTGGGCGTCGATGCCCAGAGTGACCCGGTCCTCCTTCTCCGGGGCGGCCGTCCTCGCCTTGGGGAGGACGGCGGTGTACCCGGCCAGCGCCGGCGTCACGACCATGAAGATGATCAGGAGCACCAGCATGACGTCGATCATGGGCGTCACGTTGATGTCCGCCGTGACGTCGCTGTCGACCCCTGCGAGCGTGGGCAGCGGAGACCCACCGAAGGAAGCCCCCCCGCCGATCTTGCCTGCCATGCTCAGTCTCCGTAGGCGGCGCTGCCCGTCCCCATCTCACGCTTCGCCTGGCGCTCCATCATCCAGTCGATCATCTCGCGGCCGGCGTAGGCCAGCTCCGAGAAGAGCGTGTCGAGGCGCGCGGTGAAGTAGTTGTAGAGCCACACCGCCGGGATGGCCGCGATCAGGCCGATGGCCGTCGCGATCAGCGCCTCGGCGATACCGGCCGACACCGCCTCGAGGCCGGCGCCCGACTGACCCATGCCGGTGAAGGCGTTCACGATGCCGAGCGTGGTGCCCAGCAGCCCCACGAAGGGCGCTGTCGCGCCCACGGTCGCCAGCAGGCCGAGGCCGGACTTGAGGTCGTTGGCGAGCAGGATCTGCTCGCGCTCCACCGAGCGCTCGGCCGAGGTGATCGCCGCGCCGGCGACCCGCGGGTCGTTCAGGAGCGGGGCGACCTCGCGGAGCGACTCACCGAGCACGCGCGCCACGTGGGAGTTGGGGTACTGCTCGGTCAGGGCCAGCGCCTCGGGGATGTTGTCCGTTTCCAGGGCCTCGGAGAACTTGGGAGCGAACTCGCGGGTCGCCCGGGACATCTTGCGGAAGCGGAGCCACTTGGCAACGGACACAGCCAGCGAGATCACGCTCATCGCGATGAGGATGATGATGATCGCTCTGTTGAACCAACCGGTCTGCGCCCACAGGTGCCCGAGATCCATCTGCATGGCTGCGTTCTCCTTCGCGCGCTTGCGCTTGTCGAGATGTGTTCTTGGTCCGTCCGGGTACGCCCCCTGTAGGCGCATCGCCCGTGTCTCTGCACGATCCTACGTTTTAAACCGGCCCGGATCAAGAGGCCGTGTCCGGGAGCGGCCTTACGACCGCTCCAGGGTCCAGCTGATCGGGATCTGCACCAGCACGGGAACGGGGCGCCCGCCCACCTTGGCCGGCTTGAAGCGCATCTTCTCCACCACCTTGGTGGAAGCCTCGCCGAACTGGTCGTGCGACGCGTTGACCACCGACACGCTCGTCGCCTCGACGCGGCCCTGGGCGTTCACCACGAACTTCATCTGCACCTGGCCGGTGATCCCCGCGTCGCGCAGGAGCGGCGGGTACAGGCGCTGGAGCAGGCGCTGCACCTCGGAGGCGTTCTGGAGCTGGGGCTTCTCCTCCGCCAGGCTCACGTCGATCGGGGCCGTCCCGGTGTTGTCTTCCTTCTTGTCCGCCATGTTCTGCGGGACACCGCCCTCGACGCCCTTGGACGTACCGCCGGCCACGCCGACGCCGCTGAAGTCGTCTACGTTGACCGCCTTCTGGTTGGGGTCCACGTCGGGGATCTTCGCGGGCGGCTCCTCGGGCGGAACCAGCTCCTGGAAGCCCTTGGCGACGGGGGGCGGCGCCTCCTCCGGCTCCGGCGGCGGGGGCGGGGGCGGCTCCTCGGCCTTGGGCGGCTCGGGCGCCTTGGGCTGCTCCGGCTCGATCTCCATGTAGGAGACCACCTCTTCCTTGACCTTCCGTCCGACGTCGGTGTGCTCGCTGGCGTACACGGCCCCCCCGAGGAGCACCACGTGCGCCGCGACGGATGCGATCATCGTGGTAGGCGAGATCGCCCGCGTCCTGCCCCCTTCCGACGCCACTAGCTTGTTGAACATGCGGGAACCCCCTTGCAATCCAGGTTGGAGCCGGCGTGCTGAGTATTGCGGCGCTTCGGGCTCGTGCCGGCTCCCCGTCGGCGGAACCGCGCCAGCGCTGGCGGCATGGCCGCCGCGAACATCGGATCTTCGATTTCGTGAGCCGGCCACGCGGCCGGCGTTCCGCCCAAGTCCCCAGGAGCCCCGCCCAGCTTCGGCCTTCCGCTAGCGAACGTTAGATCGAAACCTCTTTCCTTGTCCATCCGCAGGAGGATGCCAGGAGGTCGCGACCACGTTGAAGGGAAATTTTTTCCAAGGACTCTGTAACCTGTAGAACGTGCTGGCGAAAGTCAAGGCGAACCCCGCAGCCGCCGGTCACGCGCACGTAACACACCCCACGCACCCCGGAGATCCCAGGCCGGACGCAGAAAAGACGACAACCGGTAAACGGATGGCAACCCCGGTTCCCGCCGCACCCGGACTCGTCCGCACCGCTCCCGAGCAGCCATGCAAACTCCGATCCTTTGCGGCCCCCGGTCTGGATATTTATTCGGAGCGCCCGCTAAATACTCCTGTCCGGCTCCGGGGTTCCCGGTCCGGCCCGCTGCTCCACCGCCCGGGCCACCTGCTCCAGCTCGAACGGCTTGAACACCACCGGGATCCCGGCCGCGGCGATCCCCGCCGCGGCCGCCTCGCCGAGCGCGTCGCCGGTGATGAAGACCAGCCGCTCCTCGGCGACGGTGCCGGCCGCCCGCAGCTCGGCAAGCAGCTGGTCGCCGCTGAGCCCGGGCATGCGCAGGTCGGCCAGGATCACGTCGTAGCGCGTGTGCGCCGCGTCGCCGATCAGGACCAGCGCTTCGCGCCCGTCGGCGGCTTCGTCCACCCGGTGGCCGCGCCGCTCCAGGAAGCGGGCCAGGGAGCGGCGGATGGGGGCCTCGTCGTCCACCACCAGCACGCGGAGCGGCCGCCCGGCCGGCGCGGAGCCGCCGTGCCCCGGGTACGCCGGGGCACGCGGGAGCTCCACCGCGAAGGCCGCCCCGCGGCCGGCCTCGCTGTCCACCCGGATCTCGCCGCCGTGCTCGACCACGATGCCGTGCACCAGGCTGAGCCCCAGCCCGGTCCCCTGCCCCGGCTCCTTGGTGGTCCAGAACGGGTCGAAGATCCGCTCCAGGTGCTCCCCCGGGATCCCCGGGCCGCTGTCCACCACCTGGAGCGACACGCCCAGCGCGCTGGGACGGGTGCGGACGATCAGCCGCCGCTCCCCCGGGTGGTCGGCGAGCGAGTGCTCGGCGTTGAGCACCAGGTTGAGCACCACCTGCTCCATCTCGCCCCGGTCGGCGTACACGGGGGGGAGGTCGCGGGCCAGGTCGGCGCGGAGCTCGACGTTGTGGGTCTGGAGGGTGTAGGCGCGGATCTCCAGGACGCCGCGCACCACGTCGTTGAGCTGCACCGGCTCGCGCGCGCCGCCGCTCCGCTCGGTCTGCCGGGCCACCAGCCGGAGGTCGGCGACGATCTTGGCGGCGCGGGCCGCCTCGCGCTCGATCACCTCCAGCGCCTCCTGGTCTTCCGGCGGCCGCTCGTCCAGCAGGAGGAGCTGGGCGAAGCTCTTGATCGCCGCGAGCGGGTTGTTGAGCTCGTGGGCGACGCCGCCCAGCAGCGTCCCCAGGCTGGCCAGGCGCTCGGCGCGGCGCAGCCGGCCCTCGCGCGTCGCCTCCACCTCCCGCGCGGCGAGCGCCGCGAAGTCGCGCAGCGCCTCCAGGTCGGCGTCGCTCCATTCGCGCGGGTGCGAGTCCAGCGCCGCGATGCAGCCGGGCGAGGGCCCGCCGCCGGCGGGGAGCGGGACCCCGGCGAACGCGACCGCGCCGCCGTGCAGCGCGGTGTCCGGCTCCCCGCCGGGCACGAGCACCGGCTCGCCCCGCTCCGCGACCCGGCCGCACAGCGGGAGGGGCACGCCGTCGGCCAGGGCCGGCGCGGGGCCGCCGCGGCCGGCGACCCGCTGCCCCCGGCCCTCCGCGACCGTGACCACCACGGCCGGGGCGCCGAGGGCGCGGGCGGCGAGACGGGCGATGCGGTCGAGCGCCACGGCCCGGCTCACGACTCCGCCCGCGGGCGCAGGGGTGCGTGGCCTACAGGCAGGAAGCGGCCGCCGCGGCAGCGGATCGTCCCGTTGGGGCCAGGCGATCCCGCGCCCAGGGAGTATACTAGCCCCGCGGGGCCGGACCGCAAGGTTCTCATGCGCCGCCCGGCGCCGCCAGCTCCAGGTGCCGCAGCAGCCCCCGGGCGATCATCTCGTAGCCCACGGCGAGCTCGTAGCGGCGCACCAGCGCGTCGTCGCCTCCGGCGGCCCGGATCTCCGCGTCGCCCAGGCGCCGCAAGCCGGCCGCCACCTCCGCGGGGTCTGCGGCGCGCTCGCGCTGCGCCTCGGTCCACCCGGCCCAGAAGAAGAGCCGGGCGAGCAGGCCGTCCAGGTGCGGGCCCGGGTCGTCGAAGCCGCCGAAGTGGGTGAGGTACAGCCGTCGCGGGGCGAGCGCCCGGATCCTGCCCACGCTCTCGCGCCAGTGGGCGAGGTCCACGTCGGGGGGCGGGGTGGGCGGGCGGACGTACGCGGAGCCGGGGAGCCGCACCCCGGCCACGTCGCCGGCGAACACCGCCCCGGCCGCCGGGTCGTGCAGCGCGACGTGGTGGACCGCGTGTCCGGGGGTGAAGAGCGCGCGGAGGGTGCGGCCGCCGACGTCCAGCTCCTCGCCGTCCGCCAGGGCGGCAACGCGCTCGGCGGGGACGGGGAGGACCTCGCCCCAGAGCGTGTCCATGGCGTCGCCGAAGACGCGGCGGGCGCTGCGCACCAGCCTGGACGGGTCCACCAGGTGCTGGACGCCGGCCGGGTGGACGTAGACCCGGGCCCGCGGCGCGTGCCGGAGCAGGCTCCCGGCGGCCCCCGCGTGGTCCAGGTGCACGTGCGTGAGCACGATCCGGCGCAGGTCGGCGGGATCGAAGCCGGCGGCGCGGATCCCCTCCAGCAGCCGCGGCAGGGTGGAGGCGGGCCCGGACTCCACCAGCGTGAGGCCGTCGTCGCCGGGGAGGAGGAAGGACGCGATCAGCTCCTCCGCCTCCTGGAAGCGGTGGTCGATGACGAAGGTGCCGGGCTCGGCCTCGCGGACGACGGGGGACATGCGGCGCTCGGGGTCGGGGGCGGGTCTCGCGGAGCGCAAAAGGGTATCACGCCGGGCTCCGGGACGGAAGAGCGCCGTTGCCCGGAGGCGGCGCGACAGGTATCGTGGCCGCGTCGCCCCTCCCCTCACCCGCGCCCCGGTCCCCGCCGCGATGCAGCCGAGCCCCTCCCCCGCGCCCCACCCGGACCGGGGCTCCGCCCAGTCGGAGTCGGCGCTGGGGCGCACGCTGGGGCTGGGCGACGCGGTGGGGATCGGCTTCGGGGCGGTGGTGGGGGCGGGGATCTTCGTGGTGACGGGCGTGGCCGCGGAGGTGGCGGGGCCGGCGCTCCTGGCCGGGCTGGCGATCGCGGGGGTGGCCGCGGCCGCCAACGCGCTCAGCTCCGCGGAGCTGGCGGCGAGCTACTCGCAGTCCGGGGGGACGTACGAGTACGGCTGGCGGGTGCTCGGCCCGCGGGCCGGGTTCGCCGCGGGGTGGATGTTCCTGGCGAGCAAGACGGCGGCGGCGGGGACGGTGGCGGTGGGGCTGGGGGCGTACCTGGACGCGCTCTTCCCCGGGCTCCCGGCGCGGCCCGTGTCGGTCGCCGCGGTGGTCCTGTTCACCCTGCTGAACCGCCTAGGCGTCCGCAAGTCGGCCCGCGCCAACCTGCTGGCGGTGGGGATCGCCGTGGCGGCGCTGCTGGCGCTGGTCGCCTCCGGGGCGGGCTCGGCGCGGGCGGAGCACTTCCGCCCCTTCGCGCCGGCGGGGTGGCGGGGGACGCTGGAGGGCGCCGCGCTCCTCTTCTTCGCGTACACGGGCTACGCGCGCGTGGCGACGCTGGGCGAAGAGGTCCGGGACCCGCGCACCACCATCCCCCGCGCCATCCTGCTGACGCTGGGCGGCTCGCTGCTGCTGTACCTGGCCGTCGCCCTGGCGGCGGTGGGCGCCGCGGGAGCGCCGGCGCTGGCCGCCTCCCCCGCGCCGCTGCTCGCGGCGGCGCGCGCGGCCGGCCCGCCCGCGCTGGAAGCGGCGGTCGCCGCGGGCGGGGTCGCGGCGATGTTGGGCGTGCTGCTGTCGCAATTGCTGGGGCTCAGCCGCATGGCCTTCGCCATGGCCCGGCGCGGCGACCTCCCCCGCCGGCTGGCCGTGGTGGACGAGGCGCGCGGGGTGCCCGGCAACGCGGTGCTGGCGGTGGGCGCCGTCGCCGCGGTCGTCGCGGCCACGGGGGCGCTGCGCGGGATCGCGGCGGCCGCGAGCTTCGCGATCCTGGTCTACTACGGGATCGCCAACCTGGCCGCGCTGCGCATGCCGCGCGGGGGGAAGCTGTACCCGGACGCGGTGCCCCTCGTGGGGCTGGCCGCCTGCGCGCTCCTGGCCGTGTCGCTCCCGGTGCGCACCGTGGCCGTGGGAACGGCGACCCTCGCGGCGGGGATGCTGCTCCGCGCGCTGCTCCGCCGGGGACTGGCCCCGGACGCGCGGTGAGGTAGATTCTCCCCCGGGCGCCGCCGCGCCCGCCCCGCGTCTCCCCCTCCCCACCCCGCGCCGCATGCAATCCGCCCCCCGCGCCCCCGCGGCGCCGCCCACCCTGGTCGACCGCCAGCTGGCGGTGGAGACCCCGGAGCACGTCGCCGTCGGCTACGCGCTGGCCGACCTGGGCTCCCGCTTCGCCGCCCTGCTGATCGACATGCTGATCCTGGCGGGCGGGGTGCTGGTGCTCGTGCTGGGGCTCCCGCTGCTGGGCGCCTGGCTGGGCGTGTCGGGAATGCTGGCCGGCCTGGGCCTGGCGGCGATCACCCTGCTGGTGTTCGCGTGGATGTGGGGGTACTTCGTGTACTTCGAGGGGCTGCGCGACGGGCAGACGCCGGGGAAGCGGCGGATGGGGATCCGGGTGGTGCACGACGGCGGCTACCCGGTGACGGTGCGCGGCGCGGCCGTGCGCAACCTGCTGCGGGTGGTGGACATGCAGCCGGGCGTCACCTGGCTGGTGGGGGGCGCGGCGATGATGCTGCACGGCGAGACCAAGCGGCTGGGCGACATGGCCGCCGGGACCGTGGTGGTGCGGGAGCGGACGGCCGCCGTGCTCCCGGAGGAGGCCGCCGCGGCTGCCGAGGCCGCCGGGCCGCCCCGCCTGTCCGCGGAGGAGTTCGACACGCTGGCCAGGTACGCGGCGCGCCGGGAGTCGCTGCAGCCGGAGGTCAGGAGCGGGCTGGCGAAGCGGCTGCTGGAGCGGCTGGAGCGGCACACCGCGGACGACCCGCGGCGCGCGCAGATGAGCCCGGACGCGTACCTCGCCGCGCTGCACGCGGACGAGGCCGCCCGCCACGCCGCGCGCGGCTCCGCAGGCACGGGGACGGCGCAGGCGGCGGGGCTGGTGCGCCGGCAGCGCGCGGAGTGGGACGCATACCGCGCGCTGCTGGAGCGGGCGCAGAAGCGCGGCCTCGCCGCCCTCCCCGAGCACGAGGTGTCGCGCTTCGCCGCGCTGTACCGCGAGGTGGCGGCGGACCTGGCGCGCGCCCGCACCTACGGCGGCTCGCCGGAGCTGGTGTACGCGCTGGAGCGCTGGGTGGGGACCGGGCACAACCTCCTGTACCGCCCCCCGCGCCGCTCCTGGCGGGTGCTGCGGCGCTGGCTCGTCGCCGGGTTCCCGGCGCTGGTGCGGCTGCGCTGGCGCCCCATCGCGCTGGCGGCGGCCTTCCTCTACCTCCCCGCGATCCTGTCGTTCGCCGCAATCCGCGCCGACCCGCCGCGCGCGCGGGAGGTGCTCCCCGCCGAGATGATGATCCGGGCCGAGGAGGCGCGGGCGAAGGAGGCCGCGGGGGAGGGGTACGTGGAGATCCCGGAGACCGCAATGCCGGTGATGGGGGCGGGGATCATCGCCAACAACGTGCAGGTGGCCTTCGTCGCCTTCGCCGGGGGGATCCTGGCGGGGCTGGGGACGGCGGCCTCGCTGGTGTTCAACGGCGTGTTCTTCGGCGCGGTGTTCGGCGCGTTCGCCAACGTGGGGGCCAGCCTTCACCTGTGGACCTTCGTGCTGCCGCACGGCGTGATCGAGCTGACGGCCATCTGCATCGCCGGGGGGGCGGGGTTCCTGCTGGCCGCGGCGATCCTGCTCCCCGGGCGGCGCACCCGGCGCGAGGCGCTGGTGCGCCGCGGGCGCGAGGCGGCGTCGCTGCTGGGCGGCACGGTGGTGCTCCTGCTGGTGGCCGGGACCATCGAGGGGTTCGTGTCCCCCGCGCCCATTCCCCGGCCGCTGAAGATGGCGCTGGCGGTGCTCTTCGCGGCGCTGCTGGTGGCGTACCTGGGGCTCGCCGGGCGCGGCGAGGAGGGCCGCCGCGAGGCGGAGGCGGCCGACGCGTAGCGCGGGGCGAAAGAGGCGGCCGCGGCACCTTGCCCGACGGGCCCCGCGGTGCTAGCATCATGCGGTTCCACACACACTTGCCCGCCCTCCCGCAGGTCGCTCCCCCGGAGATCCTGGATGTACCGCACGCACGCGCCCGGCCGGCGCGCCGTCCTGTGCCTGCTCGCCGCCCTGGCCGTGGCCGGGTGCGCCCCCGCCGAGGGCGCCTCCCCCGCCGACGCGGGCGACTTCCGCGTGGTCTACGAGAGCGCCCGCAGCCCCGAGTACCGGCAGTGGCAGTCCGACCTGCGCGAGGTGCGGGTGCTGGAGGACGTGGCCGAGTCGCTGAACCGCACCTTCGTGCTGCCGGAGGACGTGCGGCTCGCCTTCTCGGAGTGCGGCGAGCCCAACGCCTTCTACGAGCCCGAAGGGCGCCGCATCCGCATCTGCTACGAGCTGATGGACGAGATGTACGGCGTCTTCGGCGAGACCACCGGGTCGGAGGAGGAGCTGAACCAGGCGGCGTGGGGGGCGATCTACTTCACCCTGTACCACGAGCTGGGGCACGCGCTGGTGGACCTGTGGGACATCCCGATCACCGGGCGCGAGGAGGACGCGGTGGACCAGCTCGCCGCCTTCCTGCTCACCGACGGCACCGAGGAGGGCGAAGCGGCGGCGCTCAACGGGGCCAACGCCTTCCTGCTGGAGCACGACCGCGAGGGCGGCGAGGTGGACGAGTCGGCGCTCTGGAACGAGCACTCGCTGGACCCGCAGCGCTTCTACAACATCATCTGCTGGGTGTACGGGCGCGACCCGGAGGCCTACGGGTACCTGATCGACGACGGCACGCTTCCCAGGGAGCGGGCGGCGGTGTGCGGCGACGAGTACGAGCGTCTGGACCGCAGCTGGACGGATCTGCTCGCTCCCTATCTGAAGGAGCAGGAAGAGGAGGGATGAGGCTTGGGCATGACCCCCGCTGGCGCGGGGGTCGGGCTTCGGCTCCGTAACGCACGATACAACCGTGCGTAACGGAGTCGAGACCCGGCGGAAACAGCCCCGCCGGGTCTCGCCCCTTCGGGCCGAAATCCCTCATGCGACGGCAACGGCAACGGCGCCCCCACCGCGATCTCGCGGCGGGGGCGCCGTGTTTTCCGCACTCACGCACTGTCGTTCTACTTCACGCCCAGCAGCTCCACGTCGAAGACCAGCGTGCTGTTCGCGGGGATCGGGCCCACGTTGCGGGCGCCGTAGCCCAGCTCGGGGGGGATCACCAGGGTGCGGCGGCCGCCCACCTTCATCCCGGCCACGCCCTCGTCCCAGCCGCGGATCACGCGGCCGGCGCCCAGCGGGAACTCGAAGGGCTGCCCGCGGTCGCGGCTGCTGTCGAACTTGGTGCCGTCGGTCAGCGTGCCCGTGTAGTGCACGGACACGGTCCGGCCGCTCGTGGCCTCGGCGCCGGTGCCGGCCTGGTCGTCGCGCCACTGCAGGCCGCTGGCGGTGGTGGTCATGTCGTCGGTGTTCACGTTCGGCTCCGGTGGTCGGGTGGTCCCTGCGCCGTGCTCCCGCCGGGTGGGGAGCAGGTGGCGGGACCGCCCGGCAAGGTGCGGGCCGGCCGCCCCCGCGACGTCAGGGGTTGTAGTACCAGACGCAGGCCGGCGAGCCCGCGCAGCTGCTGGGAAGCTGCGCCGTGCCGGCGTTCAGGTCGGCCGCGACGGCGGTCATCTGCTGGCCGCTGCTCCCGATCCCCAGCGGAATGCGGAAGCGGTGGGACACGCCGCTCCGGCACTGGGCGCGGAACACGTCGGGCTGGTCGGCCGTCCCGCTGTTGTAGTACGCACCGTTCATGTACATGTGCACCGTCACCGCCTCGCCCCAGGCGCCGTCCGGGTCGCACGCCCAGCCGGTGGCGTAGCCGTCGCTCCCGATCCCCTCCAGCAAGCCCACCGGCTGGTGCGCCTGGGCGCGCGCCCGGCCCGTGATCGCCCGGCCCACCTGGGTGTGCTCGTACAGGACGGACGGCGGGAATTGCCGGGAGCTGATGCCCCCGGTGAACGGATTCCAGATGAACACCGCCAGCATCACCGCGTCCGGGTCGGCGCGGGCCACGTCGTACCACTCGCGCATGATGTTCGCCATGTAGCCGACGCTGGCCCCCAGGAACGCGCTGGCGTGGGAGGAGGTCCAGAACCCGTCCGCCACGTAGATGAACTTTCTCCCCGGGTACTTCTGCTTCATCTTCCACACCGCGGTCTGGAGAACCTGGTCCGTGGCGGGGTGGATGGCGTACTTGTCCACGCCTACCCAATCGACAGTGGTGATGACGCTCCCGTACTGGTTGAAGGCGCACCAGGAATGCGGGCAGGCCACGATGTCCGCGGCCTCGATCAGCATGATCTTGGCCCAGGGAAAGTCCTGCTTCACCATGGCCGCGGCGGCCTGCCAGGAATACGGGTTCGCCCCGTTGGTGAAGGGCTCGTCCCGGATGATGAAGGCGAGCACCTTGTCGCTGGTGAGAACGCCGGCGTTCGCCGCCTTCCAGGTCTGCCACCGGGTCGCGAAGTCCTGGCAGAGGTTGGTGTACGCGGGCGCCCCGCACCACAGCAGCTTCCCCAGCTCCACCACGGCCTTCATGTCGTGCTGCGAGAGGGCCGCGATGCGCTGCGTCGCCCAGGTGCTCGACGGATTGTCGTCGGTGATGACCTGGCCCCAGTTCGCGTACGACGTGGTGCCGGTCAGCGACACGTCGTCCTCGGCTCCCGCCGCGTAGCCGAACCACTGGAGCTGCCCGGGCGGCCCGACTACGGCCCGGGGCTCCGCGGCCGGAACCATGGTGGAGGTGGTGGGGCTCTCGGCGCACGCCGCGAGCGTGGCCGCCAGCCCGGCGGCACAGATCAGGCTGTGGATGCGATACATGACGGAGGTCTCCCGGTGAGAGGGATGGGAGAAGGGGGGAGATGCGGTAGCCGACCGCCGCGACCCGGGACCGGCCAGGGCACGACGGCGCCGGGTCCACGATAATACAGTCTCGAATTACGCGCAACGAAGTTGCTGATGCACCCGCGCCGCGCCGCCGTTCACGTCCGCTTTGACGGCCGGGTGCGCCCGGCGGTACTCTGTCCGGGTGCAGAACCGTCCCCCGAACCGCCACCGCCGCCGATGATCCGACGCACGCACCTCCTCGCGGCCGCGCTCCTGGCCCTCGCCACCGCGGCGCAGGCGCAGACCGGGAGCTACACCCCCGCCGCCCGCGCCGCGGACTCGGCGGCCGCGCTCGCCGCGTTCCGCTCCAACATCGGCGCGATCCACTCCCGCGACCGCGCCGCCTACCTGCGGCACTACCTGCAGAGCCCGCGGCTGGCGCGCACGGGGCCGGGCGGGGTGCAGTGGGGCTACGCGGGGCTGGCCGGCGGCGACCCCGATTCGTGGCCGGACACGCTGGTGGCCACCCACTACGAGGTGGTGCCGCTGGCGCCGGGCGTGGTGTACGGCGCCTACCGCTACCGCGTGGTGCAGGGCGGCAGCTCGCGCGGGGTGTCGGAGCGGGTGCTGGTGAAGCAGCCGGACGGCTCCTGGAAGGTGGCGGTCTCCACGGCGTTCGGCTCGCCGGGGAACGCGCCGGTGCCCGCCTTCGCGCTCACCGGCGCCACCATCGTGGACGGCACCGGGGCGGCGCCGCGCGTGGGGACGGTGGTGATGCGGGACGGCAAGATCGCCTGCGTGGGCCGCTGCGAGGTGGGCCCGGGCGTGGAGGCGATCGACGCGCGCGGGAAGTGGATCGTCCCGGGGCTGGTGGACGGGCACGTGCACTACTCGCAGACCGGGTGGGCGGACGGCCGCCCCGACGCGCTGGACCTGCGCGACCGCTTCCCCTACGACTCCACGGTGGCCGACCTGCGGGCGAACCCGGGGCGCTTCTACCGCAGCTGGCTCTGCTCGGGGGTGACGGCCACCTTCGACGTGGGCGGCTACCCGTGGACCTGGGAGCTGCGCGGGCCGGCGGAGCGCTCCACCTCGGCGCCGCACGTGGCGGCGGCGGGGCCGCTGGTCACGCCGCTCGCCCCGCCGGAGCTGCTGCTGCCGGGGACGCAGCAGTTCATGCGCATGGAGAGCGACTCCGTCACCCGCGCCGCCGCCCGCTTCGTGACCAGCTGGGACGCGGACGCGCTCAAGGTGTGGATGGTGGTGGACGCCACCGCGGCCGACACCGCGGTCTGGGTGCGCCGCCTGGGGATCGCGGCCGAGGAGGCGCGCCGGGCGCGGACGCCGCTGATCGTGCACGCCACCAACCTGTGGGCGGCGAAGCACGCCCTGCGGGCCGGGGCGAAGCTGCTGGTGCACTCGGTGGACGACGCCCCGGTGGACGAGGAGTTCCTGCGCCTGGCGCGCGAGGCCGGCGCCGCGTACAACCCCACGCTCACCGTGCGCGACGGCTACGTGCAGCTGGCCGAGCGCCGCTTCCGCGCCGAGGGGCTGCCGATGGAGTGCGTGGACCCGTCCACCCGCCGCAAGGCGTACCTGACCGACTCGCTCCCGGGGGCGATGCAGATCCCGGCCGCGGCGCGGGAGCGGCTGGCGCGGGGACGTCGGACCATGCTCGCCAACCTGAAGCGCGTGCACGACGCCGGCATCCCCGTGGTGATGGGGACGGACGCGGGGAACCCGCTGACGCTGCACGGCCCCTCGGTGTACCGCGAGATGGAGGCGATGGCCGAGGCGGGGATGACGCCGATGCAGGTGCTGGTGGCGGCCACCCGCAACGGCGCGCGGGCCATGGGGCGCGACGACTTCGGCACGCTGGAGCCGGGCAAGGTCGCGGACCTGGTGGTGCTGGACGCGGACCCGCTGGCGAGCGTCGGCAACCTGCGGCGGGTGGCGCTGGTGGCGCGCGGCGGGGAGATCTGGACCCGCCGGGAGCTGGAGTACCGCCCGTGAGCAGGCGGGCGCTGGTCCTCGCCGCGCTGCTGGCGGTGGGGTGCGGCGGCGACGAGCCGCCGGAGACGTCCGTCCCCGCCCCGGTCCCCACCCCCGGCGTCCCCATGATCCCGGTGCAGGGGAAGAGGGTGGTGGTGAGCCGCGTCCCGCCCGTGGGCTTCGAGTGGCCGGGCGACGTGGTGGTCACTGCCCCGGAGCCGGGCGAGGTCCGCGTCATCTACAGCCTGGACAACCCCTGCCGCCACGTGCCGCGCCGCGCGCTCTCCAGCCTGCGGCGGGGCGACACGGTGGCGCTGGTGGTCACCTGGCCGCCGGTGACGCCGGACAGCTCGCGGAAGTGCCCGCCCAACATCACCCCGTACGCCTACCGCATGGACGTGGACGACGTCCCCGCGGGCCGGCACACCTTCGCCATGTTCGAGGCGATCGAGGGGCAGACGGCCGCGTCGCTGTCCCACACCATGGAAGTGACGGTCCGCTAGTCCCACCCCCGCGCACGGAGCCGATGCTGGACCTCCCCGACCGGACCCTGATCCTGGGCCACCGCGGCGCCCCCTTCGAGGCGCCGGAGAACACCTTCGGCGGGTTCCGCCTGGCGGTGGAGCACGGCGCGGACGGGGTGGAGCTGGACGTGCAGCGCTCGGCGGACGGCGCGCCGGTGGTGATCCACGACCTGACGCTGGACCGCACCACCGACGGCACCGGCGAGGTGCGCGCCCACAGCTGGGCGGAGCTGGCCGGCCTGAGCGCCGGCCCCGGCGAGCCGCTGCGCCGCCTGGGCGAGGTGGCCGACTGGGCGGCCGGGGCCGGCGCCTGGCTCAACGTGGAGCTCAAGGGCGAGGGGACCGAGGCCGCCACGCTCGCCTCGCTGGAGCGCGCCGGGGTGCTGGAGCGGAGCATCGTCTCGTCGTTCCTCCCCACGGTGGTGCTGGAGGTGGGAAAGCTGGCGCCGGGCGTGCGCCGCGCCCTGGTCACCGAGTTCTGGGACGACACCGTGGCCGGGCTGGTGCGCGACAGCGGGGCCGGCGGGGTGTGCATCCACCGGGGGCTCGCCACGCCGGAGCGATTGGCGGAGCTGGCGGCGGCCGGGCTGTCCGTGGTGGTGTGGACGGTGGACGACCCCGCCGAGGTGCGCGCGCTGCTGCGGGCCGGGGTGGCCGCCATCATCACCAACGACCCACGGCGCGCCGTGCAGGTGAAGCGCGAGGAGGAGGGCCGTGCCGGATCCGGCTGAAACGGCTTTGAACTGCGGGGTTGGGCGTGCCCCTCGCTGACGCTCGGGTCGGGCTGCGCGCGGAGTAACGCACGAAACTACCGTGCGTAACTCCGCCGAGACCCCGCGGAAACTGCCCCGCGGGGTCTCGGCCCTCCGGGCGCGCATCCCTCACGCGGTCGTCACATCGCACGGCCGGCTCTCCCCCCTGGCGCGTCCCTTGCCGCTTCCGACCGGTCGCATGGTCGGCGTCCGCGCCGCCTCCCTCGCATCCACTCCGGTTCCAGGCCGATGCTGCTCGCCCATCTCGCCGCCGTGCTGGCGCTCCAGGTCGTCCCGGCGCCCGCCCCCGCGCAGACGCCCGTCCCCGCGCCCGCCGCACCGGACACGCTGGGGGCCTTCGACTCGCCCGACACGCGCGCGCTGGTGGAGCGCGTGGTGCGCGCGGGCTCGACCGTCCCCCAGGAGCTGACCGACTACCGGGCGGACTACCGCACCGCCGTGTACCTGTCGCTGCGGCCGGACTCGGCCACGGCCGGCGAGGTGCCGGTGACGGTGGACGAGTTCGCGGGCGAGGTCCGCTGGGCGCGCACCGGGAGCCTGCGCCAGGAGGTGCAGGGTCACCGGATCCGGCTGCTGGCCCCGACGCCCTACACCATCGGCACGCTGCTGGAGCAGCCCTGGATCGTCCCGCACCTGTACGGGCAGACCATCGAGCTCTTCCAGCTTTCCCCCGCCCCGGCCCGGAACGCCGCGGGACGCCCGGTGCGGCGGGTGTCGCGCGCCGTGCACCCCTTCTCGGCGCGCGGGCTGGAGCTGTACCGCTACGCCGCGGGCGACACCGTGCGGGTGACCACCAGCGAGGGGGTGGTGCGCCTGGCGACCGTGGAGGTCCGCCCGCGCGGCGAGGTGGCCGGGGGCAACGCCCCGCGGCTGGTGGCGGGCTCCTTCCAGGTGGACCTGGACCGCGCCGCGATCGCGCGGGCGCGCTTCGGGTTCGCGGAGCCGGACGGGCGCTTCCGGCTGAGCCGCACCGGGGTGTTCTTCGAGATGGAGAACGGGCTGGTGCAGGGGCGCTTCTGGCTCCCCTACCGGCAGCGGCAGGAGATCCAGGTGGCCTCGCCGCTGCTGGGCGGCTCCGCGGCGGTGCGCGTGGCGACGGGGATCTCCGGCTACGACCTGAACGGCGGCTGGGCCCCGGAGGAGGTGGGGCGCTACGCGCTGGTGAGGAACGAGCGCGGCGACGCCGCGTTCCGGGAGTGGGGGAGCACGGTGGGCGAGGGGCTGGGCGACTTCGACATCGCCGACTTCTCGGACCTGGCGCGGGCCACCGCCGCGGGCGGCGGGGAGCGCGACGAGGGGGTGAGGGTGTCGCTGATCCCCCGGCGCGGCGAGCACTTCTTCCGCTACAACCGGGTGGAGGGCCCCTACCTGGGGCTGGGGATCGGCGCGGAGGCCGAGAGGGCGGACGGCGCCCGCTGGGACGTGTACGCCACCGCCGGGTGGGCGTTCTCGGAGGGGACGGGGCGCGGGGAGGCCGGCGCCCGCTGGACGGACGAGTCGGTGGGCCCCTTCGGGCTGCGGCAGGGGTGGAGCGCGTCCACGGCCGTGTACCGCCGCCTCCGCGACACGCAGGTGTTCCGCCCCGCCTTCCGCTGGGATCTGGGCTACTCGCTGAACGCGGCGTTCGGCGGCTACGACATCCTGGACTACTACGACGCCACCGGCGCCGAGGCGTTCGCCGGGATCCGCCGCGGCCCCTGGTCGGGGCGGCTGGGCGGCCGCTTCGAGCGGCACGACTCGGTGATGCGCAACACGGAGTCGTTCCTGTTCGGCAAGGCGCGCCGCTTCCCCGAGGTGGCGCCCGCGGACGAGGGGACGCACGCCGGCGCGGAGGGCGAGGTGCGCTACGGGCTGGGCGGCGGCGCCTTCTCGGTGGGGAACAGCCTGGTGGCCTCGCTGCGCGCCGAGACCGGCTTCGCCGACTGGCGGTTCGGCCGCCTCACCGGCTTCCTGGCCGCGCGCCGCTCCCTGGGCCCCTACGCGACGCTGGCGCTGCGCGGCGACGCCGGCCACGTGGCGGGCGAGGCCCCGCCGCAGTACCTGATCCGCTTCGGCGAGGCGGAGGGGCTGCGCGCCTACGAGCCCAACGAGTTCGGCGGCACCACCGCCGCGATCGGCCGCGCGCGCCTGCTCCTCTTCCTCCCGCCCTACACGCAGCGGCCGCTGGCGCGCGCGGGCTTCTTCATCATCCCCCCGCTGCGCCCGGCGATCGCCCTTTCCGGCACCTCCGCCTGGGCCGACGTGTCCGCCGACGCCGAGGACGAGCTGCTCCGCGTGGGCTCCCGCCCCACCGACGGCGCCCGCCGCACCGTGGGCATCGGCTTCAGCATCTTCGAGGACGCGCTCTCCCTGGAGTACTCGAAGCCGCTGGAGGACGGCGAGGAGGGGCGGTGGACGTTCGGGCTGGTGTCGTGGTTCTAGGGAACAGGGAATCCCCACCCGGCCCTTCCACCACCCAAGGGAACAGGGAACAGCCCCCAACGACAACGGCAGGCCGTGCCGTCCGCAGTTGCAGGCTGTTCCCTGTTCCCTGTTCCCTGTTCCCTGTTCCCTGTTCCCTGTTCCCTGTTCCCTGTTCCCCGTTCCCTGTTCCCTGCCGTTCCGCGGTCCCGTCCTTGCAATCCGTGACCCCCCGGAGAAGCGGTCCAGGCAAGTCCAAACGCGAGCACGGAGTCCAGCAATGTCGTCGATCAACCGTCCCCTGGCGGGCCCCATCCTGACCTTCGACCTGCAGGAGCAGATCCAGGCCCTGCGCGGCGAGGACACGTACACGCGCGGGCGCGCCGGGCGCACCCTGGCCAAGTCCGGGCGCTTCCGGCTCACCCTGGTCGCGATGGCCGCGGGCAACGAGATCGGCACGCACCAGGCGGACTCGCCCATGACGCTGCACGTGCTGGAGGGCGCCGTCCAGTTCCGCGCCGGGGGCGAGAGCCACGACCTGCGCGCGGGCGAGGTGCTGTTCTTCGGCCCCGGCGACGCGCACGACATCCGCGCGCTGGAGGAGAGCGTGCTGCTGATCACGCTGTCCGCGGTGGGCGACGACTACCTCATGGAGGGGCCGGGCGACTACCCTTCCGGCGCCGAGGGGAACGCCGCCTCGTCCTGACCCGCCCGGCCGGAGGGGGGCGCGGCGGCTCGCTTGCGCCTCCCCGGCCCGGCGCCTACCATTCGCCCCGCTCCCGGGGACGCCCGGCGGTCCCTCCGCCGCACGCCCGCGCCCCGGTTCCCTGGCACACGCCGCCGTGAAGCCCCAGCGCCACGCCGTCATCCTGGACCTGGTCCGCGCCCGCCGCGTCCCCTCGCAGGAGGTGCTCCGCGAGCTGCTGGGCGAGCGCGGCATCGACGTGGCGCAGGCCACCCTTTCGCGCGACATCCGCGAGCTGGGGCTGGTCAAGGTGCCGGACGAGGACGGCGGCTACGTGTACACCGTCCCCTCCAACGTCACCGACCCCACCCCCACGCTGGGGCGCCTGCTCCCCACGCTGTACCTGGGGGCGGACGGGGTGGGCAACCTGCTGATCGTGCGGACGCTCACCGGCGGGGCGCAGCCCATCGCGGTGGCGCTGGACCGGGAGGAGTGGCCGGAGGTGGTGGGGACCATCGCCGGGGACGACTCCATCCTGCTGGTGCTGCGGAAGCCGGAGCAGATGGACCCGGTGATGCGGCGCCTGGAGGAGATCGCCGGGGTCTGACCCGGCGCGGGCCGCTCCCGGGCCCCCGGCGGCTCTTCAGCCCCCCCCGAACCGGGTCCACAGCAGGACCGCGACCGTCACCCAGATCCCCGCCCATCGGATCCGCGACAGGAGAGCGGGAGGCTCAGCCCGGTGCCGCACCCGCCAGAACAGCGAATGGGCCGCGGTTAGGGTGAAGACGCCCGTGAGCAGCAGCAGCGCGAGCGTGCTCGCGTCCGGCTCCCGAAGCATTGCTCCGCCCGACGAGAACACGATCAGGAGCACGCCTGCACTGAGCAGGGCCGAGGGCGCATGGCCAAGCATTTTCCGCACGAAGCTCATCGTGATCCGTGTATCCCGACAGGTGTCCGTGCCGCACCTGTGCGACGCGGACGTGAGGACCAACGGCCGCAGGAGCCGGGACCGTCCACTGGACGCCCCGGCTCCCGGCGGCACCTGCCCGTCCCACCCGGACCGACCCCTCAGCTGGTGGGCTTCAGGCAGTCCTTGGCCGCCTGGCCGACGACGACGGCGGCCGCGCCGAGAGTGGATGCAGCCCGGTCTCTGGCCTCGTTGACCTTTCGCTCCGCCGACTGCATCTGGAGGGCGGCCGCGTCGACCTCCGACTCGCTGAACTGCTCGGGAAAGTACCAGGACTTGTAAGTGTAGTTGTACTCGGCCTCTCGGTACTCCATCATAGCTTCGTAGTAGTTTCGGATGTCCCAGTACACCACGGGGGCGATCGCGAGCGTCGAAAGGCCGGCTTTGCCGACGACACAAACCACGAACTGGACGATCTTTTTCCTCCCGTCTTCGTAACTTCCATCCGTGTATTCGCTGGTCCCATCTCCGTAGTGGACCGTGCCGCTGCCGCCTCCGCCGATGATGAGCGGCGGCATCACGTCACACCCGCCGATGCAGTTGTCGTCCTTGGGAGGGCTTTCCTGGGGATCGCCGACGACCACGATCCCCGGGAGTTCGTAGACTGAGCCCGACCGCACCGGACGCGCACCGGGCAGCGTAGCCTGCGGCTCCAGCAGTGCATCGCTGCACCCGGAAAGCCCGCCGACGACGAGCAGACCAGCGGCGATGACGCGACGGAGGGGAAAGCGGCGTGCGGAATTCATTGCGACTCCGGGAGCAAGGGAGGGTGCCAGGTTGCCGGGCTGGTGTGAGCCGAACCATACACACATATTTTCCGACAGTCAATGGGGAATCCTTTTTCGGTGAACGAGCTGCATGCTCCTCTTGGAAGCCATGCCGATCGTGGGCGGCTCCCCCCGTGACACGTTCAGCCGAATCCACGGGCGGCCGGGACCACGCGCCAAGCGAGCCCGGTGGGAGCCGCTCCGCCCGCATTCGCCAATTTGTTCGTGGAAGCCGACTTCGGGGCTCCTGCTGTTGACATTCCCGCTCCCCTCCCGCAACGTATCCGTTGCACCCTGCAAGCGGCACATGCGCACCCCGCGCCGGTGCCGGCGCGGCCCGCTCCGTCCCGGCCGCGGCGCTCCCTCATCTCCTCGGCACCTCGCAGCACGCACCGGTGGTCCCGGGCTCCGGGACCCGCGTGCGTCCACCCGCCCCCGCCACGCCAGGAGGCTCCCCGCACCTCGCTCGTCCGTCCCGCAGTTCCCTCGAAGCCACGCCCTAGCCGTAGCAGGAGAACTCGAATGAGACTTCACCCGAGGTTCGGACAGGTGCTCGCCCTGGCGGCCGCCGCCCTGATGCTCGGCGCGGCCGCCGCTCCCCTCGCCGCGCAGGCGACCGGGACCGTCAGCGGCCGCGTCACCGAGTCCGGCACCCAGCGCGCGCTCAGCGGCGCGCAGGTGACCGTGGTGGGCGCCAACCGGCGCGCCGTCACCGACGCCGGCGGCGCCTACACCATCGCCAACGTTCCCGCCGGGGCCGCGCGGCTGCGCGCGGAATTGATCGGCCACAGCGCCGCCGAGCAGTCGGTCACGGTGGCCGCGGGCGGCACGGCGACCGCCAACTTCACGCTCGGCTCCGCGGCGATCTCGCTGGACGCGCTGGTGGTCACCGGCACCGCGGGCGCCACGCAGAAGCGCGCCATCGGCAACGCGGTCACCTCCGTGTCCGCCGAGGACATCACTTCCAAGGCGCCCATCAGCAACGTCACGCAGCTCCTCCAGGCGCGCGCGCCGGGTCTCTCCATCAACCCGGGCGCCGGCACCTCCGGCACCGCGGCCCAGATCCGCATCCGCGGCCAGGGCTCCGTGGCCGGGGCGCAGATCCCCGTGTTCATCGTGGACGGGATCCGCATCAACAGCGTACAGAACGGCTGGGCCGTGTCCGGGCAGTCCCGCAACCCGCTGGACTTCATCAACCCCGACGACATCGAGACCATCGAGGTGATCAAGGGGCCCGCCGCCGCCACCCTGTACGGGGCCGAGGCGGCCAACGGCGTGATCCAGATCATCACCAAGAAGGGGCGCAAGGGGCAGCAGGGGATCCAGTGGAACGCCAAGGCGGAGTACGGCGAGATCGACTGGACCATCGACACCCCCACCAACTGGGCGCTCTGCACCAACGCCCGCATCCGCACCTCCGGGAGCGGCACGGTGGGCAGCTTCCCCGGCTGCGCGGGGATCGACTCCATGCTCCCGGCCAACGCCGAGCAGCGCCTGCTCAGCGAGAACTTCCTCACGCTGCCCAACACCCTGCGCACCGGCGAGCTCACCAACTACGTGCTCTCGGCGCGCGGCGGCGGCGACCGCTACTCCTTCTTCGTCTCCGGCGACCTGCAGAAGGAGACCGGCGTCTTCTACAACAACGACACGGGGCGCCGCTCGGGGCGCGCCAACTTCACCGTCAACCCGACGGACAAGCTCGACCTGTCGGCCAACGTGTCGTACGCCCGCACCAACTCCCGGCTGCCGCTCAACGACAACGCCTCCAACGGCCTGCTCCGCAACGGCATCCGCGGCGTCCCCGGCCGGCAGGGGCAGTACGCGGTGGGCTGGCTGGGGCTTTCGCCGGCCGAGATCAACATCTACGAGAACGACCTGCGCTCCGACCGCATCGTGGTGGGCGCCACGGCCAACTACTCGCCCTTTTTGTGGTTCCGCAACCGCATCACCGCGGGCGTGGACCAGAACGTGAGCGTGGCCGAGAACTTCTACCCGATCTGGCGCGGCACCACCCCGTCCCCGTACGGCGCGGACGTGGCCAACGGCGCCATCTACCAGTACACCCCCGAGCGGCGCAGCTACACCCTGGACTACGCGGGGACCCTGTCCAACACCATCCCCTGGGGCGACCTGGCGTCCGACTTCTCGTTCGGGGCGCAGCTGAACGCGCGCCGCTACGAGTTCACCCGCGGCGAGGGCGAGGGGCTGATCTCCAACGACCTGCGGCTGATCAACACCGCCACGATCACCCGCGCGGCCTCCAACTACGAGGCGCAGAGCTCGCTCGGCTTCTTCGTGCAGGAGCAGGTGGGGTGGCAGGACAAGCTGTTCGTGACCGGCGCGCTGCGCGTGGACGACAACTCGGCCTTCGGCCAGGACTTCTCCACCGTGGTGTACCCCAAGCTGTCGGCGTCGTACGTGATCTCGGACGAGCCGTTCTTCAACGTCCCCTTCGTCGACAACCTGCGGCTGCGCGCGGCGTGGGGGCAGGCCGGCAACTCGCCCGACCCGTTCTCGGCCGACCGCAACTACGGTGGCGCGGCGGTGGTGGACGCCAACGGCACGCTGGCCTCGGCGCTGCGCTCCACCACGTACGGCAACCCGGACCTCAAGGCCGAGACCGGCTCCGAGATCGAGATGGGCTTCGAGAGCTCGCTGCTGAACGGGCGGGCCGGCGTGGACTTCACCTTCTACAACAAGCGCACCTTCGACGCGCTGCTCCCCCTCCCGGTGGCCCCGTCCTCGGGGTTCGGCGGCGGTGAGCTGGGCGGGGGGAGCACGGCCACCTATCGCACCCGCCTGGTGAACGCGGGCGAGATCTCCAACCGCGGGATCGAGCTGTCGCTGTGGGGGACCCCGGTGTCCCGCGGCAACTTCGAGTGGGAGACCCGGCTGGGCCTGTCCACCAACCGCAACGAGATGGTGGACCTGGCCGGGCTGGAGACCCAGAAGCGCGGCGACTTCGCCACCACGCAGTGGATCAGGGAAGGGTACCCGCTGGGGAGCTACTTCGGCATCAAGCCGGCCCTCAACGCGGACGGCACCTACCAGAAGGACTCGCAGGGCCGCGGCATCCTGGGCACGGCCAAGGAGGACACGGTCTACATCGGGCCCTCCACGCCCACCCGCGAGGCCTCGTTCTCCAACACCTTCACGGTGTTCGGCAACCTGCGCTTCTACGTGTTCGCCGACTACAAGGGCGGCAACTACATGTGGAACGCCGGCGAGTTCGTGCGCCACCGCAACGACGTGGTCGCCTACGACGTGGTCAACCCGAACGCCGACCCGGAGCAGTACGCGCTGCTCCGCTCCGGCTCCACGCTGCCGTTCGTGACCAAGGCCGACTTCGTGAAGCTGCGCGAGGTGTCGGTGTCGTACACGCTGCCGCAGGGCTTCACCAGCCGCTTCGGCACGGACGAGATGACCTTCACGCTTGCCGGGCGCAACCTGGCCATGTGGACCGACTACTTCGGCATGGACCCCGAGGTGAACTTCAACGGCATCGCCAACCCGGCCACCGCGGGCTTCGCCTCCACCGACCGCTCGGACTACATGTCGGTGCCCATGCTGCGGCGCCTGGTCGCCTCGATCAACGTCCGCTTCTAGCGCCCGCACCCACAGCCATGCAGAGGGACATGAGACACACCAACTTCGCGCGGCGCGCCGCGGCCCTGCTCCCCGCCGTGATCCTGGCGGCGGCGCTGGGGGCGTGCGAGTCCGTGCTCGACGTGCAGAACCCGGGCGCCGTGGCGGACGAGCAGCTGGGCGACACGCTCAACGCAAAGCTGCTCGCCCCCACCGTGGTCAGCGACTTCCAGCGCGTGTACGACGACATGGCCCGCGCCAGCGCCTGGTTCACCGACGAGCTGGTCAGCGGCCACAACTTCGTGGGCTTCCGCGAGTGGGACGGCCGCATCGTCCGGGAGGAGCGCACCGAGCTGCGCGACATCTACACCACGCTGCACCAGGCCCGCTTCTCGGCGGACAGCCTGGTGAGCCGCTACCGCGCGCTGTACCCCACCCCCACGCCGCTCCAGACGCTGGACCAGGCGCGGATGCGGGCGTACGGCGGCTACACCTACGTCCTCTTCGGCGAGTTCTTCTGCTCCACGCCGCTGCGCGAGGACGAGGCGGCCGTCACCTCGCCCGAGCTGACCAAGCTGGCCATCCCGCGCTTCGAGGAGGCCATCCAGCTGGCGACCGCCGCGAAGACGGGGACCGGCGCGGTGCCGGCGGCGCGCGCGGACTCCATCATCAACCTGGCCCGGCTGGGGCTGGCCCGCGCCTACCTCCAGCTGAACGACAAGCCCAAGGCGATCCAGTTCGCCGCCCAGGTGCCGGCCGCCTTCGAGTTCCGCTCCTTCTACTCGGAGCAGAAGGACTACGCCGAGAACGTGTTCTTCGCCTCCACCACCGGGGCGAACCAGAACATGGGCGTGGACGTCAAGTTCCGGAACCTGTGGACCATCGTCGTCAACGCCGCGGACCCGGCCCGCCGGGACACCATTTACGACCCGCGCGTCCGGCACACCGCCACCTCGCGCACCGGCCACAACGGCGCCACCCCGCTGTTCCGCCCGTACTCGGCCCCGTCGTTCAGCGACTGGAAGCCGGGCACCGGCGTCCGGGGCGACACCATCAACTTCACCAAGAACACCAGCATCCGCTTCGCCTCGGGGCTGGAGGCCCGCTACATCCTGGCCGAGGCGGGCGGCATGACGGCCGCGCAGCTGCTGGCGTTCGTCAACGAGCGGCGCGCGGTGGGGCGCCAGCCCGCCCTCGCCTCCGCGACGGGCGTGGACCTGCAGGCCGAGCTGCGCGACCAGCGCCGCCGCGACTTCTTCCTGGACGGGCACCGCCTGGGCGACCTGCGGCGCTACAAGGCGCAGCAGGGGGTGGACGAGTTCCCCAAGGGTGCGCACCCGGACGCGTTCATCGGCACGTACGGGACGGCGGAGTGCTTCGTGCCTTCCCTGGACGAGCGCAACGGCAACCCGAGCTACTGAGAGCTTGGTTTGGGCATGCCCCCCGCTGGCGCGGGGGTCGGGCTTCGGCTCCGTAAGGCAGCAAACGACGCTGCCTAACGGAGTCGAGCCCCGGCGGAAACTGCCCCGCCGGGTCTCGCCCCTTCGGGCCGTAATCCCTCATGCAACGGCGCCCCCACCGGGATCTCCCGGTGGGGGCGCCGTTGCAGGTGCAGGCTGTTCCCTGTTCCCTGTTCCCTGTTCCCTGTCCCCTATTCCCTGTTCCCTGCCGTTTCCGCCACGCCGATCAGGCGCTGCACCTCTTCCAGGATGCGGCGCGGGGTGCAGGGCTTGGGGAGGTAGCCGTCGCCCACGGCGAGGGCGCGGGCGCGGTCGCGCTCCAGGGCGTGGCCGGTGAGGATGACGACGGGGATGGAGCGGGTCTCGGGGTCGGCCTTGAGGCGCTCCGTCGCTTCCCAGCCGTCCAGCAGCGGGAGGGTGACGTCCATCAGGATCAGCGCCGGGCGCATCTCGCGCGCCAGGCGGACCCCCTCGTCGCCGTCCAGCGCCTCCACGACGCGGTAGCCGTGGTGCTGGAGGAACAGGGAGCAGATGTTCCTGCTGTCGGTGTCGTCGTCGACCACCAGGACGGTCTTCTGCGGGTCCACTGCACCTCGGCGGGGGGCGGAAGAGGCGTGGCTTCGCGCCGGGGGCGGCGCGAGGATGGCATCGGCAACAGATGTACAATGTATGTACGGGGAGCCCCTGTCGCGCAAGGATCTTGCGCGCATTGCCGCCAGCTTGGGGACACATTTCGCACGCGACGTCTCCGCCGCCGGAGCAGGCCCTCCGCGGGCGCCAGCTCGGGCGGCCCGGCGAGCCGGCGGGCGCCGGCTCGCGGGGGAGGGTCGGGGAAGGCATTTCGCATGCCCCACGGGCGGGCCCGCCCGTGGGCGACCTTGAGGCAACCCCCTGCCGGACGTAGATTTGCCGCACCGAGGCCCGTACTTCCGCGACCGGAGAGCCATGAGCCAGACCTGTCCTTCGTGCCACAAGCCGGCCAGCGGCCGCTTCTGCTCCCATTGCGGCGCGGCCGTCGCCGCCGAGTGCCGCGAGTGCGGCAACGCACTTCCGCCGGGGGCGCGATTCTGCAACCACTGCGGCGCCACCGCGGCCGCCGCCCCCGAGGCCGCCGCGGCGCACGCGGGCGGCGCTTCGCGCTGGCCCGCCTGGCTCCCCTGGTCGGTGGCCGGGGTCGCGCTCGCCGTGGCACTCGCCGCGTTCCTCGTCCCCCGCGGCGGCGGCCCGCAGCCCGCGCCGGCGGCCTCCACGGCCATGTCGGGGAGCGCGCTGGGCGGGCCGGCCGGGGGCGCGGCGCCGCCCATGGCCGGCGCCGCGCCGGCGGGGAACCCGGGCGCGGTGGACCTTTCGTCCATGACCCCGCGCGAGGCCGCGGACCGGCTCTTCAACCGGGTCATGCAGAGCGTGTCCAGCGGCGACACCGCACAGGCGCGCACCTTCCTCCCCATGGCGATCGGGGCGTACGGGCGCGTGGGGCAGCTGGACACCGACGGCCGCTACCACCTGGCCGTGCTGCACCTGGTGGGCGGCGACGCGCGCTCGGCGCTGTCGGAGGCGAACACGATCCTGGCCGCCGAGCCGCAGCACCTGTTCGGGCTGTTCACCGCGGCCCAGGCGGAGACGCAGCTGGGGAACCGGGCGCGGGCGCGGGCGCTGTACCAGCGGTTCCTGTCGGCGTTCGAGACGGAGCGGTCGCGGGACCTGGTGGAGTACCGGGACCACCAGCAGGCGCTCGCTCCCATGCGGCAGGAGGCGGAGCGCGCCGTCGGTGGTGCCTGAGCTGATGTCGTAGCGGCGGGCCGCTCCGGAGCCCGGACGGAACTGCTGTCCGGTCTCCTGCGCGGGCTCGGCGAGCCCCGCCAAACTGCCGGCGGGTCTCACCTCGCCGGAGTGAGCCAGCCGAAACCGCCCGGCTGTCTCCCTCCGTACAGGATGTGGGAACGATGGGAACGGCAACGGCGAACGGCGCCCTCACCCGGATGCTCGGGTGGGGGCGCCGTTTCGCACTCCCGCACTCCCGCACTTTCGCACTGCCGTTCCCTTCCCCGGAACTCCCGCCCCGGCGCCCAAGTAGAATCCTGGGTTCGCCCCGCTGCACCCTTCCACCCGCTCCTCGAAGGTCCCCATGCATCCCCGCTTTCCTCTCGCGCTCCTCCTGGCGCTCGCGTTCGCCCCCGCGCTCCCGGCCGGGCTGACCGGGCAGGGCACCATCGTACCGGACCGCTGCCGGCCCGAGTGCAGGCGGCCGCTGCCGCCGTCGCTGCCGGTGGAGTCGGTCACGCTGGACACGCGCATCGAGGGGCAGGTGGCGACCACCCACGTGACCCAGGTGTTCCGCAACGAGACCGAGGCCACGCTGGAGGGCACGTACCTGTTCCCCATCCCCTCGGACGCGTCCGTGAGCGAGTTCGCCATCTGGGACGGCGAGCGGCGGCTGGCCGGCGAGGTCCGGTCGCGCGAGGAGGCGCGGCGCATCTACGACGGCATCGTGCGCAGGCAGCGCGACCCGGGGCTGCTGGAGTACGCGGGGGAGAACCTGTTCCAGGCGAGCATCTTCCCCATCCTCCCGCGCAGCACCAAGAAGCTGGAGCTGGTCTACACGCAGGTGCTCAGGGCGGAGGGCGGCACCGTGGGGTACCGCTACCCGCTGGGGGTGGGGCGGGGCGCCGCGCCGGTGGAGCGCGTGGCCGGGCGGGTGGAGATCCGCGGCGAGCACGCGGTGAGGACGGTGTACTCGCCCAGCCACCAGGTGGACGTGCGGCGCAGTGAGGGGGACCGGCGCGCCGCCGTGTCCTTCGAGACGGACGGGCGGCGCGAGCGGCGCGACTTCCAGCTCTTCTTCGCCCAGGCGCAGGAGGACGTGGGGCTCTCGCTGTTCACCTACCGCGAGCCCGGCAGGGACGGCTACTTCCTGCTCCTGCTGACGCCGCGCAGCGACGCGGCGGGGCGCGAGTACCCGGCGCGCGACGTGGTGTACGTGCTGGACACCTCGGGCTCCATGGCCGAGGACGACAAGATGGACAAGGCCAGGCGCGCGCTCACCTTCGGGCTGCGCGGGCTGGGGCCGGAGGACCGCTTCAACGTCGTGGCCTTTTCCGGCGACACGCGGTTGATGGAGACCGGGCTGGTGCGCGCGGACGCCGCGGGGAAGCGGCGCGGCGCCGAGTTCGTGGAGCGGCTGCGCGCGGTGGGCGGAACCAACATCAACGACGCGCTGGTGGCCGGGCTGGAGCAGTTCGACGCCGGGGGCGACCGGCCGCGGCTGCTGGTGTTCCTCACCGACGGCCTCCCCACCGTGGGCGAGACCACGCCGGAGCGCATCGTGGCGAACGCGCAGCGGGCGCGGCCCGGCGCGGTGAGGCTGTTCACCTTCGGCGTGGGCTACGACGTCAACACCCGGCTGCTGGACCGCGTGGCCGCGGAGAACGGGGGGACGGCGGAGTACGTGGAGCCGCGGGAGGACCTGGAGGTCAAGGTCTCGTCGTTCTTCGACAAGGTGAACCACCCCGTGCTCACCGACCTGCGGCTGGACCTGGGCGAGGTGCGCACGGACCAGGCGTACCCGCGCGCGCTCCCCGACCTGTTCCGCGGCGGACAGGTGGCGCTGGTGGGCCGCTACCGCAACGAGCGCGAGCTCACCGGCGTCACCGCGCGCCTCAGCGGCCGGGCCAGCCCGCGGCGCGAGGTGCTCACCTATTCCGGGCTGCGCTTCCCGCTCCGCGACGAGCGGCACGAGTTCCTGCCGCGCCTCTGGGCAACCCGCCGCGTGGGCTGGCTGATGGAGCAGATCCGCACCTACGGCGAGAGCCGCGAGCTGCGCGACGAGGTGGTGGAGCTGGGGACGCGCCACGGCATCGTGACGCCCTACACCTCGTTCCTGGCGCTGGAGCCGGGCGCGGAGCGGGCGGCGCAGGACTTCGCCGGCGCGGGCGTGCCCGGCGGCGTGGCGCGGGACGCGCAGGCGCAGACGCGCGTGCGCGGCCAGGCCTCGCCCATGGCGCCGCCTC
>DASVQR010000032.1:0-6124 GCA_036389055.1 Longimicrobiaceae bacterium | reverse complement strand
AGCAGCGGCGGCGCCCCGGCCAGCCGCTCCTTCCAGTAGGCGATCTGCCGCTCCAGCGTCTCGCCGACGAGCCAGGCGCGCTGCCAGGCCGCGTAGTCGGCGTACTGCACCTCCAGCTCCGGCAGCGGCGACGGCCGCCCCGCGGAGAAGGCCCCGTACAGCGCCGACACCTCGCGCGTCAGCACGCCCATGCTCCACCCGTCGCTGACGACGTGGTGCATGTTGACCAGCAGCACCCACTCCGCCTCGTCCAGCCGCAGGAGCGTGGTCCGCAGCAGCGGCCCGCGCGCCAGGTCGAACGGCCGACGCGCGTCCTCCGCCACCCGCCGCCGCGCCTCCGCCTCCCGCTCGTCCTCCGCCCGGCCGCGCAGGTCCACCACCTCCAGCCGGCGCTCGCCCGCGGGCTGGATCACCTGCACCGGCTCCCCGTCCACCATCCCGAAGACGGTCCGCAGCGACTCGTGCCGCCGCACCAGCTCGGCCAGCGCGCCCTCCAGCGCTCCGACGTCGAGCGAGCCCCGCAGCCGCAGCGGGAACGGCATGTTGTAGGTGGCGCTGCCCGGCTCCAGCTGGTCGATGAACCACAGCCGCTGCTGCGCAAAGGACAGCGGCAGCGGCGAGCCGTCGCGCGGGATCGGCACGATGGGCGGCGCATGCATGCCGACGCCCTCCCGCAGCGCCGCGTCCGCGCGCACGGCCATCCCGGCCACCGTCGGCGCCTCGAACAGCGCCCGCAGCGGGATGTCCACTCCCAGGGCGGCGACCGCACGGGAGACCACCTGCGTCGCGAGCAGCGAGTGCCCGCCGAGGGCGAAGAAGTCCTCGGTGACGCCCACGCGCTCGCGGTGCAGCACGTCCGCCCAGATCCCGGCCAGGATCTCCTCCGTCGGCGTGCGCGGCGCCGCGTGCTCCGCCGCGTCCGCTCCGTCCCCGGGGGCGGGCAGGGCCTTCACGTCCAGCTTGCCGTTCGGGGTCAGCGGAAGCGAATCCATCCCCACGAACCCGCCCGGGACCATGTACTCCGGCAGGCTCTGCCGCAGGTGCCCGCGCAGGGCGTCCGCGTCCGCGTCGCCCACCACGTACGCCACCAGCCGCTGCTCTCCGGGCACGTCCTCGCGCACGATCACCCGCGCCTCCCGCACTTCCGGGTGCGCCGAGAGCACGGCCTCGATCTCGCCCGGCTCGATCCGGAAGCCGCGCACCTTGACCTGCTCGTCCACCCGCCCGACGAACTCCAGCTTTCCGTCCGCCCGCCAGCGCAGCCGGTCCCCGGTGCGGTACATCCGCGCCCCCGGCTCCGCGGCGAACGGGTCCGGGAGGAACGCCCCGGCCGTCAGCTCCGGGCGGTCCAGGTAGCCGCGCACCACGCCGTCGCCGCCCACGTACGCCTCGCCCGCCACGCCGATGGGCACCGGGCTCAGCGCACGGTCCAGCAGGTAGATGCGCTGGTTCCCCGTCGCCCGGCCCACGGACACGGTGAGCGCGTCGTCGGGCACGTGCTCCACCTGCTCCCACGAGCACCACGCCGTGGTCTCGGTCGGCCCGTACACGTGCAGCAGCCGCCGCGGCCCGCCGGCCCGGAGCAGGCGCCGCACGCTGTCTGCGTCCGCCGCCTGCCCGCCGAAGAGCACCTCGCGCAGCGGGGCGAAGATGTCCGGCTGCTCGCGCGACAGCTGGTTGAGCAGCGCCGTGGTCTGGTACAGCGTGGTGATCCCCTCCGCGCGCAGCGTGTCGCGGAAGGCGGCGGGCGAGAGGAGCACGTCGCGGGGGATGCCCACCAGGGTGGCGCCGTTCATCAGCGCGCCCCAGGCCTCGAAGGTCAGGGCGTCGAAGCTGGCGTTGCTGGCCTGCGCGACGCGGTCGCCCGGCCCGAGGTGGACGTAGTCGGTCTCCACGGCGAGCTGGACGACGTGGCGGTGGGCGACCATCACGCCCTTGGGCCGCCCGGTCGATCCCGAGGTGTAGACGATGTACGCAAGGTTCTCCGGGTCGGCGCCGCTCCGCACCGGGTCCGCCGGCTCCGACGCGATCGCTTCCGCCGCGCGGTCCAGGAGGACGACCGCCGGGCCGTCCGCCTCCGCCGCCGCGGCGTGCTCCGAGCGGGTGAGCAGCACGCGCACGCCGCTGTCGTCCAGCATCAGCGCCAGGCGCTCGGCGGGGTAGCCGGGGTCCAGCGGCACGTAGCAGCCGCCCGCCTTGAGCACGGCCAGGATGGACACGACCAGCTCGGGGCCGCGCTCCAGCATCACCCCCACCCGGCTCTCCGGCCCCACGCCCAGCCCGGCCAGGTGGTGCGCGAGCCGGTTGGCCCGCGCGTCCAGCCCGGCGTACGTCAGCTCCACGCCCCCCCACGCCAGCGCCGGCGCGCCGGGCCGCCGCCGCGCCTGCTCCTCGAACAGCTCGTGGATGCAGACGCCGCGCGGCCAGGGACGGGCCGTCCGGTTCCACTCCTCCAGCACGCGGGCGCGCTCGGCGGCGCCCAGGATCTCCACCCCGGAAAGGCGGCGGTCCGGGTCCGCGGCGACGGCGCCCAGCAGGTTTGCGTAGTGCTCCAGCATCCGCCCGACGGTGGCGCCGTCGAACAGGTCGGCGCGGAACGACACGCCGCCCCCCACCATGCCGTCCTCCTCCACCAGGGTGACGCCGAGGTCGAACTTGGCCGACTCCGCGCCGCGGGCCAGCGGCCCCACCCGCAGCCCGCCCATCTCCAGCTCGCCGCGCTCGTGGTTCTGGAGCGAGAACATCACCTGGAAGAGCGGGGTGTGCTGCAGGCTGCGCTCCACGCGCAGCTCCTCCACCAGCTTCTCGAAGGGGACGTCCTGGTGCGAGAAGGCGCCCAGCACGCCCTCGCGGACGCGGGCCAGCAGCTCGCGGAAGGTGGGGTCTCCGTCCAGGCGGGTGCGGAGCACCAGGGTGTTCACGAACATCCCGATCACCCCTTCCAGCTCCAGCCGCCCGCGCCCGGCCACCGGGGTGCCCACGCTGATGTCGTCCTGGCCGCTCCAGCGGCCGAGCAGCGCCTGGAACGCCGCCAGCAGCGCGATGAACGGGGTGACGCCCTCGCCCCGGGCCAGCTCGCGCAGCGCCGCCGCGGTCTCCGCCGGCAGGACGAAGCCGCGGTGCCCGGCCCGCGTGGGCAGCACCGGCGGACGCGGGCGGTCGGTGGGCAGCTCCAGCACGGGCGGGGCGCCGGCCAGCGCCTCGCGCCAGTAGCTCACCTGCGCCTCCAGGGCGTCGCCGCCGAGGCGCTCCCGCTGCCACGCCGCGAAGTCCGGGTACTGCACCGGGAGCGGCTCCAGCGGCGAGGGCCGGCCGCGCGAAAAGGCGTGGTAGAGCGCGGAAAGCTCGCGGGTGAGCACGCCCATGCTCCAGCCGTCGGTGACGATGTGGTGCAGGTCGAAGACCAGCCCCCAGTCCTCGTCCGCCAGGCGGAAGAGCGAGGCGCGGAGCAGCGGCCCGCGCGCCAGGTCGAAGGGGCGCTCCGAATCCTCCGCGACCCGGCGCCGCACCTCCGCCTCGCGCGGCTCCACCGGGAGCCCGGACAGGTCCACCACGGGGAGCGCCGCCGGGGCGGCGGGGAGGACCCGCTGCACCGGCTCGCCCGCGGCGGCGGCGAACACGGTGCGCAGCGACTCGTGCCGCGCCACGATCTCCGTGAGCGACCGGCGCATGGCCGCCACGTCCAGCCGGCCGCGCAGCCGCAGCGGGTACGCCATGTTGTAGGCGGTGCTCGCCGGGTCCATCTGCTGGATGAACCAGAGCCGCTGCTGCGCGAACGACAGAGGCACGGACCCGTCCGTGGCGCGCGGGCGCACGCGCTGCTCCTCGCGCCGCTCGGCCGCGCGCCGGCGGAGCAGCCCGCGCACCAGCTCCCGCCGCTCGGCCGACGCGTCGCCCGCCGGCGCCGCGGGCTCCGGCGATTCCCCGGCGCGCAGCAGGTCGTCCACGCGCGCCGCGAGCGCGGCCACGGTGGGCGCCTCGAAGATGGCGCGCAGCGGCAGCTCCACCCCCAGCGCCTCGCGGAGGCGCGAGACCACCCGCGTGGCGACCAGCGAGTGGCCGCCCAGGGCGAAGAAGCCGTCGTGCACGCCCACCCGCTCCACGCGCAGCGTCTCCGCCCACACGGCGGCGAGCGCGCGCTCGGTGTCGGTGCGCGGCTCCACGTGGACGCCCTCGCCCGCGGGGGCGTCCGGGCGCGGCAGGGCGCGGCGGTCCGTCTTTCCGTTGGGGGAAAGGGGAAGCGTCTCCAGCGCCACGAAGGCGGAGGGCACCATGTACTCGGGCAGCGACTTCCCGGCGTGCTCGCGCAGCTCCGCCGCGCCGGGCCGCGCGTCGCCCGCGGGCGTCACGTAGGCGACGATGCGGCGCTCGCCGGGATGGTCCTCGCGCACCACGGCGACCGCGTCGCGCACGGCGGGGTGGCGGGCCAGCACCGCCTCGATCTCGCCCAGCTCGATGCGGAAGCCCCGCACCTTGACCTGGAAGTCCGCCCGCCCGGAGTACTCCAGCTGGCCGTCGGGAAGCCGGCGGGCGCGGTCCATCACCCGGTACATGCGCGACCCGGCCGGGCCGAACGGGTCCGGGAGGAAGCGCTCGGCCGTCAGCTCGGGCCGGGCGGCGTAGCCGCGGGCCAGCCCGGCGCCGGCCAGGTACAGCTCGCCGACCACGCCGGTCGGCACCGGCTGGAGGCGCGCGTCCAGCACGTACGCCCGCGAGTTCGCGAGCGGCCGGCCCATGGGCACCGGGTCCGCGCCGCGCGGGACGACGGCGAACGTGGAGAAGACGGTGTCCTCGGTGGGGCCGTACAGGTTGCGGAGCGTCGCCACGTGGCCCAGCTCGTGGATCGCCCGCGCGAGCGGCGCCGGCACCGCCTCGCCGGCCAGGTTGACCACCCGGACGCTCGCGGGGATGCCGCCCGTGCGCAGCAGCTCCGCCGCAGCGGTGGGCACCGTCCCCACGCTGGTCACCTGCTCCTCCGCGGGGACCGCGGGCAGCTCCAGCGCGTTCTCCACCAGCACCAGCCTGCCGCCCCACGCCAGCGTGCCGAACATCTCCCCCACCGACACGTCGAAGCTGACGGAGGTGGAGAACAGCACGGAGCGGCGCTCCTCGTCGCCGAACTCTTCCCGCATCCAGTGCAGCAGCGCCGCCACGCTGGAGTGGCGCACCATCACGCCCTTGGGCCGGCCGGTGGAGCCGGAGGTGAAGATGACGTAGGCCAGGTTGTCCGGGAGCGCGCCGCTCTCGGGCGCCGTCTCCGGCCCCGCGGCCAGCTCCTCCCCCGCCCCGTCCAGCGCCAGCGCGTCCACGCCCTCCGGCAGGCCGCCGGCCAGCGCCGACTCGGTGAGGACGAGCCGGATCCCCGCGTCCTCCACCATCCAGCCCAGCCGCTCCGCCGGGTAGCCCGGGTCCAGCGGCACGTACGCGCCGCCGGCCTTGAGCACGCCCAGCAGCGCCGCCAGCAGCGCCGGCGTGCGGGCCATGCTCACGCCCACGCGCGTCTCGGGGCCCACGCCGCGCCGGCGCAGCGCGTGGGCGATCCGGTTGGCGAGCCGGTCCAGCTCGGCGTACGTGGTCCGCTCGCCGCGCCAGGAGACGGCCACGGCGTCCGGCGTGCGGGCGGCCTGCGCCGCGAACAGGTCGTGCACCCGCTCGCCCGCCGGGTACGGGCGGTCCGTCGCGTTCCACTCCGCGAGCAGCTGCGTGCGCTCGGCCGCGGACAGCATGGGCAGCCCGGCGACGGGCTGCTCCGGCGAGCGGGCCAGCGCCTCCAGCAGCGCGCCGAAGTGGGCCAGCATCCGCTCGACGGTGGCGCCCTCCCACAGGTCCGCCCGGAAGGAGAGCGAGGCCGGCAGCCGCTCGCCCGCGTCGGTGATGCCCAGCGTCAGGTCGAACTTGGCGCTGCCGCTCCCCGACCCCAGCGGCTCCACCTCCACGCCGCCCAGTCGCAGCCCGTCCGCGTCGGAGGCGGCCCCGGCGAAGCTGAACATGGCCTGGAAGAGGGGGGCGTGGGCCAGGCTGCGCTCCACGCTCAGCTCGTCCACCAGCCGCTCGAACGGCAGGTCCTGGTGCGCGTGCGCCTCCAGCACCCGCTCCCGCACCCGCCCCACCAGCTCCCGCCCGT
>DASVQR010000031.1:0-1812 GCA_036389055.1 Longimicrobiaceae bacterium | reverse complement strand
GGGCGCGCTGCTGAACGGCGGCTGCGTGGTGGGCATCGACCGCGACACGGCGCTGGACGCGCGGCGGCTGGCGGAGGCGCTGCGGCGCGAGCGCGTCACGGCGATGTTCCTGACCAGCGCGCTCTTCACCCAGACCGTGCGGGAGGCGCCGGATGCGTTCGCGACGGTGGCGAACCTGGTGGTCGGCGGCGACGCGGTGGACCCGGCGGCGGCGCGGCTCTGCCTGGAGGCCGGCGCGCCGGGGCGGCTGCTGAACGGGTACGGGCCGACCGAGAACACCACCTTCAGCACCTGGCACCCCATCGCGCGGGTGGCGCCGGACGCCGGGACGGTGCCGATCGGGCGGGCGGTGGCGGGGAGCACGGCGTACGTGCTGGGGCGCTCGCTGGAATTGGTGCCGGTGGGCTCGCCGGGCGAGCTGTACGTGGGCGGCTGGGGCGTGGCGCGCGGCTACCTGGGGCGGCCGGAGCTGACGGCGGAGAGGTTCGTCCCGGACCCGTTCCCGGCGGAGCCGGGGGCGCGGCTGTACCGGACCGGGGACCGGGCGCGCTGGAACGCGCGCGGGGAGATCGAGTTCCTGGGCCGCATGGACTTCCAGGCCAAGATCCGCGGCTTCCGCATCGAGCCCGGCGAGGTGGAGGCGCAGCTGGCCGCGCACGCCGCCGTGCGCGAGGCCGTCGTGCTGGTGCGCGAGGACGTGCCGGGGGAGAAGCGGCTGGTCGGCTACGTCGTCCCGTCCGGCGAGGGCGTCGCGGCGGCGGAGCTGAAGGAGCACCTGGCGGGCCGTCTGCCGGAGTACATGGTGCCCTCGGCCATCGTCGCGATGGAGAGCTTCCCGCTCACCCCCAACGGCAAGGTGGACCGCAGGGCCCTGCCCGCGCCGGAGGGCGCCGACGCGGCGGAGCACGTGGCGCCGCGGACGCCGACGGAGGAGATCCTGGCCGGGATCTGGGCGGACGTGCTGCACCGCGAGCGCGTGGGCGTCACCGAGGACTTCTTCGCCCTCGGCGGGCACTCGCTGCTTGCGACGCAGGTGGTCTCGCGCGCCGTGGCCGCGCTCGGAGTGGACATCCCGCTGCGGGCGCTGTTCGAGGCGCCGACGGTGGCCGGGATGGCGGTGCGCGCGGACGCGGCGCTGCGGGAGGGCGTCGGCATGCAGGCGCCGCCCATCGTGCCGATCCCGCGCGACGGCTCGCCGCTGCCGCTCTCGTTCGCGCAGCAGCGGCTGTGGTTCATCGACCAGCTGGAGCCGGGCAGTGCCACCTACAACATGCCGTTCCCGCTGCGGCTGCGGGGCTCGCTCGACGTTGGAGCGCTGGAGGGCGCGCTGGCCGAGCTGGTGCGGCGGCACGAGTCGCTGCGGACCGTCTTCGGGATGGTGGACGGGGAGCCGGTGCAGGTGATCCAGCCCGCGGGGGAGCGCCGGCTGGAGGTCGTGGACCTGAGGGACGGGGCGGAGGACGAGCGGGAGGCGGAGGCGCGGCGGCTGGTGGGCGACGACGCGCGGCATCCGTTCGACCTGGCGCGCGGGCCGCTGCTGCGGACCACGCTGCTCCGGCTGGACGAGGCGGAGTGGGTGCTGCTGGTCAACATGCACCACGTGGTCAGCGACGGGTGGAGCATGGGCGTGCTGACGCGCGAGGTGTCGGCGCTGTACGGCGCCTTCTCCGAGGGGCGGCCGTCGCCGCTGCCGGAGCTGGAGGTGCAGTACGCCGACTACGCGGCCTGGCAGCGCGCCTGGCTCGTCGGCGAGACGCTGGAGCGGCAGATCGCCTACTGGAAGGAGCGGCTGGCCGGGGCGCCGCCGCTGCT
>DASVQR010000030.1:0-5999 GCA_036389055.1 Longimicrobiaceae bacterium | reverse complement strand
AGCACCAGCCCCGCGTGAGGGATGTCGGCCCGAAGGGGCGAGACCGCGCGGCTGTTTGCGCGGGCTCGACTCCGTTGGCGAGCGTTGTTTGCTCGCCTACGGAGCCGCAGCCCGACCCCGGCGCCAGCCGGGGGCACGCCCAAATCCGCCGTTCAAGCCGTCCGCCGTTGGAAACTTGTCGCCCGCACCGGGTATCCAGGCTGCCGCGCCTCCCCGTAGATTGACGCGCAGCACCGGAATCGACGAGCAACGCACAGCACCCAGAGACCGTGGAAAGCGCAGCACCCGCCCTGAACGCCGCCCCCGAGGGCCTCTCCGGGACCGGGGCCCGGAAAAGGGCCCTCCCGCTGGCGGCCGCCTACGCCGCGACCGTGTTCGCCGGGGCGTTCCTGCTCTTCCAGGTGCAGCCCATGTTCGGCAAGATGGTGCTGCCGCTGCTGGGCGGCTCGCCGGCGGTGTGGAACACCTGCATGCTGTTCTTCCAGGCGGCGCTGCTGGGCGGCTACCTGTGGGCGCACCTGACCACCCGCGCGCTGGGCGTGCGCCGCCAGGCCGCGCTGCACCTCGCGGTGATGCTGGCCGCCGCGCTTGCGCTCCCGCTGGCCGTGGGCGACGCCGCGCCGGCCGGCGGCGGCGCGCCGATCCCCTGGCTGCTCCTGGTGCTGCTGACCACGGTGGGCGCGCCGTTCATGGTGCTGGCGGGGACGGGCCCCATCCTCCAGCGCTGGTTCGCGGAGAGCGGCTCGCCCGCCGCCGCCAACCCGTACTGGCTGTACGCCGCCAGCAACCTGGGAAGCCTGCTGGGGCTGCTCGCCTACCCGTTCCTGCTGGAGCCCCGGCTGCGCATCGCCCAGCAGAGCGCCGCCTGGGCCGGCGGCTACGCCCTGCTGGTGGCGCTGGTGGCCGGGTGCGCCGCGCTGGTGTGGCGCTCGCAGGGCGCGGACCCGGCGGCCGCGCGCGTGGCGGACCCGGCGCCGGTGACGCTGCGGCAGCGCGCCGTCTGGGTGGGGCTCGCCTTCCTCCCCTCCAGCCTGCTGCTGGGGGCGACCACCTACCTGACCACCGACCTGACGCCCGCGCCGCTCCTGTGGGTGCTGCCGCTGGCGCTGTACCTGCTCACCTTCACGCTGGTGTTCGCCCCGCGGCAGCTGGTGCCGCACGCGTGGATGGTGGCGGTGCAGCCCTCGCTGCTGGTCGCCGTGGTCTACCTGCTGCTGGGCAGCTCGCTCACCCGCCCCGCCGTCGCCGTCCCCATCCACCTGGCGGCGCTGTTCGTGACCGCCATGGTGTGCCACGGCGAGCTGTCGCGCCGCCGGCCGGACGCGCGCCACCTGACGGAGTTCTACCTGTGGCTGTCGGTGGGCGGGGTGCTGGGCGGGATCTTCAACGTGCTGGTGGCGCCCACGGTCTTCACCGAGACCTGGGAGTACCCGCTGGTGCTGGTGCTGGCCTGCCTGGCCCGCCCCTGGCCGGAGGGCCGGCGCTCCCCGCGCGACCACGCGATGTTCGCGCTGCGGGCGGCGGGGTTCGCCTACGCGCTGTACCTGCTCACCAGCCGCGACCCGGACAAGACCCCGTTCGTGGTGCTCGCCGGGCTGGGCGGCCTGTTCGTGGCGCTCCTGTCGGCGGCCCTGGGGCGGGCGCCGCTCTGGCTGGCGCTCTGCCTGGGCTCGGTGTACGTGGCGCGCGCCGGCGAGGAATTGGCCGCGGCGCGGACGCTGCACGCCGACCGCTCCTTCTTTGGGCACTTCCGCGTGGTGCTGGCGCCGGGGCGCGACGAGAGCTTCCACGTGCTCACCCACGGCTCCACCATGCACGGCGCGCAGAGCCTGCACCCGGAGAAGCGGCGCGACCCGCTCACCTACTACGTGAGGATCGGGCCGCTGGGCGACGTGTTCGCCACGCAGGGGCTCTCCACCCGCGCCCGCCGCGTGGCCGTGGTGGGCCTCGGCGCGGGGACCACGGCCGCCTACGCCTCCGAGAACGAGCGCTGGACCTTCTTCGAGATCGACCCGGGGATGGAGCGCATCGCCCGCGACCCCCGGCTGTTCACCTACCTGGCCGACTCGCCCGCCCGGACGCGCGTAGTGCTGGGGGACGCGCGGGTGTCGCTGGCGCGCGAGGTCCGCGAGCGGGCGCCCACCTACGACCTGATCGTGCTGGACGCGTTCAGCTCCGACGCCATCCCCGTGCACCTGCTCACCCGCGAGGCGCTGGGCGTGTACCTGCAGCGGCTGGCGCCGGGCGGGCGCATCGCGGTGCACACCAGCAACCGCTACCTGGACCTGGAGCCGGTGGTGGCTTCCCTGGCGCGCGAGCGGGGGCTCTCGGTGCGGGTGGGGGCGTGGGGGGTGCCGCGGGAGCTGCGCTACCAGAACGTCTCCACCTGGATCGTGCTTGCGCGGAGCGACTGGGACCTGGGGATGCTGGCCACGGACGCGCGCTGGCGGCCGGCGGAGCTGAAGCCGGGGGTGCGCGCGTGGACCGACGACCACTCCAGTATCCTGGACGTGTTTTCCTGGTGACGGCTTTGAACGGCTGGTTCTGGCGTGCCCCCGGCTGTCGCCGGGGTCGGGCTTCGGCTCCGTAAGCGAGCAAACAACGCTCGCTAACGGAGTCGAGCCCGCGCAAACAGCCGCGCGGTCTCGCCCCTTCGGGCCGAAATCCCTCACGCGGGGCTGGTGCTGGCGTCCGCAGGAGGCCCCCCCACGGCCTGCCCCCTCCCTTCCCCCGCTTGCGGGGGAGGGGCTTTTCTCGTGCGCGAGCCGGCGTCGCGGCCCCGGACCGTCCACGAACACGTCCCAGCGATGGCGATTACTGGCGGGAACCGTGCGGAGAACGTATAATGTGCGCACTCCCCATCCACGCACCACAATCAACCGGGAAACCGACATGAAGACTCCGCGCGTGCTCACCGGGCTGGCCCTCGTCGCCCTCCTCTCGGGTGCCTGCACGGACGGATCCGCCGGCCCCACCGCGCCCGCCGGGCCCACCTACAACGGCGGTCTGTACGGCTCGGGCGGCAAGAGCGACGGATCGGGCACGGGGACGGCGGCCGGCTACGGGGGCGGGGCAAGCGGCGGGGAGGCGGCGGGCGGGACGACCTGACGCCCGTCGGGAGAGCGGGCGCGGCGGCGGGCGGGCGGGGGTGCGGCCGCGGGAGCGTCGCCGGCCGCCGCCGCGGCGCTGGAGGACCACTTGCGCAGCCGCGCCAGGAAGCGGGCGGTCAGCTCGCGGATGCGCGCGCCCTCCGGGGGCGCGTGGTCGGGCGGGGGCGGCTCCGGGGCGGTGAGCCCTTCCAGGACGGCCAGGGCGCTGCGCTGCGGCTCCCCTTCCTCGCGGCGGATCGCGATCTCCAGGGCGCGGGCGGCGGCGGTCTCCGCCAGCTCGGGGTCGCCCAGCCAGAGCGCGCCGCCGGCCACGTGGATCAGCGCCGCCGCGGCCCCCTCGTCGGTGGTGTCGGCGAGGCGCAGCACCTCGGCGGCGGCGGCGGCGTAGCCCTCGCGGTCGCCCGTGCCGGCGCAGGCGCGCGCCAGGCTCCCCAGGATGGGGAGGCGCCGGTGCGGCGCGATCAGCGGCAGCGTGGCGCGCAGCAGCAGGTGCGCGCTGGAAAAGAACCCCTCGCGGTTCAGCAGCCAGGCGTAGTCGTGCGCCAGGTACGGCACGGCGGGGTGGCGCACCGGGTACAAATCCAGCGCCTTCCAGGCGTGGTCCTCCGCCTCCTCGTACGTCCCCACCTCGCACGCCACGGTGAACAGGTCGTGCTGCGCCTGCCCCGCCAGCCCGCGCCGGCCGGTGCGGGTCGCCATGCGCGAGGCGAGCACGTACAGCCGGCGGGCCTGCTCGTAGTCGCCCAGGTGGAACATCAGGAAGCCCAGGCGAAGGTGCCCGCGGATGTACCACACCCGGTCCATGGCGCGCCTCGCCAGCACCACGGCGCGCTGCAGCCACACCACCGCCCGGTCCACCGCGGCCACCCGCGTGCAGAACTGCCCGGCCATGGCCGCCGCCCCGGGGTCGCGCGGGCGGGCGGCCGCCGCGGCCTCCGCGAACTGGAGCGCAGTTTCCAGCTTCCCCTTCCCTTCGGCCCACTCCGCCACCGCCAGGCAGGCCGCGGCCACGTCCGTGGGGCGCGCGCGCTCCGGCCAGCGGACCAGCGCCATCAGCGTCCCCAGCGGCTCCTGCAGCTCCGGCGCCTCCTCCACCGCCCGGGCGAACTGCTCCCGCACGCGCCCCGAAGGCGGCATGAACAGCCCCCGCCGCCGCTCCCGCGGGGTGGAGGCCCACAGCTTCAC
Organism: Longimicrobiaceae bacterium; assembly: GCA_036389055.1. GTDB lineage: Bacteria > Gemmatimonadota > Gemmatimonadetes > Longimicrobiales > Longimicrobiaceae > JAFAYN01. The sequence goes on along the minus strand of DASVQR010000030.1, from coordinate 1,704 downwards.
CGCCCGCACGCGCTTCCACAGCACCACCCCCAGCACGTCCTCCACCTCGCCGCAGAAGTCGAAGCTGTGCCGCTGCCCGGCCGGCGGCAGCGGCACCTTGGGCCGCCCCCGCCCCTTTCCGGGGCGCGCGGGTACGTCCTTGTCTCCCTGGGTACGGCTGGCGGAATCGCTCATCGCCCTGGGGGAAGGAAGCGAAAAACGGCACTGCGTGGGGGAAGCTGTCTCGGACCGTCCCATCCGGAGCTACTATAGGCTCCTTTGGAGCTTGCAACTAGTAGCGGGCCAGGGCGGGAAATATTCGCGACATGAACCGGGTGGTTTTCGGGGACGGCACGCCGGCCGACCGCACGGCCCGCGGGGCACCCAAGCGAAAACCCCAGGCCGCCGCCGGAGCGGGACCTGGGGAGTGGGTCGGGTGGGACTCGAACCCACGACCAATCGGTTAAAAGCCGAGTGCTCTACCAGCTGAGCTACCGACCCATCGCTGCACCACGCCAGCCGCAAAACCAACCGCCGCGGTGCAAGCCGCAAAGATAACGACTCGCCGCCCGCCTCTCAACCGCGGCCGGGACGACCCCAGGGGCGGCCCGGAACACCGGACCGCCCCTGGGTCGTTCAGGCAGCTGCGTGAGGGATTTCGGCCCGAAGGGGCGAGACCCCAACAGCAGTATCGTTGGGGGCTTGACTCCGTTGCAGACGGTCGTTTCGTCTGCTACGGAGCCGAAGCCCGACCCCGGCGCCAGCCGGGGGCACGCCCAACTCTGCCGTCAAAGCCGTCACAGCGGCCTGATGAACACGTCCGTCCAGCGCCCCTCGTACACGCCCACCCCGTGGTGCGTGAGCGCGCAGTTCTCGATGTTGCGACGGTGGGGCGCGCTGTTCATCCAGCTGCGGAACGCCTCCGACGCCGACGACTGCCCCCAGGCGATGTTCTCGCCCCCGGTGCTGTAGCGGATCCCCGCCGCGGCGAGCCGCGCCCACGGGTCCTGCCCGTCCGGGTTGGTGTGCGAGAAGAAGGCGCGCGCCGCCATGTCGCGGCTGTGCCGGGCCGCCACCTCGGCGACGCGGGCGTCCCACACCAGTGCCGGGCAGCCGATGGTGGCCCGGTGCGCGTTGACCATGGCGGAGAACTCCTGCTCCGCCGCGGCGGAGGAGGCGCCCTCCACGGACGGCCCCACGGGGAGCGCCTCGCAGGCGCCCGCGAACGCGGCGAGCGCGAGCACGGCCCAGCCGCGGAGGCGGCAGACGGAGCGGCGGGTCGGACTGTCGGTGGAGGCGGCTGCGAGCGGGGCGGACGGACGGACGGAGCGGAGACCGGCGCGAGCGGAGTTCCTCATGGGGGGATCCTCTTCGGCGGCTCGACTGGCGTGGCGGACGCGGGTGCGTCCACGGTAGCCTCGTAGCTTTGCGTCCCCGCCTTTCGACGGGTTTGCCGTTATCGGAGGTGTCCCGGCCCCCCTGTGGGCCGGGGCAGGGCGGTCCTTGCACGGGCAGGGCGCCCGCGGACCGTTTCTCGTGTGTGAAACCAAGATTGCGCCACCCCCGCCCGCCGGTCAAGCCCCCTGGTAAAAAATCTTGCGGACGCCAGCCCGAACCCCGCGTGAGGGATGTCGGCCCGAAGGGGCGAGACCGCGCGGCAGTTTGCGCCGGGGCTCGACTCCGTTGCAGACGGTCGTTTCGTCTGCTACGGAGCCGCAGCCCGAC
>DASVQR010000029.1:0-3714 GCA_036389055.1 Longimicrobiaceae bacterium | reverse complement strand
GCCGCCTCCGCCGCCCGTGGTGGCGGCGCCCACCGCGACCACCGGGGCCGGCGCCGTGCAGGCCAGCAAGGCGGCGCGCGCGCAGCAGGAGGCGGTCAGCCTGGAGGGCGTCGGGGTCGCGTCCGCCTCCGTGCAGACGGTGGGGCGCAAGACCTTCTACCTGCGCGAGGGCGTGTGGACCGACTCGGAGCTGGACTCCGCCGGGCGCCTGCCGGAGACGCGGCTTGAGTTCGGGAGCGAGGCGTACTGGGACCTGCTGAAGCGCGAGCCCGAGCTGGCGCGCTACTTCGCCCTGGGCGAGCGGGTGGCGGTGGTGTCCGGCGGGCGGATCTACTGCGTGGGCGCCGCGAAGCCGTAGCGCCGCGCAGCGGTGCGACGAAACGGCGGGGCCCCCGGTCGGACCGGGGGCCCCGCCGCTTCGTGCACGATGGGCGCGAGACTGGAGGAATGGGTTCTCAGGCGACCCGCTGCACCTCGGTTCCCAGATCGTGCAGGAACTCCGGAGCGAAGTCCGCCCCGTTCGGCCACTCGACGGTGCCGGTCTCCGGATTTATGGCGGCCCGGGAAAACAGCGCAGCGTCACGAAGCGGCTCGAACACTTCGCCGTGGAGCTCTCCGGCGAGATCCACCTCCTTCACCACACCGTCGCTGAACTCTACCCGGATGCGATGGTGCGGCAGGGGATCCACACGCACGACGTGAAGAAACATCTTGCCCTCTCAGGGTAGGGGTGCGATCGGAACCAGGGCCCGGTGGTCTCGAGCCAGGTTCCAGTTGTCCATCAACTCCTCCCGGTGCAGCTCATGCCATTCGAACAGCATCTGGAGTGCCCGTTTGGTCATCGTACCCGTAACGACTCCGCTCTGGATCTCCACGATCACTTCCTGGTCCTGGTACCGGGCATGAAAGTGCGGGGGATTGTGGTCTCTGTAGTTGATGAATACCACGATCCCGTAGAATCTGCTGATGACCGGCATGTGCGCTCAATCCCCCCGCTTTGCTCCTGTGACACACCCTTTTGCTCCTGTGACACACCCTCGGCATAGCGGGCAATTCCCTGGCCGGAACCCTGTCACGCTTCGCCTCATGGATGCTCCGGGTGCGGGGGCGCCGGCCCTCGCTCGGACACCATCAGCAGCACGCCGGCCAGCACCAGCCCCGCGAACAGGTACCCGGACGGGCTCACCCGCTCCCCCCAGGTGAGGTACGCGGCCACCGCGGCCACCACCGGCTCCACCATGGCGACCGTGGCGGCGCGCGTGGCCTCCACCCGCTTCAATCCCGCCCCGTAGAACAGGTACGACCCGTAGGTGGGGACCAGGGCGATGAACCCCAGCGCCAGCCACGCCCGCGGGCTCTTGGGCGCGAAGTCCACCAGCGGCAGCAGCGCCAGCGCCCCCACGGGGAGCGCGTACAGGAACAGCGTGGCGGGGTCGTAGCGCTCGAAGAAGCGCTTGCCGAACAGCGAGTACAGCGCGTACGCCCCGCCGGAGGCCAGCCCCCACGCCACCCCTGCGGGCGTCACCCGCACCCCGTCCCCGCCGCCGGAGGCCAGCGCGATCCCCGCCACCCCCGCGAAGGCCAGCCCCACCGCGACGGCCTTGCGCCCGCCCAGGCGCTCGTGCAGGAAGAGCGCGGCCAGCACGGCCACCCAGAGCGGCGCCGTGTACAGCAGCACCGTGGCCAGCGCGGCGCCCCCGGCGCGCACCGCCATGAAGTACGCCACGTACAGGAACGCCACCCCCACCAGCCCGAACCCCACCACCGCAGGCAGGTCGCGCGGCGCCACGCGCACGCGCCGCGTGATCCCCGCGTGCGCCCCGAAGAGCAGCGCCGCGAACGCCGCCCGCCAGAAGGCGACCTCCAGCGGCCCCACTCCTTCCTGGAGCGCCACCCGGGCGACCGGCCCCAGCACCCCCCAGAGCACGCCCGCGCACACCACGTACAGGTACCCCATTCCCTCTCCCCCCGGGGAGCGCCGCCCCCCGTCCACGGCGCCACGAGCCCCTCCGGCTCCCGTCCGCATGGAACATAGGCCCGCGGACCGGCTCCCGCACGCGCGTCCCGCCCGCCGGGGCGGCTTGCGCTTCCCCCACCCCGCGCCTACTCATTTCCCCCCGGCATCAACCCTGCGCGCTGCGGAGCGGGCCCCCTCGCCCGTCCCGTGCAACGCGCGCAGCGCCGCCCCACCCGCCACGGAGCCAGTCCGATGCACGAGGAGAACGCAGGCCGCGGCATCCCGCTGCACACCAAGATCCTGCTGGGCCTGGCCGTGGGCGCCGCCGCGGGCGTGCTCGCCAACGCCCTGTGGCGAGACCACCCGCGGCTGCTCTGGGCCGTGGACAACGTGGCACAGCCCATCGGGCAGGTGTTCCTGCGCATGCTGTTCATGGTGGTGGTGCCGCTGGTGTTCACCTCCCTGGCGCTGGGCGTGGCCGCGCTGGGCGACCTGTCGCGGGTGGGGCGCGTGGGCGGCAAGACGCTGGCCTTCTTCCTGGCGACCACCGCGCTGGCGGCGTGCCTGGGGCTCGCGCTGGTGAACACCATCCGCCCGGGCGACGCCCTGGACCCCGGGGTGCGGGCCGCGCTGCTGGCCGAGTACACCACCCAGGCCGCGGAAAAGGTCACGGCGGCGGGAGAGACGGGGTTCGGGATCAACACCTTCGTCAACATCATCCCCCGCAACCCCATCGACGCCGCGGCCCGGGGCGACATGCTCGCCCTGATCTTCTTCACCCTGGTCTTCGGCCTGGCGCTGACGCGCATCCCCAAGGACGCGGCCGCGCCGGTGCTGCGGGTGCTGGAGGGGATCAGCCAGGCGGTGATGGTGATCATCGGCTTCGCCATGAAGGTGGCGCCGCTGGGGGTGGCCGCGCTGATCTTTTCCGTGACGGCGCGCTTCGGGTTCGACGTGCTCCGCTCGCTGGGGATGTACGTGGTGGTGGTGCTGGTGGGGCTGGCCATCCACCTGTTCGGCGTCATCCCCGCGCTGGCGCGCACCCTCGCCGGCGTGCGGCCGCTGGACTTCCTGCGCCGCTGCCGCGCCATGATGGTGACGGCGTTCTCCACCTCCAGCTCCAACGCCACCCTCCCCACCACCATCCGCACCGCCGAGGAGCAGTTCGGCGTGCCCCGCGAGATCGCCGGCTTCGTGATCCCGCTGGGCGCCACCATGAACATGAACGGCACCGCCCTGTTCGAGGGGATCACGGTGCTCTTCCTGGCGCAGGTGTTCGGGGTGGAGATGGGGCTTTCCACGCAGCTGCTGGTGATCGGCATGTCGGTGATCACCGCCGTGGGCGCCGCGGGGGTGCCGGGCGGCTCCATCCCGCTGCTGGTGCTGGTGCTGGAGATGGTGGGGGTGCCCGGCGAGGGGATCGCGCTGGTGCTGGGCGTGGACCGCATCCTGGACATGTCCCGCACCGTGCCCAACGTCACCGGCGACCTGCTCACCTCGCTGGTGATCGCCCGCAGCGAGGGGTACCGTCTGGTCTCTCCCTCCGAGCGCGAGGCCGAGGCTGCGATGGAAGCGACCGTGGTCGAGCCGGAGGAGCAGACACGGCCCTGAGGTTCGGGCGTGCCCCCGGCTGGCGCCGGGGTCGGGCTGCGGCTCCGTAGGCGAGCAAACAACGCTCGCCAACGGAGTCGAGCCCGCGCAAACAGCCGCGCGGTCTCGCCCCTTCGGGCCGACATCCCTCACGCGGGGCTGGTGCT
>DASVQR010000028.1:0-3801 GCA_036389055.1 Longimicrobiaceae bacterium | reverse complement strand
CCGCACCAGGTCGCCCGTACGGTACATCCGCGCCCCCGGCGCGCCGCCGAACGGGTCCGCAACGAAGCGCTCCGCCGTCTGCTCCGGACGCCCCAGGTAGCCGCGCGCCACCTGCGCGCCGCCGATGTGGAGCTCGCCCGCCACCCCCACCGGCACCGGCTCCCCGTGCGCATCCAGCACGTAGATGCGCGTGTTCGCGATCGGACGCCCCAGCGGGATGCTCCGCGCGCCCTCCTCCACGTCCGTGACCTCGTGCGTGAGGGCGAACGTCGTCGTCTCCGTGGGACCGTATCCGTTGAGCAGGTGCCGCGGCGCATGGCCCTTCCGCACGCGCGCGATGGTCTGCGGGTCGAGCGCATCGCCCCCGACGATCAGGTAGCGCAGGCGCGGGATCTCGGCCTTCAGCTCCTCCGCGTACTGGTTGAACAGCCCCACCGACATCCACAGCACGTCCACCTCGTGCCGCGCCAGCGCCGCCGCGAAGCGCCGCGGCTCCAGCAGCACCTCCGGGCCGATGACCACGATGCGGCCGCCGACGACCAGCGGCGCCCAGACCTCCATGGTGGTGGCGTCGAAGGCCGGGTTGGCCGCGAAGGCCACCCGGTCGTCCGGCCCGAAGTCCGCGTACCCGTTGTGGATCACCAGGCGCGCGACCGCGCGGTGCGGCACCACCACCCCCTTGGGCCGCCCCGTGGAGCCGGAGGTGTACATCACGTACGCCGCGGCACCGCCGTGGAGCGGCACCCGGGGATCGTGGCAGGCGCCCTCCGGCAGCGCATCGACGTCGACCCGCTCCACGCCGGCGAGCGGGGGCAGGTCGGCGCCCGTGCGGGCGAGCACGAGGGGGGACCCGCTGTCGGCGACCATGAAGGCGATGCGCTCGGCCGGGAACGAGGGGTCGATGGGCACGTACGCCGCGCCGGCCTTGAGGATGGCCAGCTCGGAGACGACCAGCTCGACGGAGCGCGGCATCAGGATCGCCACGCGCGCCTGCGGAGCCACGCCGAGCGCGCGGAGGTGGTGGGCCAGCCGGTTGGCCCGCGCGTTCAGCTCCGCGTACGTCAGCGAGCGGTCCTCGTGGACCACCGCCACCGCGCCGGGCGTGCGCTGCGCCTGCGCCTCGAACAGCTCGTGGATGCAGGCAGCCGACGGGGACTCCACGTCCGTGCGGTTCCACCCCTCCACCACCTGCTGCCGCTCCGCGCGCGAGAGGAGCGGCAGGCGGTCGACAGCCTGCTTTTCGTCCTCCACCATTGCCTCCAGCGCGCGCCGCAGATAGCCGAGGTGGCGCTCCACCGTCGCGCGCTCGAACAGCGCCGTCGCGTACTCCACCCCACCGGCGATCCGGTCGCCTGCCTCCTGAAGCGTCAGCGACAGGTCGAACTTCGCCGTCGTTTGCGGCGCCGCCCCGACCGGGGCGATCCTGAGCCCCGGCAGCTCCAGGCTTTCACGCGCCGTGCTCTGCCACGCGAACAGGGCCTGGAAGAGCGGGCTGTGCGACAGGCTGCGCACCGGCTGCACCCCCTCCACCACCTGCTCGAACGGGATGTCCTGGTGCTGCTGCGCCGCCAGCGACCGGGCCCTGACCCTCCCCAGCAGCTCCGCCACGGTGGGCGAGCTCGAGAGGTCCACCCGCAGCGCGAGCGTGTTGACGAAGAAGCCGATCAGCCCCTCGATCTCCACGCGGCCGCGGTTGGCCGACGGCGTGCCGATGACCACGTCCTCCTGCCCCGAGAGGCGGCTCAGCACGGTCGCCCACCCCGCCAGCAGCGTCATGAACAGCGTCGTCCCGTGCCGCGCACTCAGCGCCTTCACCCCGGCGACCAGCGCCTCGTCGAGCTCCACGCGGAGCGCCGCACCCGCATGGTCCTGCTGCGCCGGCCGCGGGCGGTCGGTGGGGAGCTCCAGCAGCTCCGGCGCGCCCGCGAGCGTCCGCTTCCAGAACTCCGCCTGCCGCCGCAGCACCTCGCCGGCGACCCAGCGTCGCTGCCACACCGCGTAGTCCGCGTACTGCACCGGCAGCGGGGGGAGCGGGTCGGGCTCGCCCCGGTGGAACGCACCGTAGAGCGCGCTCAGCTCGTCCACCAGCACCCCCATGGACCAGCCGTCGGAGACGATGTGGTGCATGGTCAGCAGCAGCGCGTGGTCGTCCTCCGCCAGCCGGATCAGCAGTCCGCGGATCAGCGGACCGTGCACCAGGTCGAAGGATGCACCCGCCTCCCGGATCATCACCCGGCGCAGCTCCACCTCCGGCTCGGGGTGCCCGCCCAGGTCATGCTCGAGGAGGTGGAAGCGGCTCCCCGCCGCCGGCGAGATCCGCTGCAGGGGCGTTCCATCCACCTGCACGAAGACCGTGCGCAGCGCCTCGTGGCGGCCTACGACGCGGTCCAGCGCAGCGACGAGCGCATCGCGGTCGAGCGTGCCCTGCAGACGCAGGCCCGCCGCGACGTGGTACGCGCTCCCCACGCTCCCCAGCTGCTCCAGGAACCAGAGCCGCTGCTGCGCGAACGACAGCGGCACACGCTCGCCACGCTCCGCCGGCTCGATGGCCGGTACTTCGCTCCTGGCGGCTTCCTCCAGCCCGCGTGCGAAGTCCGCCAGCACGGGCCGCGCGAACAGCTCCCCGAGCTCCACCTCCACCTCCAGCACCTGCCGCACCCGCGAGACGACCCGCACCGCGAGCAGCGAGTGTCCTCCCAGCGCGAAGAAATGGTCCCGTCGGCCCACCTGCTCCGCCCTCAGCAGCTCCCCCCAGATCTCCGCGAGCGCCTCCTCCACCGGTCCCCTGGGAGGCTCGTAGGCACGCGTGGCGTACGCGTCTCCCCCGGGTGCGGGGAGCGCCCTGCGGTCCACCTTCCCGTTCGCGTTCAGCGGCAGCGCCTCCATCCACACGAACGCCGCCGGTACCATGTACTCCGGAACCTTCCCGGTCAGGTGCGCCCGCAGCGCCTCCGTCTCCACCGCCTCCTCCGCCACGTAGTACGCGACCAGCTGCTTGTCGCCCGGGGCATCCTCGCGTGCCAGCACCAGCGTCTCCTGCACCCGCGGGTGCTCCAGCAGGCGCGCCTCGATCTCCCCCAGCTCGATGCGGAAGCCGCGGATCTTCACCTGGAAGTCGTTGCGCCCCTGGAACTCGATCGTCCCGTCCGGGAGCCAGCGCCCCAGGTCGCCGGTGCGGTACATGCGCGCGCCCGGCTCCCCGCCGAAGGGGTCCGCCACGAACCGCCCGGCGGTCAGCTCCGGCCGGTTCAGGTAGCCGCGCGCCACACCCGCCCCGCCGATGTACAGCTCCCCGGTCACGCCCACCGGCACCGGCTCGCCGTGCGCGTCCAGGACGTATACGCGCGTGTTCGAGATGGGCCTGCCCAGCGGCACGCTACGCGCCCCCTCCGCGACGTGCGCGACGGGGAGGGTGATGGCGAAGGTGGTGGTCTCGGTGGGGCCGTAGCAGTGGATCAGCGAGACGCGCCCGCCCTCGCGCAGCACCCGCGCGAACGCCGCCGGGTCGGCGCGCTCGCCCCCCGTGAGGAGGAAGCGCAACCCCGCCAGCGCCCGCGGGATCGTCGCCGCGTAGTGGTTGAAGACGGCGGTGGTGACGAACAGCGCGGTGACACCCTCCTCGTCCAGCAGGCGCGCGAAGGCGGCCGGCTCCAGAAGGACGTCCTGCTCCACGACCACGGTGCGTCCGCCGACGACCAGCGGCGCCCAGACCTCCATGGTGGTGGCGTCGAAGGCCGGGTTGGCCGCGAAGGCCACCCGGTCGTCCGGCCCGAAGTCCGCGTACCCGTTGTGGATCACCAG
>DASVQR010000027.1:0-36180 GCA_036389055.1 Longimicrobiaceae bacterium | reverse complement strand
CCGTCGCTTCGGGAGCGGGCCGATGGACAAAGAAACCCTCGCCGGGGCACCCCTGGCAAGGGGATGCTGCCCGACCGACCCGTCGGGAGCGCCCCGACACGACGACGGATGCCGGAGCGCACTCCGCCACCCGCGTGAGGGCTTACGGCCCGAAGGGGCGAGACCGCGCGGCTGTTTGCGCGGGCTCGACTCCGTTGCAGACGGTCGTATCGTCTGCTACGGAGCCGAAGCCCGACCCCGGCGCCAGCCGGGGGCACGCCCGAACCCGCCGTTCAAAGCAGTTCAGCCGTAAAAGTCGTCAGTCGTGGCTTGCGCCGCGCTCCTCCCGCGGATGCCCATGGCCCTGGTTGATTGAGGTGCCCGACTCGTCCGCGTCGCGGTTGGTCCCCCGCGTGGAGCGGTCCGCGGTGCCGAACTCCGCCCCCTCGTTGTCCAGCCCGGGGTCGCCCTCGGGGGTCATCCCCGTCTGGACGCCGCCGCCCGTCTGCGTGGTGCGCTTCAGACCCGACATGGATCCTCCTGGTCCGGGTTCACGTTGCTCAGCGAGTCCCGGAACGACCTCGCAAGACGTGTTCCGGCAGCTACATACACGCCCGTTCCGCGGCCGTTGTGAACGGATTTTGCGTGGGCCTACGTGTCCACGAAACCGGTCGCGACGGGGCCGTTGCGGGATCGAGGGGGACGCCTTACCTTCCGAAGTGGAAGGCCGGACAGGGCTGCGCCGCACGCGCCGGTCCGCACCTCCCGACCCCCGGACCGCCCCGGGCGCGCCGCACGGCCGCCGGGACTCTCCGCCGGTCGCGCACCGATCCCGAACCCCCGCTGCGGGAAGGAGATGCATGGTGCTGATCTGGGAGTTTTTCTCCGGCTCCGCCTGACGACGCTCCGTTCGGAACGCCCCGCACACTGGTGCGGCGGCGTTTTTTGTTGGTCCCTAGCAAGGAGGCGCAGATGCTCGATTCGGGGATGATCAACAAGATCCAGAAGGCAAAGACCTACGCCGCCCAGCCCGACCGCATCCACTTCCAGAGCCTCAAGGTGGAGTTCGACGGCAACAACGGGAACCACGAGGTGCAGTTCGACGACGGCCACTGGCGCTGCGACTGCGGCTACTTCCACAGCCACGGCACCTGCAGCCACACCATGGCCATGGAGCGGGTGCTCGGCGTGATGGCCCCCCACGAGGTGGGCTGAGGACGGCTCCATCCCGTGCGACCGGCCGCCGCGATCTCCCGCGGCGGCCGGTTTCGCGTGTGCCCACAACGCGAAAGGGCCGCTCTTGCGAGCGGCCCTTTCGGACAGGTAGCGGAGGAGGGACTCGAACCCCCGACACGCGGATTATGATTCCGCTGCTCTAACCAGCTGAGCTACTCCGCCACGGAATTTTATAGCGGGGGCGGGATTCGAACCCGCGACCTTCGGGTTATGAGCCCGACGAGCTACCAGGCTGCTCCACCCCGCGATCAGTGCACGGAATATAACCCTGTGCCGGGAAACGTCAAGGGGCCGCGGCCACCCGGGTGGAGGGCGCGGCCGCCGGTCCCGCCTCGAAGAAGCGGTACAGCGTCTCGCCCTCGCGGATCATCCCGAAGCGCTCCCGGGCCACCCGCTCCAGGGTGGCCTCGTCGCGCTCCAGCAGCGCCGCGTACGCGCGCAGGGAGTCCACCTGCGCGCGCGTCTCCGCCAGCTCCGCCGCTTTCTCGACGCGCTCCGCGCCCAGTCGGCGCAGGTCGAAGGCCGAGTACTCCCCGCCCCACAGGGCGTAGTACACGGCCACGCACCCCACCGCCCCCAGCACGAGCTGGCGGGCGCCGGCGGGGCTCAGCGCCACAGCGACCTCCCCGGGTAGCGGGCCGCGCTCCCCAGCCGCTCCTCGATGCGCAGCAGCTGGTTGTACTTGGCCACGCGGTCGGTGCGGCTGGCGCTCCCCGTCTTGATCTGCCCCACCCCGGTCGCCACCGCCAGGTCGGCGATGAAGGTGTCCTCGGTCTCGCCGGAGCGGTGCGACATCACGGCGTTGTACCCGGCGCCGCGTGCCGTCTCGATGGCCTCCAGCGTCTCGGTGAGCGTGCCGATCTGGTTGACCTTGATGAGGATGGCGTTCCCCACCCCGCGCTCGATGCCGTCGCGCAGCCGCTGCGTGCTGGTGACGAACAGGTCGTCGCCCACCAGCTGCGTGCGGGCGCCGATCCCCTCGGTCAGCAGCTTCCAGCCGTCCCAGTCGTTCTCGTCCAGCCCGTCCTCGATGGAGCGGACGGGGTAGCGCACCGTCCAGTCGCGGTAGAACTCCACCATCTCCGCCGAGGTGCGCCGCTCGCCGCTGCTCTTGTGGAACACGTAGGCCCCGTCGCGGTGCATCTCGGAGGCGGCCACGTCCAGCGCCAGCACCACGTCCTCGCCCGGGCGGTACCCCGCCTGCTCGATCGCGGTGAGGATCACCTCCACCGCCTCCTCGTTGCTGGCCAGGTCCGGCGCGAAGCCGCCCTCGTCGCCCACCGCGGTGCTCTTGCCCTTCGAGGAGAGCACCTTCTTGAGCGAGTGGAAGATCTCCACCCCGCAGCGGAGCCCCTCCGAGAAGGTCTCCGCCCCCACCGGCATCACCATGAACTCCTGGAAGTCCACGTTGTTGGAGGCGTGGGCGCCGCCGTTCAGGATGTTCATCATGGGCACCGGCAGCACGTTGGCCAGCGGCCCGCCCAGGTAGCGGTACAGCGGCAGCCGGCAGTCACGCGCCGCCGCGCGCGCCGTCGCCAGCGACACGGCCAGGATCGCGTTGGCGCCCAGGCGCGCCTTGTTCTCCGTGCCGTCCAGCTCGATCATGGCGCGGTCCACCGCCACCTGGTCGTACGCGTCGATGCCGTGCAGCGCCGGCGCGATCTCCTCCTCCACGTTCTCCACCGCGTCCAGCACGCCCTTGCCGCCGTAGCGCCCGGGCTCCCCGTCGCGCAGCTCCACGGCCTCGTGCTCGCCGGTGGAGGCGCCGCTGGGCACCGCCGCACGCCCCAGGATCCCGTTGGAAAGGATGACCTCGGCCTCGACCGTGGGGTTGCCCCGCGAATCGAGGATCTCGCGTGCACGGATCTCTGCGATGGTGACCATTGTGCCGGGTTTTTCGCTTGGGAGGATGGGCGTTCGGGAAGGCGGTTCGGACGGGCGGAACGTACCATCGGCATGCTGTACTGTCAACGATTCTGCCGTCGTTGTCGGAACGGATTTGAACGGCGGGCTCGGGCGTGCCCCCGGCTGCGCCGGGGTCGGGCTGCGGCTCCGTAGAGCAGCAAACTACGCTGCTCAACGGAGGCGAGCCCGCACGATACTGCTGTGCGGTCTCGCCCCTTCGGGCCGACATCCCTCACGCGGGTGTGGCGCTGGGTCGGAAGGCTCAGAACCGCTGCTGCCACTGGAGGAACACGCCGAAGACGTTGGTGGTGCTCGGCGCCTGGGACAGCGACAGGGAGGGCTGCTGCGGCAGGTAGCGCGGCTCCCAGCTCGTCACCCACTGGAAGCCGGAGGGAGTCCGGTATTCCACCCGCACGCCCGGGAAGACGGCGGCCGTGCGGCCCTGGCCGGCGACGAACCAGCGGCTGCTGAGATAGCGCCCCGCCTCGAACTGGGCGCCGCGGAACACGTTGAAGTAGCCCTGCAGGGCCAGCTCGGGCGGGACCGGGGCGGGCGTGACGTTGAACACGTCCAGGTTCAGCGAGCGGCGGGCCTGCTGCTCGATCTGGTCCACGACGGTGCCCACGGCCGTCGCGCCGAGCTGCTGCGTGGCGAGCGCCCCCACGGGGCCGAGCAGGGCGCCGCCCCCGCCGGAGCCGCCGCCGATGCTCCCGCCCGAATTGGGCTGCAGGAGCGAGGAGGTGGACTCGCCGAAGGCGAAGTAGCTGAGCAGGTCCGACTCCGAGATCGGCGGCTGCGCGTTGCTCTGCAGCGTGAGGCGGGGCACCCGGAGCGTGCCGCCCACCAGGAGCTGGATGGCGAAGGCGGGGCGGTTGGGGAGCCTCACCTCCTGCTCGGCCTTGAGCTGCAGGATCGGGTCGAGGGGGCTCTGGCCCAGGAAGACCACCGTCCCCTGCGTCAGCCGGATGCGCCGCCCGGCGAAGGTGTACTCGCCGCGGTCCGTGTTGACGGTGCCGCGCAGCGTCAGCGCCTGCGTCGCGCGGTCCATGGTGATCGCCAGCGCGCCCGTCTCCGCGGGGGTGTAGATCTCCACGTTCGCCTGCGAGTTGCGCACCCAGGTGTCCGGGGCGATGGAAACGCCCACGTCCACCCGCAGGTTGGCGAGGAGCGCGTTCTCCACGGGGAGCGCCCGGAGCGCCGCGGTGTCGCCCAGCGCCGTCACCGACGGGGCGTCGATGTCGATGCGCTGGGCGTCCATCTCCGGCGCGTACACCACGCCGCGCCGCACCCGGAGGTCGCCGGTGAGGCGCGCGCCGGTCCAGGGGCCGGCCAGGACCAGGTCCGCGTCCGCCTCCACCTTGCCCTGCTCGTTGTCCAGGACGCGGGCGTCGCGGGCGGCGAGCCGCAGGTCGAAGCCCGGCTGGGTGAGGGTGGCGAGGTCCAGCCCACCCGCGACGCGGAGCGTGCCGCGGCGGCTGCGGGCGGTGAGGGAGTCGACCAGGGCGGTGTCGCCCTCCACGCGGACGGTGCCGGCGAGGTCGCGCAGCTCGATCCCGGGCTGCACCACCCGCAGGGAGCCGAGGTCCAGGTTCACCACGCCGCGCACGTCGGGGTCGGCGCGCGTCCCGCGCACGGCGAGCGACCCCACCAGGCGTCCGCGCACGTCCGACACGGCGGTGGTGAAGCCCGGGAGCGCCTCCAGGGGGAGGCTGTCCGCGCGGACGTCCAGGACCAGGGGGGCGTCGGCGGCGAAGCGGGGCCCCTCCACCCCGGAGAGCGCCAGGTCCACGGGGACGCGGCCGTCTGCGGCGAGGAGAATCCGCGCGCCGCTCGTGAGCTGGGCGTCGCCGCGCAGCACGCGGTCGGCGTACGCGAAGCTCGCGCGCGCGTCGGGAACGCGGACCGTGTCCACCACGGCTTCCACCAGCCCCGCCGTCCCGGAGATCACCGGGCTGCGGCCGGTGCCGCGGAGCTGCGCGTCCAGGGAAAGCAGGCCGCGCACCCGCAGCGAGTCCTGCACCAGCGCCAGCACGTCGCCCACCTGGAGGCGGTCCACCGCCACCCGCAGCTCCGCGGGCCCTTCGGCGGGGACCCGGCCGTCCAGGTAGATCCGACCCCCCTCGGTGCTGCGCAGCTCCACGTCCCGCACCTCCACCCCGCTCCCGGCCCAGCTCACCCCGCCCGGCCGGATCGCGCGCCAGGTGGTGGTGTCGAAGCGGAGCGCGAGGTCCGAGTAGCGCACCTCCTTTCGCTCGGGCGACACGGCGAAGGCGGCGGTCGCGCGGTAGTCGCGCCGCGGGTCCTGCCTCACCAGCAGGTCCAGCGTCCCGTTGCCCGCCGCGGTGCTCCCGGCGTAGCGCACCCGCGCGCCCACGCTGTCCAGGTCGAAGCCGCCCGCCCGCACCCGGTCGAGCTGTGCGTCCAGCGACAGGTCGGAGCGCGTGGTGGGCGCGTCGAGCCAGGTGTACGCCACCCGTCCGCTCCCCACGGAGCTGCCGAAGGCGACCAGGTCGCGCATCGCCGCGCTGCCGCGCAGGTCGAAGCGCTCCACGCTGCCGGCCAGCGTCCCCGAGGCGTCCAGGCTCCCCGCCAGCGAGTCGCGGGGGATGGCGGCCGCGGCGGTGTCCACCACCAGCCGCGGCTCCGCCGGCAGCCCGGTGGCGGCGCGCTCCACCTCGGTCGCGCGGGCGACGCGCAGCGAGTCCGCCCGGGCGCGCTCCACGGCGCGGGCGATCCCGGCGGGCCGGGGACGGACCCGGCCGGTGTCGGCGGGGAGGAGGCCGGCGAAGCGGGCGAGCGTGTCCACGCGGACGCGGTAGGCGAGCGTCCCGCTCCGCCCCGCCACCAGCCCGAAGCTCCCCCGCGCCTCGGCCAGCGCGGAGCCCAGGCGCACGGTGCCGCGCTCCACGACCGCGAGCCCGCCCGCCAGGCGGGTGAGGAGGCGCACCGAGTCCACCTCCGTGCTCCCCACCCGCGCGCCCGCGAGGTCCGCCGCGAGCGTGGCGGTCATGGTGGCGGGGTCGGTCCCCCGCCCCAGGGCGGACGCGGTCCCGCTGAGCCGGGTGGCGGGGGCGCGGAGCGTCACCGCGTGCGCGTCGAAGCCGGCGAAGCGCGCCCGCACGTCGTACGCCCTGACGGCGCTCGCCAGGTCCAGTCGCCCGTCGGCGTCCACCCGCCCGCCGTCCTGCACCGCCAGGCCCAGCGAGAACGCCAGGTCGCTCATCGTCCCGTTCGCGCGCAGGCTCCCGGCGGCGCTCCCGTGCAGCCCCGCGGACGGGGCGAACCGCCCGACGGTGGCGAGGGAGAGGGGGAGCGCCCGCACGTCCACGGCGAAGCGCCCGCCGTCCGCGAACGGGACCCCGGCGTCGCCCACCAGCCGCGAACGCCCCGTCGGCGCCTCGTGCGTCACGTCGCCGCTCACCGCCAGCCGCGTCGCCGTGGAGCCGTTCAGCGTCGCCCGCCCGGACAGGAAGCCGGCCAGGGGGAGGTCCGGGTCGAAAGCGCGCACCAGCGCCGTCTGCAGCGGGTCGAAGCGCAGCCGCAGGTCACGCGCGCGGAACGCGTCCCCCAAGCCGACGCCGCCCGCGACCGCCACGCGCGAGCGCCCGGTCTCCGCCCCGTCGTGCACCAGGTCCGCCGCGACGCGCATGTCCGCGGGGGTGCCGCTGAGCCGCGCCGTCCCCTGCACCGTGCCGCCCAGCGCCAGGTCGGGCTTGAACGCCCTCGCCAGCGCCACCTGCACCGGGTCGAACCGCAGGCTCAGCTCCCGCGCGCGGAACACGTCCCCGAAGGCCACGCCGCCGCTGGCGACCAGGTGCGACCGGCCCGTGGGCGCGCTGCGGTGCACCAGGTCGGCCGCCAGCCGCAGGTCCTGCGGCGTGCCGTCGAGGGTGGCGGTCCCCTCCACCGTGCCGCCCAGCGGCAGGTCGGGCTTGAACGCCCGGGCCAGCGCCACCTGCACCGGGTCGAAGCGCAGGCGCAGGTTCCGCGCGCGGAAGGTCTCGCCGAACGCCACGCCGCCGCTGGCGACCAGGCGGGAGCGGCCGGTGGGGGCGCTCCGGTGCACCAGGTCGGCGGCCAGCCGCAGCTCCTCCGGCCTCCCGTCGAGCGTCGCCGTCCCCGACAGCGTCCCGCCCAGGGGGAGGTCCGGCTTGAACGCGCGGGCGAGGGCGACCTGGAGCGGATCGAGCCGCACCCTGAGGCCGCGGGCCGCGAAGCCGCCGGCACGGCGCACCACCGCCCCGTCCGCCAGCACGCGGGAGCGCCCCGTGGATGCGTCCCGGTGCGCCAGGTCGGCGCGGAAGTCGAAGCCCTGGCGGGTGCTCCCGGTCAGCGTGGCGCTCCCGGTGATCGCCCCGCCCACCGGGATGTCCGGCCCCGCCGTGCCCACCAGCGCCAGCTGCACCGGGTCGAAGCGGAGCCGGAGACCCCGCGCGCTGAAGCCGCCGGCGGTGCCGACCACTCCGTCCGCCAGGACGCGGCTGGTCCCCGACGCGCGCTCCGTGAAGGCGACGTCGCCGTCGACGCGCAGCGCCTCCGGCCGCCCGGCGAGCGCCAGCCGCCCGTCCAGCGTCCCCTCGCGCGGCGGGTCCACCGCCGGGGCGATGCGGCGGATCAGCCGCGTGTCGAGCGACGCGAAGCGCAGGTCGCTGGGACCCAGGCGCAGCGAGTCGCCGAAGGCGAGGTCCAGGTGCCCGGCGAGGCGGGCGCGGTCCACCGCCAGCCTCATCTCCCGCGCGACCACCCGGGTGCGCTCGCCGCGCCGGTCGACGCCCAGGCGCAGGCTCCCCCCGCCGCGCTCCGGGAGCGGCGTGTAGGCCCAGCGCAGGTCCGCGAAGGCCAGCCGCGGCGCGGCCACCGACGCCCGCAGGTCGCCGTTGGCGGAGTTGTAGGTCCCCTCCAGCGTGGCCCGCGTGCCGGGCAGGGCCAGCCGCAGCCGCTCCGCGGTGACCGTGTCGCCGCTCCGGATGATCCGCCCGGCGAGCTCGCGCACGTCGGCGGCGGGGGGGCGGAAGGGGAGGGCCAGCAGGCTCAGCCGCCCCACGTCGAACACCATGGCCGCGCTGTCCGGGTGCGCCAGCCGCAGCCGGTCGAAGCGCCCGTTCAGCCGGCGGTAGTCCTGGATGCTCTGGAAGCCCCCGGGGACGCGGACGACGAGCTGCCGGTTCGCCGGAGAGAGAGCCTCGGCGAGGGCGCTGTCGCGCCGGGCGCCGCGCAGCGAGTCGGGCGGGAGCCACTCGTTGCGCACCAGCACGCGCCCGTCGGCCACCTCCAGGCCGCGCACGGCGATCCAGGCGCCGAACCCCTGCCGGGTGGGGGGCTTGGTGGTGTCGCTGGGAAAGATGCGCGAGAAGTTCCAGGCCAGCCCCGGCCGCCGGTCCAGCACCACCACCGGGCGCACCAGCCGCACCCCCGACAGCTCGATCCGCTGCCGCAGCAGCGGCAGGAGCGAGTAGCCCAGCACGACGGTGTCCGCGCGGAAGAAGGGGGCGCCGGTGCTGTCGGTGATGACCAGCCCGTCGATGCGGGCGCCGGTGAGCAGGGTGCCGCGCACCGGGCCCATCTTCACGATCCCGTGCGCGCTCGCCTGCAGCCTGGCGTACACGAAGCGCCGCACCCGCTCGCGCCCGGCGTCGGTCTGCGTCAGGAAGAGCAGGGCGGCGGCCAGCAGCACCGCCACTCCCCCCAGGGCTCCGAGCGCCACCTTCGCCCAGCGGGGCATCAGAAGGCCTCCCCGATGGACAGGTGGAGCGTCAGCCGGCTGCTCAGCTGCTGGAGGAAGCCGCCGCTCTCCTCCAGCGGGTCGTAGCGCTTCTTCACGTCCAGGCGGACCAGCCGGTTGACCCCGGCTTCCGTCACCTGCGTGACCACTGACAAGTCCTCGCGGATCGTGGGGCGGATCCCCAGGTCCACCCGGACGGGGCCGATGGGCGAGCGGTAGCGGACGCCGAAGCCCGGCGTCACCGCGGTGCGGGCCTCCGCCAGCTCGCTCAGCTCCGGGTCGCCCACGCGGGCGGCGTCCACGAACACCGCGCCCACGAAGTTCCCCCACACCGGCCGCCGGTACTCCACGCTCGCCTGCACCAGCCGGGTCCCGCCCACGGGGCGCGGCTGGAACTCGGACGAGGGCACCGGGTTGGGGTCGCAGTCCCCGCCGGCGAGCCCCGCCGCGGTGCAGGGCGCGGGGGTCGCGGAGTCGGGCCGCGCGAGCAGGCGCGCGGGGTCCACCGTCAGGATGCGCGGCCCCAGCTGGTTCTCGGCGAAGCCGCGCACCGAGCGCGCGCCGCCGGCGTAGAAGCGCGTGGTGGGGTGGAGGATCGCCCCTTCCGCGTCGCCCGCCCCCACCGCCTCGGCCGTGCCCGACAGCCCCCGCACCCAGCCGGCCTGGACCCGCCCGGCGAGCGTCCCGCGCCCCAGCGGGAGGTCGCGGGTGATCTCGGCCTGGGCCCGGTTGTAGCGGAAGTCGGAGGCGGTGAGCCCGGAGGCGTGCTCCAGCGCCAGCCGCGCCGTGTACCCGGAGTTGCGGGTCAGCGCGTCGTCCACCCGCTCCACGAAGCCGGTGACCGAGAGCGGCGACAGGCTCTGGCGGCCCTGCAGCGCCTGGATGGTGGCGCGGTCGCACACGCCGTAGTTGATGCAGAAGTACACGTCCCCGGCCAGCACGGTGTTCAGCTCGTACCGGTACACGAGGCTGAGCGGCGCCCGGTCCGCCAGCTCGTGGGTGAAGGCCAGGTTGGCGCCGAACCCGCGGTCCACCACCACCGCCGGCTCCACGCGCCGGTGCGAAAAGAACCCGAGCGCAAGCGAGCTGCCGGAGGCCGGGAAGGCCGGCTGGGTCACCTGGGCGCTCGCCTGCCAGGTGGGGCGCAGGAAGGCGTCCTCGTCCACGCCGGACAGGACCGACTGCTCCACTTCCCGGAAGATGAAGCCGCCGTTCAGCTGCGAGGCGAACAGGCGCCCCAGCACCCCGGTGAGGTCCAGCCGGCGCCCGCCGCCCAGCCAGTCGTAGTGGGTGAACTGCGCCTGCGCCTGGACGTAGTCGACGGTGGTGAAGCCCACCTGGGTGCGCAGCTGCCGGAACGGCGCCTCCTGCACCGTCACCGCCACCGTCTTGGCGGAATCCTGCGCCGGGGCGACGCTGATCAGCGCCTGCCTGAACATCCCCGTCAGGTACAGGGCGCGCTGCGCCTCCTCCACCCGCGCGGGCCGGTAGAGCTCCCCGGCGCGGACGGGGAGCGCATCGCGGATGGTGCGGTCCGTCACCCGCTCGTTCCCCTGCACGTCGATCTGCTCGATGGTGGTGCGCCGCCCCGGTTCGAGCGTCACCTCCACCGCCGCGCCCAGCGAGTCCACCAGCACGGCGGTGTCGCGCGCCGCGGCGTCGCCGTAGCCGCGGTCCCAGAGCGCGGCCAGGAGCCGCGTCCGGGCCGAGTCCAGCTGCAGCACGTTGAGCGGGGCGCCTCTGTCCGGGAGCATCGCGGCGCGGAGCTGCCGCGTCCCCAGCACCGGCTCCGCCTGGCTGACGCGGACGGAGCGGATCCGGGTGGCGGGTCCCTGCTGCACGTCGAACGTCACGGCCACCCCGTTCCCGCGGGGGGTCACGACCGTCTTCACGGCCGAGTGCCGCCACCCGCGCCGCCACAGGAACACCCGGATGCGCAGCTCGTCCTGCGGGAGCTCCACCGGGTCCAGGTCGTGCTTCTCGACGAAGGCCCCGGCGCGGGTCACCCAGCAGAACGGCTTGAGGAAGATGCTGCGGCAGCGGGTGGGCTGCGTGGCGAGCCCCTGGCGGAGCTCCGTCATGTCCACGCCGCGCACCCCGCGGATCGTCACCCGCTGCACGCGCGGCGTCTCGTCGCCGCCCAGAACGGACTGCGCGGCGAGCGGCCCCGCCCCGAGCAGGGCGGAGGCCGCGCAGGCCAGCGCGAGGCGTGCGGCGAGGAGACGCGGCATCAGGGTGCGGCGCAATCGAGCTCCACGGGTGATCTCCCGCTGCGTTCGCGGCACGCGCATCCCCCGCCCCGCGAAGGAGCGGGACCGGAGGTGCGCGGAATCTGAGGGGTAATAGCCCTACATAGCTGGTCGACATGCCGCGATTCGCGTGCCAGCCGCAAACGGATGGGGGGCGCGGACCTCGGCGGGGCGACGAAGCCGCGGGCGGACCGGCGGGTCGGCCGCGCAGCTGTTCACCCGTCGGGTGGGGCCTCAGTACGCCGCCGGCAGGTCGAAGATCGCCGCGGGCAGGTCGGACGATGTCGGCGTCGCCAGGCCGGCGTAGGCGTCCGGGAGCGCGGCGTCCACGTCGCGCGGGAGGAGCGAGCGCCCCCGCCCCGCGATCTCCGCCGCGCGGCCGCACAGGAAGAGCGCGATGGCCGCGGCCTCGCGCGGGGAGCACCCCATTCCCAGCAGCGCGCCGGCCACGCCGGCGAGCGTGTCGCCCATGCCGCCGGTGGCGATGCCCGAGTGGCCGGCGACGCTCGCCAGCACGGGCTCGCCCGGCGCGGCGATCAGGGAGGGCGCGCCCTTGAGCAGGGCCGTGCAGTCGAAGCGGGCGGCGATCTCGGCGGCGGCGGCGAAGGGGTCGGCGGTGATCTTGGGGACGGGGCGGCCCAGCAGGCGGGACGCCTCGCCGGGATGCGGGGTGAGCAGGAGCGGGCGGCGGATCTCCCCGCGCAGCTCCGGGCTGCGGGCCAGCAGCGTCAGCGCGTCCGCGTCCAGCAGCAGCGGCGCGTCGCCGGTGCGCGCCACGCGGCGCAGGAGCTCCAGGTCCGCGTCGGCCGTGCCCATCCCCGGCCCGGCGACCACGGCGGCGGCCCCGGTCAGCGCGTCGTGCACCTCGACGGAGTCGCGGTCGGTGTAGAGCGCTTCGGGAACGGCCTGCTGGAGGACCACGCGGTTGTCCGCGTGCGAGACCACGCGCGCCATCCCCGCCCCGGCGCGCAGGATCCCCATCGCCACCATCACCGCGGCGCCGCCCACGCCGCTCCGCCCGGCCACGGCGCAGACGGTGCCCATGGTTCCCTTGTGCGCGTCGGCGGGGACGCGCGGCAGGCGCGCCCGCACCCACGCGTCCGTCACCACCCGCGCACCCGCCCCCCCGGGCGCGAGCGGCGGAAAGCCGATCTCCACCGCGACGACGCGTCCGGCCAGCGCCCGCCCGGGAAAGAGCAGCAGCCCCCGCTTGGGCGCTCCGAAGGTGACGGTGACGGCGGCGCGCACGGCGGCGCCCTCCGCGCGGCCCGTGGTCATGTCCACCCCCGAGGGCCCGTCCAGCGCGACGACGGGCCGGCCGGAGGCGTTCATCGCCTCGATCACGGCTGCGGCGGGGGCGCGCGGGGCGCCCTTCGCGCCCGTGCCCAGGATCCCGTCCACCACCACGGCCGCGCCCCGGAACGCCGCCTCCGCCTCCGCCCCGGGGAGCACTTCCAGCTCCCAGTCGTGCAGCAAGGCGAGGTCCGGGAGCGAGCCGCCCGCCTGCACGGCGGCGACCTCGCGGCCGCGCGCGGCCAGCGTGCGCAGGAGCACCAGCGCGTCGCCGCCGTTGTTGCCCCCGCCCACCGCGGCCACCACGCGCCCCTCCGGGTGGAGCCGGTGGACCACCTCCGCGGCGGCGCGGCCGGCGGCCTCCATCAGCACCCGCTCGGGGATGCCGCGCTCCCGGATGGCGTGCAGGTCCCAGGCGCGCATCTCCTCGGCGGTGAGCAGCGGGGCGCCGCCGGCGGCGAACGGGCGCTCGCGCCCGGCGTCGGACATGGGGGGAGGTGCGAGCTCGGGCATGGCGGACGAGGGGGCTGGATGCGAGGACGCCCACGACCGATGGGCCGTGGGCGCTGGATGCTGTCAGAGGGCGCGGCGCCCTACTTGTAGCTCTGACCGATTGTGCGTCCGAAGCTGATCTCCCCGTTGTCGATGCGGATGTTGAAGCCGCACTCCGGGTTGGTGCACACCCACGCCTTGTAGGTGATGGGCGCGCCGTCCCGCCCGTAGTCCGAAAGAGGAACCAGAAGGCCCTTGTCGCACTTCTGGCACTGCGGAAGCTCGCGCTCGTTCGGCATCGATCATCCCCTCCCCTCAACAGGTGCGAACGCGGGGGCGCCGCCCGCCCCCGTAAGCGGGCCCGAGGGCCCGCAATCCCCGTTCCACTCGTCCTGTCCCGCCCGGAGCGGGCGGCGGGTCAGCCGCGCAGCTCGCGCGGGGCCGCCCAGGGGTAGTCGCGCTCGAACGCCTCGGAGAAGTCGTACACCGCGTCGAAGTCGTCCAGGTCGTCCGTCTCCTGCTTCACCAGCACCCCGCACTCCACCAGCGCGAACACGATGGCGCCCAGGTCGCGGGTGCAGCGGATCCCCCAGAACTCCAGGACGGAGCGGGCCATGGGGCCGTAGCGCTCGATGGCCAGGTCGCGGCACCCCTCGGTGAGCTCGCGCCCGGTGATGTGGCGCGCCTCGCCCAGCCGCTCGATGGTGTAGTGGAGGCCGGACAGGATGAAGAGGTAGGCCGTGTCGTGGTAGCACGGGTACCGCTTGCGCAGTTCGTCCATGACCACGTCGGCGAGCACCAGCTCGCTCATGCCCCTGTCCGGGCGCGTCCCGGCCGCGCGGTGCGGCCGGAGGTGGGAGTCGTGGAGTGCATCGTACGTCGAAACGGGTGACCGGAGCGCTCGCCCGGAGGTCGTGACGGGCGGCGCCGGAGGACCGAGCGCCATTCTGTACCGCGGTCGCTAGATCTCGTTCCGATACAGCACGGTCTCGCCGGTCCGCTCGGGCGCCACGGAGCCCGCCGTGTCCTCCCGCAGCAGCTCCCCCACCGTTTCCTCCGCCCCCGCCGCCACCGCGAACTCCACCTCCCCCAGCGTCCCCCCGCCCGCGAAGCCGTGCTCCACCTCGTCCGCGCGCACGCGCTCCAGCATCCGCATCACCGCCGCCGTGTGCTCGTACGGGTACCTCACCCGCAGCCGGGTCGCCCTCACCCCGCCGCGCCGCGGCGCCCCCTCCAGCGCCAGCGCCGCCGCCTCCCCGTACGCCCTCACCAGCCCGCCCACGCCCAGCTTGGTCCCCCCGAAGTACCTCGTCACCACCACGCAGCAGTCCACCAGCCCCGCCCCGTCGATCGCCGCCAGGATGGGCGCCCCCGCGCTCCCCGACGGCTCCCCCGCGTCGTTCGCCCGCCCCGTCCCGTCCCTCAGCCGCCACGCCGAGCAGTGGTGCGCCGCGTCGAACATCGCCCGCGCCCGCCCCGCCACCACGGCCCGCGCCTCCTCCTCCGTCTGCACGGGAACGGCCAGCGCATGGAAGGTGGACGCCTTGATCCGCGTGTCGGCCGTGCCCGGCCCCGCCAGCGTGACGAACGATTCGGAACGCATAGGGAACAGGGAATAGGGAACAGGGAACAGCCTGCAACGACAACTGCAGCCCCCGGAACCGACGAGAGGGGCACCGCGGCTGCCGTTGCAGTTCCGCAGTACCCCTCAAGATCGGTTCGGAGGGAGACAGGCCGGCAGTTTGGCCTGGCTCACTCCGGCGGAGGGAAACCCGCCGGCAGTTTGGCGGGGTTCCCGGAGCCCGCGCAGGAGACGGACAGCAGTACCGTCCGGCTCCGTAGCGGCCCGCGCCTACGAATCAGACGCCGGCCATCGCGTCGACTTCGTCCAGATAGTACTCGAGGCCCAGGTGCGTGATCTGCTCCTCGCCCATCATCCAGCGCAGCGTGTTCTTGAGCTTCATCTGCTGGATGAACAGGTCGTGCTCCGGGTACACCTCGGGCGCGTGCATCGGCGACTTGAGGTAGAACGACAGCCACTCCTGGATGCCGCTCATCCCCGCCCGCCCGGCCAGGTCCAGGAAGAGCGCCAGGTCCAGCACGATGGGCGCGGCCAGGATGGAGTCGCGGCAGAGGAAGTCCACCTTGATCTGCATGGGGTAGTCCAGCCACCCGCGGATGTCGATGTTGTCCCAGCCTTCCTTGGCGTCCCCACGCGGCGGGTAGTAGTTGATCCGCACCTTGTGGTAGATCTTGCCGTACAGCTCGGGATACACGTCCGGCTGGAGGATGTACTCCAGCACGCCCAGCTTGGACTCCTCCTTGGTCTTGAACGACTCGGGGTCGTCCAGCACCTCGCCGTCCCGGTTGCCCAGGATGTTGGTGGAGTACCAGCCGTCCACGCCCAGCATGCGCGCCTTGAAGGCCGGCGCCAGCACCGTCTTCATGAGGGTCTGGCCGGTCTTGAAGTCCTTGCCGGCCACCGGCACGCCGTTCTGCTCGGCAAGCTCCAGCATGGCCGGGAAGTCCACCGACAGGTTGGGCGCGCCGTTGGCGTAGGGCACCCCCTCCTTGAGGGCGGCGTACGCGTACAGCATGCTGGGGGCGATGGCGTCGTCGTTCTCGTCCAGCGCCTTCTCGAAGGCTTCCAGCGACTGATGCACGGGCCCGG
Source organism: Longimicrobiaceae bacterium (assembly GCA_036389055.1). Classification (GTDB taxonomy): domain Bacteria; phylum Gemmatimonadota; class Gemmatimonadetes; order Longimicrobiales; family Longimicrobiaceae; genus JAFAYN01. The sequence goes on along the minus strand of DASVQR010000027.1, from coordinate 20,633 downwards.
GGCGGATGAACACCTCGGTGGAGCCGCACCACACCATCACCAGCCGGTCGCACCCCTTCTCCGCCTTGAAGCGGCGGATGTCCTCGCGCAGCGCCTCGGCCCACTCGCGCTTGCTGGTGCCGGGCTTGACGTGCACGCCCTCCAGCTTCTTGACGTAGCGCTGGTCGAAGGCGGCCGGCATCGGCTCGATCGACTTGAGGAAGTCGGCGATGGGGTGGATGTGCTCGTACTTGTTGAGCACGCCGGCCTTGAGCGCCGCCTCGTAGGCGTTGTCCGGGAACGGGTCCCAGGCGCCGAAGACCACGTCCTCCAGGCCGGCCAGCGGCACGAAGTCGCGGATCAGCGGGGAGCGCTTGTCGCTGCGCTTGCCCAGGCGGATGGTCCCCATCTGGGTGACGCTGCCGATGGTGCGGCCCAGCCCGCGCCGGGCCAGCTCCACGCCGGCGATCAGCGTGGTGGAGACGGCCCCCAGCCCGGGGAGGAGGATGCCGAGGCGGCCCGTGGCCGGCTGCGGGGTGTTTCTCTCGTTGCTCATGGGTAGCTGCCCCGTGGTTTCTTGCGATGCGGCGTTTGCGAAGCGGAGCCCGCCCGGCGCGTCAGGCGCGCGGGGGGGCCGGCCGGGTGTGCCGGTACACCCAGACGATCCGCTGGAAGGCCGTGAAGTTGGTGAGGATCGCCATGGCGATCAGCACGGCCTTGAGGACCAGCCCCTCCCACAGCGTCCCGAAGAACAGGGCGGCCAGCCCGATCAGGACGATGCGCTCCGGGCGCTGCATCATCCCCACCTTGCAGTCGATTCCCAGCCCCTCGGCGCGCGCGCGGGTGTACGACACCATGAGCGAGCCGGCCATGGCCAGCAGCACGGTGTAGATCATCCCCACGTCGCCCAGCTGGACGCGGTAGTCGTTGTACAGGGAAAGGATCCCGAGGAAGACGATCACCTCGGAGATGCGGTCCAGGGTGGAGTCGTAGAACGAGCCGAAGGCGGAGGCGAGCCCGCTGGCCCGCGCCACCCGCCCGTCGAACACGTCGAAGAGCCCGCCCAGCAGGACGAGCAGGCCGGCCAGCGGCACCTGCCGCTGGTGGAAGGCGAGCCCCGCCGAGCAGGTGACGAGGAAGCCCGCGGTGGTGATGGCGTTGGGGTGGACCCCGTGCTTCACCAGGAAGTCGGTGACGGGGTCCAGGAGGCCGAGGACCTTGGTCTCGACCCAGGGGTTACGCAGCCCCATTCGGCTCCGGGCTCAGGAGGGGAGGATGATCCGGCTCTGCGAGCCGGCCTCGATCCCGCGCGCGATCTCCTCGTTGATCCGGGTCATCACCCGGTCGAAGTTGCTCTGCGCGGCCACGAGCGCCTGGTACACGGCGTTCCCCTGGATCTCGCCCACCAGCCGCTCGTACTCGTCCTGCATCTCCTGCGAGGGCTCCACGCCCTGGTGCAGCGACATCGCCAGCTCGTCCTGCAGCTCGGCGAGCCGGTTCATCCGGGTGACCGCGTCGCGGTCGTCCGAGATCCGGTCGTTGGCGCGCTTGAGCGCCTTGTATTCGTCGGTCTGCGCGAGCAGACGTCCCACCTCGCGCGCCCTCTCCCACATCGCTTCCATGCTCACTCCCTGGTGCCGTATTCCGCGGTGACGATCCGGTCGCGCCCCTCCAGGTCCTGCCGGACCACGGGCTCCGAGAACCCGCCCACTCCCCGCACCAGCTCCGCGACCGCGTCGGCCTGCTTCCAGCCGATCTCCAGCGCCAGCAGCCCGCCCGGGCGGAGCACCGCCGGCGCGCCGGCCACCAGCTCGCGGATCACGTCCAGCCCGCTCTCGCCGGAAAACAGCGCCCCGGCGGGCTCCCAGTCGCGCACGCCGGGGTCCAGCGAGGCGCGCTCCCCCTCGCCGATGTACGGCGGGTTGGAGACCACCACGTCGAACGTGTCGCCCGCCACCGGCGCGTACACGGAACCCTGGACGAACTCGACCGGGGCCCCGGGCGCCGCCGCGGCGTGGTTGGCGCGGGCCACCTCCAGCGCGCCGGCGGACACGTCGGTGGCGACCACGCGGGCGAAGGGGCCCTCCGTGGCCAAGCTCAGCGCGATGGCGCCGGAGCCGGTCCCCACGTCCAGCGCGTGCAGCCCCTCCCTGCCCCGCACCCGGGCGAGCACTTCGTCCACCAGCAGCTCGGTCTCGGAGCGGGGGATGAGGACGCGCGGGTCCACGCGGAGCCGGAGGTCGCGGAAGGCGGCTTCGCCCTCAATGTACTGCAGCGGCTCGCGCTTCGCACGCCGCCGCAGCCGCGACCTGTACTCGGCCAGCTCGTCCGGCGTCAGGGGCCGGTCGAACTGGAGGTACAGGTCCAGCCGCTTGAGGCCGAGCGTCCCCGCCAGGAGCAATTCCCCGTTCAGCCGGGGGCTCTCGAACCCCTTGTCCCTGAGGTACCCCTCGGTCCAGCGGACCATCTCCATGACGGTCCACACCTTCCGCTCGGCTTCCGCTGACAAGCTGGCTCCTACCCGTTCCCTTCCGTGATGATCCGACGCGGGGCGGAGCGGCTCAGGCCGCGTGCTCGCGCTCGTCCTGGCTCGCAAGCTTGAGGCGGTGGATCATCTCGTCCAGGTCGCCGTCGAGCACCTGCTGGAGCGCGTGCGTGGTGTAGCCGATGCGGTGGTCGGTGACCCGGCTCTGGGGGAAGTTGTAGGTGCGGATCTTTGCCGAGCGGTCGCCGGTGCCCACCTGGAGCTTGCGGTCGCGGGCGCGCTCGGCCTCCTGCTCGGCGATGCGCAGGTCCAGCAGCCGCGAGCGCAGCACGCCCAGGGCGCGGTCCTTGTTCTTGTGCTGGCTCTTCTCGTCCTGGCAGCTCACCACCAGCCCCGTGGGGAGGTGGGTGATGCGCACCGCGGACTCGGTCTTGTTGACGTGCTGGCCGCCGGCGCCGGAGGCGCGGAACACGTCGATGCGGATCTCGCCCGGGTCGATCTGCACGTCCACCTCCTCGGCCTCCGGGAGCACGGCCACGGTGGCGGCGGAGGTGTGGATGCGGCCCTGCGTCTCGGTGGCGGGGACGCGCTGCACGCGGTGCACCCCCGACTCGTAGCGGAGGTCGCCGTACGCGTTGCTGCCGCGGGCCACGAACACGGCGTCCTTGACGCCGCCCATGGTCCCCTCGGAAAGGGAGACCAGCTCCACCTTCCAGCCGCGCGATTCCACGAAGCGCTGGTACATGCGCAGCAGGTCGCCGGCGAACAGGGCGGCCTCGTCGCCGCCGGTGCCGGCGCGGATCTCCACCACGGCGTCGCGGTCGTCCAGCGGGTCGCGGGGAACCAGCAGCTGGCGGAGCTCCTCGTCCAGCCGCGCGGTCTCGGCGGAAAGCGACTCCACCTCGGCCTCGACCATGGCGCGCATCTCGGCGTCGCCGTCGTCGGCGAGGAGGGCGCGCGCGCCGTCGAGCTCCTGCCGGGCGCGACGGAGCCGCCCCGCCGTCTCCACGATCTGGGAGAGGTGGGTGTGCTCGCGCGAAAGGTCGCGGAGGCGCTTGGAGTCTGCGAGTACCTGCGGATCGGCCAGGCGCTGGGAAAGCTCCTCGTGCCTGCGCTCGATGTCCCGGATGCGGTCTTCCATCACGTCACAAGCGAGAGAGCCGGGGCGCGGGCCCCGGCTCTTCGTGTCACTTGGCCGCTTCGGTGCCGGCGTACCGCTGCCGGAACCGCTCGACGCGACCCGCCGTGTCCATCAGCTTCTGCTTGCCCGTGAAGTACGGGTGGCAGGCCGAGCACACCTCGACGTGGATGTTGTCGCTGGTGGAGCGGGTCTGGAAAGTGTTCCCACAGGCGCAGTGCACCGTGGAAGTCTTGTAGTTGGGATGGATGTCCGGCTTCATGACGCCCCAGCCTTGTCGATGACGATTCGGTGACGAACAGCCACCGGAGCGTTCCGGTGGGATCGTATCAATCCCGCAAATATAGCCGTATTCACACGTCCGGGCAACCCGCGCCCTCTGGAAGTCACCGCAGTCGCCGTTCGCCGTTCCGCACCCCGTGAGGACGCCAGCGCCACCCCGCGTGAGGGATGCGCGCCCGGCAGGGCCGAGACCCGCGCGGTTTGCGGGGCTCGGCTGCGTTGCAGACGGTAGTTTCGTCTGCTACGCAGCGCGCCGCCCGACCCGAGCGCCAGCGAGGGGCACGCCCAACCCCGCAGTTCAATGCCCTTGGTCGAGCCGACCTACTTCCAGTCCATGAGCATGCGGCGGATGTCGTCGCGGTGGTTGCTCTCGTCGACGATCAGGTCCTCCAGCTGGATCTTGATGGAGATCTCCCCCGCCCGCTCGGCCTGCTGCAGGCGCCGGGTGTAGCGCTCGATGGTGTCCACCTCGGCCTGGAGGGCGTTCTCCAGCATCTCGCGGTTGTCCTTGGCGATGGCGACCGGCGCGGGGGTCACGACCGGGGTGCCGCCCAGAGCGACGATCTTGTCGGCCAGGAAGGCGGCGTGCGCCAGCTCGTCGGGGATCTCGCCCTCGAAGAAGGCCTTCAGCTCCTGGCGGTACGGGCCGGTGACCAGGGCGGCGTAGGTGCGGTACATGATCACCGCCTGGTACTCGGCGGCGAGGTCCTCGTTCAGCCCGTCGATCAGCTCCTTGACGTCCGACATGGTGGCTCCGGTGAGGGGTTCGGCCCCCCGCCAGGCCGCGGCGGGGAGCTTCGGCGGTACGCCGCCGCTCGCGGCAAGAGGGGTACCAGCGTCAGAGCGTGACCTCGCGCCGCTCCTCGGCGGAGCGGTAGGCCGCGGCCAGGATCCTCATCAGCGCCACGTGCTCGCGCGGGAGCTCGGTCTCGCGCTCGCCGCGGACCACGTCCACGAAGTACTGGAGCTCGGCCCGGTACGAGGCGGTGAAGATGTTCTCGCGCCCCGGCGGGAGCGGCGGGGTGACCTCCACCAGCCCGCTCTCCATCTCCTTGTACACGGCCAGCGGCGACAGCGACCCGGAGCCCTCCGAGCCCGACAGGTGAAGGAACTGCCGGTCGCGCTCGGCGCGCAGGTTGGAGGTCACCTCCATCCCCACCAGCCGGTCGCCCTTGAGCCGCAGCATCAGCGCGGCGGACTCCTCCACCTCGGCGCCGGCCTCGCGGTGGGTGTGGGCGGTCACCCGCTCGGCCTCGGGGTAGTCCAGGAGCCAGAGCGCCAGGTCGAGCATCTGCACGCCCAGGTCCATCAGCGCCCCCCCGCCCTGCTCGCGCCGCTGCCGCCAGCTGCGCCGCGCGCGCGCCGTGCCCCGGTTGAGCCAGCCGGCCTTGAGGTAGAACACCTCGCCCAGCTCGCCGCCGGAGACAAAGGTCTTGAGCGCGACCGCGTCCGGCCGGAAGCGCTGGTTCATGGCCACCTGGAGCCGCGTCTCGGCGCCCTCCTGGGCGAGGATGCGCTCCACCCCCTCGGCGTTGAGCGCCAGCGGCTTCTCGCACAGCACGTACTTGCCGGCCTGCAGCGCCTGCACCACGTGCTCCTCGTGCAGGTGGCTGGGGGTGCAGATCACCACGGCCCGGATGGACTCGTCGCGCCACACCTCGTCCTGCGTCATGGGCACGTCGACCCCGAAGCGGCCGGAGATGGTGCGCGCCTTGGCGCGGTCGGTGTCCACCACGGCGGCCAGCTCCACCCCGCGCATGCGGTGCAGGATGGGGAGGTGAACCACCTGGGCGATCTTGCCGGTGCCCAGCACGGCGACGCGCGCGGGCGGACGGTTGGGGCTCATCGGGCGCCTCCGCGGGCGGGGGTGCGGGCGGCGGGGCGGCCCGGGAAGACCCAGCTCCCCCCGGCGCTCGCCCCCACGTACTGTACGTCGCTGGACACCGTGCCCCGCGCCTCGGCGAACAGGCGCAGCGAGCCGCCCAGCGGGAGCTCCACCCCGCCCACCAGCTCCACGCCGGGGGCGATGGCGTCCAGCAGGTCCTCCACGAAGGTGCCGTTGATCACGTCGCCGCGCCCGTTGAGGAGGTGGAGCGAAGCCCCGAGCCCCGCGTAGGGCGTCGCCGCCAGTTCGGTGTCGAAGGTGTAGTGCGCGTCCGCGCCCAGGCTCAGGTCGCTGACGCGGATCTCGCCCAGCTCGGCCAGGCAGTCGGTGCCCTGGTCGCGGCACAGCCCCAGCAGGTTGTCGCGCAGCTCGCCCACCTGCTCGTCGCGCAGCCGCGACGACCAGAACGAGGCCCGCGGGACGATCCTCACGTTGGGGCCCAGGTAGCCCAGGTCGGCGCGGAGGCCCAGGACCAGCGCGGGCTCCACCCGGCTGGGCCGCATGGCGCCCACCTCGAAGCCCACCCCGCGGAACTCCAGGTTCTCGTAGTCGTAGTCCTCCAGCGCCTGCGCCCGGGCGAGCGCGGGCGCGGCGAGGAGGGCGGGCAGAGCGAGCAGCAGCAGTCGGCGCATGGGGTCAGTACAGGTCGCGGAGCCGCGTCCCCGGGTAGTAGGCGGACAGGATGGCGCGGTAGTCCTGCCCCGCGCGGGCGCGGCCCATCGCCCCCACCTGGCACATCCCGATCCCGTGCCCCCAGCCGCCGCCGGTCGCCACCACCTCGGCGACGCGGCCGTCGGCGCCGCGCACCACCTCCACGTCGAACTTGGAGCTGTTCAGCGCCGCCCCGGTGGGGGTGAGCAGGATCCAGCGGACCCGGTCCTTGCCCACGGTGAAGGCGCCGTTCGTGGTCTCGATGCGCATGGCGCGCACCCGGCCGGAGGGAGTGCGCTCCAGCACGCGCATGTCGCGCACCTGCCCCACCGCACCCCCGCCGCGCACGGAGTCGCGCAGGGTGCGGCCCAGCACGGAGTTGATCTGCTCGGCGGTCCAGCGCTGCGTCCAGCGGAAGCGGCTGGAGGAGCGGTCGAAGGCCTCGCCGCTGGCCGGGTCCACGTCGCGCACGGAGACCAGGTACGGGACCGGGCGCTCGTTCCACACCTCGTCGATGGCCGCGGTCTGGCCGGCGCAGGTGGAGTGGTAGTACGCCTCGATGGGGCGCCCGTCGAAGGAAAGGATCTCCCCGGCGGTGGCGCGCACGGCCTGGCTGACGGGGTCGTGCTCGTCGGAGGCGCCGCCGTACACCTGGTCCTGCACGGTGGCGAACACGTCGAAGCCCAGCTCCTGGCGGCGGCCCAGGTACTTGACCGCGTAGGTGCGCGCGGCCACCGCCTGCGCCTTGGCCGCCTCCAGCAGCTCCGGCCCCACCTTGCCGATCTCCCGCGGGACCACGCCCAGCAGGTACGTCTCCATGTCCAGCACGTTGACCGCCGTCACCCGGCCGGAGGGACGCGCCTGCACCAGCGCGTCGCCGCGGTACGGCCGCCCGCCCAGCGAAAGGAGCCCGTCGCCCGTGGCGCGGAACAGCATGGGTCCGGCTCCGGAGGCGACCTGCGCGCCGGTGGGGCCGGCGACGCGCAGCGTCCCGCCGGGCCCGGCGGTGACGACGAGCCGCTCGCCCGCGAGCGCGCGGCCCAGCGAGCCCTCGCCGTCCGCGGCGGTGATCTCCAGCCCGGAGGTGGAGGAGATCTCCACGCGCGTGGTGTCCACCAGCACGCCCACGCGCACGGGCGGCGCGGAGTTGATCTCCTCCACCTCGGGCACGGCGGGCGGGTCCGCGGGGATGACGATGGCCGGCGGGGGCGCGGCGGGGGGCGGCGCGGGGGCGGGGGCGGGCTGCGTCACGGGGACGCAGGCGCCCAGCGCGAGCGCCGCGGCGGCCGCCGCGGCGAGCGGGCTACGCCAGCGCGGCACGGAGCGCCTCCCGGGCGCGGCCGATGGTCTCCTCGACATCCGATTCGGTGTGCGCGGTGGAAAGAAAGCCTGCCTCGAAGGCGGAGGGCGCGAAGAACACCCCCCGCTCCAGGCACTCGTGGAAGTAGCGGCGGAACAGGGCCACGTCGGAGCGCTTCGCGTCGGCGAAGTCGCGCACCGGCCCCTCGGTGAAGAAGGTGCCCCACATGGAGCCGAAGTGCCCCCCGGTAGCGGGGACGCCCGCCTCGGCGGCGTTGGCCAGGAGCCCCTCCACCAGGCGCGCGGTGCGGCGCTCCAGCTGCGCGTAGGGGTCCTGCTCGCGGAGCATGCGGAGCTGCGCCATCCCCGCGGCCATCGCCAGCGGGTTGCCCGACAGCGTGCCCGCCTGGTAGACGGGGCCCACGGGCGCGACGTGCTCCATGACGTCGCGGCGGCCGCCGTACGCGCCCACCGGGAGCCCCCCGCCGATCACCTTGCCCAGCGTGGTGAGGTCGGGGCGGACGGCGAAGCGCTCCTGCGCCCCGCCCGGCGCCACGCGGAAGCCGGTCATCACCTCGTCGAAGACCAGGAGAGCGCCGTCCTCTTCCGTAATGCTGCGGAGCTCGGCCAGGAAGCCGTCCACCGGGGCCAGGAAGCCGGCGTTGCCGACCACGGGCTCCAGGATCACCGCGGCGATCTGCCCCGGGTAGGCGCGGAACGCCTCCGCCACCGCCCCCGCGTCGTTGAAGGGCGCGGTGAGGGTGAGGCGGGAAAGCTCCTCGGGGACGCCGGGGGAGTTGGGGAGCCCCAGGGTGGCGACGCCGGAGCCGGCCTTGACCAGGAAGGAGTCGCCGTGGCCGTGGTAGCACCCCTCGAACTTGAGGATCATGGAGCGCCCGGTGAAGCCGCGCGCCAGCCGCACCGCCGACATGGTGGCCTCGGTGCCGCTGTTGACGAAGCGGACGCGCTCCATGGACGGGACGAACTCGCGCACCAGCTCCGCCAGCTCCACCTCGGCGGGGGTGGGCGCGCCGTACGAGGTGCCGCGGAGCGCCGCCTCCCGCACCGCCTCCACCAGCGCGGGGTGGGCGTGCCCGAAGATCAGCGGCCCCCAGGAGAGCACGTAGTCCAGCAGCTCGTTGCCGTCGGCGTCCCAGATGCGCGCCCCCTCGCCGCGCACGACGAAGAAGGGCTCCCCGCCCACCGCGCTGAAGGCGCGGACCGGAGAGTTGACCCCGCCGGGGGTGACGTCCAGCGCGCGCCGGAACCACTCCCGCGACCTGTCGCAGGGGCGTCCGGGGGACGTGGCCGCGTTCTTGCCAAAACCGGGATCAGTATCGCTCATCGAACTCAACTGGAGATCAAACCATGTCGAAGAGACTGCTTGCCGTCCTTGCCGCCCTCGCCATCTCGGGGACCGCCGTCGCCTGCGACGACAACGCCCAGGACCACGCCTCGGAGGCAACCGAGGAGGCCCGCGAGGGCGACACCGAGAACGCCGCCGAGTCCAGGGAGGACGCCCGCGAGGACCTCGCCCAGGGCGACACCACCGAGGGGATCAACTAGCCCCGCTCCGCCCCCGGCGGATCCGCAGCCCTCCCCCGGCCCCGCCGGGGGAGGGCTGCGTCGTTGGGGGCAGGACCCACGACGGCCCCCACCCGGCGGCCTGAGAGCCGCCACCCTCCCCCGTGCCGGGGGAGGGCTTCCCGGAGGTCAGGGCTCGGTGTGCCGAGGCCGCCCCCCACCCCCACGACCTGCCCCCTCCAATCCCCCGCAAGCGAGGGAGGGGAGAACTGCCGTTGCAGTCCGCAGTTCCCGCAGTATCCTCCAAAATCTGTTCGGAGGGAGACTCGCCGGCAGTTTGGCGAGGCTCACTCCGGCGGAGGGAAACCCGCCGGCTGTTTGGCGGGGGTCCCGGAGCCCGCGTAGGAAACAGGCCGGCAGTTTGGCCTGGTTCCGGAGCGGCCCCACGCGAAGATCTTGCTCTACGAACGGAAGTTCCCGAACTGGAGCTCCAGCCCGAAGTCCTTTTGCTTCAGCAGCGCGATCACCCCCTGGAGCTCGTCGATGGAGGGCGACTGCACCCGCACCTCGTCCTCCTGGATCTGCGCCTGCACCTTCTTGAACCCGGCGGCCTTGATCGCCTTGACGATCTCCTTGGCCTTCTCGGTCGGGATCCCCTGGAGCAGCGTGACCTGCTGCCGCGACTTGCCCCCGAACGCCTGCTCCACCGTGCCGTAGTCCAGGTTGCGGATGGGCACCCCGCGCTTGATCAGCTTGGACTGGAGCACGTCGATCAGCGCGGTGAGCTTGTAGTCGTCGTCGGCCAGGAGCTTGAAGACCCCCTCCTTGGCGTCGAAGTCGATCTCGGCGGTGACGCCCTTGAAGTCGTACCGCTGCGCGACTTCCTTCCTGGCCTGGTTCACCGCGTTGTCCACTTCCTGGAGGTCGACCTTGGAAGTGATGTCGAAAGTCGCGTTCTTTGCCATTCGAGTCCGCGTTGCCGTGGGTGGAGCATGGGTCCGACGGGCGGAATCTACGGCGCGCGGCGCGCGGGGAGCAAGCCGGGAAAGCGAACGGGCGGGCCGGTGGGCCCGCCCGTTCGCGGCGTCACTGCTCGAAGACCTGCGCCCCGCGTGGGGGGCTGAAGGCGAAGAGCGCGTCCGGGAGCTGGACGTTCCTCTTCAGGTTGCGCAGCTCGATGCGCCGCACCGACTCGTTCTCCTCGGTCATCTCGAAGCGGCGCACGGAGTAGTCGTCCGCGTCCACCCAGATGCGCAGGCGCCGCACCGGCGACTGCTGCTTTGGGACCAGGGTGAGCACGTGGGTGCGGTGCCCGTCCACCGTCTCGCTCCCGTCCAGCGTGCCGTTGTAGCGCGCCGTGGGGTTGCTGAGGAACTGCTGGTGCAGGTCCACCTGCTGCGACCCCTCGGCGATGGAGGTCTTCATCACCTGCTTGGCGTCGCTGCTGGGATAGTACATCCAGAAGCTGCGCCCGTCGGCCACGATGACGTCGCCCGCGGGGTCGGAGAACTTCATCAGGAAGCGGTCCGGCCGGCGCTGGTACAGCTTGCCGGAGCTGCGCTGGCTGGTGCCCAGCAGCGGGACGCGCAGGTCCTGCACGAAGTCCGCCTGCATGGACTTCACGCCGGCGTAGGTGCGCTCCACCCGCTCCAGGATCTGCCCGGCCTCGGCATCCGAAGCGGCGGGGGCCGAGCCGCGCGATGCGGGCATCACGCCGGAACGGTCGGACGCGGGCGCCGGGACCCCCGGCGCGGCGGGCGTGCCGGGCGCCGGAGCGGCCGAGCCCCCCGCGGGGGCGTCCGGTGCCCCAGCGGCGCCGGGCTGCGCCTGGCCCGCGGGAGCGGACGTGCCGCCGGGCGCAGCGACGGCGCTCTCCAGCGCGACCTCGCCCGCGGGCGCGGGCCGGGCCGCCGCCTGCTGCGCGGAGGGCGCCGAGGCGGGCGCGTCGCGGCGGACGTCGGCGGCCTCGGAGCCGCCGCAGGCCGCGAGCGTCAGCGTGGCCGCGAGGAGCGGAAGACGGGCATCTATACGGGTCATCGGGTCGGAAACCCCGGAACGAGTCATGGTTCGGTTCTGGACGGGGTGTTACCCGACCCCCCGGGGGGCGTTCCCGCTCCGGTCGGCCCGGGCGGCCGCCGCGCCGACCCTCACGCGCAGATCTGGTCCAGCTGCACGTGGTCCATCAGCACCTCGCGCGGCTTGGAGCCGTCGGGCGGCCCCAAGACCCCGGCGAAGTGCAGCTGGTCGATGATGCGGGCCGCGCGGCCGTAGCCGATGCGCAGCCGCCGCTGGAGCAGCGAGGTGGAGCCGCCCTGGTGCTGGATGCACAGCTCGGCGGCCTCGCGGAACAGGCCGTCGCGCTCGCCCATGGCCTCCTCCTCGGCCTCCCCGGCGCCGTCGTCCTCCTGCGAGCGGACCTGGTCCAGGATGTTGGCCTCGCCGCGCGTCTCCTCGTCCGGGTCGCGCCCCTCCGCGATGGCCTGCTCGCGCCGCAGGCGCTTCTGCTCGCGGTACCAGTTCATCAGCGACTCCGTCTCCTCGGTGGAGAGGTAGGCGCCCTGGATGCGGACCGGCTCGCTGCTGGCCGGCGGGAGCAGGAGGAGGTCGCCGTTGCCCAGCAGGTTGTCGGCGCCGTTCTGGTCCAGGATGGTTCGCGAGTCCACCTTGGACGACACCCGGAAGGCGATGCGGCTGGGGAAGTTGGCCTTGATCAGGCCGGTGATGACGTTAACCGAGGGCCGCTGCGTCGCCAGGATCAGGTGGATGCCGATGGCGCGCGCCTTCTGGGCGAGGAGCGCCAGCGGCTTCTCCACGTCGCCCTGGCAGGTCATCATCAGGTCGGCGAGCTCGTCGATGATGACCACGATGAAGGGGAGCGGGCCGTCGCGGTACATCCAGCGGTCCGGGTCGCCCTCCTCGCCCTGCGCCTCCGGGGAGCGGACCACCTGGCCGCTCTCCACGCGGCGGTTGAAGTCCTGCAGGTTGCGGACGCCGTTGACGCTGAGCAGCTCGTAGCGGCGCTCCATCTCCAGCACCGCCCACTTGAGCACCGTCGCCGCGTCGTTGTTGTCGGTGACGACGGGGTGCCGCAGGTGGGGGAGGTCGTTGTAGATGGAGAGCTCCACCATCTTGGGGTCCACCATCAGGAAGCGCAGCGTCCGCGGCGAGTGCCGGTAGATGAGCGAGGTGATGATGGTGTTGACGCACACCGACTTGCCCGCGCCGGTGGCGCCGGCGATGAGCAGGTGCGGCATCTTTGCGAGGTCGGCCACGTAGGGCCGCCCGGCGATGTCCTTGCCCAGCGCGAGCGGGAGCTGCGCCTTGGTCTGGCGGTACTGCCCCGCCTCGATCACCTCGCGGAAGTACACCATCTCCGGGGTGGGGTTTGGCACCTCCACGCCGACGGCGCCGCGCCCCGGGATGGGCGCGACGATGCGGATGGACTGCGCGCGCATTGCAAGCGCCAGGTCGGCGTCCAGCGACGCGATGCGCGCCACCTTGACCCCCGGCGCGGGCTCCACCTCGAACTGGGTGACCACCGGCCCGGCGGTCATCCCCACCACCTTCCCCTCGATCTTGAAGGTGGCGAGCTTGTCCACCAGCACCTGCCCGAGCTGGTCCAGCTCGGCGCGGTTGCGGTCCTCGTCGCGCGCCGGCGGCGCCACCAGCATCCCGGTGGCCGGCAGGTCGCTGCTCAGCGGGTCGCCCGCGTCCAGCGGCATCAGCTCGGTCTGCTCGTCGGCGACCGTCTTCGGCTTCTGCGCCTTGGGCTTCGCCGCTTCCTTGACGGCCGCCGCGCCCCTGGCCTGCGGTGCGGGGCGGGCCGGCGGGAACGGGTCGGTGTGGTCCGACTCGGGCTCGAACGGCTCCGGCTCCTCCACGTCGTCCAGCGCCTCCGGCCCGTCCAGGTCGGCGGTCTCCTCCTCCTCGTCGTCGTCCGCGCCCGACCTGCGCCGCGGGAAGGTGGGCATGGCGGGGAGCGCGATCTTCCGGGGCAGCACCTCGGGGATCACCGCCACCGTCCTGCCCGCGTGGCTGAGCGCCAGCCGCCCGCCGCCCACCACGGTCCGCACCGGGTTCCACCCGATGGTGGTGATGCACAGCGCCGCGAACAGCACCGCGAGCACCACCGACGACCCCACCCCGCCCAGCAGCGTGGTGAACGCGCCGCCCAGCGTGCGCCCGGTCCACCCCGCCATGGCGGCGTCGGCGCGGGTGGCGTCCGCCAGCACGAACGCCGCCGTGGCGAACAGGATGGCGGACCCGCCCAGCAGCACCGTCCAGCGGATGGCGGTGGCGCGCTCCGCCCGGCCGAGCACGACGGCCCCCCAGACCGCCGGGAACGCCGGCAGCACCAGCGCCGGGAGCCCCAGCAGCGCGAAGGCCCCGGCGAAGATGTACTGACCCAGCACGCCCACGATGTTGCCGGTGGCGAACAGCCGCTCGCCCCCCTCGCCGAAGAGCGAGGGCGGGATGAAGCTGAGGGTCAGGAGGAGGGCCAGCGCCAGCAGGGCAAGGCCCCACAGGTCGCGGCGGTGCCGGTCGTCCAGGGAAAGCGACATCTCGCGGTGCTTCGCTGCGGATGATGCGGAGGGAACGTGCGTCCGGACCCGGCGGATGGGCGGGGGATCGCGGCCGTGCCGGGGGTGTGCGGAACGGCCACAAAGATACGCGCAGACCGCACGGATGCCAACGGTTGCGCGAACGGGGGACCGAAGTGCGAAAGTGCGAGAGTAGAACGGCAGTACGAAGTACGCTGAAGGGCGCCCCCGCCTCGGCACCGAGGTGGGGGCGCCCCGCGGACGCCAGCGCGAGACCCGCGTGAGGGATGCGAGCGCGAAGCGGCGAGACCCGGCGGCAGTTTGCCGGGGCTCGACTCCGTTACGCACGGTTGTATCGTGCGTTACGGAGCCGCAGCCCGACCCCGGCGCAGCCGGGGGCACGCCCGAGCCGGCACTTACAGCAGTTCTACCGCTCGGAAACCGCGGAAGCTGGAGAGGAAGACGTGATCTGGCGGTCCTGGAGAACCGGGACCACGGAGTGCCGGTCCAGCTGCGCGCAGAAGGCGAGGTCGTCCGCGAGCCCCGCCGCCGTGATGTTGCGCCCCGCCACCGTGGACGCGAACAGCGCCTCGTCCAGCTCGAAGCGCTCGGCGAGCGCGAGCGCGGCCCGGGCCCCGTCGTTGTGCTCCCACTCGCCCGGGCGCGCCGCCATGAGCCGCCGCGCCACCTCGCCGGCGAACACCGCGTCCTCCAGCCCGAAGTGCCGCTCCCGCCCGGAGCACACCAGCACCGGGTCGGCGTCGGCGCGGGCCAGCTCGTCCACCACGGCGCTCAGGTTGAGGGTCGAGGCGATCAGCACCCGCGCGGCCCCGGCGGCCAGCGACATGGCCGTGGTGCCGTTGGTGGTGCTCATCACGAGGGTCCTGCCGCCCACCCGCTCGGCGGTGAACTCCGCGGGCGAGTTGCCCAGGTCGAAACCCTCGATGGGGAGGCACTTGCGCTCGCCGCAGAGCAGCACCTGGTCGCGCCCCAGCGTGTTGGCGAGCCGCAGCGCCTCCTCGATGGAGCCCACGGGGTAGATCGCCTTGGCGCCCGCGGCGATCGCCTCCACGATGGTGGTGGTGGCCCGGAGCACGTCGATGACGACGACCACGCGGTCCGCCGTGTCGGCCGGGGCGACCTCGCCGGGGGTCAGGTATACGTCCAGCTTCATTCAGACCTTGGCCCGCTCTGAAACCCAGCGCTCCAGGAACTTGGTGTCCACGTCGCCGGAGACGAACCCCTCGCTGTCCATGATCTCCAGCAGGAAGGGGATGGTGGTGTGCACCCCCTCCACCACGAACGAGGCCAGCGAGTGCCGCATGCGCGCCAGGGCCTCCTCGCGGGTGGCGCCGTGCACGATCAGCTTGCCCAGCAGCGAGTCGTAGAAGGGCGGCACCCGGTAGCCGGCGTAGGCGTGGGTGTCGATGCGCACCCCCGGCCCGCCGGGCGGGTGGAAGGTGTTGATGGTGCCCGGCGAGGGGGCGAAGTTGCGGTACGGGTCCTCGGCGTTGATGCGACACTCGATGGCGTGCCCGCGCAGCTCCACGGGGCCCTCCGGGATGGAGAGCGGGAGCCCGGCCGCGGCCCGGATCTGCTCCTTGACCAGGTCGTACCCGGTGACCAGCTCGGTCACGGGGTGCTCCACCTGGATGCGGGTGTTCATCTCCATGAAGTAGAACGACCCGTCGTCGTCCAGCAGCATCTCGATGGTGCCGGCGCCCACGTAGTCGATCGCCTTTGCGCCGCGCACCGCCGCGTCGCCCATCCTCTGCCGCAGGTCGGCCGAGAGCGCGGGCGAGGGGGCCTCCTCGATCAGCTTCTGGTGGCGCCGCTGGATGGAGCAGTCGCGCTCGCCCAGGTGGATGACCCGCCCGTGCTGGTCGCCCAGCACCTGGAACTCGATGTGCCGCGGGCGCGCCAGGTACTTCTCCACGTACACCGTGTCGTCGTTGAACGCGGCCGCGGCCTCGTTCTTCGCCATGGCGAACTGGCGGACGAACTCGTCCTCGTCCTTGGCGACGCGCATCCCCTTGCCGCCCCCGCCGGCCGCCGCCTTGATCAGCACGGGGAAGCCGATGCCGCGCGCGGCCTCCAGCGCCTCCTCGGGGTCGGCGATGGCGTCGGTGCCGGGGACGATGGGGACGCCCACCTCCTGCATGGTGCGGCGCGCGGTGGCCTTGTCGCCCATCTGCCGGATCTGGTCCGGGGTGGGGCCGATGAAGGTGATCTCGCTGCGCTCGCAGATCTCCGAGAACTCGGCGTTCTCGGCCAGGAAGCCGTACCCGGGGTGGATGGCGTCGGCGCCGGTGATCTCGGCGGCGGCGATGATCCGCGGGATGTTGAGGTAGCTGTCGCGCGCCGGCGGCGGGCCGATGCACACCTCCTCGTCGGCGAAGCGCACGTGCAGCGACTCCCGGTCCGCCTCGGAGTACACCGCGACGGTGCGGATCCCCATCTCCTTGCAGGCGCGGATGACGCGGAGGGCGATCTCCCCCCGGTTGGCGATCAGGATCTTCCGGAACATGGCCGCTACCTCTCCATCCCCGTGCCCACGTCCTTCCACCCCGCGTCGGAGGAGGACTCCACGCCGGAGACGCGGAGCGAGAACTCCGAGGGGTTGGAGGCGTAGTGCATCGCCCAGTCGAACGAGATCAGGCCGCGGTGGTAGAGGTCCATCAGGCTCTGGTCGAAGGTCTGCATCCCGTACTGGGTCCGCCCCTCGGCGATCAGCTCAGGGATCGTGAACATCTGGTCCGCGGCGCGGATCCGCTCGGAGATGGCGGCGGTGTTCACCAGCACCTCGGCGGCGGGGACGCGCCCCTTGCCGTCGGCGCGGGGGATCAGCCGCAGCGAGATCACCGCCTTGAGCGCCATGGCCAGCATCCCGCGGATCTCGGAGTGCTGGTGCGGCGGGAAGAAGGAGATGATGCGCCCGATGGTCTGCGCGGCGTCGGTGGTGTGCAGGGTGGAGAGCACCAGGTGGCCGGTGTCGGCGGCCTTGAGCACCGTCTCCATGGAGGCCCGGTCGCGGATCTCCCCCAGCAGGATCACGTCGGGGTCCTGGCGGAGCACGTAGCGGAGCGCGTCGTGGAACGAGTGGGTGTCGGTGCCCACCTCGCGCTGGCTGATGATGCTCTTGGCGTCGCGGTGGAGGAACTCGATGGGGTCCTCCACCGTGACCACGTTGACCGCCCGCCGCTCGCTCAGGAAGCGGATCATGGAGGCCAGCGTGGTGGACTTGCCGCTCCCCGTCACCCCGGTCACCAGCACCAGCCCGCGCGGCGAGGTGGACACGTCGCGGACCACCTCGGGGAGGTGCAGCTCCTCCAGCGAGGGCACCTCGAAGGGGATCGCCCGGAACGAGAACCCCAGGGTGCCGCGCTGCTGGAAGATGTTGGTGCGGAAGCGACCCAGCCCCTGCACGCCGATGGCGAAGTCGATCTCCTTGCGCTCGGCGAAGCTTTCCTTCTGCCGGGGGTTGAGGAGCGTCTCGGCGCACCGCTTCAGGTCGTCCGGGCGCAGCGACGGGAGCGAGGTGTCGTACAGCTCGCCGTGGATGCGGACCACCGGCGCGCGCCCGGCCTTGAGATGGAGGTCGGACGCGCCGCGGCGCACCATCTCCTCCAGCGCCTCGCGCAGCACGAACTCGCGCGCCGGTGCGGGCCGCCCCGGGGAGGGGGCGGGCCCGTCCTGCGCCCAGTCTTCCTCGGCTCTCACGCGTCGGGCTCGATGCGGAAGAGGACCTGCCCGTACTCCACGGGCTCGGCGTTCTCGACGCAGATCTCGCGGATGACGCCGGAGTAGTCGGACTCCAGCTCGTTCATCAGCTTCATCGCCTCGAGGATGCACAGCGTCTGGCCCTTGCCGACGCGGGTGCCCAGCTCCACGTACGAGGGAGCTTCCGGCGCGGGAGCCCGGTAGAAGGTGCCCACCATGGGCGACTTGATCTCCACCAGGTTGCTCGCCGCGGCCGCGGGGGCGGGCGCGCCGCCGGAGGGAGCTGCGGCCGGGGCCGCCGACGGTGCGGCGGCGGGCGCGGGCACGGCGTACTCCACCGCGGCGCGCGCGGGCGCCGCGGCGGCGGACACCGGCGCGGGGGGAGGCGTCTTCGCGATGCGGATACGGGTGCCGCCGCGGGCGATCTCCAGGGAGTCGATCCCGCTCCCGTCCACCGCCTCGATCAGCCCCCGGAGGAAGTCGAGGTCGATCATTTGTTGGCGCGCTCGATGTACTTGTCTTCACGGCGGTCGACGCGGATCACGTCGCCCTCGTTGAGGAACAGCGGCACCTGCACGACTGCGCCCGTCTCCAGCTTGGCCGGCTTGGTCCCGCCCGTGGCGGTGTCGCCGCGGACGCCGGGGTCGGTCTCGGCGATGGCCAGCGTGACGAAGAAGGGGAGCTCCACGGAGATCACCTTCTCGCCGTGCACCAGCCCGTCGCACTCCATCCCCTCCTTGAGGTACTTGAGCTGCTCCTCGCCGAGCACCGACCCCGAGAGCGGCACGTCGTCGTACGACTGCGTGTCCATGAAGTGGTAGAACTGGCCGTCGCTGTAGCTGTACGTCATGGGCCGGTGCTCCAGCCGCACCTCGTCGATGCGCTCGCCCGCCCGGAAGGTCTTTTCCAGCACGGCGCCGGTGAGGACGTTGCGCAGCTTGCTGCGCACCACGGTGTTCCCCTTGCCGGGCTTGTGGTGCTGGAACCACAGGATGGTCCAGAGCGTGCCATCCATGTTGATGGTCATCCCGTTCCGGAAGTCGGCCGTCGTAGCCACGGATTCTCCTTGTTTAAACGGACACGGACCGGCGCCCCCCGGCCCGGCCGAGGTGCCCGACCAGGGCGCGGAGCGCCAGCAGGTAGCTGTCCGCCCCGAAGCCGCACACCACCCCCACCGCCCTGTCGGCCAGGTACGAGTGGTGGCGGAACGGCTCCCGGGCGAAGACGTTGGAAAGATGCACCTCCACGTACGGACGCGCCACTCCCAGCAGCGCGTCCCGCAGGGCGACGCTGGTGTGGGTGTAGGCGCCCGCGTTGACCAGGAGCCCGTCCACCCGGGGCCCGGTCTCCTGCACGTGGGTCACCAGGGCGCCCTCGGAGTTGGACTGGTACGACTCCAGCTCGGCCCCCAGGTGCGCCGCCAGCGAGGCCAGCGCCGCGTCCACGTCGGTCAGCGTCCCGTGCCCGTACACCTCCGGCTCGCGCGAGCCCAGCAGGTTCAGGTTGGGCCCGTGGACGACCGCGATCCTCAACGCTTCAGGCTCTGGAGCCAGGCCTGGAACGACTCCAGGTCCTCGTCCTCCCCGCCCGCGTCCGCCGCGGCGGCGGGCGGCTGGGCCGCCGGCGGCGCCGTGGCGGCGGTGGGCTCCGGGGCGCGCGCCTCGGGCGCGGCGACGGCCGGGGGCTCCGGCGCGCTCGCCGGCTCCACGAAGAACTCCTCGAAGGAGAAGCCCGTCGTCACGCCGGCGTCCTGCGGCTGCGCCTCCGCCGGCGCGGCGGGCTCGTCGGCCGCCTGCGGGGCGGCGGGCGCGACCTCCCACGGGTACAGCTCGTCGTCGTCCCCGGCGGAGGCGGACGCCGCGGCCCCCGCGGACTCGGCCGCGAGCAGGCCGTCGATCTCCATCGGCTCGTCGTCGGCGGCCGGGGCTGCGTCGCCGGAGACCGGCGCGGCCAGCCAGGGCATGTCGTCCTCCTCGTCCTCGACGGCGGCGTCGTGGAAGTCCGCGGCCGGCGTGTGCTCCGCGGCGGCGGGCGCCTCCTCCATCGTGGAGGGCGCCACGTCCAGGAAGCCGCCGTCCCCGATCGCCTCCAGCGCCGCGGCGGGCTCCTCCGCGGCCGGCGCCGCGGGCGCCTCCGCAGACACCGGGCCAGCGGCGCCCGCGGGCTGCCACGAGGCCAGGCCGGACAGGTACTCGCGGGCGCTGCGGAACTCCACCGCGGGCGCGGCGGCCGGCTGCTCGGCCTCGGCCGCGACGGGCTCCCGCGGCTCCTCGAAGCCCGCGCCGGGCTCCTGGAATGCCGCGACGGGCTCCAGGACCCCGCCGTCCGCGGTGGACTCCTCCGCGTAGGGGCTCGTGTCCGCGAAGTCCGCGTCCAGCTCGAAGCCGGTTCCCACCCCCGCCTGCGGCTCGGCGGCGAACTCCCCGTCCGTGGCGGGCGCGCCGCCCGTCCAGGGCTCCTCGAAAGCGAGGCCGCCGCCGATCGACGGCTCCGCGGCGAAGTCGTCGGCGGAAGGAGTCGCCGCGAACGGCTCCGGCGCGCCGAAGTCGTCGTCGGCCGACTCGTCGGAAAAGGGCTCGCCGGACAGGATCTCGTGCGCGGCGCTCCCCACCACCAGCGGCTCGTCGGCGTCCGCGGAGTCGGGGGCGTCCAGCGGGGGGAGGTCGGCGGGCGCCGGGGCGAGGAACGCCTCGTCGCGGGCGAAGATCGCCGCCACCTCCTCGGCCTCGGACTCGGGCGCGGACCAGGGGAGCGAGCGGTCCTCCAGCGCGGCCACCTCGTCCGGCTCCGGCGCGTAGCCGTCGAAGGCGTCGTGCAGCCCGGCGGCGGGCGCCAGCGTCACGTCGCCGAAGCCGTCCTCGAACGACCCGGCGAAGGCGTCCTCGCCCTCCGGGGCCGGGGACGCGTACGGCAGCGACTCGCCGCCGGCGAAGGCGGCGGGCTCGTCGGCGGCGGCGCGCTCCGGCTCGGCGACGCTCCACTCCAGCAGCGGGAGGTCGTCGGTGTCCGTGACGGGCGCGGCGGCCTCGGGGGTCCAGTCGGCGGGCGCCTCGTCCGCGGCGCCGCCGGCGGCCAGCCGCTCCTCCTCGCGGAGGCGGGCCTCCAGCGCGGGGTCGCCGCCGCGGCGGC
>DASVQR010000026.1:0-17706 GCA_036389055.1 Longimicrobiaceae bacterium | reverse complement strand
GCCCCGCATCGCAGGCGCCGTCCCGACTGCAGCCCGGGAACGCAGCCGAGCGCGGCAGCGAAAGCCCGCCCACGCGCCGGCACCCGCGTGAGGGATGCGCGCCCGGAGGGCCGAGACCCCGCGGGGCAGTTTCCGCGGGGTCTCGGCTGCGTTGGGAACAGTAGTATCGTTCCCTACGCAGCGCGCAGCCCGACCCGAGCGACAGCGAGGGGCACGCCCGACCCCGCAGTTCAAAAAAGCCTTTCCAGCCGGACCCGCGCTCACGCACACAGCCCCAGCAGCAGCTCCTCGTAGCGGTCCACCATCGTCTCCAGCGAGTAGTCCCGGGCGCGCGCCAGCCCCCGCTCCGCCCACTCCCGGCGCGCGGCGCCATCCTCCAGCAGCCGCAGGACCGCCGCGCCCAGCTCGGCGTCCTCCACCAGCAGCCCGTGCCGCCCGTCCTCCAGCACCTCGCGGCTCCCCGGGTTCGGCGTGGCGACCACGGGCGTGCCGCTCGCCATCGCCTCCAAGTAGGGGAGCCCGAAGCCCTCGTACGCGCTGGGCGACGCGTACACCCACGAGCGGCGGTAGAGCTCCGCCAGCTCCGCCACGGAGATCCCGGTGCGGTACGTCACCCCCTCCGCGGGCGGACCGGGCGGGCTCACCAGCGTGAGCGTGGCGGAGGGGTGCCGCGGGCGGATCTCGCGGAGAAAGGCGTCCAGCAGCAGGCGCCCGCGCTTGCGGCCCTCCAGCGTCCCCACGAACAGGACGGAGGGCTCCGGCGACTTCTCGCCCGAGGGGTGGAAGGCGGCGAGGTCGACACCGTTGGGGATGACGCGGCGCACGAACGGGTTGTAGCGGCGGGTGTTGTGGCTCACCCCCACGGTCCCGCGCTGCAGCAACGCCGTCAGCAATTCCTGCGGGTAGATCCCGATCTGCGAGACGAAGCGCCAGGGCGAGTTCGCGGTCAGCGCCTCGCCCAGCGCGCTGCCGTGCATCACCCGCACGACCGGCCTGCCCCGCAGCGGGAGGAGCAGGCTGTCGCCCATCGCCACGACCGCGTCCGCGGCGCCGTAGCGGGGGAGGAGCGCGAGCACGTTGCCCAGGTACCCCTCGGTCGCGAAGCGGCCCACGCGGCTGGTGGCGAAGCGCCGCCAGGGGAGCGGGGCGACGCGGTACGGCGCGCCCTCGGGCGCGGCGTCGAAGCTCCAGACGGTGACCTCGTGGCCGCGCCGGGCCAATCCGCCGGCCAGGTCGTGGGCCACCTGCGCCACGCCGCCCGCCTTGCGTCCCGGCGCGGGGAGCGACGCGCTGACCACCGCCACCCTGAGCCTGCGACTCGCCACGGAGCTCCCCGCCTCAGGCCGCGCCGGCCGGCGCGCCGCGGAAGACCGTCGCATCCGGGCCCAGGAACGCCTGCCCCGCGGGCACCCGGCCCTCGTCGAGCCGGTCCAGCAGTTCCAGCAGCGCGTCCACGTCCACCGCCATGTCGTCGCCGCTGCGGTGCGCGTCCACGTAGTCCGGCGGCCGCTCCCCCGGCTCGATCAGGTACGCGTACTCCAGCCCCACCTGGTTGGCGAGCGACCAGAAGCACGGGTTCACGAAGTTGCGCGAGAACATCTCCACCACCCGCGTCCCCGGCGCGCAGAACACCAGGTTGGCGAGCCCGCTCCCGTGCGGCCCCACCACCACCTCCGCGGAGGCGAACAGGGCCGCCTGCTCGGCCACCGGCATCCCCGTCAGCGCCACGCAGCGGAAGCCGCGCGCCTCCAGCCCCGCCCTCACCTCCGGCTCGTTGACCACGCGGCGCAGCGCGGCGTCGCTCCGGGTCACGTAGAGCCTGGCCGGCCGCTCGCCCCCCGCGGGCGGGAGCAGGGCGGCCCGCAGGAAGTCGCACGCCCAGCGGGGCGGGTGCTCCGGGCGCCCCGGGTACGAGGGGACCACCAGCCGGTCGGCCGCCACGTGCGGGTACGCCGCGGCGTCCAGGACGCGCGCGGGAGGGATCCCCAGCCGCGCCAGCGTCTCCGCCTGGAAGGGGAGCGAGGCCCCCGAGACCAGCACCCGGTCCACGCCGCCCGGGCCGAAGCCGGCGCGCCGCGCGATCTCCAGCCGCGGCAGCACGTCCAGCAGCCAGTGGTAGTACACGTCGCTCCCCGGCGCCGAGAGCACCAGCACCGTCCCTTCCACCCGGTGCGCCGGCGGGAGCGGACCCCGCAGCGCGGGATGGGCCAGCGGGGGGATCCCGAACTCGCGCGACAGGTCGCCGAGCATCCGCCCGTCCGGCGCGAACACCGCGCCCGACGCGCCCACCGCCGCGCCGCCCGGGACCACGGCAACGAAGGTGGAGGGGAGGTCCTGCACGGTGTCCACCCCGAAGAACCAATGCGGTCGCGGGTCCAGGGTGCGCGGGGGGCGCCGGAACGCCGTCGCCGGGGCGTGCACCGGGACGTAGTCGCCGCCGCGGGCGCGCACGGCCGGCTCGTCCGCCGAGAACCAGCTCCAGGCGTGCGGCCAGAAGTCGCGGTCGCGCGGCTCCAGCGGGTGGCGGAACACGGTCAGGGGGTGGCGGGCGGGCCCGGCGAGGGCGCCGGTGAAGCCTCGCAGGATGTGCCGGAGCGGCGTGCGCATCGTGGTGGAGCGGTGTGGTCGTCGGGACCGGGCGTGGGACGGGGAGGTGGAGCACGACTCCGGCAATGGACGAGGCGGCGCGGACGAGGTCACGCCCCCCCGGCCCGCGCCGCGTCGGCCGCCCCGGTGGCGGCGTGCGCCCCGCCGCCGTCCGCGGCGTCCAGCGCCGCGCGCAGCTCGCGGGCGACGGCGCCCGGGGCGATGTCCTGCACGCAGCGCATGGTCTCGTAGGGGCAGGCCCAGCCGCAGCCGTAGCACCCCATGGGGAGGTGCACCACGCGGTGGATCGCCGCGTCGCCCCAGGGGTGGAAGCGGCCGAAGTGCCCCCCGCCCACGATGCAGGCCGTGGGCTTCCCCAGCGCGATCCCCACGTGCACCGGGGCCGAGTCGGGCCCCAGCACCGCGTCGCAGCGGCGGATCGCCTCCACCATCTCGCGGATGCTGGAGCGCCCCGCCAGGCTGGCGACCGAGGCCACGTTGGGCACCCCCGCCAGCGCCGCGGCGGTCTCCGCGCACGCCGCCGCGTCGGGCGCGCCGCCCAGCAGCACCACGGCGAAGCGGCGCTCCGGCACCGCCGCGAGCACCTCCGCGTAGCGCGCCGCCGGGTACGCCTTGCCCGCCGGCGCGGTGACGCCGGGGGCGAGCGCCAGCAGCGTCGTCCCCGGCTCGCGGCGCACGTGCATCTCCGCCCAGCGCCGGTCCGCCGCCGTGGTCCAGAACTCCGGGCGCACGTCCGCCAGCTCCACCCGCGCGCCCAGCATGCGCAGGAAGTCGCGGTGGGCCTCCAGCTCGTGCCCCCAGGTGCGCTCCGGCCCCAGCTCCAGCCGCGCCGCGTAGATCCCCGCCGCGGCGCGGTCGGCCTCCGCCGACTGGTTGTCGCCCGTGCCCAGCACCCCGAAGCGGAGCGCCCCCGGGATCGCGGCCAGCGTGGCGTGCATCTCCGGCGAGGGGGAGCGCACGGGGAGCAGCGCCACGTCCGCACGGTGCCGCAGCCGCAGCCCCGCGAGGCGGACCGCCGCCTCCAGCCGCGCCAGCCCGCGAACTCGGCGCGTCCACGCCGGCCACTTGGGGTGGAGGTCCTCCCAGTGGACGATGCGGTCCACGTGCGGGCACGCCTCCACCAGGTTGCCCACGTAGCGCTTGACGCAGAGGTCCACCTCCGCGTTGGGGTACAGCGTGCGCAGGTGCCGCAGCGCCCCGGAGAAGAGCACCACGTCGCCCAGGTTGTCCGGCCGCAGCACGAACACCCTGCGCACCGCCTCCGGGGCGGGGACCGGACCGCGCGCCGCCTCAGGCATGCAGCGCCGTCCGGTAGGCGGCCAGCGTCTCGCGGGTGCAGCGCTCCCAGCTGAACTCCCGCGCACGCTCCAGCGAGCGCCGCCCCAGCTCCGCGCGCAGTTCCCCGTCGCGGTACAATTCCCCCAGCGCCGCGGCGAAGCCGTCCACGTCGTGCGGCCCCACCAGCCGGCCGGCGTCGCCCACCACCTCCGGGAGCGCCGAGGTGTCCGACGTGACCACCGGCACCCCGCACTGCATCGCCTCCAGCGGCGGCAGCCCGAAGCCCTCGTACAGGGACGGGTACACGAAGGCCATGGCCCCGCTGTACAGCGCGGCAAGGTCCGCGTCCGCCACGTAGCCGGGGAAGAGGATGCGCTCCCGCACCGCGGGCGAGCGCTCCACCGCGTCGAACACCTCGGCGAAGTCCCATCCGCGCGCGCCCACCAGCACCAGCCGCAGGTCGCCGATGCGCTCCTCCTCTACCAGCCGCGCGAAGGCGCGCACCGCCGTCCCCAGGTTCTTGCGCGGCTCCAGCGTGTTCAGGCTGAGCACGTAGGGCGCGTCCGGGATCCCGTAGCGCGCCCGCACCGCCGCCAGCGCCGCCGGGTCGTCCACCCGGTGGAACAGCTCGCGCGACGCCGCCAGCGGGGTCACGAACACCCGCTCCGGCGCGATCCCCGTGTGCCCGCACAGGTCGCGCCGGGTCGCCTCCGAGATGCACGCGACCCGGTCCTCCGGGCCGATGCTCGCCAGGATGGAGCGTACGTACGCCGGCACGTGCGGCTCGAACAGCTCGGGGTGGAACACGGCGATCAGGTCGTACACGGTGATGAAGCGCTTCGTCCGGCACGCTCCTTCGCGGGGCGGCAGCGGCCCGTGCGGCGAGTGGTACACCTGCGCCCCGCGCATCTCGGACGGGCGCACGGGGTGGGGCCGGTCCGCCACGGCGTGGAAGGCGGCCACCGACAGCCGGCGCAGCGCCCGCTCCGCCAGCCCCGGCGACGCCCCGGGCGCCAGCTGCCGGGTGTACGGCCAGAAGCGGTCCAGCACCCGCCGCACCGCACGCTCCCGCCCCCCCGCCGACACGAACGGCACCCGCGCGAAGCGCGGGTCCCCCTCCAGGTACTTGAGCGCGCCGTACACCGGGTACAGGCTCTCCCCCCCCGCGCAGAAGCGCAGCTCGCACTCCGGCGAGGCCGCCAGCCCCAGCGCCAGGCTCTCCACGGTGCGGAACACCCCCGTCCTGGCCCGCGGGTCCAGGGCGCTCATCCCCAGCACCGACACGTCGTACAGGACCCTCATCCCCCGCGCGCCGGGGCCCGGTACGCCACCAGGCTGGTCCCCTCCAGCCGCACCAGCGGCAGCGAGGCGCCCAGCTCGTTGAGGTAGGCGTACACGTCCGCCGTGGGGCCCTGCGGCCCCCGGTAGTCGTGCCACAGCACCACGCCCCCCGGCCTCACCATCCGCAGCGCCTTTTCCGTGTCGCTCTTCACGTACGAGTACGCGTGCGAGCCGTCCACGAAGATCAGGTCGAACTCGGCCGCGTACGGCGTCTCGTCCAGCTGCTTGCTGTCGGCGAAGAGCTGCTCCACCTTGCCCTCCACCGGCGTCCCCGTGTAGAAGAAGCGCGTGAACGTGGACTCCGCCAGCGCCGTGCGCGTCCCCTCGTCGCTGTCCGCCGCGTCGCCCGCGTAGGCGGCCACCTGGTCGGGCGCCAGCGTCAGCGTGGTCACCCGCGCCTCCGGAGCCGAGTTCCTCGCCCACAGGTACGCCGTCTTCCCCGTCGCCGTGCCGAACTCGAACATCCGCCGCGCCGGCTTGGCCAGCACCGCCAGCACCCACGCCTCCAGGTCCGAGGTGCCGTAGGGCACGCCGTCGCCCGTCCCCACGAACGCCACCTCCGTGCGCAGCGTCGGGCCCATCTCGTCCGTCCGGAAGAGCGGGTCGAACTCCTCCAGACGCACCGCGCGGATCGGCGGCTCGGTCGTCTTGAAGGCCTCGCGCACGAAGCGGCGGTAGCGCAGCAGGCGGAGGACCGTCCAGGACAGCAGGGCGAGCAGCGCCAGGTTCGCGACCGCCAGCAAGTAGATCGTCCAGGTACTCATCGGCACCGGTTCGAGTTCGTTGAACTGCTTTTAACTGCTCGTTCGGGCGTGCCCCCGGCTGCGCCGGGGTCGGGCTGCGGCTCCGTAACGCAGCAAACAACGCTGCGTAACGGAGGCGAGCCCCGCAAACTGCCGCGGGTCTCGCCGCTTCGCGCTCGCATCCCTCACGCGGGGGTGGCGCTGGCGTCCGCTGGGGCCCCCACCCGGCTCGCTTAGGCTCGCCACCCTCCCCGTGCCGGGGGAGGGCTGTCCGGGGGGCGAGATCGGCGTGCCGTGGGGGGCCCCCTCCCCCCGGCCCCCTCCCCCGCAAGCGGGAGAGGGGGAGCACTGCAACAGCCGGGCGGCGCGGTTGCCGTTCCCTTGCATCTGCGCAGGGAGGTCGGGGGAGGCTGCGCAGGGGGAACGTCATGTTCGAAGCCAGCGTGATCCCCACGACGCAGACGGAGCGCCGGCGAGTTCGGCTCCCCCGGAGCAGCATCCCCCGGCCGACCCCCTACACCGGAGCCCCGTCGAAGCGCACCGCCGTAAAGCCGTAGAAGCGGCCCATGCACAGCATGCTCACCCGCCCGCGGGCGGATGAGCATGCGAGGGCGCTCCAGCGCGCGCGAGTGCAGTCGAAGCGGCGGCTCAGCCGTTCCGGCCGCCCAGCGCCGCGGGCACGGGCGACAGGTCGTGCCACTCCAGCGGCGTGCGGATCAGGCCGGGGCGCTTGCCGCGGTCCGCGCCCAGCGGCTTCAGCAGCGTGATGGAGAACGGGAGCAGCACCTCGGTCGGGAACAGGTACTTCACGTCCGGGACGTAGCCCCAGAGCTTGAGGTAGTACTGCCCGCTGTTCAGGAACATGCCCGGGATGCGGCACGTCCAGTGGTAGTGCCCCGGCTCCTGCATCCCCACGTCGCCCACGTGGTCGCCCTGGTACGACTCCAGCACGATGGTGCCGTCCGCGGTGAGCACCTGGAACCCCACCTGCGCGTTCCAGATCCGGTGCAGCACCTCGTACTCGATCTCCACCAGCAGGTCCTCGTCGTCCGCCACCTCGCTGGTGACGCGGCCGTCCGCGTCGCGGATGCGGAGCGCGCGGGCGCGCAGGTCGTCCGTGCCGGGGGCGCCCGCCAGCTCCGGCCACAGCAGCTCCGGCGTGTCCGCCTCGCCGCGCACCGCCAGGTACTGCCCGATGATCTCGTCCGGGTCGCCGAAGGCCACCGAGGTCCCCGACTTGAGCAGCATCACCGAGTCGCACAGCGCCCGCACCGCCCCCATGTGGTGGCTGACGAAGAGCACCGTGCGCCCCTCCTTGGCCACCTCGCCCATCTTGCCCAGGCACTTCTTCTGGAACTCCGCGTCGCCCACCGCCAGCACCTCGTCCACGATCAGCACCTCCGGCTCCAGGTGCGCCGCGACCGCGAAGGCCAGGCGGAGGTACATGCCGCTGGAGTAGCGCTTCACCGGGGTGTCCACGTACTTCTCCACCCCCGAGAACGCCACGATCTCGTCGAACTTGCGGTCGATGTACGCCCGGTCCATCCCCAGGATGGAGCCGTTCAGGTACACGTTCTCGCGGCCGGTGAGCTCCGGGTGGAAGCCCGTCCCCACCTCCAGCAGCGAGCCCACCCGCCCGTGCACCACGGCGCGGCCGGTGCTCGGCTCGGTGATGCGGGAAAGGATCTTGAGCAGCGTGCTCTTCCCCGCCCCGTTGCGCCCGATGACGCCCACCGCCTCGCCGTGCTTGACCTCGAACGACACGTCGCGCAGCGCCCACACCACGTCGTCCGCGTCGCCGTCCGCGAAGCGGCCCAGGCTGCGCACCCGGCCCAGGTTGCGGAAGGGCGACTTGACGGCCTGCACCAGCGCCTCGCGGATGGAGTCGTGGCGCTCGGCCGCCGTGCCGATGCGGTAGCGCTTGCCGAGGTGCTCGACGCGGACTGCGATGTTGGACATGCGGCGGATCCCCGGCTCAGGCCACGTCGGCGAAGACGCGCTCCGTCCGCCGGAAGTAGAGGGAGCCGGTCACGAAAAGGACGGCCCCCACCCCCAGCGACAGGGCGATGGTGGGCCAGGAGACCGCGCCGGTGCCCAGCAGCACCGCGCGGAAGCCTTCCACGATGCCGGCCATGGGGTTCAGCGCGTACACCCCGTGGTACCGCTCCGGCACCAGCGACATGGGGTACACGATGGGCGACGCGTACATCCACACCTGCACCAGGAAGGGCGTCACGTGCTTGACGTCGCGGTACTGGATGTTGAGCGCCGCCAGCCAGCACCCCACCCCCGCCGAGGTGAGCATCATCGCCACCACCAGCAGCGGCACCACCACCAGCGCAAGCGGCCCGGGGACGATGCCGTAGAAGAGCATCACCGCGCCCAGCACCAGCAGCGCCACCGCGAAGTCCACCAGCCCCGCCAGCACCGGCGCGAAGGGGATCACCAGGCGCGGGAAGTACACCTTGGTGATCAGGTTGGTGCTGGAGACCAGGCTGTTGCTGGCGCCGGAGAGCGCCGTGGAGAAGTAGGTCCAGGGCACCAGCGCCGCGAGCGAGAACACCGCGTACGGCACGCCGTCCGAAGGGATGCTGGCGAAGCGCCCGAAGATCACGGTGAAGACCAGCATGGTCAGCACCGGCTGGAGGATCGCCCACCCCGCGCCCAGCACCGTCTGCGCGTAGCGCACCTTGACGTCGCGCCACACCAGGAAGAAGAACAGGCCGCGGTACGCCCACAGCTCGCGCAGGTCGATCCGGGGCCAGCGCCCGGCCGGCTCGATCACCAGCGTCGGGACGCCGGCGCGCTCCGCGTGGCGGGGCGCGCCGAAGCCCGTGACCGGCGTGATGGTGGACTCTACGCGGGAAGCCATCTGCACTCCGCTGCCATGATCCTTCGGGGGGGCACCCCCTCGCCGCGCCGCCCGGACGGCGGCGCGAACATCCCACAAAAAATTGTGCTGCCCCGGATGGGGCAGCAGGGGAATATACCGCCAGGGCGAAAGCTTCTCAACCACCTGCACTTGAGCGCCCCGCGCGCACCCCCGCGCGGGGGTGCGCCGCGCCGCCCGCTACGCCCGCGGACGGACCAGGCCCAGCCGCGCCGTCTTGGCCGGCTCCACCACCTCCAGGGCGCGCTCCGCCTCGGCGCGCTCCAGCTCCAGCCCGGGGCCGAAGGCGCGCGCCGCCGCCCGCTGCGGGCCGTAGCGGGCCATCCACTCCTCGATCACCGGCGCCAGGATCTGCGCCACCCGCTCCGCGCCGTAGGGGCGCGCCCCGTCACGCGGGTTGCACCAGATGCGCAGCACGTAGTCGTCGCTCTCCACGAAGTCGTGCCAGGTCACCGGGTAGTCCAGCTTCCAGGCGCGGGCCGCGTGGCCGTTGAAGAGCACCAGCGGGCGCGAGCCCGTGGCGTTCTCCCGGCACACCTCCATGTGCAGGAAGCCGAAGGTGGAGGCGTTGTCCTCCAGCACCGCGTTGACCTCCTCGAAGGTGCCCGCGCTCCACACCACCTGCCCCAGGTCCTGGGCGTAGATGCGGTCGCGGATGGTGCGCCGCACCCGGGCCAGGCCGGACGCCAGCACCGCCCCCGCCTCCACGAACTCGTGGTACTGCAGGCGGCGCAGCCCGTACACCAGCAGGAAGAGCGTGACCCCCGCGCCCGCCGCCGCAACCGACATCACCGCCGGGGGCGGCGCGAACACCAGCGACAGCCCCAGCATCGCCAGCACGCTGGCGGACACGTACAGCACGATCACCGCGTTGCGGTGCGTCAGCCCCAGCGCCAGCAGGCGGTGGTGGATGTGCCGCCCGTCCGCCTGCGAGATGGGGATGCCGCGCAGCCAGCGGCGCAGGATGGCGAGCCCCGTGTCCAGCAGCGGCACCGCCAGCGCGAAGAGCGGCACCACGGCCAGGATGGCGGTGGCCGCCTTCTGCGAGCCGTACACCGAGAGCACCGCCAGCATGAAGCCCACGAACAGGCTCCCGGAGTCGCCCAGGAAGATGCGCGCCGGGTTGAAGTTGTAGCGCAGAAAGCCGAACAGCGCGCCCAGCAGCGCCACCGACAGCAGGCTCACCTCCACGTTGCCCAGCGCCAGCGACACCGTGAGCGTGGTCACCAGCGCCACCAGCGCGATCCCCGTCGCCAGCCCGTCCAGCCCATCGATCAGGTTGAAGGCGTTGGTCACGCCCACGATCCACAGGATGGTCACCGGGAGCGCCAGCCACCCCAGCACCAGCTCGGTGGAGCCGGCCCCCACCACCTCGATGCGGAACCCGTAGGCGTACACCACGAACGCCGCCACCAGCTGGGCGACCAGCTTTGCGCCCGGGCGCAGCCCGCGCACGTCGTCCACCAGCCCCGTGGCGAAGATGATCCCGCCGCCGAAGAGCACCCCGTAGAAGAAGCTGCGCGGCCCGGTGAGCAGCTCCAGGCCCAGCAGCGAGGCGAGCGCCGTCACCAACAGCCCCGCGCCCATCGCCAGGAACACCGCCACGCCGCCGATGCGCGGAAGGGGCTCCGTGTGCACGCGCCGGTCCTCGTGGGGAGGATCGAACATCTCCCAGGCGATCGCCGTACGGATGACCACCGGCGTCAGCACCAGACCAGCGAGGAGTGCTACCGCAAAGATGACGGCGTGGGCAAGCATCAGGTGAGTCGAAGCGTGAAAGTCACAGTGCCCGCGCCCCGGTGCGAGGCGAAGGCGAAACGGCGGCAGGCGGAAGAGGCCGCGCCGCCCACGGGGGCGGTGCGCGGACCGGAGTCTCGGGGAGGGATGTTACCGGTCTCCAAACTGGTAGCCACGAAGATCGCCTCGAACGCCACGCGTAAC
The DNA here is from genome assembly GCA_036389055.1 of Longimicrobiaceae bacterium. Lineage (GTDB taxonomy): Bacteria > Gemmatimonadota > Gemmatimonadetes > Longimicrobiales > Longimicrobiaceae > JAFAYN01. The sequence goes on along the minus strand of DASVQR010000026.1, from coordinate 6,906 downwards.
CCGAACCAACGACTCCCGGCGAGTCCCCGGAGCCCGACCGCCTGTAGACGACGGATCGGGGCGGAGGGTCACGCATGTCCCGTTCCCGCATCGCGCAGGCGCGGGAGGCCGCGTGTCCGCCATGCCGCGCGTGCGCGAAGCCCGAACCATTGCATTGCGCGGGAGGTGTCCGGGCGGCGCCTTGTCGGCGATCCCGTACGGGGCGTCGGTCTCCTCCGGACAGCCGTCCCGGAGGTCCTCTTCGCGGAAGGGAACGGGGGTGTGCTTCGGGTGGGCGTGGAGGGTGCCGAGCTGCACGAGCTTGCCGCGGCCGGCGCGGCGCGCCGGCAAACGCCCGGTCTGGTTCACCAAGGAAGCTCCGGCATCTCCGAAGTGGACACCGCCCTCCCCGCGCGGCCGTCCCGCCCCCCGGACCGCGGCGCGGCGGCCAGGGGGGCGGATGAAGCTGAAGATCATACAGCGCAAGCCGCGCGCACGCAATCCTGGAGCGTGGCGGCGGCCGCGGGTCACGCCGGGCCGGCCACCAGCTGCACGGGCTCCCGCACCTCGCCCGAGAGCCCCACCACCCGCGCGCCCCCGTCGATGCCGCGCATCACCCCGCGGGTGTCCACCACCAGCCGGGCGTGCTCCGCCACCAGGCCGTAGTCCACCCCGTTGTGGTCGGTCACCACCACCACCGCGTCCGCGTCCTCCAGCGCGTCGCCGGTCAGGCGGATGCTGTGCATGGGGAGGTCGCGCAGCGGCGTGTGCCCGTCGTCGCGGATCACGGTGCAGAACGGGTCGTGGAACGACACCTCCGCGCCCTTGGCCTGCAGGAGCTGCATGATCTCCAGCGCCGGGCTCTCGCGCAGGTCGTCGATGTCCTTTTTGTAGGAGACGCCCAGCACCAGCACCCGGCTGCCGCGCACCGCCTTGGAGTCGTCGTTGAGCGCGTCGGCCACCTTGCGGACCACGAAGGCCGGCATCTCGGAGTTGATCTCGCTGGCCAGCTCGATCATGCGGGTCTTGAACGCCAGCGTCCGCATCTTCCAGGAGAGGTAGTGCGGGTCCAGCGGGATGCAGTGCCCGCCCAGCCCCGGCCCCGGCGTGAACTTCATGAAGCCGAACGGCTTGGTCCCCGCCGCCTCGATCACCCCCCACACGTCCACCCCCAGCCGGTCGCACGCCTGCGCCAGCTCGTTGGCGAGGGCGATGTTGATCATGCGGAAGGTGTTCTCGTACACCTTGGTCAGCTCGGCCGCCTCGGCGCTCTCCACCGGCACCATGACGTCGAATACGCGCGAGTAGAAGGCGAGCCCCGCCTCCAGGCACGCCGGGGTGACGCCGCCGATCACCTTGGGGGTGTTGCGGGTGTGCCAGACCGGGTTGCCCGGGTCCACGCGCTCCGGCGAGAAGCACAGGAAGAACTCCTCCCCCACCTCGTGCCCCGACTCCCCCAGCAGCGGGAGGAGCACCTCGCGGGTGGTGCCCGGGTAGGTGGTGCTCTCCAGGATCACCAGCTGCCCGGGCCGGAGGCCGTGCAGCACGGCGTGCCCCGCCGCCACCACGTACGACAGGTCGGGGTCCTTGGTCTTGTTGAGCGGGGTGGGCACGCACACCGACACCACGTCGCACTCGGCCAGGCGCGACAGGTCGGAGGTGGCCGACAGCAGCCCGCCCTCCACCAGCTCGCGGACGGTCGACCCGTCCACGTCCAGGATGTGGCTCTCGCCGCGGTTGATCCCCTCCACCACCGCCTCGGTGATGTCGAAGCCCAACACCCTGTACCCGCTCCGCGCGATCTCCACGGCCAGCGGAAGGCCTACGTAGCCCAGGCCGATGACCCCGGCCACGGCCGTGCGATTCTCGATCCGCGCGAGCAGTGCGCCCTGTTCGTCCATCCTCGGATGATCCCTGGTTGTATCTGCCGGGGCGGCTCAGAGCCGCGCCCGCACTCCGAACGAGGCGCTCAGGTTGGCCACGTCGGAGTCGAAGTTCCGGTTGAAGTCGTACACCCCCTCCAGCCCGCCCACCAGCTCCCAGCGCCCGCGGAACAGGAGCGCCTCGGCGCCCAGGCTCTGCATCACGTCCGGAGTCTCCACTACCCCGGTGCTCAGGAACCGGCCCTGCTCCTGCCGCACGGCCCGCTTCCAGAAGCCGGTCACCCGGCCTGCCGGGTGGTAGTAGTCGGCCGCCAGGGTGGTCGCCGCGCCCCCGTACGCCTCGGGCGAGCCCAGCAGCTGGCCCCGGCTGGTGTGCCCCTGCCGGGTGTGGGCGTGGATGTAGAACGGGTCCTGCCTGCGGGTGCGCGCCAGGTGCGAGGCCTGCCCGTTGAGCAGCTCGCCGCGCAGCGACCAGAAGCGGCGCTCGTCCCGCATCCACACCTTGCGGAAGCCCAGCGAGTAGGTGGTGGCGTGGTCGGGCTCCAGCAGCCAGTCGCGCAGGTTGTGGCGGTGGTCCTCGCTCGCCAGCTCGCCGTACAGCTCCAGCCCGCTCTCCGGGAAGGTCCAGCGCCCGAACAGCGCCGCCAGCTGGTTGGCCACCACCGACTCCGCGGACTCGATGGTGTCCCCGTCCACGATGACGTTGTACAGGTTGACCTTGAAGAAGGTCTCCAGCGGCTTGAAGATCTCCTCGCCGCCCGGGCCGCCCTCCGGCCAGGGCATGTGGAAGAAGCGGCTGAAGCCCAGCTCCAGCCCGGGGACCCCCCGCGGCGAGAAGGCGACCACCAGCCCCGTGCCGAAGCGCACCGCCGAGTCGGCGGCGGTGGGCGCGAAGCCCGACTCCTCCAGGCGGCCCCAGAAGGCCCGCCCGTGCACCCGCCCGACCCACAGGTTCAGGGGCCGGGAGGTGCCCAGGAAGCCGTGCACGAACCCCGGCGCGTTGGTCCCCTGCATGATGGGGTAGTCGAACGCCGGGCCCCACACCTGGTTGGCGGTGGAGATCCCCACCGCGGCGGGTCCCACGTCGGCGCGCAGGGTGCTCTGCCCCAGGTCGATGCGCGCGTACGCGCCGTCGCCGAAGCGCTGCGGCAGGTCGATCTGGTTGGGGTGCCGGGCGTCCACGTACGGCGCAAGCCCCGCGGTCCCCTCGCCGTCCAGCGTGAACTCGGAGTTCTCGGCGCGGAACGCCACGGGGGCGAGGGTCAGCGAGAGCCAGCGCCAGCGCGCCGTCACCCCCGCCTCCACCGCCGTGGTGAGCCCCTTGCCCGCCCACACCGCGCCGTCGTTGCCGCCGTAGGGGAACGCCGAGTTGAACACGGCCCGGGTGCGCACCGGGTGCACGTGCAGCTGCGGCTCGCCCGGCTCGCCGCCCCCGAAGGCGTAGCGGCCGGCCCAGGGGTGCAGCGAGTCGCGGGGCGCGAGCCGGTCCACGTCGCCGGGGGAGAAGCCCCGGACCGACCACGGGTACGCCCGCGACTTGCCGGCCACCTGGAGCATGCGGAGGTAGCCTTCCAGCTCGCCGCCGGGGTACACCTCCCCCAGCGTCTGCACCGGCCCGACGTCCTCCGCCGGCCCGGCGGTCTGCGCCGCAGCCGGCAGGGCGACGAGCAGCAGCGGAAGCGCGAGCGCCGCGCGGCGGAGCCGCGCGGCGGAAGCCCATCGGAGGGGAAGCCGCGGCGTCATGTGACCGGAGCCCCCGTTCGACGGTCTGAAGATCATCTTTGGACCTGCTCGAGTGAGATGCGCGCCGGGAACGGGAGACTGGACGCCCCGGCGGCGCGGCACGTCACAACCCTGCCCCCGTGTTACTTCGCGGGGGCGCTGGGCGGTGCGGCGGTTGGACTTATCTCGGGGAGAATGTTATCCTGGACGGCTTGTCTTGTCTACAAGCGCTCTCAATTACGCAACGACGCATGACCGGCGTACACCGCTCCGCCCGGGCCCTGGCCCTCCTGGCGCTCCTCGCTCCGCCCGCTGCGCTGCACGCGCAGGCGGGCGATTCGCTGCCCGCACGGGAGCTGTTCCGGCCGCTCCCCGTCATCGGCGGCGCGCAGGAGGACCTGTCCCGCGTCCGCCAGCTGCTGGGGCGCGAGTCCGCCGACGGCTTCCTGCTGCGCTCGCCGTCCTCGCGCGACGCCCGGCCCGCCGGGCCGGGGCTGCACTGGTCGGTGATCCCGGCGCAGGCGGACCTCGCCTGGAACTCGGACATCCCCTTCTCCCTCAACGACGGCGCGCTGTGGGCCGGGCGGGGAGCGAGCGCGCAGGTCACCGGCGGGGTCCGGCTCTCGGCCGGGCCCGTGGCGCTGGTGCTGGCGCCGCAGCTCACCTGGTCGGAGAACCGGGACTTCGCCATCGTGCCGCAGGACTCGCTGGGGCGCAGCGTGTTCGTTCCGCCCTGGTACGCGGGCGACCTGACGGTGGACCTCCCCATCCGCTTCGGCGACCGGCCGGTGGCGATGCTGGGGCCCGGGCAGAGCTCGCTCACGGTCACGGCCGGGCCGGTGGCCTTCGGCGCGGCCACGGAGAACCAGTGGTGGGGGCCGGGGATCCACACCGCGGTGGTGATGAGCAACAACGCGGAGGGCTTCCCGCACGCCTTCCTGCGCACGTCGTCCCCGGTGCGGACGCCGCTGGGCGCGTTCGAGGGGAAGTGGATCGTGGGCGGGCTCTCCGAGTCGCTCTTCTTCGACGACGACCCCTCCAACGACTACCGCTCGCTGAGCGGGGTGGCGGCCACCTTCCGCCCCGCGCGCGTCCCCGACCTGACGGTGGGCGTGTCGCGCGTGGTGTACCTGGGGATCGACCAGCGCTCCGACCTGGCCCGGCGCGCCCTGGACGTGTTCCGGTTCTGGCAGCGCCCGCAGGTGGTCCGGGAGGCGATCCCCCGCGCCGGCTCCACGGTGCCGGACAGCTTCCGGGTGTCGCTCGCCGACCCGGGCTTCGACCAGATCCTCAGCGTCTTCGGGCGCTGGATCTTCCCGCGCAGCGGGCTGGAGGTGTACGGCGAGTGGGCGCGGCTGGAGCTCCCCGCCTCCGTGACCGAGATGCTCAACCAGCCCGGCCACTCGCAGGGGTACACGCTGGGCGCGCAGTGGGCGCGCCCGCTGGCGGACGGGGCCGCCTTCCGCCTGCAGGCCGAGCTGTCGTACCTGGAGGAGAGCTCCACCTTCAACAACCGCCCGGTCCCCTCGTACTACGTGGGAAGCGCCACGGCGCAGGGGTACACCCACCGCGGGCAGACCGTGGGCGCGGCGACCGGCCCCGGCTCGTCGTCGCAGTGGCTGGCGGGCGACTACCTGGGGCGGAGCTGGCGGGCGGGGGCGTTCGGCGGCCGGGTGCGCTGGGACAACGACGTGTACGGGACCCGGTTCGCGATCTTCAACGAGGTGGGGCACGACGTGTCGGTGTTCGGCGGCCTGCGGGGCGGGCTCCGGCTCCTGGGCGCGGACGTTTCCGCCGAGGTGTCGCGCGAGGTCCGCTACAACTACCTGTTCCAGGGGCCGCTGGGGAACCCCTTCGGCAACGGCGCCACGGACGTCAACAACACCATCGTCCGGCTCAGTGTCTCCCCGGGGCGCTGAAGCGGGCGGTCGGCCCCGGGTGGCGCTGATCCACCACCTGGACGCCCGGGACGTGAGGACCTGGTCGGGGACGGTGCACTTCGCCAAGGCCGCGGTGGAGCGCCACGTGGGGCCCGTGGCGGACCTGTCGCCCGTGCCGGTGAAGATGCTCCCCTTCCGCGTGGCCCGCCGGCTGGTGCTGGAGGCCACGGGCAAGGAATACAGCTACGACCACGAGCCGCTGCTGTCCCGCTACTACGGCCGCCTCTTCTCGCGCCGCATCGCCCAAGCGAAGCCGGACCTGGTGTTCGCCCCGGCCGCCTCCGCCTCGGTGGCGTACCTGGACACGGACGTGCCGGTGGTCTACTACTCGGACTCCACCTGGCGCGTCATCCGCGGCTACTACCCCAACTACACCAACGTCCTGGGCCGCAGCGACCGCGCCGCGGACGAGATGGAGCGCCGCACGCTGGCCAGGGCCGCCACCTCGCTGTTCGCCTCGGACTGGGCCGCGGAGTCCGCCGTGCGCGACTACGGCGCCGACCCGGCGCGCGTCCGCACCGTCTACATCGGCGCCAACCTCCCCCATCCGCCGAAGCGCGAGGACGTCCTCCCCCGCCGGCTCGGCGACCGGGTGCGGCTCCTTTTCGTCGGGGTGCTGTGGGACGTCAAGGGCGGCGAGATCGCCTTCGCCGCCCTGCTGCACCTGCTGGAGCTGGGGATCGACGCGGAGCTGACGGTGGTGGGGTGCACCCCGCCGGAGCACGTCCGCCACCCCCGCCTGCGGGTGGTCCCCTTCCTCAACAAGCAGGTGCCGGAGCAGCGCCGCGAGTTCGAGCGCCTGTGGACCGACGCCGACTTCTTCGTCCTCCCCTCGCGCTGCGAGTGCGCCGGCGTGGTCTACTGCGAGGCCTCCGCCTACGGCCTCCCCTCCCTCGCCACCCGCACCGGCGGCGTCCCCTCGCTGGTGCGGGAAGGAAGGAACGGCTTCACCCTCCCCCCCGAAGCCGGGGGCGAGGCGTACGCCGAGCGCATCGCGAGTGTGGTGGAGGATCCGCGGGGCTACGAGGCGCTGTGCGAGTCCAGCCGCGACGAGTACGACACCCGCCTGAGCTGGGACGCCTGGGGAACGCGGGTCCGCGGGGTGGTGGAGGAGCTGGGAATCGCTTAAGGAGAGAGAGCCGGACGCACGCACCGGACCCCGCGTGAGGGATGCGCGCCCGGAGGGCCGAGACCCCGCGGGGCAGTTTCCGCGGGGGCTCGGCTGCGTTGCAGACGGTAGTTTCGTCTGCTACGCAGCGCGCAGCCCGACCCGAGCGTCAGCGAGGGGCACGCCCAACACGGCAGTTCAAAGCCGTTGCCGTTCCATGCCGACCGAAAATCACACGTCCAGCGCCGGCTGCCGCCGCTGGAAAAGCGCCCGC
>DASVQR010000025.1:0-70629 GCA_036389055.1 Longimicrobiaceae bacterium | reverse complement strand
CCGGGGGCCCCCCCCCGACGCGAAACGGCCCCGCGCCTCACCCGAGGCGCGGGGCCGGCTGTTTTCGTGGAGATGTCCGCGGGGTGCCGGCGTGTGCTTCCGGGGCACGGCGTGTGCACCCGCGGTGCGGTTTCCTGGAGGGCCGGGTCCCGCACCGCCGCCGCCGCCGATGGTGTCTGAACGGAGGAGCCGGAGAGGGCTGTCGGGGCGCCGGGCCGTGCTGGGGCTGGCGCTGCTCGCCGCGCCGGGGATGCCGGGCGCGGCGCGGGCGCAGGAGTTCCACGAGAACGTGCAGCACCCCTGCCAGGACTACTGGATGCTGCGGCGCGCGGAGATCCTCCTGTGCCTGCGCGAGGACCTGGCCGCGGCGGACGCCGAGCTGAACCGCGTGTACCGCGAGCGAATGGGCTCGCTGTCCCCGGCGGGGCGCACGGCGCTGCGGGAGTCGCAGCGCGCCTGGCTGCGGCGCTACGACGCGACGCTCACCGCGTACTACTCCCGCCCCTGGGCCGACCACTCCCTGATCCGGGTGCTCCCCTCGCAGATCCGCGCCCTCCGCGACCGCGCGGCCTGGCTGCGCCGCTACCGGGCCTGAGCGTCAGCGGGTGCCGCCGGGCGGGATCCCGCGCAGCCGCCGCAGCTTCCCCATGGCGATCTGCTCGCGGCGCGGGTTGGTGTTCAGCTCCACGAAGCGCTCGTACATGGCGATCGCCGCGGCGGTGTCGCCCTGCGCCGCGCGGACCTCGCCCAGGTTGGCGTAGGCGATCTCGCGCCGCGGGTTGAGCCGGAGGGTCTCCTCCAGCTCGCGGCCGGCGGCGTCGGTCTCGCCCAGCTGGAAGAGCGCCCACCCCAGGTTGTTGCGGTAGTAGGCGTTGTTGGGGGCGGCACGCACCGCCGCCCGGAACCGCTCCACCGCCCCCGCCACGTTGTTGCGCTCGAACAGCGCCTCGCCCTCGCGGTTCAGCCGCTCCGGCGCCGACAGCCGCGGCCCCGCGGGCGCAGCCGCGGTGCGGGCCGGCGTCCGCGCCGGGACCCGCTCGGCCGGCGCGGAGGCAGCGGGTGCCGGCCGGGACGCGGGGGCGTCGCGGCCGGGCGCGCGGGCCGTCGTGGACGTCGGACGGACCGCCACGCGCGGGGTGGACGGGGACGGCGTCGTCGTCGCGGGTGCGCGCTGCGCGGGCGCGCGCTGCGCCGGGGCCGGCGCGGCGGTGCGCGCGGGCTGCGTGCTGCCGGCCGGGGCGGGCGCCCCCGCCTGCGCGCCGGGGCCCGCCGCGCTCCCGGGCCGGGCGCTGTCGGCCGGCGCCGCCCACACCGAGTTCGCGGTGTCCGACCGGACGCGGTCTCCCGGCGCGGGCGGCTCCTGCCGCGCCGCCGTGCGCCGGACGGCCGACGGCTGCTCGCTCCCCCCGCCCTCTCCGGCGAGCGCGAGCCACCCGGCCCCGGCCGCGCCGACCAGCAGCACGCCGAGCAGGGCGGCGCGCCGGCGCGTCCGGCGGTCCCGGTCCCGGCGGGGAGGGGGCGCCTGTTCCGCGAGCGCCTCCGGGGAGTAGCGCACCGTGGGCGAGTCGTCCGGCGGCGGCAGACGCCGCGCGGGCGCGGCGGGCTCCGCGGCGCGGACCGGCTCCGACGCGCGGACGGGCCGCGGAGCCGGCGGCCCGTCCGCGGCCGGGACCGCCGCGGCGGCGACCACCACGCGCTCCACCGGGCGCTCCACGGGTCCGGCCTCCGGCTCGGCCCCGGAATCCGTGTCGGCGTGCGGCGCCGCGGCCGGAGCATCGGGCAGGGGGTCGGCGGCGGCGAGGGCCTCGGCGAAGGCGCCCGCGGTGGGGAAGCGCGCCTCCGGGTCCTCGGCCAGGGCGCGGTGGATGGCCTCGGCGATGCCGGGGGGCACCTCCGGGCAGCGCTCGCGCAGCGGGACGGGATCCGGCTGCTCGCCGTGGGGGATCTGCAGGCGATAGCCGGGGAAGGGCCGCTCCCGGCACAGCAGCTCGTAGCCGATCACCCCCAGGCTGAACACGTCGGAGGCGGGGGACACCCGCAGCTCGCCGCGAAGCTGCTCGGGCGAGGCGTAGGCGGGGGACAGGAGCATCCCCCCGACGCGGGTGAGCTGGGTGGCCTCGTCGGGGAGGGCGGGGCGGGCGATGCCGAAGTCCAGCACGCACACCCGGTAGCGCCCCGGCCGGTCGCGCCGCGCCAGGAAGATGTTCCCCGGCTTGATGTCGCGGTGCACCATCCCGGCGCGGTGCCCGGCGTCCACCCCCAGGGCGGCGTCGCGCAGGATGCGCAGCGCCACGCGCAGCGGGATGGGGGCGGCCCGCGCCAGCCGGTGGGCCAGGTCCTCGCCCTGGAGCAGCTCCATGACGAAGAACTCCAGCCCCAGCACCGGGTCCGTCCCGAAGTCGTAGACCGTGACCACGTTGGGGTGGTGCAGGCTGGCCGCGGCGCGCGCCTCGCGGCGGAAGCGCTTCTGCACCTCGTCGCGCGTCTGCGGGTTGCTGGCCGAGAAGGTGGTGACCTTGACGGCGACCGTGCGCCCCAGCCGCTCGTCCGTGGCGCGGTACACGGCCGCGAAGCCGCCGCGCCCGATCACCTCCTCGACGCGGTAGCGGTCGCACAGGGTCCGGCCTGCGAGCAGCCCCTCGAATCCCGGCATGGCGTGTGGAGTTTGCGGGTGCGCACACCTGGCGGTCAGCCCTCCCCTCCGCAAGATGTGATCCGGTGCGGACCTGGCCCGCGGCGACGGCCGGCATGGACCGCCGCGCCGCCGCGCGCTACCTTGCGTGCGCTCCCCCCGACCCCCAGAAACCGGCTCCACCGCCATGCCGCCACGGACCGCATCCGCCCGCTCCGCCGCCTTCCCCCCGCGCGCCCCCGGCCGGGCGCCCGCGCCGGAGCGCTGAGCGTGGACGCGCTGGTGCTGGGCGGCGGGGTGATCGGCCTGTCCGCGGCGATCCGGCTGCGCGAGGCGGGGCTGGCGGTGCGGGTGTGGGCCGCGGACGCGCCCGAGGACACCGTCTCCGCGGTCGCGGGGGCGTTCTGGTACCCGTACCGCGCCTACCCTGCCGAGCGGGTGGACGCCTGGGGGCAGCGCACCTTCCGGGTGCTGGAGGAGCTCGCGGGGACGCGGGGGACGGGGGTGCGGATGCTCCCCGCGCTGGAGTTCTGGCGCGCCCCCATGGCCGACCCGTCGTGGAAGGACGCGGTCCCCGGCTTCCGCCACGCCCGCCCGGACGAGCTGCCGCCGGGCTTCGCGGACGGCTACGCCTTCACCGTCCCCACGGCGGACATGCCGGCGTACCTGCGCTGGCTGGCGGCGCGCTTCCGGGCGCTGGGCGGGGAGACGGCGCGCCGCCGCGTGGCGTCGCTGGCGGAGGCGCGGGCGGCGTGCCCGGTGGTGGTCAACTGCACCGGGCTGGGGGCGCGCACGGTGGCGGGGGACGCGGAGGTGTTCCCCATCCGCGGGCAGGTGGTGCGGGTCGAGAACCCGGGCGTCGAGCGGATCCTGCTGGACGAGGAGCACCCGGAGGGGATCGTGTACGTCATCCCCCGCAGCGAGCGGGAGTGCGTGCTGGGCGGCACCGCGGACGACGGGGTGTGGGACGCCACGCCGGACCCGCGGGTGGCGCGGCGCATCCTGCGGCTGTGCGCGGAGCTGGAGCCGCGCCTGGCCGGGGCGCGCATCATCGAGCACCGGGTGGGGCTGCGCCCGGGCCGCCCCTCGGTGCGGCTGGAGAGGGAGGACCACCCTGACGGCTCGCGGGTGGTGCACTGCTACGGCCACGGCGGCTCCGGGCTGACGCTCTCCTGGGGGTGCGCCGAGGAGGCCGCGGCGCTGGCGGCGGGATGACGACGACGAGGGGGGACAGCAGCCCGCCGTCCCCCCTCGCCACCTCCGCCGGACGCGGCTGCGCGCTACTCCTCCGCCGCCAGCTCGTCCACCTCCTTCTTGAGCTCGTCGGCCATCTCGGCGAACTCCGCCTGGTCGGCCATGGGGATCCAGCGCGCGGGGAAGGGCTTGAGCACGCCGGCGAAGGCGGGCACGTCGGAGAACTCGTCGTCCGCGGCGAGCGTGGTGGCGCCGGCGAACAGGAGCATCGCCGCGGCGACGCCCAGCCCGGCCCGCCAGCGGCGCCGCCGCGGCAGCGCCGAGGCCAGCGACAGGTGCCCGGCGACCGTGGCGGCCGCCAGCGCCGGCCAGGCCACCAGCCACAGCGGCGCGGTCCACTCCGCGTCCGGGAACAGGAACGTGTCCCAGCTCCCCCCGTCGGCGAGGATCATCCCCGCCACGGTGGCGGCGGAGAACACGGCCAGGTGCCCCGCGAACTGGGAGCGCTGCCCCGCCATGCGCCCGGCCACGGCCCAGATCCCCGCCCACACCGCCGCCACCGTGGCGAACACCATCGCCCCGGCCATGACGTCGCTGCCGCTGGAGCGCTCGTGGTTCTCCAGCCAGGTGTACGCGGCCACCCACGCCAGGGCCGCCGCGGCGACGCCCAGGCGCGCCGGGGTGGACGACGCCCACCGCGCGCGGGCCGGCACGGGCACGGCCGGCTCCTCCGCGCGGTCCGGGAGCGCCGGGGGGACGGTCTCCTCCGGGTCGCGGAAGCGCAGCACGGTGCGCCCCAGCCGCACCTCCGTGCCCGGACCGGCCGCGAGCCGGACGGCCCGCCCCGGCTTCCCCGGCGTGGCGAGCCCGTTGACGCTCCCCAGGTCCTCCACCACCAGCGCCCCGTTCTCGTCCAGCGCGATGCGGGCGTGGCGGCCGTCCACGTACGGGTCGTCCAGGATCAGGTCGTTGGCGGGGGCGCGCCCCACGGTGAGCGGGAGCGACTCCAGCCGCAGCCGGGTCCTCGCGCCGCCGGCGTCCACCACCTCCAGGATCATCGCCACGTCACGGTCTCCAGGTAGCGGCGGGTGACCCGGCCGACGTTCTCGTGGCTCACCCCGGACAGGGCGAGGGTGGACACCAGCCCGGTGTCGCGGCGCCCCAGCACCGCCACCTTGAGCACCGCGTCGTACAGCTCGCCCAGCTTGCGGTAGCGCCGCACGCAGAGCACGGCCCGGAGCGGCGTGTCCGCCGCGTTGCGCAGGTTGCGGGTGCCGCAGCGCCAGCTGGTGACGTGCTCCTCCTGCCCGCCGGGGGTGTCGTCGGCGGCGAAGATGCTGGTGTACAGCGAATAGAACCGCGGCGCGTTCAGGGTGCGCGTGGAGATGAGCTGGTGCGAGAGCGTCACCACGCCGGTCTGCTGGTCGCCGGCGATGAACAGGTAGTCGTCGGTGGAGCAGTAGTGCTGCACCGACTCGTACGGCTGCTCCCTCCCCCGCTGCGCGTCGCCCCAGCAGCGGAAGTACGGCGCCGGCTCGGTGGCTACGCGAAAGGGCCCCAGCCGCACCGTCTTCGGCTTCCCCGCGAACATCTCCCGCAGGTACACGTCCTGGTTCGCCCTCACCTGCCGCCCCACCTCGGCCAGGAAGCGGGCCGGCGGCCGGTAGCCGGGGGCGAGCGCCCGGGCCACCAGCGCCCGCACCCGGTCCTCGGGGACCAGGAAGCTCATCTGGTCGCCGGCGGTGGACACGTTGACGCCCACCACGCGCCCGTCGGCGGTGATGGTGGGGCCGCCGCTCATCCCCGGGTTGATGGAGCCGGTGAAGTGGATGCGCGGGTACAGCGTGTGGCGCAGCAGCCCGTTGTAGGTGCCCTCCACGATGCTGAGCCCCAGGTCGCTGGGGTGCCCCAGCGAGTACAGCCGGTTGCCCTGCGCCAGCGTCCCGGCGCCCAGCGGAAAGTGCCGCGGCGTCCGCATCCCCGCGCGCAGCACGGCCAGGTCGTGCACCGCGTCGATGGCCAGCACCGCCAGCGGGTGCGTCCGCCCGGCGCCGTCCACCAGCTCGGCGCGGTAGCGGCCGGGGTCGTGGACCAGCTGCGACACCACGTGGTAGTTGGTGACCAGGTGCCCGCCCGCGCTCACGAAGAAGCCGGAGCCGGTGCTGGCCCGGCCCTCGGAGCCGGTCTCCACCACCTGGATCTTGACCACGCGCTCGGCGAAGCGCTGGAACACGGCTGGGGTGGCGGTGCGCCCCTCCTGCGCGGTCAGCGGCGCGGCGGCCAGCGCCAGGGCGAGCGGGAGACGGGCGGCGAGCCGCCGGAGCGGGCTCCGGGGCCTTGCTGCGGGGAGGTGCATGATCCGGGGAAAGACGGGGGCGGGTGGTGACTGCCGGATGGAAGATAGCTCCGGCGGGGGCGAGCGCCAGGGACGATCAGCGCCCCGGCGAGCGCTCGGCGCCGGCGAGGGCCGCCCCGAAGAACGCCCCCACGACGGCGAAGATCGCCCACCCCACGGGGTCGGCGAGCATTCCCCTGAAACCTTCGTCCACCGGCACCCCCACGAGGAGGCTCCCGCCGGTGAACAGGGCGAGCGCGGCGACGAGGTAGGCGTAGACGGACAGGGTGGCGGACGCGTAGCGGCCGGCGGCGCCGCGCCGCCGCATGCGGCGGGTGAGGTGGTGCGTGATGCCGCCGACGGCGCCGCTGACCGTGCAGACGAGGAAGACGCCGAGCGCCGCCGCGACCAGCGCCGGGCTCAGGGTGAACAGCCCCGCCGCGAGCAGGGCGACGATGCCGGTCCCGGACAGGGCCAGCACCAGCAGCGCTCCGGCGCAGGCGGATGCCCGCCAGCCGGAGTGCCGCAGCCCATAGCCCGGGACGTAGCTCATGGCCTGCGCGAGGATGCCGCCGGTGACCGGCTCCGGGCGGACCCGGGTACGCACGACGTCGTCATGCGCCCTGCAGGCGCCGCACCCGTCCAGGTGCCGGAGCAGGTCGTCCACCGCCGCCTGATCCCGGGGGGCCGGGAGCGCGCCGGGGACCGCCCGCGGGCACCGGGGCACCCCCGCCTTCGCCAGCGCCGCGTCGCGCTCCAGGGTCCAGAGCGCATGGTCCAGCGCGAGGCGGCTGCCGCGGGGCACGCGCCCGCTCCGCTCCCACGCGTGCACGAGGTCCACGGCCACGCCGGCCTCGCCGGCAACCTGCTCGCGGGAGATGCCCGCCTGCTCGCGCAGGCGGCGGAATTCGGTGCCCGTCATCTCGGGGACGTGGGTATGAGGGGGGAACCGCGGACGCCGGCACCGGCCCGCGTGAGGGATTTCGGCCCGGAGGGGCGAGACCCGGCGGCAGTTTGCCGGGGCTCGACTCCGTTGCAGACGGTAGTATCGTCTGCTACGGAGCCGAAGCCCGACCCCGCGACAGCGGGGGCACGCCCAAACCCGTTGTTCGTATCTTTTCCGGAAGCCGCGTCAGGCGAAGCGGCGCGCGTCCAGCACCTCGCCGGTGCAGTTGCCCGTCACCGCCTCGTGGTAGGCGAGCGCCACCGTGTCGGCGGGGAGGCCGCCGGAGGGATCCATCCCCATGGCGGTGAGCGTCTCGCTGACCCAGGGCGGGCTCACCACGTTGACGCGGATGCCCCGCGGAGCTTCCAGCGCGGCGGCGCGCGCGAACCCCTCCAGCCCGGCGTTGACCAGGCTGATGGCGGCGCCGCCGGGCATGGGCTCCTGCGCCAGCACGCCGCTGGTGAGGGTGATGGAGCCGCCGTCGGCCACGTGCTCCAGCCCCAGCCGCACCAGGTTGACCTGGCCCATCAGCTTGTGGCCCAGGCTGAACCGGAAGTCCCCGTCGCCGAGCTGCTCCAGCGGCTTGAAGGCGCCCGTCCCCGCCGCGGAGACCACGGCGTCCACCCGGCCGACCCGCCGGAACATCTCGCCGATGGAGTCGGGCGAGGCGATGTCCACCCGCACCTCGCCGCTGGAGTGGGCGACGGACACCACCTCGTGCTCCGCGGACAGGAGCCGCACCACCGCGCCGCCGATGGTGCCCGTGCCGCCGATGACCAGCACCTTCATCGCGTCCTCCCGCGCCGGGTGTGAGCGGCGCCCGGCCGCACGGGCGCGCGGCCGGGCGAAAGAGAAAACGGCGATACAAGAACGGGACCCGCGCCGCGGCGGGCTCAGCGCATGCCTGGCCTTCCCTCTCTCTCCCGGTTACGCGGCACCGCGCGCGGCCGGCGCGCCCGCCGCCGCCCTCGCCGCCCGCCCCGCGGCCGTCGCCAGGCGCCGCGGGCTCTCCCGCGCCAGCGCCGCCGCGCTGCGCAGCGCCCGGCGCCACTCCCCGGCGCGCACGCGGTCCTCCACGTTCTCCACCAGGCAGTCCCGGAAGATGTCGGTGAGCATCCCCATGCCGCGCCGGTACGCCGCCTCGCCCTCGGGGTCGCCCTGCACCAGCGGCCACTGGCGCGCGTACACCGCCCGCATGCTGCGCAGCATGCGCTCGCCGTCGCGCGAGGAGCTGGCGGCGTAGCGCCGGTAGCGGGTCACGGCGGGCGCGTCGTAGCACCAGCCCGGGTAGCGGTGGGCGACGCGCAGGTAGAAGTCCAGGTCGTCCGAGCCCCAGGGATCCCGGAAGCCGCCCACCTCGTCCACCACCTTGCGCCGGAACATGGCCGACGACGGCGGGATGATGTACCAGTGGAAACCCAGCAGGACGTTGTAGAGCCGGGTCTCCTTCGGCATGCCGGGGATGCCCCAGGGTACCGGCCCGCCCTCGTACGTCATCTCCTCGCGCGGCCCCACCGTCCAGCCGCACTCCGGGTGCTCCTCCAGCGCGCGCAGCCCGGCCTCCAGGGCCGGCGGGAGGAGGTGGTCGTCGGCGTCCAGGAACACCAGGAAGCGGCCGCGGGCGTCGGCGATGCCGGTGTTGCGGGCCACGGCGGAGCCCCCGTTCGCCTGCCGCAGCGTGCGCGTGGCCGGGTGGCGGGCCACCACCCCTGCCACGTCCAGCGGTGATCCGTCGTCCACCACCACCACCTCGTAGTCGCGGCAGGTCTGCGCGTCCACGGTGCCCAGCGTCTCGTCCAGCAGCTCGGACTGCTTCGGGGTGGCTACGTACGCGGGAATGACGATGGAGACGAGCGGTGCGGTGTCGGCGGGCATGGCGGAAGCGGTCGGGTGAGCGCACGCCGGCGAGTGCCGGACGGGGACGCGTCGGGCTCCCGCACACGCCGGGCCGGAGTCGCGGGGCTGGTCTTCCCGGCGCAGCCTTACACGGGCCGGTACCTGAATCCCGGGCTAGCGCCCAGGCGGTACTCGAGCTCCACGACCTCTCCCCCGCGCACCCTGCCGGCGTCGAACAGGATCCTGGGGCAGGTCAGCCCGGACTCGTCGTCGCCCAGGGTGATGGAGTCGTAGACGGTGATGGAGGTCAGGAGCATCAGGTTGCGCTCCCCGTCCAGCTCTTCCGGGACGCGGAGGTGCGTCTTCGGCCCGAAGGACGTCCCGCCCTGCCCATCGCCGCGGCCGGGTTCCGACGAGGTACGGCACGCCTCGGAATTCAGGTCGAGAACGC
This sequence comes from Longimicrobiaceae bacterium, assembly GCA_036389055.1. Taxonomy (GTDB): domain Bacteria; phylum Gemmatimonadota; class Gemmatimonadetes; order Longimicrobiales; family Longimicrobiaceae; genus JAFAYN01. The sequence goes on along the minus strand of DASVQR010000025.1, from coordinate 61,235 downwards.
GACCGAGATGGATCCTGGCGCCCTCACCAGTGCCCGTCGACGCAGGGTCCACGGCGTCAGCGGCCGGAAACTCTTGCGCCGCATCGCCGAGACAGCAGTCGACGGTGATCCGCTCCGGGAGGAAGATCCCACCTGGGCAGAGCTGGGGGACAAGGTTCGTGGTGATTGCTACCTGCGGCTCTCTTTCCAGGGCAGCCTGCATCGCCTCCACGACCACGACGTGTATGTCGTGAGGCGCAGCGTGCTCGTAGGACGTGGCGTCACACTGCACGTAGTTGCGCACGAAAGCGCCCTTCCCGAGGGCATGGAAGAGGCGCCGCGCCGCGTCCAGGGAGCGCTCGTGGACGTCGAGCAGGGTGAACCTGATCTCGGCGGGGCTGAATCGGCTGGTCAGCGGGAGGGCAAGCGGCGCGAATGGCCCGCACCCCGCGTAGAGGATCTCGATCGGGGTGTCGGGAAACCTGGCCTGCGCGCCGAGCACGGCGGCATGCAGCCCCCTCAGGAAGGCGGAGGTGCGGCGATGGTCCAGCACGCACCGGGCGGCATCCCTGGGGGCGATGGCCTCACCGCCCGGGAGCCGGGTCCCGTCTGAATCGTCTACATGAGCCGAGTGCTCATCGATCCCGGTGACGGATGAGCACAGTGCATACAGCCCCGCCGCCGCAGCCTTCAGTCCGTCATCGTCGGCCTGGTCGGAAAGCAGCTCATCGGCGGCTGCCTTCAACGGGAGGGAAAGTTCATCCGCCGAAATGGGTGGGTAGATTACGTTCATCAGCATAGGCATGTTTGCGCCAAGCCGCACGATTGACGATGACAGGTTAACATGTTAACCTATCTGCGGAGGCTTTGTGGTCGCTCTGGCGCCGCATTGCCTTTTTTCTTTTCTACCCCTCCCCGATCTCCTCGCGCGCGCGCAGGTCGTTGATCAGCGCGATGCTCCAGATCCCGAAGTTCGGATTCCCCATCCTCTCCCGCACCGCGCGGTGGCGGATCTGACATACCCGCTCCACCAGAGGCTTCAGCTCCTGGCGCGCGGGCTCCGTCATGCCCTGGATCCGGAATCCCCACGACAGAATGTAGGCCACCAGGTCTGCGATCTGAACACCGGTCGTCAGTTCGCTGTGAACGAAAAACGGCTCGGGAATGATCTGCGAAGCGCGGGTCCTGCCTTTCCAGGTCTCCTGAAAGTACCGGTTCATCTGCTCGATCAGGATGTGGCTCTGTACCCTCTCCAACTCGTCGAAGACGACGAGGCCGAGCGCTGCTGGATCCGTGTCCTCGAGAAAGTAGAAGTACCGCTCGAAGAGGTACGCATAATCCTTCCGCAGGAAGTCGGATGCCGCGGGACGGGGCGCATCGGTGGTCACGATGCTGGCAAAAGCGCGGCAGCGGAAGCGGGCACAGATCTCGAGCGCCTCCTCCACGTATGCGATCTTCGCCTGCGCGAGCGCGGTCAATTCCCGTCTTCCGGCGGCGGCCCCGTCATCGAGACACCTGCGTGCCAGCCCGGAGCGCTCCTCCAGTGGAATCGGGGGGAGCTGCGCGGCAAGACGATACGTCTTTGCTTTTAGGATCTTTTTTGCCTTCAGCTCTCCGCGATCGGCGGTGTAGCGTCTGCCGAAGTGCTTGATTTCCGCCTCGCGGAGAGCCTGGATCAGGTTCCAGAGGTCACGGTCCTGGACCGCTACACCCGCCAGAACCTCGTAGGGGGATTCCCGCCGGTCGTGACCGCTCTCGTCGATGAAGAGAAAGTAAGCCACTACACCGTCCGGTGATGGTGGTTTGTCGAGTAGGGTTGGGCGCTACCACGCGATCCCGTAGTCCTCGCCGTGGTTGCTTGACCCGCCCCACAGCGTCCCGTTGGCCCGGTCGAAGAAGATTGCGTTGATGGGCCCCGAGGTGCGGTCGTCGAAGCTCAGCTCGTAGCCCATGCGCCGCAGCGCCTGGCGATCCCACGCCGGCGTGGCGTCGTGCAGCAGCAGCCGCCCCGGCTCCGACACGTGCTCGCCGAACGACGCCCGCATCTGGAACGAGTTGAAGTTGGCCGCCTCCGTGGCCTCCTGCACCGTCATCCCGAACTCCACCACGTTCAGAAAGAACTGCAACAGGTTCTGGTCCTGGCTGTCGCCGCCCTGCACCGCGAAGGAGAGGAACGGCTTCCCGTCCCGGAGCGCCATGGTGGGCGTCAGCGTCACCCGCGGCTGCTTCCCCGGGTGCACCACGTTGAACGGCCCCTCCAGCGAGTCCACCACGAAGCTCTGCATCCGCTGGCTGAGGCCCACGCCCGTCCGCCCGGCGATCACCGCCGGCACCCACCCGCCGCTGGGGGTGATGGACACCACCCACCCGGAGGTGTCCGCCGCCTGCACCGAGGTGGTCCCCGCGTAGAACGCCTCCTCCCGGCTCATGCCGGCGAGCGGGCCGCTGGGCCGCCGGTCGTGCGCCGGCGTGGGGCCCCCGGCGCTGTCGCCGGCCGCGGGGCGCACCCCGACCGTGCTCCAGCGGGCGAGGAGGGAGGAGAAGGGATTGGTGCCGCCCTGGAAGGGGTACGGGTCGCCGGGGCGCGCGTCCGCGTCGTTGCGCGTCCAGCCGATCTGCCCGGCGCGCTGCCTGGCGTACGCGTCGGAAAGGAGGCCGCGGATGGGCTCCTCCGGCGGGAAGGCCGGGTCGCCGTAGTAGAAGTCGCGGTCGGCGAAGGCCAGGTTCATGGCCTGGTAGACCGCGTGCACGTAGCGCGGGCTGTTGTAGCCCATGGCCTTGAGGTCGAAGTTCTCCAGGATGTTGAGCGCCTGGAGCATCGCCGGGCCCTGCGTCCAGTGGGTCAGCTTGTAGACCTGGACGCCGCGGTAGTCCACGCTCACCGGCTCCTCGATGCGCGGCCGCCAGCGGGCCAGGTCCTCCAGCGTCATCAGCCCGCCCTCCTCCCGCGCGCCGCGCACCAGCTCCCGCGCGATGTCGCCGCGGTAGAAGCGGTCGTGCGCCGCCTGGATCGCCTCCTTGCGGCTCCGTCCCTGCCGCAGCGCCTCCCGCTCCGCCTCCACCAGCTTGCGCAGCGTGGCCGCCAGCTCCGGCTGGCGGAAGATCTCGCCGGGGCGCGGGGCCTCGCGCGCCTCGCCCGCGTGCGGCAGCATCACCGCGCGCGAGTAGCGCCACTGCCGCAGCCGCTCCTTCTCGCGCTCGATGCTGTTGGCCGTCTGCGCCTCGATGGGGTAGCCGTCCGCCATCTGGATGGCGGGGGCGAGCACCTCGCCCAGCGACAGCGTCCCGAACTCCGCCAGCATCAGCATCAGCCCGCCGGGGGTGCCGGGCGTCGTCGCCGCGAGCGGGCCGTACTCCGGCGGGTGCTTCATCCCCCGCGAGCGGAAGTACTCCGGCGTGGCGCCGGCGGGGGCCACGCCCATCGCGTTGATCCCCACCACCTTTCCGGTGCGCGGGTTGTAGATCAGCGCCTGCGTCTCGCCGCCCCAGCTCAGCACGTCCCACATGGTGCAGGTGGCCGCCAGCATCGCCGCCGCCGCGTCCACCGCGTTGCCGCCGCGCTGGAACATCATCGCCCCGGCGGTGGCCGCCAGCGGCTTGCCGGTGATCGCCATCCAGTGGCGGCCGTGCAGCGGCGGCTTCTGCGTCTGCTGGGCGGCCAGGGGCGCCGCCGCGGCGCAGGCCAGGAGCGCGAGGAGCAGGGCGGCGCGCGGGGCTCGGGGCATCGTCGGGATCGGTGGGTGCGGGGAGGACGGAGAAGCGGCTCAGCGCTCCGGGAGGCCCAGCTGCTCGGCCAGCCAGGCGGTCCGGTCCAGCCGGATGATGGGCGCGTCCATGGCGTGGCCGGAGCGGTAGGTGGCGATGCGCTTTGGCTCGGGCGCGGCGCGGTACAGTTCCAGGAAATCGTCGCGCGGCGTGTAGCGGTCCTCCTCGCCGTACTGGAGGAACACGGCCGCCCGCGCCCGCCCCAGGACGCGCACCGGGTCGATGCGGGCGAACCGCTCGCGGAAGGCAGCAAGCGCCGCGCCCGCGGGCTTTCCGCTGGCCGAGCCGAACAGGTACCAGTCCGGGAAGCGCGGCGCCCCGGCGATCAGCACGTACGCCTTCGGCCGCGTCTCCACCGCGGCGACCGCCGCCCCGAACATGGCCCCGTAGTCGTGGCCCACGTAGGCGATGCGCCGCGGGTCCACGCCGGGCTGCGCCTCCAGCACGTCCAGCGCGCGGCGCAGCTCCCGGGCCTGCGCCACCGAGTTGTCGAAGTCGGTCTCCCAGCGCCGGGCGCGGTAGCGCGCCGGGTCCGACCAGAAGGTGGAGACCAGCAGCGACGCCACGCCGCGCCGGGCCAGTGCCCGCGCCTCGTCCAGGTACTGCGTGCGGTTGGAGGTGGGCTCCGGCGGCGCGAACCAGTGGACGAAGAGCACGGCGGCCAGCGGGCCGGCGGCGCTGTCCGGCCGCACCAGGTACGCCTGCGTGGGCGCGCCGCCCGCCACGCTCGCGAAGGTCACGTCCTGCACCGTCACCCCGTCGCGCCGCTCCGTCCCGACGACGCGAACGTCCAGCGGCCGCCGCGCGTCGTACGCCAGCAGCGAGTCCACGGCGGCCGGGGCCCTCGGCGGGCCGCCCTGCGCGGCCGCGGTGCCCGCGCAGGCGAGCAGTGCCAGGGCCAGGATGGCTCCGGAGCGGGACCGTCGGAGTGGGGTCATGGAAGCCCGTGCGGGGGAGAGGAGTGGTCTGGCGCCACGGGATCAGCCGAGGGCCGAGCGGATGGGGTGCCCCGGGTCGACGGAGCGGCGCAGGGCCTCGCGCACGTCCACGGGGCCGGTGAAGTAGAGCGGTACCCACCAGTTCATCCCCCGCGTGCGCTCCAGCACCAGGTACGGGAGGAACAGGACCCGGCGGGAGCGCGCGGCGACGACCTCGGGCCAGCGGAGGCGGTTCACCCGGTAGAGCGCCATCCCTTCCCCGTCGATGTCCATGACGCACACGAAGCGGGTGTAGGCGAGCGCCGCCAGGTACACCAGCAGCAGCCCGAGCCCCGGCCCCCGGAACGTGCCGGGGAACAGCGCGAAGCCCATCAGCACGGGGAGGAGCGCGGGCGAGAACACCAGCAGGAGGGCCGCAGCCCACGGCAGCAGGGGGATGCGGAAGCGGAGCATGGGGGATCGCATGGAAGATGGACGGGCCATACGGGGCGCCGGCCGGGGTCGCCCGGCCGGCGCCGGTGGCTCAGCCGAGGAGGAGCAGGCCGACGCCCGCCGCGAGGGCGCCGAGCGACAGGGCGGCCGCGGCCACGGCGATGCCGCGGGCGTGGTCCGGGAAGCGGCGCTGGAGCAGGATCACGTTGTGGAGCATGGCGGATCTCCCGCTGGGGTGGCGTGGGCCCCGGCGGGCCCGCACATGCACGCTACCCGCGAGCTTTTCTGCACACAAGGGGGCCGCCGCGGCGGCCGTCAGCGCCCCGTCGGGACCAGCGGGTCCTGGTTCTCGCGGAGGACCCAGCCGTCCGGGTCCACCACCACGCGCGCCCCCCGCGGCACCGCCAGCTCCGCGCGGCCGCCGGGCATCTCCACCCGCCGCCTGCGGCCGTCCACCTCCACCTCCACGGGCATGGGGAAGGGGAGCCCGCCCGGCGCGTCCCAGCGCAGCCGCAGCGTGTCGCCCGCGCGCTGCGCCGCCAGGCGCGGGAGCGCGGGCTGGCGCAGGTACACCTCGAACATCCACCCCAGCTCCAGGCCGGCCTCGCGCTGGGCGATGCGCAGGAAGTCGTCGGTGGTGGCGAAGCGCGTCTGCGCGCCGCCGGCCACGCGCTCCATTTCCGGGTCCGGGTACGCCATGCGGCGCAGCGAGCGGAACAGCGCCGAGTCGCCCGCCACCCAGCGCAGCGTGTGCAGGAACCAGGAGCCCTTGTCGTAGATGTCGCCGCCCGCCGCGAAGTAGATCTGCCCCGCGGTGCGCGATTCGCGCGGCGCCACGGGGGCGCGGTTGGCGATCGTCGCGCGCTGGCCGCGCACGTAGTCCAGGTAGCCGCGCCGGCCGGCCCGCTGCTCCATGTACAGCGCCTGCATGTAGCTGCCGAAGCCCTCGTGCAGCCACATGTCCTTCCAGTCGGCGTTGGTCACCAGGTTGCCCCACCACTCGTGCGAGAGCTCGTGGTGGTGAAGGGCGTCGAAGCCCCAGTCGCGCCCGGTCATTGCCGCGTTGTCGAAGCGGGCGCCGTAGGCGATGATGGTCTGGTGCTCCATCCCCAGGTGCGGCGTCTGGGCCACGCCGTACTTGTCGGCGCGGAAGGGGTAGGGGCCCAGCAGCCGCTCGAAGAAGCGCAGGTGGTCCAGGATCTCGGGGAACAGGGCCCGGCCGCGCGCCTCGTCCTCGGGCAGGACGTAGAACACCACCGGGAAGTGCCCCCCGGCGACGGACTCCAGCTCCCCCTCCACCGTGCGGTACGGGGCGATGTTGAGGGCGACGTCGTAGGCGTTGATGGGGGTGGAGACGAACCACTCGTAGGCGCGCGCGCCGCCCGGCGCCGGCACGACGCGCCGCAGCCGCCCGTTGCTCGCCACCACCAGGGGCGCCGGGACGACCACGCGGATGGACATGGAATCGGGCTCGTCCGAGGGGTGGTCCTTGGACGGCCACCACAGGTCCGGCCCCTCGCCCTGCACGGCGGTGGCGATCCACGGCTGGCCGGCGCGCGTCCGCGCCCACACGAAGCCGCCGTCCCACGGGGCGTTCGGCGCCACGCGCGGCCGCCCGGCGTAGGCCACGCGCACCGCCACCTGCTCGCCCGCCGCGCGCTCCGCCCCCAGGTCGACCCACAGCTTGCCGCCGCGCCGCTCCCAGCGCAGCGGCCGCCCCGCCGCCCCCTGGGGCGCGGTGACGGCGGACACGGCGAGCAGCGTGTCCAGGTCCAGCACCAGGTTGCGGGTGGGCGCGACGATGCGCGCCACGGTGGTCCCCGTGCCGGCGATGCTGCGGGCGCGCGGGTCCACGCGCAGGTCCAGCGCGTAGAACGTCACGTCGTAGGCCGCCTGCTGGGGGGTGAGCGGCCCGCCGGAGTCGTAGATGTCGGTCTGCTGCGCGGCGGCGGCGCGGGCGAGCGCCGCCAGGGCCAGGGCGAGCGTGGCGATGCGTTTCACGAGGGGGGCGGGCTGGGGGCGGGGACCGGGAGAGCGCAATGTACGCGGCGGGCGGCGGCGGGAACAGCGTGGCGGGGACGAGCCGTGCGGAGGCGGGACGGACCGTGCGCCGGGCGGGTCAGCCCTCCGGGGCGTCGCCGGGCGCCGCGGCCCCGTCGCCGAAGGCGCGCCGCTCGGCGGCGGCGGTGAAGGCGCGGTACGCCCCGGCCAGCGCCTCCGCGATGCGCTCGGTGCCCGCCACGCGCGGCAGCGGCCCCAGCTGCCGCAGCACCGCGTCCGGCACCTCCGCCGCCCGCGGCGCGAAGTGCAGCGCAGCCAGCTCCGGCCCCGCGTTCCAGAACCCGCCCGTGCGCCGGGCCTCCGCCTCCTCCGCGGGCGCCGCGTCCCCGGCGGCCGCTTCCGGGGCGGCGCCGCGCAGCTCGCGCAGCCGCTCCAGCAGCCGCTCGCGCGGACGGCCGCGCCAGGCGAGCACCAGGAACGGGTCGGCGTCGAACGCCTCGGCCAGGATGTACAGGGTGGCGGCGATGTGCTTGCACGGGTTCACCGGGTCCGGGCAGGTGCACTCGCTCCCCAGCTCCTCCGGCCGGCTGGGGAAGAGCGACAGCCCCTCCGCCCGGAATACCTCCTCCACGCCCTGCGGCATCTCCCCCGCGAGCAGCGCGGCCAGGAAGAGCGCCTGCCCCGCCAGCGCCCGCTCGACCCGCTCCCACTCGGCGTCCGTGAACGGCGGCAGGGTGATCCGCACCCGGTACGGCGCGGCCCGCGACCCCTGCACCTCCGCCGTCACCACCCCCGGCGCCACGCGCAGGTCCATGACCTGCCCGCCGCGCGCGTAGCTCCGCCCGCGCGTGAGCCGCGACGGATCGGTGACCTCCCGCAGCGCCGCGATGAACCGCCGCGACCACCACGTCTCCCCGATCTCGCCGCGCCGGCTGCGCGCCGGGATGCCGTCGCGCGAGGGGAGCGGGCCGGAGTTCTCGTACATCCACCAGTCGGACATGGGGAACGGCTAGGGAACAGGTTACAGGGAACAGGGAACAGCCTGCAACTGCGGGCCCTCACCCGGCTCGCTTGAGGCTCGCCACCCTCTCCCAATTCTGGGAGAGGGGACAACGGCTGGAGATCCAGGTACGGCAGGCAGTTCTCCCCTCTCCCGCTTGCGGGGGAGGGGCCGGGGGAGGGGGCCCCCGCGGACGCCAGCACGGGCCCCGCGTGAGGGATGTCGGCCCGAAGGGGCGAGACCGCGCGGCTGTTTGCGCGGGCTCGACTCCGTTGGCGAGCGTTGTTTGCTCGCCAACGGAGCCGCAGCCCGACCCCGGCGCAGCCGGGGGCACGCCCGAACCCGCAGTGAAATCAGTTCATTCCGCAACGGCATCGGCGGCAAGCGCAATGACTCGGCGCAGCTCGTCGGTGGAAAGCTCGGTCAGCCACGCCTCGCCGGCGCCGAGGACGCTCTCGGCCAGCGCCTTCTTTTCCTCGATCATGGCGTCGATCCGCTCCTCCAGGGTGCCGGCGCACACCAGCTTGCGCACCTGCACGTCGCGCCGCTGGCCGATGCGGAAGGCGCGGTCGGTGGCCTGGTCCTCCACGGCCGGGTTCCACCAGCGATCGAAGTGGATGACGTGGTTCGCCGCGGTCAGGTTGAGCCCGGTGCCCCCGGCCTTGAGCGACACCAGCAGCACGGGCGGGCCGTCCGCCGACTGGAAGCGCTCCACCAGCGCGTCCCGGGCCGGCTTGCTGGTGCCGCCGTACAGGAACGGCACCTCGCGCCCGAAGCGCGCCTCCAGGTGGGCGCGCAGCATCTGCCCCATCTCCGCGAACTGGGTGAACACCAGCGCCCGGTCCCCCACCTCCAGCACCTCCTCCAGCGTCTCCTCCAGCCGGGCCAGCTTGCCGGAGCGCCCGGGGATGGCGGAGCCGTCCTTGAGGAGCTGCGCCGGGTGGTTGCACACCTGCTTGAGGCGCAGCAGCGTGCTCAGCACCAGCCCGCGCCGCTCCATGCCGGTGCTCGCCTCCACCCGCTGCATCATCTCGTCCACCACGGCCTGGTAGAGCGTGGCCTGCTCGCGGGTCAGGTTGCAGAACACCTTCATCTCGTTCTTGGCCGGCAGGTCCCGGATGATGTTCCGGTCGGTCTTGAGCCGTCGCAGGACGAAGGGGCCGGTGAGCCGGCGCAGCTGCGCGGCGCGGTCGGCGTCGTGGAAGCGCTCGATGGGCACGGCGAAGCTGCGGCGGAACTCGGCGGCGCTCCCCAGCAGCCCGGGGTTCAGGAACTCCAGGATGGACCACAGCTCGGCCAGCCGGTTCTCCACCGGGGTGCCGGTGAGCGCGATGCGCCGCGGGGCCCGCAGGCTCCGCACGGCCTGTGTCTGCTTGGCGGCGGAGTTCTTGATGTTCTGGGCCTCGTCCAGCACCACGCGCCCCCACTCCACCGCGTCCAGCTCCTCGCGGTCGCGCGCGGCCAGGGCGTAGGTGGTGATCACCAGGTCGCTGTCGCGCACGGCGCGCCGCAGCTCGCGCCCGCCCAGCCGCTCGCCCCCGTGGTGCACGTGCACCCGCAGCCCCGGCGCGAAGCGGGCCGCCTCGCGCTGCCAGTTGCCCACCACGGACATGGGGCACACCAGCAGCGTGGGGAGGCGACGCCGCCGCCTGCCGCTCCCCGTCTCCACCGGCTCGGCGAGGAGCAGGGCGAGGAGCTGGACCGTCTTCCCCAGCCCCATGTCGTCGGCCAGGCAGGCGCCCAGCCCCAGCCGGTCCAGGAAGGCTAGCCAGGCCAGGCCGCGCTTCTGGTAGGGGCGCAGCTTGCCCGCGAAGCCGGCGGGCGTGCGGGCCGGCTTGAGGCGCGCGTCGCCGGCCCCGGCGAGCAGCTCGCCCAGCCACCCCTCGGCCTCGAAGCCGACCACGGGGAGCTCGGGGACGGCCTCGCCGCCGCCCATCCCCAGGCGCAGCGCCTCGGCGGCGGTCATGCGGCCGGAATCGCCGCGCTCCAGCAGCCGCAGCGCCGCCTCGGCCTCGCCGGGCTTCAATTCCACCCATTCGCCGCGGAACTTGACCAGCGGCACCTTCGCCGCGGCGAGCGCCCGGAACTCCTCGGCGGACACGCTCTGCTCGCCGATGGACACGCGCCAGTCGTAGGCGACCAGCGTGTCCAGCCCGAAGCGCCCGTCCCCCTCGTTCCCCGCGGCGGAGGCGGAGGCGCGCGCCTGGAGCCTGACCCCCAGCCGCGCGGCGGGGCGCGTCCACCAGGCGGGGACGCGCACGCCGAAGCCGGCCTGCGCCAGCAGCGGCGCCCCCTCGCGCAGGAAGCGGTGGGCGGCCGCGGCATCCAGGTCGGCGCCGGTGGGGCGGGCGCCGCGCAGCGCCGGCTCCAGCGGCGGGAAGAGGCGGAGCGCCCGCCCCAGGTCGCCCAGCAATCGCTCCTGCGGCTGGTCCAGGGTGCGGCTCAGCACGGTGAGCGTGCCCCCCGCGCGCCACACCTCCTCGGCGGGGACCAGCAGGCTCGGGTCGTCGGTGGCCTGGAGGAGGAAGTCCAGCCGCCAGCTGTCGGGCGCGGGCGCGTCTCCGGGGCCGGCCCCGTTTCCGGAGGCCGGGTCGGGACCCCCGGCGTCGTCCGGGCGCTCGCCGGGCGGGGACAGCCGGAAGCAGGTGCGCAGCCCGCCCTGGGTGGCCGGCGCCGCGGGGCGCGACCAGGCGGCGAGCGCCTCGTGCAGCGGGGCCAGCTCGGCGCCGCGCAGCCATTGCTTCTCCAGCAGCGCGGCGAGCCACTTCTCGGCGGGGGTGCGGGTGCCGCGCCGCGCGGGCATCAGCCTCTGCTCGCGGAGCGCCTGCCGCACGCAGGTGTCCACCAGCGCGTCCAGCGCGCCGCCGGCCACGTCCAGCCCGTCCACGGTGGGCGCGGTCTCCGGCTCGGCGGCGAGCACGGCGCCGGGCATGGCGAGGCGGAGCACGGCCAGCCGCTCGGCGTCCCCGTCGTCGGTGAGCACGGGGCGCCAGGCGGCCTCCCACGAGATGCCGCCGCCCTCCAGCACGGGGAGCACGTGGCCGCGCGCCACCAGCTCCAGCGCCAGCTTCGCCACCTCGCCCAGGCAGCGCAGCGAGTCGGCGACGGCCACGCCCTCGGGCGGAGCCGCGGGGAGCGCCAGGAGGAAGTCCAGCGACGCGTCCAGCTCCATCGCCACGCCGCGCAGCGTCCACGAGGCGGTCTCGGAGGGATCCTCCACGTCGGGCTCGTGCCGGGCGCGCACCAGGCGCGGCGACGCCTCCGGGCCGCGGGGGTGGGAGGGGAGCCGCAGGACCAGCTCCGCCGCGTGGCTGCGCTCGTCCACGGGGCCCAGGTCGGTGAGGGCGTCGCGGAGCGACCAGTAGTCCAGGGCGAAGGGGTGCGCGCGCGGCCGGGGCTTGCGCGCGGGGCGGCCGCCGCGGCGCGGCGCCAGGGCGGGGCGGTACGAGGACTCCCCCCACAGGCGCAGGCCGTAGGGGCTCCAGCAGGCGTGGACTACGATCACGGTTTGGACGGCGCTCGCGGATCACCCGGCGGAAGATCGGCCGGAACCAGCGAAGTTACCCGAATCGGACGGCCGGAACAACCGGGTGAGCCCGCTCCGGCGCCCGGTCGTAGGTCGCATGCTGAACCTTACCTGCCGGACAGGCGAGTCAGCCGAGGTGCACCATCCTGCGGAACGCGTCCTCGACTCTGCCGGGCAGCCGGGGGTCGAACCGGGCGTCGGGGAGAGCTCCTGCGATCGTGTAGGGCGCGTCTCCGGACCGGAGAAACCGGGTGGTACACGCGGTGATGTACGCCCGGAGGTCGGCCGGCTCCGCGGCCACTTCGTCCGGCAGCTCCGGCCTGCCCGCGGCCAGGGTGATGATGTCTTCGACGTCGTGGCTGCCGAGGTAGTCTTCCTCGCCCCTGCCCTCGAAGGCGCTCCACTTGGTGGCGAGGAACAGCGGCGGGCGAACGATCCGGATCTCGATCCCTGGCGCGAGGGGGTGAGACGTCGCCGTATCGTATGCGCGCTCGTACCACCGGCTGCCGAACCCGAGCACCGTCTCGTCCAGCGGCATCAGGTCCAGGATGCTGTCTTCGGCACGCCAGCGGCAGACCGGTGCGCCCTCGCTCCGGTCCTCGCTGAACCCCAGCCGTCGCAGCTCCGCGCCGACGCGCTCATACTGGGAGCGGCTGAACGCGCGGCAGATCGCGTCCACGTCCCTGGTGTAGCGGACACGGCTCGCACCCGGGTCGGTGAGCAGAAGCTCGGTGATCTGCCCACCGACGAACACCACCTCGTCCAGCAGTGGGCGAAGCCGGCGCGCGGTGGCCTCCAGCAGAAGCGAGTTCGCGCTCATGGTTCTCCGGCGACCCGCCGGGTGATCCATTCACGCGCCCGGTCGCGCTCTCGCGCCTGGCCGATCCGGAGCGTGTCGATCATGGCCAGCAGCACGTACAGCTCCGGATCCGTCCTGGAGAGCAGTGGAGCGCCCGGGTAAAGTGGAACCAGGCTCTGCCCCCGCGTCTGGCCTTCCGGGCTCGGCCACACCACGACGTCGTTCGTGGAGAACTCGTCGCGCAGCGGGGGAGCGGAATGCGCCGTCGCGACGCCGCGGGTGATCGGCCCCGGAACCGCGTAGAAGGCGTATCGGACGCCGAACAGCAGGAACTCCCGGAGGCTGGGCCTGTTGGCGAGGCGCGATCCGGGAAGGAGGAGCGTGGCCGCCTGGAGCCGCTTCACTCCACCATGAGCCGCGGCCCTGCTGAGGTGCAGCCGTTGGGACAGCTCTCCGTAGCTTTGCTCCGGCACGAGCGCCAGTGACAGCGCCACGACCACGTCCGCCGGCCGGAGGGAGGGTTGCTGGTCGAGAGGCATAAGCGGTACGTGTTCGGCGTTCGCGAATCGTGAACGGCATTCATCATGCGCTTTCATGATGGACGCGGCAAGCCTGGCGAGGTGCAGCGGGCTTTCCCCGAAGCTGCGAATATGCGGCCTGAAACATGGTTGTACCGCGCGCCCGCCCGCGCTATTCTAGCGGAGCCCGGCCCCGGGTTCCCCGGAAGGCCCGCGCGACCCGCTCCCCGCTGAGGAACCGCATGAGACCACCGCTGCTCGCGGCCGCCCTCGCGGCCGTGCTCCCCCTGGCCCTGGCCGCGCAGTCGCAGGCGCCGCCCGCGGCCGAGGCCGTCCGCCTGGAGATCGCCGAGGAGACCCTCCCCAACGGGCTCAAGGTCGTGTACCACGTGGACCGCTCCACGCCGCTGGCGGCCACCATGCTCTGGTACGACGTGGGCTCCAAGCACGAGCAGCCGGGGCGGACCGGCTTCGCCCACCTGTTCGAGCACCTGATGCTCTTCACCGGGTCGCGCAACGTCCCCGAGGGCCGGCACTTCGCCATCCTGGAGGCGGCGGGCGCGCGGGCCGGCGCGGACATCAACGGCACCACCAGCTCCGACCGCACCAACTACTTCCAGCAGGTCCCCTCGCACATGCTGGAGCTGGCGCTCTGGCTGGAGGCGGACCGCATGGCCACGCTGGACGAGGTGCTGAACGAGGGCAAGCTGGCCAACCAGCGCGAGGTGGTGAAGAACGAGCGCCGCCAGGGGATCGACAACCAGCCGTACGGGCGCTGGATGGAGCGGATGCTGGCGCACGTGTTCCCCGAGGGGCACCCGTACCGGCACCCGGTGGTGGGGTCGCTGGAGGACCTGGAGAACGCCCGGCTGGAGGAGGTCAAGGACTTCTTCCGCACCTACTACGTCCCCAACAACGCCGTGCTGGTGGTGGCGGGCGACATCGACGTGGAGGCGACGCGCGCCCTGGTGCGCCGCTACTTCGGCCCCATCCCCCGCGGCCAGGACCCGCCGCCGCTGCGCGACGCCGCGCTCCCGCCGCGCATCGGCGCGCCCGTGCGCGAGGTGGTGGAGGACGCCAACGCCCCCGCGCCGGCCGTGTACCTGGGCTTCCGGGTGCCGGCCGCGCGCGACCCCCGGGCCGCGGCGGTGGCCGTGCTGGCCGGCTACCTGGCCGACGGGCGCACCAGCCCGCTGAACCGGGCGCTGGTGCGCGAGAAGCAGGTGGCGACGGGCGTGTTCTCCTTCAACTTCGACTACTCCGACGGCGCGGACCTGCTGGTGGTGGGCGCCACCGGCAAGCCCGGCGGCGACCCGGAGGCGCTGGAGCGCGCGCTGCTGGCGGAGATGGACGGGATCGCGGCCCGCATCGACGAGGCCGGGCTGCAGCGGGTCAAGGCCTCCACCCGCTTCTCCCTGGTGAACCAGCTCCAGGGGCTGGGCGGCTTCGGCGGCCGGGCGGACGTGCTGGCGGAGGGGTGGACGGTGCACCGCGACGCGGGCTGGATCAACCGGCGCCTCCCGGAGGTGGACGCGGTCACCGTGGCCGGGCTCCGCGCGCTGGCGGCGGAGCGCCTGGTCCCCGAGAACCGCGTCACCCTGGTGTTCGTCCCCCGCACCGGCGCCACCCCCACCCCCGCGCGTCCATGACCCGGCGACCCCCGTTCTCCCTCGCGGCGCTCGCCGCCCTGGCGCTCGCGGGCGCGGCCTGCGCGCCCCCGTCCCCGGCGGAAAGCGCCCCGGCGCCCGCCGCCGCCGCGGCGCCCGTGGACACCACGCCCGCGCGGCAGCAGCCCCCCGCGCCCGGCCCGCTGCGCCCCTACCGGCTCCCCCCGGTGGAGGAGTTCACCCTCCCCAACGGGCTGCGCGTGGTCGCGGTGCGGCAGACCGGGATGCCGCTGGTGGCCGGGCGGGTGATCGTGGACGCGGGCGCGGTGCACGAGCCCCCGGCGAAGGCCGGGCTGGCGACGCTCACCGGCTCGCTGCTGGCCGAGGGCTCGCGGCGGCTCACCGGGCCGCAGCTGGCGGAGCGGATGGAGCGGCTGGGCGCCCAGTTCCAGACCGGCGGCGGCGCGAACCTGGGCTTCGTGGGCGTCACCGCGCTGAAGAGCGCCTTCCCCGAGGCGATGCGGCTGGCCGCGTCCACCGTGACCGAGCCGGCGTTCGCCGCGGCCGACTTCGAGCGGCTGCGCGGCCAGGCGGTCGCGGGCTTCCTGCAGGGCCGGGCGACGGTGGAGGGGCTGGCCGCCGAGAGCTTCGCGCGCGCGGTGTACGCGGCCGGCGCGCCGTACGCCCGCCCCGCGGGCGGCACCGCCGCCACGCTGCGGGGGCTCACCCGCGCCGATGTGGTGGAGTGGCACCGCGCCCGCTACGGCCCGGCCACCACCACGCTGCTCCTGGTGGGCGACGTGGCCCCGGACGAGGCGCGGCGGCTGGCCACGGAGGCGTTCGGCGCCTGGCGGGGCACGGCGCGGCGCATCCCGTCTCCCGCAAGCGCGCTGCGGCCGGTGACGGGGACGCGGGTGATCCTGGTCGACCGCCCCGGCTCGGTGCAGTCGTCGATCCGCGTGGGGGTGGGGGCGGTGGGGGCGGAGGACCCGGAGTTCTTCCGCATGACGGCGCTCACCCAGGTGCTGGGCGGCGGCTTCAACGCCCGCATCAACCAGAACCTGCGCGAGCGGCACGGCTGGACGTACGGCGCCTTCGCCGGCCTGTCCGCGCTGCAGGGCGTGGGGACGCTGGCGGTCTCCTCGCAGGTCCGGACCAACGCAACCGACTCGGCGCTGGTGGAGTCGGTGGGCGAGTTCCGCCGCCTGGCCCGCGAGATGGTCCCCGCCGAGGAGATGCAGGGCGCCCTGGGCAACCTGGTGGGGAGCTTTCCGGCTTCCGTGCAGACGGTGCAGGGCCTCGCCCAGCGCATGCAGACGGCGATCGTCTACGGGCTGCCGCTGGACTACTACGCTACCTACCGCGAGCGCTTGGCCGCCGTCACCCCCGCGGAGGCCGCCGAGGTGGCCGGGCGGCGGATCAACCCGGAGGCGCTCACCATCGTGGTGGCCGGGGACCTGTCGGCCATCGAGGCACCCATCCGGGCGCGCAACCTGGGCGCGGTGGAGGTGTGGAGCCCGGACGGCGAGCGGGTACGATAGGCCCCCGGCTGATGGTGATGCAGGTGCGACCACCGCAGAGGAGCTGATTGTCCTCAGACTATAGACCGAAGGGGGTTTGCTTCAAGGCACCCCCTTCGGCGTTATGTGTCCGCTCGAAAGATCCTTGACGTGTAGGTCTGGAACCTGCTATCTATTCTATTGTATGAGACAGGCGCGCTTTCAAATTAGATACGAGCCTGATGTGACCGGCTTCATCGCGAACCTGGCGCCGGTGCCACGCAAACAGGTCGAGCGGGACCTCGACAAGTTAGAGACGCGCGGCCTCAAAGCGCTTCCCCCTCTCACGGGGAACATCGAGGGGCCGGTGTGGGAGCTTCGATCCAAGGTGGAGGGGCACGGCCTGTACCGTATCTTCTACTATCGGGACGGGGCCGCTTCCTTCCATGCATTTTACGCCTATCAGAAAAAGGAAGATCGATTGCCGAAGCAAGTCCGGGCGGAGGTTCTGGGGCGATACGAACAGCTCACTGGAAAAAAGCCATGAAGAAGCCCGCGAGGCGGCGGCCTGCCGAGACTCTGAGTGAGAACGAACAGCTCCAAGAGATCGACGAGCGTCACTACATTTCGCAGCAGGTTTTCTTCCGAAGAGAGGACCGCGACTGGTCGCAGGAGCGGCTTGCTCATGCCGCTGGTTTGACTCAGGCACAAGTGGCAACGCTGGAGGCGGGGCAGGCGAATCCGACGCTCCGTACGCTTGTAAAGGTCGCTGCTGCGTTTGGTTGCGCGGTGCGGGACTTGATCACTCCTGAGTCTGACGAAGCGGACGGGTGTACCACTGCAGATCGCGAAGCGGCGGAACTGCTGCGGGAACTGGCGCGGCACGCTCAGTGGAGTGAGCGGAGCAACGCAGAGTTTACGGTCGCACAGACCGAGTCTAGTATGGGGGGAAGAGCGGGCTTGAACGCGTTTCACGCGCGAGCTGTAAAGCGCTTCTCACAGCGGGGCTCGTCGGTGAACCTGGATCTTAGGCGGGCTGCGAACGTCGAAATTGAGGAGTACACTGAAGCTGCGGAATTGTGATGAACGAGCGGAACGAGATCCCGACATCCGGCTTCCACCTGCTCCGGGTAATAACTGTTCACCAGGAATACACGCTGGCGCCGGAGGACGACGGAGAGCAGCGCGAAAGTGCGAACCGGCGAATGACTGTCAACTGGGATTGGGCTGTTTCGGACGGCAGGGAATTCGACGTTTTCCTTGGGGCGACCATCGAGGGTAATGAAGACGCCCCCGAACGTGTCAATGTCGGGCTGGTAGGGGAGTTTGTGCTGGACGGGAATGTTCCGAGTGTTGCGTTCCGGACGTTTGTACAAATGTCCGCTCCCGCCATCATGTTTCCGTATCTCCGCCAGATCATCAGCGACCTGACTGGACGTGGGCCGTACGGAGCTTATTACCTACCGAGCGTGAACGTTGTACGTCTGATGAAGCAGTACGACTTCGAGAGCACCACCGGGGCGAACCAACTGCAGGAAGAACCGGAACTCGCGGAGTTGTACGGCTGGTCCACCGATGTGCAGCTGCAGCTCCCCGAAGCAGTGCCCCTGAAGTAGCAAACTCGATGTGGAGAGCGGGGGTGGGCCCGTTAACAGCCTACCCCGCTCTCTTGCTCTGCCGCGAGGCTTACCACAGCCGCTTCACCCCCATAACCCTCGGATCGCCTGCCGTACGCGGGCAGCCGTCCTCGATTTCCCGGGTATTGTAGCGGAATTCGAACTCTGGACAGTAGAAGTGCAGGTGCTTGCGCCCTACGTCGTGGTAGTTGCCGCTAATCCCGCGTTTGAGCAGCGAGAGCACCCCCTCCACCGTTTTGCTGTGGACGTTAAAGCCCTCCGCGTCCTCGCGCGCATACTCGCCAGCAGAGTGCGAAACGTCCCGGTGCCCCTTCCTCATCTGTGGACATCGCTGCCGCCCTTCCTGCGCGTCCCGGTGACGTAGGTTTCGCCCATTCTAATCACGTCGTTCAGTTTTCGTATCCGGTCCGTCAGCGCGCCGAAAGCTCCGCCACCGCTGGCTCGGCCACGGAGCCCCGCGCGTGCTCCGAGCGCTCCTCGCGCCCCAGGTTCCGGGCGATCAGCGCGAACGCCGCCACCGCCACCCCCAGGTACGCCGCCGCCTCCCCGTACGAGGCGAAGATCAGCTTCCCCACCCCGAAGAGCGTGGCGTACACGCTCACCACCCCCGCCGCCCAGTTGGCCCAGCTCAGCGCCCCGCCGGCGATGGGCTCCGGCTCCAGCCCGGCGGCCCGGGCCACCCGCGCCCACCCGGCGCCCCCCGGCCGCACCCGCCGGTAGAACGCCACCAGCGTGGCCTCGTCCGTGGGCGCGGTGAGGAAGGTGACCGCCACCCAGCACACGGTGGTGAACGCGGTGGTGGCGAGCATCAGGTACGCCCCCTCCAGCGCGTCGGTGGGGTCGAATACCCCGAAGCCGGTGAGCGCCGAGAACGCCACCAGCGCCGCGGCCATGGCGCCGATCTCCGACCAGGCGTTGATCCGCCACCAGTACCAGCGGAGGATGTACACCAGCCCCGTCCCCGCCCCCAGGGCGATGATGATGCGCCACGCCCCCTCGATGGAGCCGGCCACGTACAGCAGGTACGTCACCCCCGCCGACATCAGGAAGATCAGCCCGGTGGAGAGGCGCGACAGCAGCACCACCCGCCGCTCGTCGGCGCGCGGGTTCACGAAGCGCAGGTACAGGTCGTTGATCAGGTACGAGGCGCCCCAGTTGAGCTGCGTGGAGATGGTGGACATGTACGCGGCGGCGAAGCCGGCGAGCATCAGCCCGCGGAAGCCGGTGGGGAGCAGGTCCACCACGGCGCGCACGTAGCCGGTGGCCGGGTCCTCCAGCCCGGGGTAGAGCACCACCACGCACAGCGCGGTGAGGATCCACGGCCAGGGCCGCACCGCGTAGTGGGCCACGTTGAACCACAGCGTCGCCAGCACGCCGTCGCGCTCGGTGCGGGCGCTGAAGATGCGCTGCGCGATGTAGCCGCCGCCGCCCGGCTCGGCGCCGGGGTACGAGGTGGCCCACCACTGCACCGCCAGGTACGCCAGGAAGGCGGTCACCGGCATCCACTCCGCCCCCTCGGCGGGAAGGAAGGAGAGCGCCGCCTCCGCCGAGCCGTAGTGCTCCGGGAGCCGGGCCACCAGCCCGTCGATGCCGCCCACCGCGCGCACCGCGAAGATCGCCAGCACCACCGAGCCGCCCATGGCGATGGCGAACTGCACGAAGTCCGTCACCAGCACCCCCCACAGGCCGGAGAGCACCGAGTACGCCATGGTGACCACGAACATCACGGCCAGCGCCGGCACCGGAGCGATCCCCAGCGTCACCTCCAGGATCTTGAGCATGGCCAGGTTGACCCAGCCGATGACGATCAGGTTGATGGGGAGCGCCATGTACAGCGCCCGGAAGCCGCGCAGCAGCGCCGCGGGGCGGCCGCTGTAGCGGATCTCGGTGAACTCCACGTCGGTGAGCACCTCGGCGCGGCGCCAGAGCCGGGCGTAGAAGAACACGGTGAGCATCCCGCTCATCACCATGTTCCACCAGAGCCAGTTGCCGGCGATGCCGTTGGAGGCCACCATCCCGGTGACGGCCAGCGGGGTGTCCGCCGCGAAGGTGGTGGCCACCATGGAGGTGCCCGCCAGCCACCAGGGCACCGAGCGCCCCGAGACGAAGAACTCGGACAGGCTCTTCCCCGCCCGCCGCGTGTAGGCCAGCCCGATGCCGGCGGAGAGCGCGAAGTAGGCGGCGATGATCAGCCAGTCCAGCGCGGTGAGCTTCATGGCGATGGGCTCCGGGTTCAGTGGGCGGCGCTGCGGGCGGGGGCCGGCGGGGCGGCGCGCGGGGCGCGCCGGATTCCCTCGCCGCGGGCGTGGTGCGGCGGCAGCGACACGGGGAGCCGCCCGGCCGTGCCGACCGTGCCCAGCAGGGCGCCCGCGGCGGCCCGCTGGCTGACGTCCGCCCCGCCCCAGGCGAGCAGGAAGGCGGGCGCGTCGGGGAAGGCGTCCAGCAGGTAGGGGGTGCCGAAGGAGACCAGCACCAGGGGCCGGCCCGTGCGCGCCTGGGCGGCGAACCACTCCGGGAGCCCGCCGCGCGCGGCCACGGAGCCGGCGCTCTCCACCGGCGACACGAAGACGGCGGCCACCACCGCGTCCGCGGAGTCAGCCCGCGCGCACAGCGAGTCGAACTCCGCCGCCGTGGTGCGGGCGTCCACCCGCGCGCGGTCCACCTGGTGCCCGGCGTCCTCCAGCGAGTCGGCGAAGACGACGCCGGCCGCGGGGTCGGAGGCGTCGGCGTAGGTCACCACCAGCACGCGCTGCGAGTCCGCGCGGAGCGGCACCGCGCCGCGCCGGTCGCGCACCAGCGTGAGCGAGCGCTCCGCGACGGTGCGGGCCAGCTCGGTGTGGGCGCGGATGCCCACCGTGCGGCTGACGGCGAGCAGGTCCACCCGCCGCCCGGCGGCCAGCCCGGCGCGCGCCTTGGCCTCCAGGATGCGCCGCGCCGACGCGGCCACGCGCGCCTCGGGGATGCGCCCGGCCGCGACCGCCGCGACCACCGCGTCCACGGCGGCGCGCGCGTCGCGGGGCATGAGCAGCACGTCGGCGCCGGCCTCCACCGCCAGCACGGCGGCTTCGTCCCGGCCGTAGCGGCTGATCACCGCGCCCATGTCCATGGCGTCGGTGAAGAGCAGCCCACGGAAGCCCATCTCGCCGCGCAGCAGCCGGGTCATGAAGTACGGCGACAGCGTGGCCGGCGGCGCCCCCTCGCCCTCCACCCCGGTCACGGCGATGTGGGCCGTCATCACCCCGTCGATCCCCTCCTCGATGGCGGCGCGGTAGGGCGGGAGCTCCACGGCGTCCAGCCGGGCGCGGTCGGCGCGGATGGTGGGGAGCTCCAGGTGCGAGTCCGTCTCGGTGTCGCCGTGGCCGGGGAAGTGCTTGGCCACGGTGAGCAGCCCGCCCGCGCGGGCGCCGCGCACGTACGCCCGTCCCATGCGCGCCACCAGCGCCGGGTCCTCGCCGAAGGAGCGGGTGTTGATGATGGGGTTGGCGGGGTTGGAGTTGACGTCCAGCACCGGCCCGAACGCCATGTGCACCCCCACCGCGCGCGCCTCCGCCGCGAGCACCCGCCCCAGCGCGTACGCCAGCGAGTCGTCGCCCGCCGCGCCCAGCGCCATGACCGGCGGGAACGCGGTGCCGCCGCCCTGGGGGATCAGGTGGGGAAAGGAGTAGATGCCGGACATCCGCATCCCCGGCCCGTTCTCCATGTCGGAGGCGACCAGCAGCGGCACCGGTGCGAGCGCCTGGAGCGCGTCCAGCTTCGCCGCGTAGCTGTGCGGCAGACCCATGGACATCACGAACCCGCCCACCCGGTCCTCCTCCACCCAGGCGCGCAGCCGGTCGAACTCGGGCGAATCGAGCGCCACGTAGTCGCCCGCCACCCACGGCATCACCATCTGCGCCACCCGCTCGCGCAGCGTCAGCCCCGCCAGCGTCCGCTCCACCCACGCCCGCTCGGCGGCGGTGAGCGGCCGGAGCGGATCGGGCCCCTCCGGGGCGGGAGCGGCGGGCGCGGCGGCCGGCGTGCCCGCCGCCAGCGCGCACGCGCCCAGCCCGGCGAGCAGCGCCAGCGCCAGGCGCGGCAGGGAAATTCGTCGTCTCGTGGAGTGCATACGGGTCAGGAGTGGGGGAAACGCAAGCTAGCACGCGGATCCGCGGCCCGCACGGGGCCGCCGCCGCATGAGGGATGCGCGCCCGGAGGGCCGAGACCCCGCGGGGTAGTTTCCGCGGGGGCTCGGCTGCGTTGGCGAGCGTTGTTTGCTCGCCTACGCAGCGCGCAGCCCGGCCCCCCGCCAGGGGGGACATGCCCAGACCGGCCGTTTTCTTTTCAGCAGCTCAGACTTCGATCGGCGGCAGCGGCCAGCACGTCTCCGTGCCGTACGTCTCGGGAGCCGCACCGGTGAACCCGTCCAGCGCCCCGGACGGGAACTCGTTGATCCCGTACCGCTCCAGGTACCGCCGCAGATCGGGAAAACGGTAGCCGGCGAAGTAGAAGTCCAGCTTCTTCTGCTCGCGGAGTTCCCGGAAAAGGTCCCCGCCCGAGAACGCCGGCAGCCCCCCGACCGCACGCCGCTCGTTGACGAACTGGAGCACCTGCGCCTGCGTCCACCCGCCCGCGCCCCCGTTCAGGCTGGCCTCGGCGATGATGTAGCGCGCCTCCAGCCCGGAGGCGAAGCGGATGTCCTCGTCGTCGCGGATCAGCCGGGGATTGTCGGGATTCCAGCCGGAGAACGACGACGGCGAGAACGGCACGTACGCGTAGCGCGGCAGCGACCACCCGCCCATGAGCAGCGAAAGGCTGTCCGCCTGGAACGGCACCCGCCGGTCCCAGGTGAGCCTGCCCGGCTGCCCGGCCACGGGCCGGACCAGCAGCTTCTTTGCGTCCGTGGGCCCGATCCCCTGGTTGAACTCCACCGGGCTCTTCAGCCCGGCGGTGCGCGCGTACAGGTTGTAGAACTGCCAGTTGAAGAAGTCGGTGTGCGCCGAGTACCGCACCCAGGCCGCGAACTCCGGGTCCACCTTCCTGGCGAACTCGATGGCCTGCGAGCGGTTGCCCTGGTCGAGGTGGGCCCGCGCGATCCCCACGTTGGCCAGGTTGACCCAGTGCTTCCCCTCGGGCCCCGCGGCGGCCCCCACCTGGGCCGCGCGCGTCAATCGCTCGATGGCCCGGGCGTAGGCCCGGCCCACCGGCCCGCGGGTGCCGTCCACCACCAGCTCGCAGTGGTGCTGGGCGCCCTGCAGCCAGCCGAAGCCGGTGTAGGCCAGCGCCCCGGCCAGCGCCGGGCTGCTCGCGGCGTTCGCGCCCACCAGCTTCTCGATCTCCTGCGTGTACAGCTCGCCCGTGGCGATGGTGGCGGTGACGAAGGGGTAGCCGGTGGCGGTGGCGCCGCCGTCGGGGGTCACCTTGCGCCGGTCGTACTCGTTCCACGGGCTCCACACGTGCCCGAACACCGCCTCGTCCGTCGCCGAGGCCCCGGACGAGGCCATCCACGCGTACCCCTGCCGGAAGCGCGACTCGATCCCCAGCACGAAGGGGGCGAGCATCTCCTCCTTGCCCTCCACCACCTCGGGGGTCACCAGCGTGGGGTTCTCCACGTCGAGCATGCCGTCGCAGGCGCCGAGCATCCCGAGGGCGGCGAGCGCGGGGAGCGCCTTCCTGAGTGTGCGGTTCATCGGATCACCTCCTGGAGGTTGCGAAGGGGCCCGCGCCTAGAAGCTGAGCTGCACGGCGGCGGTGATCCGCCGGAACATGGGCTGGTTCCAGTAGTCGGCGCGGACGCCGGCCCACTCCGCGCCCGGGTCGTTGATCCCCACGAAGTTGGTCTCGGGGTCCAGCCCGCTGTACGGCTTGTACAGGAAGGCCAGGTTGTGGCCGGCCAGGGTGAGCGCGGCCCGCTCCGTCCCGAAGCGCCGGGTGAACCTCTCCGGCAGGGTGTAGGTGAGCGACACGTCGCGCAGCTTGACGAAGTCCGCCCGCTCCGTGTAGAGCGCGGTGTTGGCCTGGATCTCGGCGACGAGCCGGGCGCGCTGCTCGGGAGTCGTGGCGGCGTCGTTGACCTCGCGGCACACCCCCAGCGCGCAGCGGCGCTGCAGGGTGTGGTTGTACAGGTAGTTGCCCCCCTTGTAGTCCAGCAGCGCGTACAGCGACAGGCTCCCCCACAGGGTGAACGTGTTCGCCAGCGAGCCGGAGCGGGTGGGGAGGGCGGGGCCCAGGTAGCGCAGCTCGCTCCCCTCGTAGTCGCCGGGGTTGGCGGGGTCGCCGCCGGCCTTGAGGACCGGGTCCCTCACCCAGTAGCCGGCCAGCGGGTAGCCCTCCACGTTGCGCTGCACGTTGGCCGTCAGCCCGAAGGGAACCGCCGGGTTCTCCTGTCCGAAGTCCACCAGCTCGTTGTGGTTGGTGGACCACCCCAGGCGCGCGTCCCAGGTGAGCAGGCGCGAGCGTACGGGGGTGGCGCGCACGGCCACTTCCACGCCGCGGTTCGCGATCTCGCCGATGTTGGCCAGGTAGGTGTTTACCGCGTACCCCTCGCTGGGGGGGATGGGGACGGGGATCAGGGCGTCGCGGGTGGTCTTGTCGTACCAGGTGGCCTCCAGCCCCAGCCGGTCGCCCAGGAACGACGCGTCCAGGCCCAGCTCCACCTCGGAGCCGCGCTCGGGCTTCACGTCCGGGTTGCCGCGGGTGTTCCGGACCAGCGCCAGGCTCTTCTCGCCGGTGAGCGGATCGGTGGTCTCCACGAAGGAAAAGGTCCTCACCGCCGCGAACGGCCCCGGCGCGTTCCCGGCCTCGCCCCAGGCGGCGCGCAGCCGCAGCTGGTCCAGCCACCCCGCGCGCCCGAAGAACGGCTCCTCCGACAGCACGTACGACGCGGACAGCTTGGGGTAGACGATGCGCTCGATGTTCTCGCCGAACACGGAGCTGTTGTCCACGCGCACGGCGCCGGTGAGGAAGAGCCGGTCGTTCCACCCCACCTGCTCCTGAAGGTAGAAGCCCAGCGTCTTGACCTCGTCGAACTCGGTCCAGCCGTTGTTGTTGGTGGCGAAGCGGATGGCCCGCGTGGCGCCGGACACGAAGCCGGTCCCCTGCGCGGCGGTGTTCTCGAACTCGGAGTTGACGTACTGCGCCCCGAAGGAGAGCGCCGAGCTGAGCGCGGCGGAAAGCTGGCTCTGCACGGTGCCCGCGTAGTCCAGCGTGTACACCGTGTTCTTGGGCGAGCCCTGCGTCAGCTGCCCCTCCACGGGCCCCCAGCGCGACCCCGGCGTGATCCACCGCTCCGACTCGCGCGTGCCGATGTCGCCGCCCACGGTGAGGCGGTTGGTGAGCCAGGAGGCGGGCCGGTAGTTGAGCGTGGTGCCGAAGACCAGCCGGTCGCCGCGCAGCCAGTTCTCGTAGACCGAGAACGCCTCGGTCTCGGCCAGGTAGTCCTCGGTGAGCTGGCCGCGGCCCAGCCCGCGCGCGCCGGGGACGAAGCTCCAGGCGCTCTCGATCAGGTTGCCGGCGTTGTTGCCCTGCGGGAACTGCGTCTCGTCGCGGACGTAGTTGAAGTTGACGGCGAAGTCCAGCTCCGGCATGGGGTTGAAGCTGAAGTTCGCCCGCGCCGACGTGCGCTCCGTGGCGCTGTTCATCTCCACGCCCTGCTCGGCGTCGCGCCCCACGTTCGCGTAGAACGAGTACTGCTCGCCGCCGCCGCGCACCGCCAGCGACAGGTTGCGGATGTCGCCCCGGCGCAGCACCCCCGGCAGACCCAGCGGGGTGGCGGAGAGCAGCGCCCCGGCGGCGCCCTGGCACCCCACGAACACCGGATCGCCCGCGGCGGTGCGCGCCGCCACCCGCTCCGGGGTGCAGCGGGTGAAGTTGGTCCCCCGGTCCAGCGCCCACTCGGTGCGCCCCTCCTCCAGGCGCGCCTCCCACTGGAGCCGCTGCGCGCCCTGCCGCCCCTTCTTGGTGATGATCTGGATGACGCCGTTGGCCGCGTCCGCGCCGTACAGGGTGGCGGCGGCGGGCCCCTTGATCACCTCGATGCTCTCGATGTCCTCCGGGTTGATCATGGACAGCGCCGAGGCCTCCTGCCCGCTCCCGTAGGCCGCCCCCGCCGCGCCGGCCATGCGCTGCCCGGGCGCGGCGCTCTGCCGCCAGTCGTTGCGGAAGCTCCCCGCCGCCCCGGAGTGCACGCGCACCCCGTCGATGTAGACCACCGGCTGCAGCCCCGCCGACAGCGAGCTCTGCCCGCGGATCTGGATGGTGCCCGCGGCGCCCGGCGTGCCGCTGCTGGACAGGATGGTGACGCCGGGGGCCTGCGCCTGCAGCAGCTCCTGCACGCTGCTCACCGCCAGCTTCTCGTTGAGCTCCGCCGCGTTCACGGTGGTGACCGCGTTGCCGATGGAGCGCCGCGACACGGCGCCCGCGGTGCCGGTGACCACCAGCGCGTCCAGCGCCACCGCCTCGGCGGCGAGCGCGAAGTGGGCCTCGGCGGCCTGCCCGGCCACCACCTGCACGCTCTGCGCGGCCCCGCCGAAGCCGATCAGCGACGCCTGCACCCGCTGCGCGCCGGTCGGCACGCCGACGAGGGCGTAGCGTCCCGCCGCGTCCGTGACCGCCGAGGCGCGGGCCCCGGCCACGGTGACCTGCGCGCCGGAGAGCGGCCGGCGCGACCCGGCCTCCACCACCTCGCCGCGCACCGTCCCCACGGACTGCAGGCGGAGCGGCGCGGGGCCCGCGAGCAGCCCGCCGGGCGCCGTGGCGGGGAGCCGCGCCGGGGCCGCGGCCGCGCGCGCCCCGCGGGGCGCGGCGGGCGGCGGCGCCAGCCGCGCGATGGTGACGCGCCCGCTGGCGGAGCGCAGCGCCTCCAGCCCGGTGCCGGCCAGCACCAGCGCGAACGCTTCGTCCGCGGGGACGGCCACCGCGTGCGCCGACACCCGCAGCCCGGGCTCCAGCGACTCGCGGCTGTAGGTGAGCCGCACGTCCGCCTGCCGCGCCACCTCGTGCAGCGCGGCCTCCAGCGGCACCGCCTGCAGCCGCAGCGTCACCGTGCGCTCCGCCGCCCGCCGGGTCGCCAGCGGCACCGCCCGGTCCGCCACCGGCTGCAATCGTGGCGTCTGCGCGTACCCGGCCAGCCGCAGGGGCGCGCCCTGCGCCTCCGCATGCGCGGCCGCGCCGGCCAGCGCCAGCAGTCCGCAGGTGAAGCTCCGCGCCACTCTCGAGAATTCCATGGTGAGATCCTCCGGGTAAGCGGGACTACCGGGCGCCGCCCTGCGCCGCGCGGCCCCGGGCGGGGCCGCGGACCGCGGGCGAGGGAGTGAGGACGAGGACCTCGCCGCGGCGCTCGATGCGGGCGTCCAGGGCGGCGGCGATCTCGCGCAGCAGGGTGTCGAGCGGCTCGTCGTCGAAGGTGATGGTGAGGTGGCGGGCGGCCAGCGCGGAGTCGGCCACCTGGATCTCCACGTCGTACCAGCGGCCGATCTCGGCCAGGACCTCGGGGACCGCCGCGTCGCGGAAGGAGAGCTGCCCGCGCGTCCAGGCCAGGTCGTGCTTCTCCACCGCCTGTGTGACCACGGGCGGAACCGGCGCGCCCCCGGCGGCCAGCTCCACGGCCTGCCCGCGGGTGAGCACGGCCACCGGCGGCGCGTTTTCCGGCGCCGCGGCGGGGCGGACCGCGACCCGCCCCTCGGTGACGGCCACGCGCGCGGGCCCGGCGCCAGCGTAGTCGCGCACCGTGAACTTGGTGCCCAGCACGCGGGTGACGGCGTCGGCGGTGTGCACGCTGAAGGGGCGCGACGGGTCGTGCGCCACCTCGAAGTAGGCGGCGCCCTCCAGGTGCACGTCGCGGGCGTCGTCGCGGAAGCGGCGCGGGACGCGCAGCCGGCTCTCCACGCCCAGCAGCACGCGGGAGCCGTCGGCCAGCGTCACCCGCAGGCGCTCGCCCCTGCCGGTGGACACGGTGCGGTTGAGGACGTGGTCGCGTACCAGCCCGCCCGCGGGCCGCCAGAGCAGCGCGGTGCCCAGCGCAAGCACCAGCAGGGCGGCGACGCGCAGCGCCGGGGCGCGGCGGAGGGCGGTGAGCAGGGAGGGGGGAGCGGCGGGGCGGGCACCCCGCGGACGGAGCGGGAGGACGTCGGGGTGCGCGGCGGGGGCGGCGTCCAGCCCGGTGCGGCGGGCCACGCGCCGCCAGGCGGCGTCGGCGTCCGGGGCGGAGGCGCGGGCGGGGAGCGCGCCGGTGGCCTCCCACAGGGCGCGCGCCGACTCCACCTCGGCGGCGCGCGCGGGGTCCTCCTCCGTCCACCGTCGCAGCTCCTCCCGCTCGGCCGGCGAGGCCTCCCCGGAAAGGGTGCGTACCAGCAACCGCCAGTGGCGTTCGTCCACGAGACCGGCTCCTGTGGCAGTGTGCGGACGCGTCCTCGCGACGCGTCCCACACCCTACGATGAGCCAGCGGAGCCGTACCCGTACACGCGGGAGAAATTCGTCGGGAGGGAGCCTGCCGAAGAGACAGGGGCGAGTTCGTCGGACTGAATTCCAGACGTATCCGAAAGTTGCATCCTTGCCGGATGCGCGATCACTACCGCGAGCGAGACAATTGTCATCCTGTACTCTTTGTTTGCGGGCTGGCCCTGTACGAAGGTGAGGTGCCTGTACGGCTTTGCTGAAATTGGCGGCGACCTCGACAGCTGTCTTATGTCTTGCTGTGAGAGTCTCGGAAGATTGCGGTGGGATCCGGTGTCTGGTTTTTGCAGTGTAAATTCTGAAAAGTGGATTGGTCGATTCCTGAATAGGTACCTACCCCGCAGGAATGAACTGACCTGCGAGAGGAAATCTATGGATCCCCAAGTTACAGCTGCCCTTGTGGCTGCAGTCGGTGCACTCTTAGCATCGGTGGTTGCCGCAATCTCCGCCCTACGTACAGCTTCCATCACAAGGCGGAGTGCCAAAGAGATAGAAGAAATTCGTCGTGAACAAGAGGAGCTTCGCGCCACACACCAGCTCAGGCATTTCTTTGCTACTCAGCAGGTTGAAAATATCAAGTCGGCTAGTTCCGCCCTCCAGAAGGTGAGGGATGATCTCCGGGCACTAAGGCGACCCATGCTCCTTGGTCGATTAGCCGAGCCAGAGTACACAAAAGCCATTGAGCGCGCCCTCGACGCTTGTCGCATGCTTGAAGAGAGTTATCAGGACCGGCATGCACTTCTTCCCGAACCGGTTCGTTATCTAATCCATGAGGCGAAACATGGCTTGGCAACTGTAAAAAGTAACCTCCACTTTCTTCAAAGGTCACAGGTCGATCCAAGGCGTATTCAAAGAATCTTTGAGGAAAATGACAAAACGGTAGAAAACCTGAACAATTTACACCGGCAGGTGTTGAACTGGCTAGACAACACCGTATCCTCTGCTGGAGAAACGAATTCCGTGCGGAACGAGCCTCGGAAACGGTGATAGAAGCATTCAGGTGGCTCAGCCCGTAGACGTTAAGGAATGACACTTTTGGACTGAGAGACCATGGCCCACTCCAAGTCGTTTCGGAGTACTTCTGGCTTCGGTAAGCGCATTGAGTATTGGCTTATCGGACGCATGCTCAAGGAAGGCATGGACGTATATGTGCCACTGGTGGACGATCATGCCGTGGACGCTATCGTGCGACGCCCCGATGGCTCGATTGCGCTCATTCAGATCAAAGCCAGGTCGCGCGATGTAGTGGATCGCGATGCGGCGCTATTCTCCGCGATCGAGCATGAGTACCGCGAGCACTACTGGTTTATCTTCTACTCGGAGCGACTGGATCTCATGTGGATCATGACGTCCGAGGAGTTCATCGAATCGGCAGTCCAGAACAAGTCCGGCAAGAACGCGGGTAAGCGCAGCATCTGGTTCAACGGCGCGCGAGTGAACAAGGCTACGGGTGTGCGCGAGGAGTACTGCAAACCACAATGGAAGCCGTACCTCGCAACGGACTTCAGCCGGATCCGGCTCGCTATGCCTTGATGAGACGTTGCCACTTACAAGGCAGCCTGCTCCAGGTGGAACCGGGAGCTACAGCAAGGTGGCGGCGAGGAGGAGGGCGAGGAAGCCGCCCAGGTCGGCGCGCAGGGCCAGGAACGCCCGGCGGATGTGCACCTCGACGGTGCGGGGGGAGATCTCCATTGCCTCCGCCACCTGGGCGTAGCTGAGCCCGTGCCGGCGGTGCAGCACGAACGCCTCCCGGGAGCGCTCCGGGAGGCGTTCGATCGCCAGCTCGATGGCCTCGGCAAGCTCGCGGGCCTGGAGGCCGGCGTCCGAGGGGGCGGGGGGAGCGCCCATGCCGGGGCGGCGCTCGTCCGCGGCGGCGGAGGCGTGCGCCCGCTGGAGCATGCGCCGCCGGCGCACGTGCGCCAGCGCCTCGTTGCGTACGGCGCCGTACAGGTAGGCCCGCGGGCCCCCGCGCAGCTGCCACTCCGCGCGCCGCTCCCACACCCGCACGAACACGTCGGCCACCAGGTCCTCGGCCGTCTCGGAGTCCCCCACGTACGACTCGGCGAAGGCGTGCAGCCGCCGGAAGAACCGCTGGAAGAGCGCCTCGAAGGCGGCGGCGTCCCCCGCACGGACCCGCTCCGCGAGCGCGGCCTCCAGCGCCGCAGCCTCCCCCGGGTCCTCGCCGGCGGCGGCCGCCCCTGGCGGCGACTCGGAGGTGGAGAGCCTGGTCACGGGGCGGGAGGAGGGTGAGAGGGCCCGCGGGAGCGGCGGCGGCGGGGATGGAGCGGTATCCACAGATTAGGAAGGCGCGGATACGGTGTCAACGAATCCGCCGCGTCCTGTCAGCGGCCGCTACGGCGCGGCGCGCCGGGCGTCCGCCGCCGGGTCCGGCCCCACGGCGGAGTCCGCGGCGCCCCCTGGCTCCGCCGCGTCGTCGCGCAGCAGCTGGTACAGGACGATGGCCGCCAGCGTTGCCGTGCCGATCCCGCCCACCGAGAAGCCGCCCACCTTCACCACCAGGTCGCCCGCGCCCAGGGTGAGCGCCACGGCGACGGGGATCAGGTTGCGGCTGCGGGCGAAGTCCACCCGGTTCTGCACCCAGATGCGCCCGCCGGTGGAGGCGATCAGCCCGAAGAGCATGATCGAGAGCCCCCCGAGAACCGGCTGCGGGATGGTCCCCACCAGCGCCCCGAACTTGGGGGAGAAGCCCATCAGGACGGCGATGCACGCCGCCACCACGAACACCAGCGAGGAGTAGATGCGCGTCACCGCCATCACCCCGATGTTCTCGGCGTAGGTGGTCACCCCCGTCCCCCCGCCGGCTCCCGCGAGCATGGTCGCCACCCCGTCGCCCAGGAACGCGCGGCCGAGGAAGCGGTCCAGGTCGCGCCCGGTCATCGCGGCCACCGCCTTGACGTGCCCCAGGTTCTCGGCCACCAGGATCAGCGCCACGGGGGCGATCAGCGCCATGGCCCCCGCGTCCCACACCGGCGCCGTGAAGCGCGGCGGGCCCAGCCACGGGGCGGCCGCCAGCGCCGCGAAGTCGATCGGCTTCCCCCACCCCAGACCGTTGGCGAGCGCCAGGTGCAGCAGGTACCCCGCCACCCCGCCCAGCAGGATGGGGAGCCGCCGCAGCATCCCCGGCGCGTACACCGCCACCAGCGCCGTCGCCGCGACCGTCGCCAGCCCCACCCCCGTGTCGAAGCCGCTGCCGCTCACGCCGCGGATCGCCACCGGCGCCAGGTTCAGCCCGATCACCGCCACCACCGCCCCGGTGACCACCGGCGGCATCAGCCGCTCGATCCAGCCGGTCCCCGCCGCCATCACCACCAGCCCGATGAGCGCGTACAGCGCCCCCGCCGCCACGATCCCGCCCAGCGCCACCCCCAGGTTGGGGTTTGGGCCCTGCCCGGCGTAGCCGGTGGCCGCGATCACCACGGCGATGAAGGCGAACGACGACCCCAGGTAGCTGGGAACCCGCCCGCCCACCGCCACGAAGAACACCAGCGTGCCGATGCCCGAGAAGAAGATCGCGGTGTTGGCGTCGAAGCCCATCAGGATGGGCGCGAGCACCGTCGCCCCGAACATGGCGAAGATGTGCTGCACCCCCAGCACCAGCGTCTGCCCCCAGGGGAGGCGCTCGTCCGGCGCGACGATGCCGCCGCGCTTCTCGGTCCAGCGGGGAAAGAAGCCTTCTCGGGGGGACGAGGTCATGGGAGGGCCTCCGGGTGCGGTGGGATCGCGCGGGGGACGCACAAGCGAGCGATTCCGCCGCCGCGGCGCAAGGCGCCGGAACGAACGAGGGGCGCGACTCTCGCCGCGCCCCCCTCGTTTCATGTCCGTCGGGCCCGGTCCGCTCCTCGCGGTCTATTGGCCCCAGGCGTCCTGCTCCTCCTCGGGCAACGGGTCGAAGAACGAGTCCGGAACGATCACTTCGCCCTTCAACGACCCCCGTCGCCGCCGCGGCTTTTCGTCGGACAGCACCTCGCCGCGGCGGATCGCTTCGCGGGCCTCCTGGACCGCGGCGCGCTCCGCCTCCGTGTACGGCTCGTCGTCCGCGGGGGCGTCGCGCAGGAACGCCGGCAGTCCGGCGGGAGCCGCGCTCAGCGCCTCCAGGACGCGCTCGGCGACCTCCACCTCGCTGTCGGGCAGAAGGTCAACCAGGAGGTGCAGTCGTTCCTTCACGGTCATGGCCGTGCTCTCCGTTCAGGCGTCTGTTCCAGCCAGCCCGGCCGGGAGGGTGGTTCCTCCGTGCCCCTACCGCCGCCCTGCCGAGATCGCGCGGCGGGCGCGCCGGTCCGCGCCGGCGCGGCGGTCCCGGACGCCGTCCCAGTCGCCGGGGCCGCCGCCGGCCGCGATCCACCCCTCGCCCCCTGCCATGCGGGTGATCTGCGAGATCGCGTCCAGCCGCGCCCGCATCTGCTCGTGGCTGAGCAGCGGCGCGTCCGAGTAGCCGGGGTGCTCGTGCTCCATCAGCCGGTCCAGGGCGCTCTCGTCCGCCTCCTCCAGCGCCTGCAGCCACTCGTTGAGGAAGATGAGGATCCTGCACTCCTCCACCGCCCGGTCGATCAATTCGCGCGGCGACAGCCCGGAGGCGGCCGACACGAAGGAGAAGTCGTACGTCCCGCCCAGCACCTTCCTGAACACCCACGCCGCGCGCGACAGGTGGAAGTCCGAGGTGACCACGCGGATGGAGGTCCACCCGTTGGGCTCCAGGAAGTGGATGCGGGTGAAGTACGCGTTCCCCAGCGTGTCCTTGGAGCCCTCCTCCAGCAGCAGCGCCTCCTTGGGCACCCCCAGCTCCATGGCGTACGCGGCCATCGCGGCGGCCTCCGTCACGGGGGGCTCCGGCTGCATCAGCCCGCAGCGGCCGGAAAGCACCATGCGCGGGGCGATGCCGCCGCGGAACAGCTCCGCCGCGCGCTCCACGCGGGTGCGCGGGACCAGCGGGAGGGTGCCGTCGGGGAGGACGCCGCCGCCCAGCACCACGATGGCGTCCGCCGGGTGCTCGTCGGCGGCCTGCGGGAGAACCGTCTGTTCTTCGAGAGACGTCAAAGCTCGTTCAGCTCCGTGTACAGCTTGCGGGCCACGCCGGCCCAGTCGTAGCGCTCCCGCGCCAGGCGGAAGAGCGCCTCGCGGTGGCGCTCCCCCAGCTCCAGCGCGGGGGGGACGTTGCGGACGATGTCCTCCACCGTGCGCTCCGCGGCGGCGGACAGCTTCATGGCGTCGGCGCCGCCCGGGGGGAGCACCTCCGCCACCGAGTCGATGCTGGCGCGCATCCCCCCGAAGTAGGTGCCCAGCGGGAACACCCCCGAGGCCAGCGCCTCCAGGAACACCAGCGGCCCCGCCTCCCGCACCACCGAGGGGAACACCGCCGCGTCGCAGCAGGGGAAAAGATAGCGCAGCTCCCGGTGGGTGAGGTACCCGGTGAACACCACCCGGTCCGGACGCACGTGCCGGCGCGCCGCGGCGTAGTACGCGTCCAGCTCGCCGCGCTCCCGCAGCTGCTCCAGGAAGCGCGCGGCCATGGTCAACTCCGCGCCGCCGGTGTCGCCCTGCGGCGTCCCCTCCAGCACGCGCCCCTCCGCCACGATCCGCTCCACCAGGGCGCGCTCGCCGTGCTCCAGCGCCCACAGCATCGCCTCCAGCGGCTCGCGCAGCGGGCCGTGCCCCACCACCAGCAGCCGCAGGTCGGGGCGCCGCGCCAGCAGCAGCGGGAGCGCCGCCACGATCCCCTGCACCCCCTTGGCCGAGATCAGCCGCCCCACGTACAGCAGCGTGGCGTCGTGGGTCCAGGCCACCGCGTCCAGCTTCGCCTCCAGCTCCGCGTCCGGCGTCTTGCCGTCGAACTCCCGCGCCGGGGCGAACGCCTCCAGCAGCGCCTCCGCGTCCATGTCCCCGCGCAGCCGGGAGCGCAGCCCCGTCGTCTGCGCCGGCGTCCGCCCGCGCGGCAGCCCGGCGAGCGCGTCCTCCAGCCGGGCGATGCTGCCGCGGCGGCCGGCGCGCTCCACCGGCTCGAACTGGCTGGTGTCCACCCCCAGGTGAAGGTCCGAGAACTTGGCCTCCAGCCCGGGCACGTCCGGGAGCGCGTCGCACACCCGGCTGCGCATCTCCTCCCCGTGCACGAACACCCGCCCCGCGGCCGTGAACGCCTCCGTGGCGTGGCGCAGGAAGCGCGCGTCGCGCTTCACCGCGTACTCCAGGGCGCTGCCGTGCGGCATCACCGCAAACGGGACGCCGGTGATGGCGCTCACCCGCATGGCGACCACCGACATCAGCACCGCGTGGTTGGCGTGGATGGCGGTGATCCCGTTCTCCCGCACGATGCGCAGCAGCGCGCGGACGTTCCTCTCCAGGTACTCCTCGATCTCCGCGTCCGACAGCTCCACCATGGCCGTGGGGCGGGCGAACTCCTCGTAGCTGTCCCACACGTACACCGGCAGCACCTCGCCCAGCGCCGGCTTGTGAAGGGTGCAGCACCCCGGGAGCGGGCTGTCCCGGCGGAACACCGTCTCGCAGCTGCCGTCCGGCCGGTAGCTGCGCGACTCGGCGATGAACGCGTAGCGCTCCGGGTGGTTCTCCTGCGCCATGAGGTGCACCGTCTCGCCCTGGCGGCAGAGCGATTCCACGATGGCGCGCGTCCACAGGTTGCTCCCGGAGCCTTCCAGCAGGTAGCCGTGCAGGATGCAGATCATGGCGCCTCGCGCGGGTGGAGTGTGGCGGAACCCGGGAGGGCTGCCGCAAGGGTGCGGCCACGCGTCGCCGCGGCCCTGAACGAACGGCTCGCACGCACCTTGCTTGGGGAGGGCGCAACCTCAGGAAGGAGAACTGGATGAGACGAACGATCCGAGGCTGGACCGGGGCCGCGCTCGCCGCGGCGGTGCTGGTGCTGGGCGGGTGCATGGTGCAGGACGACGAGCCGGACGCGGGCGCCGGCGCAGCGCCCTCCGGCGAGGTGAGCGCCGCGCCCGGCGGGGCGCAGCCGCAGGCCCCCGCGCAGCCGGCGGCGCCGCCCGCGCCCACCCCGCCGCCCCCGCCCGACCTGCGGCTGGAGGTGAACGTGGCCGCGCGCGAGGTGCACGTGTTCCGCAACGACCAGCGCATCGCATCGCACCCGGTGGCGGTGGGGACCAGCAAGTGGCCCACGCGCACCGGCGAGTGGACCATCGGCCAGGTGATCTGGAACCCGCGCTGGGTGCCGCCCAAGGAGGAGGGGTGGGCCGAGGACGAGGAGGAGAAGGAGCCCGGCGCGGCCGACAACCCGCTGGGGCACGCGCAGCTGGTGTACGACGCGCCGCGCAGCATCCACGGCACCAACGAGCCCGAGTCGCTGGGCAAGGCGGCGTCGCACGGGTCCATCCGCGTGTCCAACGAGGTGGCTAAGGAGCTGGCGCGCCTGGTCATGGAGGCCGGGGGCGCGGGCAAGGACGAGGCGTGGTACCAGCGCGTCCAGGCCAACCGCAAGGAGCGCGTGGAGGTGCCCATCCCCAACCCGGTGCCCATCCGCGTGGTGGCGGGCGGCGAGGGGTCCTCCGGCGAGGGGGAGTCCAAGAGCGGGCAGGAGGGGTGATCCGGCTTTGAACGGCGGGGTTGGGCGTGCCCCTCGCTGACGCTCGGGTCGGGCTGCGGGCTGCGTAGGCGAGCAAACAACGCTCGCCAACGCAGCCGAAACCCCGCGGAAACTGCCCCGCGGGGTCTCGGCCCTCCGGGCGCGCATCCCTCACGCGGGGCTCCACGCGGGGCCGGCAGGTACGGCGGACGACGGACGGCCCGGGAGCGGATGCTCCCGGGCCTTTTCGTTCCGGCCGTGGTGCAGATCGGTGCACTCCCCACCGGCGCGCACTCTCCTGGTGCGCCGTGCGACTTCACCTGTTTACGGTCGGTAGCGGCGCAAACAGCCTTCCGACAGCGACTTGCGTCGCTGCGGGCAGCCGCCTGCCCGTGGCACCCGGCCTGCCTGCGGCTCTGCCGCAACGCATCTCCCCCCCGCTTCGAGGTACCGATGATCCGCAAGCAGCTCCGCGCCCCGCTCGTCCTTGCCGTTCTCGCCCTGGCCGCGTGCGACCCGGGGGCGAACCCGTTCGGGCCGGCGGCGGCGCGCGCGCCGGCGCCCACGCGCCACCCCATCCTGTTCGTGCACGGCTGGAACGGGAGCGCCTCCACCTGGAGCACCATGATCTCGCGCTTCAAGGCGGACGGCTGGACGGATGCGCAGCTGAGCGCCTGGACCTACAACAGCAGCCAGTCCAACGCCACCACCGCCCAGGAGATCTCCGCCCGGGTGGATGCGCTGCTGGCCGCCACCGGCGCGACCCAGGTGGACATCGTCACGCACTCCATGGGCGGGCTGTCGTCGCGCTACTACGCAAAGAACCTGGGCGGGGACGCGCGCATCGACGCGTGGGTCTCCCTGGGCGGGCCCAACCACGGCACCACCACGGCGAACGCGTGCGTCTCCACCTCGTGCACGGAGATGCGGATCGGCTCGGCGTTCCTCGCCGCGCTCAACTCCGGAGACGAGACGCCCGGCGTGCCCCGCTACGCCACCTGGTGGTCCCCGTGCGACGAGGTCATCAACCCCGACGACAGCGTGCTCCTGGGCGGCGCCACGAACACCCAGACGGCCTGCCTCTCCCACTCGGCGCTCCACGGCGACCTGGGCGTGTACCGCCAGGTGCGCGACTTCGTGAACCGGTAGGGCGGGCACCTTCGCGCGGGCGGCGGAGCGCCGCCCCAGGCGCCTCCGCCCGCCGCGTCACGGCTCTCCCGCTCCCCCGGCCCCGTCGGGCGCGGCGAAGGCGGCGCGCACCTCCGCGGGCACGCGCCGCGGCCGCCCCGTGGCGGTGTCCACCGGGCACCAGAGCGTCCGCGCCCGCGCCAGCACCGTCCCGTCCTCCAGCACGATCTCGGTGTGGCGCTCGTAGCGGATCGCCTGCGCCTGACCGATCCAGGTGCGCGCCCGCACCTGGTCGCCGGGGCGGGCCGGGCGCAGGTAGTCGATCTCGTGGCGCAGCACCACCCACGTCATCGCCGCCTGCGCCTCCGCCGGGGCCCGCGCGAACCAGTGCGCCAGCGCGACCTCCTGCACCCAGCGCACGTAGACGACGTTGTTCACGTGCCCCATCCCGTCCACGTCCTCCGGGCGGATCCGGACCGCGATCGCAAACGGCTCGGGGTCGGTCGTCATCGTCGCACCTGGCTGGTGTGGGCTTCGCGCGGAACCGGGGAGACGGTGGCGCGTCCCCGCGCTTCCGGCAAGTCCGGGCGGCGAGGCGGCGTGGTGAGATCCGCCCGGCGGTCTCTGCCCGTACCATGGGCGTCCACGCTTCCGCTCCCCCCACCGCTCAGCCCGATGCCCTCACCCCCAGGCGGCCCGCCCCGCCTTCCCGGGTACGACCTCCAGGAGCCGCGCGAGGCCGACGCCCGCGCGGCCCTGGAGCGCGTGTTCGGCCCCGAGCGCGCCGCCGAGCGCTGGCAGCAGGCCTGCCGCGAGGCCGGCCTGCTCGCCGGCCACGTCGCGACCACGCCGCAGCTGCAGCGCGCCGTGGCGGCCCTCGCCGGGCAGGGCGGCACCACGGCCGTGGTCGCGCGCTCCATGGAGATCCGCATGCGCACCTTCGCCCGGCTCTCCGCCGGCGCCGCCGCCACGTCCGGGAGGCAGCCATGAGCACGCCCGATCCGCTCCGCGACGAGGCCCGCCTCCAGGAGATCGCCGACCTGGACCTCCTCTCGCCCGACGTGGACCCCGTCCTCCAGGACCTCGCGGCGGAGGCGGCCACCCGGCTGGGGCTCCCCGTCTCGCTGGTCAGCGTGGTGCTGGACGAGGCGCTGCACGTGGCCGGCTTCCACGGCCCCGACGGGCTGTGGCTCGCCGAGACGCGCGGCCACCCCGTGGAGTGGTCGTTCTGCGCGACCTCCGTGCGCACCCGCGCCGAGCTCGTGGTGGAGGACGCGGAGACCCACCCCGAGCACCGAAGCAACCCGCTGGTGACGCTGGACGGGGTGCGCTGCTACGCCGGGGTGCCTCTGGTGTCGTCCCGCGGCCACGTGCTGGGCAACCTGTGCGTGGTCGGGCTGGAGCAGCGCACCTTCAGCGAGGAGGAGCTCGGCGTGCTCCGCGGCCTCGCCGCCGAGGCCGTGCGCCGCATCGAGCGTCGGCGGATCGCCTGAGAGCGGGTCCGAGGGAAAGCACGACGCGGAGCGGGGGAGCACACGAACGTGTGCTCCCCTGCTCCGCATTGCTTCCTGCCAGATACGACGTGCAGCCGATCGCACGGAGGCACTACGTGTAATCGGGAGTTGTGGTTAGAATAAAAGCTCCCCAACGGAGTGAGGCTGGTTGCGGCCCAGGTTCTCCGTCGGTCTCTCGCGCGTCTCCCGCCTCCATCCCCGCACCGAACGATTCGATGGGACTCCTTGCGATGGCGCTCGCCTGCTGCACCGCGGCGAGCTCCGGAACCAACACTCCCGCGCCGGGCGTGGACACCGTGGCCGTGTACGCGCAGATCGTCGAGTCGATCCGGGCCGAGCTGAAACCGGGAGCCCACAAGATCTACCTTGCCGAGGAGCGCTTCCGGCCTCCCCGCTACACCGGCGGTCGGCACCGGCCGGAGCTTCTCCGGGAGCTGGTCTCGCGCGGAATCGTGGACAGCCTGTACCTGTACGAGCGGCGCCGCTCCGGGTATCCCTGCGGTGACTGCACGCGAATCGTGCTGAGCCCGATCGTGGAGTACGAGCGCGTGCTATACGCGGACCCGAGCGACTTTTCCGCGGAGGTCGAGCCGTCCAAGGGGATTCCGGTGAAGCACTGGGTGGACGTCAACCTGGGAAGGGTGTGCACCCCGGAAAGCCTGCGAAACGGATCGTGTAACGAGGACCCCGTGGGGGCGGTTTGCAAGGGCGGCGAGGAGCATTCCCGCCGCTACTACTTCACCCGCGAGCCGGGCGGCACCCTTCGCATGATCGGCTGCGCGGTGGCGCGCGTGATCTGACCGGGTTGGACGACGGCAGCGCCAGAGCGTACATCGAGGGAGCACACGACGTGTGCACATCGATCTCCGCCGCCCCTCCAGCAGTCCCGCCTTCGACCAGAAGAACGATTCGATGAGTTTCATCGCGATGGCGCTCGCCTGCTGCACGGCGGCGAGCCCGGCTACCAACTCCCCCGCGCCGGGCGTGGACACCGTGGCCGTATACGCGCAGATCGTCGACTCGATCCGGGCCGAGCTGAAACCGGGAGCCCACAAGGTCTACCTAGCCGACCAGCAGTTCGGTGCATCCCACGGAAGCACTCGGCGGGGCTGCTCCGGGAGCTGGCGTCGCGCGGCGTGGTGGACGGTGTGTTCGACTACGAGCGGCGCACCCGCACGTCGCCGTGCCTGGACTGCACGCGGATCATGCTGGGCCCGGTCGTGGAGTACGAGCGCGTCCTCTACGTCGATCCCAACGACCTCTCGGAGGAGGTCGAGCCGTCCAACGGCGTTCCGGTGAAGCACTCGGTGGACGTGCAGGTCGTCAGGACCTGTCATTCCGAGAGTCTGCGGAGCGGGTCCTGTGCCGAGGAGAGCACCGGGGCGGGGCGGTGCAGGGGAGGCGAGTTCCATTCCCGCCGCTACTTCTTCACGCGCGACGCGGACGACAGGCTCCGGGTGGCGGGATGTGCCGTGACGGGCGTGATCTGACGCTGCGGACGACAGTCAGGCCCGAACGACATCAGGGGGAGCACACGCCGTGTGCTCCCCCTGTGGTGTATCCGTTCGGACCAGAGGCGACTACCGGACCGCCGCCAACTCCTGCTCCAGTCCCTCCCAGTCCTCCATCAGGCGCTCCACCTTTTCCTGCAGGCGCTGGCGCTCGCCCTTGAGCGCCTTGACCCGGTCGGGCGGGGTGGTCTCGAAGAAGCGCTTGCCGGCGAACAGCCCGTCGATCTCGGCGATGCGCGCCTCGGCGGTCTCGATCTCGCCGGTGATCTCGTCGCGGCGCTTCTCCATGCGGCCGCGCCCCCCGGCGGGCGCCTTGACGGCGACGCGGGGAGCGGGCTCCGCGGGCCGTCCGCCGTTCCCCGACTCCTTCCTGCCGCCGCGGTCCTCGCGGCGCGCCTTGAGCACCACGGTGTCGGCGTCCAGGTGGTCGTCGCCGCAGGCGTGCACGTACTCCTCGTAGGTGCCCAGGTAGTCGCGGATCCCCTCGCGGCCGATCTCCAGCACGCGCGTGGCCAGCTGGCTCACGAACCAGCGGTCGTGCGACACCAGGATCAGCGTCCCCTCGTACGTCTGGAGCGCGTTGACCAGCGCCTCGATGCTCTCCAGGTCCAGGTGGTTGGTGGGCTCGTCCAGCACCAGCACGTTGGGCTGCTCCAGGGCCAGCCGGCTGAACACCAGCCGCGCCGCCTCGCCCCCGGAGAGCGCCGACAGGCGCTTCTCGCCGTCGTCGCCCGAGAACAGCATCATCCCCAAGTGCCCGCGCACGAAGCCGCGGTCCTTTCCGGGGCAGAAGTCCCACAGCCACTGCTCCGCCGTGCGGTCGTCGTCGCCCAGCTGCTCGTGGTGGTCCTGCGCGAAGTAGCCGGGGTGCGTCTCGTATCCCCACTGCACCTCGCCGCCGTCGGCTTTGACGTCGCCCATGACGATCTTGAGCAGCGTGGACTTGCCGATGCCGTTGGGGCCCATGATCACCAGCCGGTCGCCGCGGTTGACCTGGAGGTCCACCCCCGGGAGCACCTCGCGCTCGCCGTACGACTTGCGGATCCCTTTCACCCGCAGCACCTCCTTGCCGCTCTCGCGGCGCGGCGCGAAGCGGAACTTGGGGTAGCGCCGCGAGCTGCCGGGGAGCTCCTCCAGGTCCTCCTGCTTGCGCTCGATCATGCGCAGCTTGCTCTGCGCCTGGCGGGCCTTGCTGGCCTTGGCCTTGAACTTGTCCACGAACTTCTGGTGGTGGGCGATCTCCTTCTGCCGCCCCTCGATCTCCTTTTCCCGCCGCTCCCGGTCCTCCACCTTCTGCACCAGGAACTCGCTGTAGTTGCCCCGGTACAGCGTCACCGTCTGGTAGTCCACGTCCAGGATGCCGGTGGCCACGTTGTCCAGGAAGCGGTGGTCGTGCGAGATCACCGCCACCGGCCCCTCGAAGTCGTGGAGGAACTTCTCCAGCCAGCGGATGGAAAGGATGTCCAGGTGGTTGGTGGGCTCGTCCAGCAGCAGCACGTCCGGCGCGCCGGCCAGCACCTGCGCCAGCAGCACGCGCAGCTTGAAGCCGCCCGACAGTGTGGAGAGCGGCTTGTGGTGCTGCTCCGCGGGGATCCCCAGCCCCTCCAGGATGGTGGCGGCGCGCGCCTCGGCGGTGTAGCCGTCGTGGCGCTGCACCGTCTCCTCCAGCTCGGAGAAGCGGTCCGCGTCGAAGTGCTCGTGGGCCCGGGCGAGCAGCTTCTCCTTCTCGACCATGGCCTGCCACAGCTCCGCGTTCCCCATCAGCGCCACGCTCAGGATCTCCTGGTCCTCGTAGAGGAACTGGTCCTGGCGCAGCACGCCCAGCCGCAGCGACCGGGGGATGGACACCGTGCCGCCGCTGGCGGGGGAGTCGCCGCACAGGATGGTGAGCAGCGTGGTCTTGCCGGACCCGTTGGCGCCCACGATGCCGTAGCGCTCGCCCGGGTTCAGCTGGAAGGAGGCATCGGCGAACAGGACGCGGTCGCCGAACTCTTTGGAGAGGTTGGATACGGAGATCATCCGGACAATATAACAAAACTCGGGACTTGCGTCCTCCCCCGCGGCGGTCTGCGGGCGAGGGATGAAGCGCGCAGGGCACCGGCGCGGAGCCGGTGCCCTGTGTTGCGCTCGGCGCGGCGGGCGCCCGCTACACCAGCACGGTCCGGCGGGCGCCCCGGTCCGCGGGAGCCGCGCCGCCGATGGGCTGGCCGGAGGCCGGCACCGCCCGCTCGCGCCCCCACCCGCGGATGTTCTCGATCTGCTCGGGGCTGGTCTTGCTGAGCGGGACCACGTTGGTGAAGCTCCGCCGGAAGCTGTCCTCCGTCAGCGACTCGTCGCCGCGCCGGATCGCCTCCTTGGCCAGCTCGCGGACCGCCGCCTCGATGTCCGCCCCGGCGAACCCGTCCGAGAGCTCCACCAGCTGGTCCATGAGCGCGGGCGGAACGGGGATGCGCAGGTTGCGCCGGGCGTAGATGGAGATGATCTCCCGCCGCTCGTCGGGCGTGGGGAGGTCCACGAAGAACAGCTCGTCGAAGCGCCCCCGGCGCAGCAGCTCCGGCGGGAGCCGGCTGACGTCGTTGGCCGTGGCCACCACGAAGACCCGCGCCCGGGACTCCTGCAGCCAGAACAGGAAGTGCCCCACCAGCCGGGTGGAGGTGCCCCCGTCGCCGCCGCCGGTGGCGCCGGCCAGGCCCTTCTCGATCTCGTCGATCCACAGGACGCACGGCGCCACGTGGTCGGCGGTGGAGAGGGCGTCCTTGAGGCGCGACTCCGACTGCCCCAGGTACTGGCCGTGGATGGTCGCCAGGTCGAGGCGGTACAGCGGGAGGTTCCAGGTGGCCGCGATGGACTTCGCCGAAAGCGACTTTCCGCACCCCGGGACGCCCACCAGCAGCACGCCGCGCGGCGGGCGCAGGTGCCGCTCGCGCAGGTCGGCGGTGAGCAGCGGCCGCTCCTGCTCCAGCCAGGTACGCAGCCCGGACAGCCCGCCCACCGACAGCTCCTCCGGCTTCACCGGCACCCGCTCGATCCCGGAGATGTCGCTGAACACGCGGTCCTTGGCGTGGATCAGCTCGCCCAGGTCGGCCCGCGTGACGGACCCCTTGGCGAGCAGGGTGGCCACCACGTTCTCCGCTTCGATGCGCGAGATCCCGGCCAGGATGGACGCCGCCTCGCGGAACTCGCCCTCCCCCCACTCCACCGGGATCGTCCCCCGGTACGGCTCCACGGACTCCCGCAGCACCTGCACCATCTCGTCCTCGCTGGGCGGGTCCAGGGTGATGGACATCCCCAGGCGCTGGAGGGGCCCCCACACCGGCCGGACGGTGATCACCACGAGCGCGCCCCCCCGCTCGGCGGCGAGCATGGCCAGGTCGAAGAACTGCCTTGCCGTGGGGGTGTCGTCCTCGATGTCCTGCACGTCCGTGAGCGCGAAGGTGAGGTTCTGCCGCTGGGCGATCTGCTGCGCGGCGTAGTCCAGGGCGCCGATCACCGAGCGGTCCTCGCTCACCTGGCGCGAGCTGGTGATGTCCCGCAGCCCCTGGGTGAGGGTGTGCACGTAGACGGGGATGTTGATCTCCTGGGCGAGGGAGCGGAGAAGCTCCAGCGCCCGCACCCGCTCGCCGGTGCGGATGGAGATGAAGGGGATCCGGGCCTTGAGGAACCGCGAAAGGGTCTCGCGCGTCTGGGCTGCGTCGGGCATCGCTCGTTTTCGGAGTGCGGGGCCGGGGTCCTTGGGCGGGCGCCCGCGGACCGGCTTTCAGAGGATGATGGACCGCCGGGCCCCGGGCGGCGGAGCGGCGCTCGCGCCCCGGCCGTCGCCCGGGGCGGGCGCGGCGTCGGCCGGCGCGGGGAGGCGGACGGCGTTGGCGCGGACCGTCGCCAGGAGCCGCTCGCCGCGCAGCCGGTCGGCGCGGGCGGAGGATTCCAGCGAGGAGTTGATGGAGTCCACCAGCCGCTTCAGCTCGCCCTCCAGGTGGGCACGCGGCGCCTCCGGGAGAGTGGGGAGGCGCGCCAGCCGGGCCAGCGGGGCGAGGGCGTGGCGCACCGCGACCAGGGCGCGGGCCAGGAGCGCCTCGTCGCCGCGGGCGTGGTCCAGGTCGCGCTGGAGACGGCGCTCCGCGTCCTTGACCCGGGCGAAGAAGGCGTCGTGGAGCCGCCGCGTGAAGCGCTCGGCGGCGCCCGCGGTCC
Source organism: Longimicrobiaceae bacterium (assembly GCA_036389055.1). GTDB lineage: Bacteria > Gemmatimonadota > Gemmatimonadetes > Longimicrobiales > Longimicrobiaceae > JAFAYN01. The sequence continues at coordinate 17,215 of DASVQR010000025.1, read as the reverse complement.
ATTCCAGCGTCCCGGCCTCCATGGCGGCCAGGACGTCGTCGTCCCCCGCCGCGAAGCGCTCCAGCGCCGCCGCCCACTCCGCGTACAGCCGCGGGGGCGCGCTCACGCCCCGCGGCGGCGGAACGCGAGGAGCTGGGCGGGGGGAACCAGGTCCCAGGCGGGGAGGGTGGTCGCCATCTCGCGCTGCACCTTCACCTGCAGGGCGGGCTGGCGGGGCGCCTCGGGGGGCTGGGGCTCGCCGGGGGCGCCGGCGCTCAGGGGAGTGGGCACGATGGGGCCTCGTTCCGGGGTCAGGCGATCACGGCGCGCTCGGAGTCGCGCGTCAGGGTGTACTGGTCGGGGGAGATGGACAGGAGCGACGCCCGCGTCTCCTCGGCGCGCGCGTCCTCGCGCTGCAGCTCGGCGCGGGCATCCACCGTCTCGGCCGCGGCCGCCCGGATGATCCGCTCGCCGTCGCTTCGCAGCGAGGTCCACCGGTCGCGGATCCGCTGCTTGGCCGGTCCGCGGCTCCGGATCTGCAGGGCGCCGATCACGATCAGCGCGAGGCCCACCACCAGCGACAGGGCGCCGAAGCCGGTGAAGGCGCTGTACAGCGTAAGGAACGCGCCCAGCGCGATCAGCACCTTGGGAACGCTGGTGTTGTCGGCCGCCCTGATCTCGGCCTCCTCGCGCTCGGCGAACGACGCCGTCATCTCGCGGATCAGCACGTCCTCCTCGCTCCCGTCGCGCAGCGTGCCGCGCCACCCCTCCACCTCCAGCACGAGCTGGGCGGGGACCGCGGAGCGGCCGCGCGCCGTCACCTGGTCGTACGCGGCCACCACCCAGTCCCTGGAGAGCGCCACGGCGTAGCGCTGCGTCGCCCTGCCGGCCTTGGACACCTCCGGGTGGAGCGCGGCGCTGGTGAGCAGGGCGGTGAAGTCGGACTTTTCCCCGAACGCCTCCTTTTCGGCGCTGGCGCGCTTCTCGGCGGCGTGCACCTGCCCGTTCTCCTCCACGATCAGGTCCAGCTCGCGCTCCTTCATGCGCAGGGGGAGCTCGGCGTCGTCGTATTCGGTCACCAGCCGGGCGAGGAGCTGGTCCACCTCCTCGGCCAGACGCGGCGAGGGGGTGAGCTCGCCGGCGAAGATGCCGTCGAAGTACGCCCCGACCCGGCCGTGCAGGTACGCCGCCAGCAGGCTGGCGCGGAAGGACCCCCAGTCGGGCGAGTACTTTTCCAGCGTGGGGTAGGCGGTGGCGAGGGTGGTGGGAGTGAGCGCCTCGATCCCCCTGGCCCAGCGCTTCTCCTGCTCCTCCACGAACCCCGGCTTCTGCGACAGGTCCCGCAGCCACTCGCCGGTGTGACGGCTGGTGAGGGCGCGCGCCTCCGGGCCGAAGATTCCCCCGGCCACCGCGTCCAGGAGCACCACGAACTCGCGGTCCAGCGCGGTGGGGTCCTGGTGGGCGTAGAAGCGGGCCAGCCACTGCGCCGCCGCCCCCCGACGGTCGTAGCGCCGAAGCACCAGGGCGAAGTACAGCGACGTCTTGTAGTCGTCGCGGCGGAGCGCCTCCGACAGCGCCTTCTCGGCCAGCGGCCGGTCGTCGCGGATCCACGCGGCGAGCGCCACCAGCGCCGGGGCCAGCCAGTAGCCGGGCACCGAGATCATCATCTCCTCGGTGGCGTCCTGGACCGACTGGTGGCTCACCATGCCGGCGTCCAGCGCCTGGAGGATCCCGGTGGCGCGGCGGCGCACCTCGGCGTGGAAGCCGAACCTCTCCTCCAGCTCCTGCCGCACCTTGACCAGCCGGGTCTCGGCGAGCTGGAGCTGCTTCTGGCGCGCGTCCTCCTGGATGAAGGCCGCGAAGTCCTCGCGCAGGGCGCGGATCTCCGCTTCCATCCTTTCCTGGTCGTTGGCGAGGACGCCGAGGCCGTTGTGGATGCCGGAAAGGGAGCGCTCGATGGCGGAAAGGTCGGCGCGGGCGATGACCCGGTCGGACATGTGGAATCTCCTGTTAGGCGGGCGTCACGGTGCCGTCGTCGCGCACGCAGTGGAGCGAGTCGCGCCGCACCTCGATGAAGGCGTAGGCGGGGTGGAGGGCGAGGGCGCGGGCGCGCTCCAGCTGCGGGGGAAGCGGCTCGCCCCGGCGATAGTGCTGCACGATGCACCCGGCCATGTCCAGCGTGTGCACCTCGTACGGCGCGCCCAGGTAGCAGCGCGACACCCATCCCAGCGGGAGGTCGTCCAGCCCAAGCTCGGGGAATTCGTCCCGGATGGAGGCGATCAGGGCTTCCACGGCGCCGGTGTCGTGAAGCGTCCCCGCGTCCAGGCGCGTCATCCGTTCCACGTACGCGCGCGTGCACGGCGCGCGGAGGAGGCGGGCCAGCTCGGCGGGGGCCAGGCTCGTGGTGCGCGCGGGGGTGCCGGCGCGCACTTCCAGCCGCGACTGGCTACCGGTCTGCGGACCGATGATGGGGCGGGGCATACGGGTGCAAAGCGGGAGGAACGACGGGAGCACGGCTGCGGGCAAGTCCCGGGATGGAACGGGAGCCGGGGCGGACCACGCGGGACGCAGAAGTTAAGCGGGGGCGGCATTGCCGTCAACCATTCTGCGGCCCGCGGGGGCGCCCGCCGCGCGCCCGGAGCGTTTCATGTGTGCATGTGGGGCGGCATGTTTCGGGAGGGGATCGCAAAAAACACCGCCTGGAGCACCCCGCCGCCGGCCCCGCCTGCCCGTCGGCGCTGTTCCGTGCTCACGCCGCGCACCCGGACTCGGCGCGCTGGTAGTCGCACCGGCAGGCGCCCGCGGCGCAGGAGTGGGGGGCGGGCGCCCCGGCGCGCGCGCAGCGCCAGCAGGGGGCGAGGGGCTCGTCCGCCGCGCGGATCCCCAGCAGCCGGGCCGCCGCGGCGGCGCCCCCCGGCGCGGCATCGCTCACCGCCGGCCGTCCCTCCGCGTCGAAGGAGAGCGAGGCGACGGTGGCGAAGCCGGCCTTGCGGATGCCGGACCCGGAGGCGTGGTTCTCGGGGGCGTAGGCGATCCAGAACCGCTCCGCCCCGGCGGACTCGGCGCGCACGATGGCGTCCAGCAGCCGCGGGTAGATCCCCATGCCGCGGTGCGACCGCAGCGTGACGAAGTTCCACAGGTAGCGCTCCCGCTCCGGGAGGGTGAACGTGGAGCCCAGCTCCCCGATCCCGGCGGAGAGGGTGGCGACCCAGCCGAACGCGGCGGGCTCGCCGTGCAGCAGGGCCAGGTAGGCGCGGTGCCCGGCGGCGAAGCGCAGGGCCATCTCGGTCTCGGTCCTCCATTGCAGGCCGGCCATCACGCCGGCGTCGGTCTCGCGGCGGACGGCGAGGCCGGCGAGGGGAGCGAGGGTGGGCGCGGGGTCGTCGCGGTGGCGAACGGCGAGTGGCATGGTCGTGGTCTCGGGTCGGAAGTGTCAGGGGAGGGCCGGCGCGCGGCGGCCGGCCCGGTCGGATCGGGAGACGGTCAGTGGGCGGCCGCGCGGACCGGGGCGGGCGCTCCCGCCCAGCCCCGCGCGATCAGCCCGGCCAGCAGCAGGTCGAAGCCGATGCAGGCGACCACCCACCCTTCGGGCGTGTACGCCTCCATCGTCCCCCAGGTGTGGAGCGCCACGTCCCACACCGGGTGCAGCGCCCAGCCGAGCGCCACCGTCCCGGGCGAGCGCCGCGCCAGGCCCAGGAGCGCCACGCCCCCGAAGGCGGCCACTCCCGCCAGCTCCAGCAGCACCCCGCCCCACGCGCCGGCCCGGGCCGCGAAGGACACGTAGAACAGCGCGGCCACGAGGAGCATGGCGGCGTGCAGCCACAGGCGGTGCCGGGGGCCCGCGGCGCGGGCGAGGAGCGCGAAGGCCCCCGCCAGCGCGATTCCGTTCAGCAGCGGCAGCAGGATCGTCGTCGTCATCGTCCACCTCGGGTCAGGGATGGGTCTCGTGCGGGGGCTCCAGCAGCCACCGCTCGGCGTTCACGGGCGCGTCCAGCGTGCGGAGGTACGCCTCCAGCTGCGCGCGCTCCCTCCGGCTCAGCTCCAGGGGGCGCAGCTCGCTGGCCCCGGCGGGCGCGCGGGGCGCCCGGTGGTAGTGGTCGATCACCCCGGCCAGCGTGGCGATCTGCCCGGCGTGCATGTACGGGGGCCGGTCCGCCACGCCCCGCAGCGAGGGCGTCTTGAAGGCGCGGACCAGCGCCTCGCCCTCGGGCACCAGGAACTCCAGCTCCGCGCACTCGCCCGGCCGGGCGTCGCTGTAGGGGCCGCGGCAGTTGAACTCGTCCTCCAGCACCCGCCGGGCGCCCCGGGCGCGGCCCACGTCCTCCGGGAGCGAGGGGACCGCGGGGACGCCGGTGTTGTGGAAGTGGTCGTCCGTCAGCAGCGGCCCGTTGTGGCACTGCGTGCAGCTGCCCTTGCCGATGAACAGGCGCAGCCCCGCCTCCTCGTCCGGCGTGAGCACGTCCTCGGGCGCCCGCCCGTCGGCGAGCAATCGCTCCACGTAGCGGTCGAAGCGCGACGGGCCGGGCTGGAGGCGCCGCTCGTACGCGGCGATCGCCTTGCCGACGTTGGCGAAGACGCGGTTGACCGCCTCCCGCTGCTCCGCGGGGAGGGCTTCCCACGCCGCCCGCGCCGCGGGATCCGCGACGGGGCCGGCGACGCGCGGCACCCCGCCGAGCTCCGGCAGTGGGCCGAAGACCCGCTCGTACTCCTCCCGGTAGTGCTCCGCGACCAGGTGGGCGTACTGCGCCCGGGTGCCGCCGTGCTCCACCGGGCTCTCCAGCGGCCCCAGCGCCTGGGACCACTGGCTGTCCTTGCGCCCGTCCCAGAACTGCCAGGGGCTGTGCGCGGTGCCCACGATGGGCATGGTGCGCCGGTCCGTGCGGCCCACCCCCGTCGCCAGCGGCACCCCGTCCTGGAACTGCTTTCCGGGCTGGTGGCACGAGCCGCACGACACGCCGCCGGTGGAGCTGAGCCGGGCGTCGAAGAACAGCCGGTGCCCCAGCGCCGCGGCCTCCGGGTCGTCGCCGTGGCGGTTGGACGGGTCGGGGGCCGGCGGCTCCAGCTCCCCGATCCAGAGCGAGCGGAGGGTCTCCACCTCCTCCTCGCTCCACCCCCCGCCCCGCGAGGCCACGGCGCCGCACGCCACCGTCGCCAGGGCCAGGACGGCGCCCACCCCCCCGAGCCAGCGCCTACGCATGGCCCACCTCCTCGCCGCTCACGGCCGGGCTCACAGGTCGAGGTTGAAGGTGACGCTGTCCGTGCCCGCCTCCGAGGCGACCCGGAACTTCAGCTCCCACCACCCGCCCATGTTGAACTTGAGGCCGTCCACCCGGTACGCGCCGTCCCCCAGGCTCTGCGTCACGCGCGGCGTCGTGGGGAGCCCGTGGCCGTGCTCCGGCATTCCCCCGTCCACCCGGATGGAGGCGCCCTCCACCGCCTCGCCGCTCGCCGTGCGGACGTTCAGCTTCACCGTGTGCATCCGCCTCACCCGGAGCTCCTCCGCGGGCTCCAGCGTGGCCCGGTAGAGCCCGCCGGCCGAGGCCCGCGGCCCCAGCCCGAACTGGTCCTCCGCCGGCCGCTCCACGTCCCCGTGCGACATCATCATCCCGGTGCACCCGCCCAGCATCGCCAGCCCCAGCGCCGCGGCGCCCAGCGCCGCCGCCCCGGTCCCCCTCCTTGCCGCGCGCGCCCGCATCGTGTATCCGGTCATGGCTCGTCCTCCGTGGTTGGTCGTGGTCCATCCTGCACGGGGTGGAATCTGCCACGGCGGGGCGGAGCGGGATTGAACGAATCCGCTGAGGTTCTTGTATAAACCGGCTATTCTTTTCGGACGGGCCGGCCCGCGCGGCGGGCGGCACGTCCTCCCACCCGCGGCGTCGATCACATGGAAGAGATGGAGGTCGTGGAGGAGCCGGGCGCGGCGCCGGCTCCCCGGGGGTGGCGGGCGCGCTGGTACCTGTGGGACGGGGGGTTCCTCACCCTGGGCAGGGGCGGCAGCGTGGTCCCTCCCCACTCGCACCACGCCATCCAGGTCAACCTGGGGCTGGACGGCCCCACGGGGCTGCTGGGTCCGGACGGGGAGTGGCTGCGCTCCCGCGGGATGGTCGTCGCGCCCGACGTGATGCACCGCTTCGACACCATGGGGTCGCTGCTGGCGATCCTGTTCGTGGACCCGGAGTCGCGCGAGGGGAGCTGGCTGCGGCGCTCGCTGCGCGGCCCGGTCACGGAGATCCCCGCGGCGAAGCTGGACGCGGTCCTCCCAGCGGTGATCGGCCTGTGGGAGGAGCCGGTGGACGCCCCGGAGACGGCGCGGCTGATCCACTCGGTGGTGCGCGCCCTGTGCGTGGGCCCGCCGCCGCCGCGCGCCCTGGACGCGCGCATCCTGCGGGCGCTGGAGGTGATCCGGGGGATGGACACGGCGCGGCTCTCGCTGGAGGAGGTGGCCCGGGCGGTATTCCTTTCCCCCAGCCGCTTCGCCCACCTGTTCAGCGACGAGGTGGGGCTCCCCTTCCGCCGCTACGTGCTCTGGCGGCGGCTGACGCGGGCCATGCTGGCGGTGGGGCGGGGGAGCACGCTGTCCGCCGCCGCGCACGCCTGCGGCTTCTCGGACTCGGCCCACCTCACCCGGGCCTGCACCCAGATGCTCGGCCAGCCGCCCTCGTCGCTGATGAGGCCGGGGGAGTTCTACGAGATCCCCGCCCCGTTCGAGCTGCCCTTCCCGTCGGTCTGAGCCGGAAGACGCGGGCGGGGCGCCGGATCCCGTCCGGCGCCCCGCTCCGCTCGTCGCCGTCGCTGGGAGCCCGCAGCGGGTCCCGTTCTCCACGTTCTCCTTGACAGCTTAGGAGAGGCCGCGCTACTCTTTTCCTAACCCGAATAGGAGAGCGCGATGGCGGACACCGCAGAGCTGCTTCCCGGCACCCTGGACCTCCTGATCCTCAAGGCCGTCTCGCTGGGCAAGCTGCACGGCTACGGCGTGCTGCTGCGCATCGAGCAGATCTCCGGCGGCGCGCTCCAGATTCAGCAGGGCGCGCTCTACCCCGCGCTGTACCGCCTGGAGCACCGCGGGCTGATCGAGAGCGAGTGGGGGATCTCCGACAACAACCGCCGCGCCAAGTTCTACCGGCTCACCCCCGCCGGCCGCGCGCGGCTGGGCGAGGAGATGGCGAGCTGGAACCGGCTCGCCGACGCGATCGGGCTGGCGCTGCGCACCACGCTGCAGGAGATCTGAGATGAACGGCCTGCTCGCGCGCGTCCGCTCCTTCTGGGGCGGCTTCCGGCGCCCCGACCGCCTGGCGGCGGAGATGGACGAGGAGATGCGCTTCCACCTGGAGATGGAGACGGAGCGCCTCCGGCGCGAGCACGGCCTCCCCCCCGCGGAGGCGCGGCGCCGGGCGGCGGTCGCCTTCGGCGGCGTCGACAAGTTCAAGGAGCAGGGCCGGGACGCGCGCGGGCTCACCTGGGCGAACGGGCTCTCGCTGGACCTCAAGCTGGGGCTCCGCATGCTCCTCAAGTACCCGGGGCTGGCGGTGGTGGGGGTGCTGGGGATGGCCGTGGCCACCGCCTTCGGCGCCAGCCTGTTCAGCTTCCTGGCGGCGGTGGTGGACCCGGCGCTGCCGGTGGAGGACGGCGAGCGGGTGGTGGCCGTGCAGAACCTGGACGCGGCCAGGAGCGACCACGCCCGCGGGACCCAGCTGCACGACCTCCTCGTGTGGCGCGAGGAATTGCGGACGGTGGAGGAGCTGGGCGCCTACCGCACCGTGGACCGCAACCTGGTCACCGCCGACGGGCTGGGCGCGCCGCTGCGCATCGCCGAGATGAGCGCGTCCGGGTTCCGGGTGGCGCGCGTCGCCCCGCTGCTGGGGCGCCCCCTGGTGGACGACGACGAGCGGCCGGGCGCGCCGGCGGTGGTGGTGCTGGGGCACGACGTGTGGCGGAACCGCTTCGGCGGGCGGCCGGACGTGGTGGGGACGACGCTCCGGCTGGGCAGGGAGGTGCACACGGTGGTGGGGGTGATGCCCCCGGGCTTCGCCTTCCCGGTCAACAACGGGCTGTGGGCGCCGCTGCGGCTGGACCCGGCGGACTTCCGGCGGGGCGAGGCGCCCCCCGTCGACGTGTTCGGCCGGCTCGCCCCGGGGGCCACGCTGGAGCAGGCGCAGGCGCAGCTCGCCGCCATCGGCGGGCGGATCGCCGCCGCCAATCCCGCCACCCACCGGCACGTCCGCCCCAAGGTGGTCCCGTACACCCGCTCGTTCGTGGACAGCCCCGAGCTGATGTGGGTGCTCTACCTGGTCCAGCTCCTCGGCAGCCTGCTCCTGGTGGTGATCGCCGTCAACGTCGCCATCCTGGTGTACGCCCGCACCGCCACCCGGGCCGGGGAGATCGCGGTGCGCCTGGCGCTGGGGGCGAGCCGCGCCCGCGTGGTCACCCAGCTGTTCGCGGAAGCGCTGGTGCTCTCGCTGGCGGCGGCGGCGCTGGGGCTGGTGGCCGCGCGGTTCTGGCTCCGGCAGGGCAACGCCTTCATGCAGCGCACGGCGGGCGGCCAGGTCCCCTTCTGGTGGGAGATGCGCCTTTCCCCGGGCACCGTCGCCTACGTCCTGGCGCTCGCCGTGCTCGGCGCCGTGATCGTGGGGGTGGTGCCGGGGCTCAAGGCCACCGGGCGCAGGGTGCAGTCCGGGCTGGGGCAGGTCGGCGGCCGGGGGATGCGGATGGGGAGGACGTGGACGGCGCTGATCGTCGGGCAGGTGGCGCTGGCCGTGACGGTGCTGCCGCTCGCCCTGGCCCTGGGGTGGAACCACCTCTTCCGCTACGCCGTCACCGGCCCCGGCTTCGCGGCCGAGCAGTACCTGGCCGCGCGCGTGGGGATGGACCGGGAGACGCCCCCCAGCTCCCGCGCCGAGGCGTACGGGCGGGAGTTCGCCGGGCGCCTGGCGGACCGCCAGACGGAGCTGCTGAGGCGCCTGGAGGCCGAGCCCGGAGTCACCGCCGTGGCCCTGGCGTCCCACGTGCCGGGCGACTGGTTCTCGTCGTCGGGCGCCGCGGGGACGGTGGAGGTGGAGGACCCGCGGGCGGCGGCGGAGCCCGTCCGGCAGCAGGTGCGCTTCTCGGAGGTGGACCCGGGGCTGTTCGCCGTGTTCGACGTCCCGGCGCTCGCCGGACGGCTGTTCCAGCCGGCGGACCTCGCCGGCCCCGCGGCCGCCGTGGTCGTCAACCGCAGCTTCGTGGAGCAGGTGCTGGGCGGCGGCTCCGCGCTGGGCCGGCGGTTCAGGTACGCCCGCACCGAGGACGACCGGACGCCGGGGGGCGTGGAGGCGGGCGGCTGGTACGAGGTGGTGGGCGTGGTGAACGACTTCCCGCCCAAGCAGACCGTGACCGGCAAGGGGATCGGCGCCGTGTACCACCCCGTCGCGCCGGGGCGGCTCAACCCGGCCAGCCTGGTGGTGCGGGTGCAGGGGACTCCCCCCGAGGCGTTCGCCCGCCGGCTCCGGGCGATCACCACCGAGCTGGACCCCACGCTGCGGCTCTCCGGCGTGGAGTCGCTTGCGCAGGTGCACCGCCAGAAGCAGCGCACCGAGGGGATGGCGACGCTGGGCCTCCTGGCCGTGACGCTGAGCGTGCTCCTGCTTTCCGCGCTGGGCATCCACGCGCTGATGGCCTTCACCGTCGCCCAGCGCCGCAAGGAGATCGGCATCCGCACCGCGCTGGGCGCCCGCCCGGGGACCATCCTGGGGAGCGTGTTCTCGCGGGCGATCCGCCAGCTGGCACTGGGGGCCGTGCTGGGGTGCCTGCTGGGCGGGGCGCTGCTGGTGGGGCAGGGGTTCACCCCCGGGCTCGCCGCCGGCCTGCTGGCCGCGGTCGCGGCGATCGCGCTGGGCGTGGGCCTGCTCGCGGCGCTCGGGCCCGCCCGGCAGGGACTGCGCATCCAGCCCATGGAAGCGCTGCGCACCGACTGAGCGTGTCTCCGGCGGCGGACTTCGGCCCGGCCTCGATCCGCCGCGGGAGCGCTCCACACCACAGGCAGACACACTCCGCTCCCGCGCGCACGGCGTTTCCGCGGCTCATGCGCGGGAATCCGCCGTTCGTCGCAAGGCGCTGTCAATCCCGGGAGCCGCGGCGCATATTCGTGGTCTCCGGCGATGCCGCCGGCCGGACGCGACCGAAGCCTGCTTTCGCTCCGCGCGGCCGGAGGCGCCCGCATGACGACGACGAACGGATCCCGTGCGGCGATGACCGAAGACGCGGAGGCCGGGAGGCCGGCCGGCATCCTCGTGAAGACGGCGCGGCGCGCCGCCGTCGCGACGGCGATCTCCGCCGCCGTCGGGCTCCTGCTGTACAACCTGGCGAGGAGCGCTCCGTCCGCGTTCTTCGTCCGCGCCATCGTCGTCGGCCTGGCGGCGACGGCCGCCTTCACGCTCTTCGAGGCGTGGCCCCGCAGGCTGCCGGGCCGGCTCCGGCGGTGGGTCCTCCAGGTCGTCGCCGTCGGCGCTTCCGTGCCGGTCACGCTGTTCGCGATGTACCCTCCTCCCCCGCCGGGCGCTCCGCCCTTCCTGGAGCGCCACGACTGGATGCTGCTCACCCTCCTGGCCCTCCTCGTCGCGCCGTGGACGGCGCTCGCGGCGGTGGTCCGGCAGAAGGAAGCCTTCGCCCGGCACCAGGAGCTGGCGTTCGCGCTGGAGCGCAGCGAGCTGGAGCGGCAGGCGCTCGACGCGCGGCTGCACCTGCTGCAGGCGCAGGTCGCCCCGCACTTCCTCTTCAACACGCTCGCCAACGTGCAGGCGCTCGTCGACGCGGGCTCGCCGCAGGCCCCGGCCGTGCTCCGGAGCCTGGTCCGGTACCTTCGCGCGGCGGTGCCGCAGCTCCACGAGCCCGTGGCGACCATCGAGCACGAGCTGCAGCTCGTCCGCCCCTACCTGGAGCTGATGCAGATGCGCATCCCCGACCGCCTGCAGTACGCGCTGCGCGTCGACCCCGCGGCGCTGGGACTCCGCTGTCCTCCGACCACGCTGCTGACCCTGGTGGAGAACGCCGTGCGGCACGGCATCGACCCCAGCGAGGAGGGAGGCCGGATCGACGTCGACGTCGCGCGAGTCGGCGGGCGCTGCGTGATCCGCGTGACCGACACCGGCGTCGGGCTCCGCGCCTCGGCGAACGGGCCCGGCACCGGGCTGACCGCCCTGCGGGAGCGGCTGCGGCTGACCTTCGGCGACGCGGCGCAGCTGCGCCTCGCGTCCGGCGCGCCCCGCGGCGTCGCCGCCGAAGTCGACATGCCGGCACGGACGTGAGCGCCCACGCGACGGCGCTGATCGCCGACGACGAGCCGCTGCTGCGCGACGCGCTGCGGCGCCAGCTCGCGGAAGCCTGGCCCGAGCTCCGGATCGTGGCCGAGGCGCGCAACGGGCGGGAGGCGGTGCGGTTGTTCGAGGAGCGGCACCCCGACGTCTGCTTCCTCGACATCCACATGCCGGGCCTGTCCGGCGTGGACGCCGCGAGCCACATCGGCCGGCGCGCGCACCTGGTGTTCGTCACCGCGTACGACCACTACGCGGTGCAGGCCTTCGCGCAGGGAGCGCTCGACTACCTCCTCAAGCCGGTGGAGCAGGCGCGGCTCGCGGAGACCGTGAGCCGCCTCCAGGAGCGGCTGCGCTCGTCCGGGCCCGCCGTCAACACGGAGCAGCTGCTGCAGCAGCTCGGCGCCCGGCTCGCGGAGCTGCAGGGCGGCGGCAGGCGCGAGCCGCTGCGCTGGATCCGGGTGCAGTCGGGGAGGACCGTGCGCCTGGTCGCGGTGGACGACGTCGACTACCTCCGCTCCGACGCCAAGTACACGACGGTCGCCTGGCGCGACGCGGGGAAGCCCGCCGAGGCGGTGATCCGGACGCCGCTCCGGGAGCTGAGCGACCGGCTCGGCCCGGAGCAGTTCGCGCAGGTCCACCGCTCGGTGGTCGTGAACCTGCGCGCCATCCGCCACGTGGAGCGGCACGACAACGAGACGGCGGAGATCCACCTCCGGGGTCGCGGCGAGGTGCTCCCCGTGAGCCGCAGCTACCTGCACCTGTTCAGGCAGATGTAGCCGCCGTCCGTCCGCGGAAATCCGCCCTCCGTCGCAATCCCGTTGTTCGCCCGCACGTCCCCCCGCAAACTTGCCTCGCACGAGGCCGGTGGATCGCCCCGGGGCGATCCCTGTCCCCGACCCCGTCCCGCCGACCCCCGTCGTCTCCCGGCAGCCGAAGCACTCCGCCGGGGCTGCCCCCACCGAGGAGGACCCATGCTCCTGCCCATCCACGTCGTCGCCGGCGGGCTCGCCATCGTCCTCGGCGCGGTGGCCCTGCTGGCGAACAAGGGCGGGACCCTCCACCGCCGCAGCGGCCGGCTGTTCGTCTGGGCCATGCTCGTCATGGGCGCCAGCGCCGCGATCCTCGGGCTCCGCGACGGTCCCGCCGACGGGAACGTGGTGGCGGCCGTCCTGACCGCCTACTTCGTCGGCACGGCGTGGACGACCGTCCGCCCCGTGTCGCCCTGGACCCGCCGCATCGATGCGGCCGCGCTCGCGGCCGCGGCCGGGCTCGCGCTCCTCGCCGCCGTGGGCGGCGTGAGGATGATCGGCAGCCCCCTCCTTTCCCCCGGCGGCGTCCCGTTCCGCACCATCGGCGCGGTGTCCCTCTTTCTCGCCGCGGTCCTCCTGCTGGCGGCGGCGGGGGACCTGCGCATCCTGCGGTCGGGGATGCCACGCGGCGGGCCGCGCCTGGCGCGCCACCTGTGGCGGATGTGCTTCGCCCTGCTCATCGCGGCCGGGTCGTTCTTTTCCATCGAGGAGCGCGTGGCCAGGGTCCTCCCCGAGCCGTTCACCACCAGCCCGATGCGCGCGCTGCCGATCGTGCTGCTGTTCGGCGCGATGTCCTACTGGCTGTGGAGGGTCCGCGGCCGCCGCGCGCCGCCGGCGCTCGTCCGGCACGACGCGCCGGCGCCCGCGCGAGGTGAGCGATGAGACACGGCGCCACGCTCCCCGTCGCGTCCGTGCTCTCGGTCGTCCTCTTCACCTTTCACCTGGCGGACGACATCGTCCGCGGGATCGAGCCCGGGACGGTCACCAACCTCACGGCCCTGCCCATCTGCGTCGTCTGGCTCCTCGGGGCGCTGGTGCTCGCCGAGCGGCGGTCGGGGCACGTCGTCATGCTCCTGGGGGCGCTCCTCGGGCTGGCCGTCCCCTTCCTCCACATGCGGGGGACGGGCGTCGGCGTCGGCGGCCCCATCGCCGGGTCCGGCGGAGCCCTGTTCTTCGTCTGGACGCTCGTCGCGCTCGGCGTCGCCGCCCTCCTCTCCCTCGTCCTCTCGGCGCGCGGGCTGTGGAGCCTGCGGCGGGGGCGCCCGCGGCCCGCGGGTGAATGACGAAGGGGCGCCGGATCCCCCGATCCGGCGCCCCGCCGTGTGTCGCTCGGGCGAAGGCGACCGGCCGGCCTCAGTCGGCCGCGGGAGCGCTCTCCACCACCGGCAGGTACACCTCGCCGCCGCGCTCGCGGAACTCCGCGCTCTTGCCCGCCATCCCCGCCTCGGCCTCCGCCTGCCGGGCCGCGTACTCCCGCACGTCCTGCGTGATCTTCATGGAGCAGAACTTGGGTCCGCACATGGAGCAGAAGTGCGCCACCTTCGCCCCGTCCGCGGGCAGCGTCTCGTCGTGGTACGCCAGCGCCGTCACCGGGTCCAGCGCCAGGTTGAACTGGTCGCGCCAGCGGAACTCGAAGCGCGCCTTGCTGAGCGCGTCGTCCCACTCCCGCGCCCGCGGGTGCCCCTTGGCCAGGTCCGCCGCGTGCGCCGCGATCTTGTAGGTGATCACCCCCGCCTTGACGTCGTCGCGGTTGGGGAGCCCCAGGTGCTCCTTGGGCGTCACGTAGCACAGCATCGCCGTGCCGTACCACCCGATCTGCGCCGCGCCGATGGCCGAGGTGATGTGGTCGTAGCCCGGCGCGATGTCCGTGGTCAGCGGCCCCAGCGTGTAGAACGGCGCCTCGTCGCACCACTCCAGCTGCCGGTCCATGTTCTCCTTGATCAGGTGCATGGGCACGTGCCCCGGCCCCTCGTTCATGGTCTGCACGTCGAACTCCCAGGCGATCCGCGTCAGCTCGCCCTGCGTGCGCAGCTCGGCGAACTGCGCCTCGTCGTTGGCGTCGTAGATGGAGCCCGGCCGCAGCCCGTCGCCCAGCGAGAACGCCACGTCGTACGCCCGCATGATCTCGCAGATCTCGCGGAAGTGGGTGTAGAGGAACGACTCCCGGTGGTGCGCCAGGCACCACTTGGCGATGATGCTCCCCCCGCGCGACACGATCCCCGTCATCCGGTTCGCGGTGAGCGGCACGTAGCGCAGCAGCACCCCGGCGTGCACGGTGAAGTAGTCCACCCCCTGCTCCGCCTGCTCGATCAGCGTGTCGCGGTACAGCTCCCAGGTGAGCTCCTCCGGCACCCCGCCCACCTTTTCCAGCGCCTGGTAGATGGGGACCGTGCCGATGGGGACCGGCGAGTTGCGCAGGATCCACTCGCGCGTCTCGTGGATGTTCTTTCCGGTGGACAGGTCCATCACCGTGTCCGCGCCCCAGAGCGTGGCCCAGCGCAGCTTCTCCACCTCGTCCTCGATGGACGAGCGCACCGCCGAGTTGCCGATGTTGGCGTTCACCTTGACCTTGAAGCCGCGGCCGATGATCATCGGCTCCAGCTCCGGGTGGTTGACGTTGGCCGGGATGATCGCCCGCCCGCGCGCCACCTCGCTCCGCACGAACTCCGGGTCCACCCCCTCGCGCAGCGCCACGAACTCCATCTCCGGGGTGACCTCGCCGCGCCGCGCGTAGTGCATCTGCGTCACGCACCCCGTGCCGCGCAGCGTGGGGCGATTCAGCGACTCCGGCATCTCCACCGGCTGCGTCCCCGGCAGCGGCCGGTACGTGCGCCCGGTCTCCGCCACGTCGCCGCGGGCGCGGATCCACTCCGCCCGCAGCGCCGGCAGCCCCTGCCGCACGTCGCCGCCCAGCGGGCCGCTGGTGTCGTACACGCGCAGCGCCGGCTCCCCGCCCGAGAGCGCGATCTCGCGCATGGGGACGCGCACGCCGCGGCGCCCCTCCACGTACACCTTGCGGGAGGCGGGAAAGGCGTCGCCGTAGTCGCCGGCGGGGGCGGGCTGCTGGGGGCGGGCTCGGTCGATCATCGGCGTCTCCGTGGCTGCTGCGGGACGATCCGGGACCGTGCGGGAGGGGGGCGGCCGATTCCGGCGGGGCGCTACGAAAAAGGCGCCACGCCGGGGACCCGGGGTGGCGCCTGGATGAACGCGGCCGGCCGGCGTGCGGACGCGCGGCGGGGGCTCTCATCTGTGCGACACGCCGCGCTCCCTACGCCGGTGTGATCCGGATCAGGTTCCAAGGGACTCTCTCAACCCCGCGATCTTGCGCGGGATACCCCTGGCGGCTTGCGCGCTGAATATACGGCGGCGCCGCCCCCGCGGCCAGCCCGCCGCCTACCAGAGCACCGCGCCCACGGCGCCGCACAGCACGAGCGCCGCCCACGTCCCCAGGGTGACCTTGGCCCAGAGCCACTCGCCGGGGGTGAGCGCCCCCGGCACCGCCAGCTCCACCAGCAGGTGTTCGTCGCGGGCGCGGATCGTGTGCGCGATCAGCAGGTGGCAGAGCCCGGCCTGGAGCGGCAGCGCCGCGAGCCATGGATGGCCGCGCCACGGCGCCTCCCGCCGCATCAGATGCGCCCCGAGATCAGGTCGGAGACCATGTCCGACATCACGAGCGCGCAGATGGTGATCCCGAACCACGTCGAGGCGCCCGCGGCGCCGCGCGCATCCTGCACCAGGAACACCGCGGCGGGCACCGGCACCAGCAGGAGGTACGCCGTCATCAGCGCGCGCGGCCACCCGGACTTCGCCCGCAGCGCCGCGCCGATGGGGAGGGTGTACAGCGCCGTGACGGCGGCGGCGAAGCCGAGCCCGCCCCCGCCCCCCGCCAGCGCGCGGAGCCCCAGGACGGCTCCCAGCAGCAGCGCCGCCGCGGTGGCGACGGCACCGACCCGCTGCGCGCGCGAGAGGACGTGTCGGGCCAGGGGATCGGAGAAGAGGAGGAGGTCGGCGAGGGAGCGCGCCGTCCAGGAAAGGAACACCAGGGCGACCACGGCGACCTCCAGCGGGAGCACCAGGAGGGCGGGGAGGTCCGCGTCGTAGCGCGCGATCTCCAGGACGCACACCGCGACCACCCCGCCGACCACCGCCAGCGCCCGGCCGCCCGTGCCCAGCTCCGGGATCCGGAACGAGGCGCGCAGCAGCGCCCGGTACACGGGGCTGCGGGCCCGGAGCGCTTCCAGCAGCCCATCCTCCGCCGAGCGGATGGCGGGGTCCAGGCGGAGCGACTCGCGGAAGCGCGCGAGCGCCGCCGGTGCGTCGCCGCGGCGCAGCAGCGCCCACCCCGCGCCGGCGTGCGCCGCCGGCTCCTCGGGGGACAGCGCCGTCGCCCGCGCGAACGCCTCCGCGGCCGCGTCGTGCCGCCCCAGCCGGGAGAGCGCGCTCCCGCGCACCATCAGGCACCCCAGGTGGTCGGGGTCCAGCGCGAGGCCCCGCTCCGCCTCCTCCAGCGCGGCGCGCGGCCGCTCCTGCGCCAGCATCAGCGAGCCCAGCTCGGCGAACAGCCCCGGCGCCTCGGGGTTCAGCCCCAGGGCGAGCCGCGTCGCCTGCTCGGCTTCGGGCCCCCGGCCGCGCTTCCGCTCCACCGCCGCCAGGGCGTACCACGCCGCCGGGCTCGCCGGGTCGTACGCGGTGGCCCACAGCGCCTTCTGGTGCGCCTCCTCCAGCGTGGCGGGGTCCTCCGCCAGGCAGACCGCCAGGTAGGCGTGCAGCAGCGAGTCCTCCGGCCGGTCGCGCAGCGCGCGGCGCAGCTCCGCCGCCGCCATGCCATGGCGGCGGTGGTCCATGAGCAGCCGGGCGCGCTCCAGGGCCGGGTGCTGCATCGTCGGGCGGCGGCTAGCGGAGGTACGGCTTCACGTCGTCGTACTGCCCGGCCTCGTTGGCGTACAGCACGTAGTTGCGCGCCGTCGCGAACCACTCGCGCGCGGTGGGGCGCACCTCCTTGGCGGCGGCGGCCAGCTCCCCGCCGCTGATGGGGAGGGGGCGCCCGGCGCGCATGGCCGCGTCCAGCTTGCGCTCCACCGCGATGTCCACCACCGCCCGCAGGTCGGCGCCGGAGAAGCCCTCCGTGCGCTTCGCCAG
>DASVQR010000024.1:0-6919 GCA_036389055.1 Longimicrobiaceae bacterium | reverse complement strand
CCGCCGAGCGCCGCGCCGCGGAAAGGCGCGCGCTGGCGTTCCCCGGTCCCCCGGGGACGCCCGGCGCGCGCTACGACACGCTGATGGCGCTGGAGACGCTCGCCCGGCACGGAGCCCCGGCGGCGGACGGGAGTTTTCCCGTGGTGGTGCTGGGGATGGGATGGACGTACGAGTCGCCGCTGGCGCAGGTGGTGCTGGCGGAGTACCTGGCGAGCCTGGGCTACCGGGTGGCCTCGGCGCCGCTGGTGGGGACGCGCTCCCCGCTGGCGGCGGTGGGCGCGGCCGACCTGGAGACGCAGGTGCGTGACCTGGAGCAGGTGCTGGCCTGGGCGAAGGCGCAGCCCCCGGCCGACGCGGGGCGGACGGTGCTGGTGGGGTTCGACCTGGGCGGGATGGCGACCACGCTGCTGGCGATGCGGCGCCCGGAGACCGGCGCGGTGGTCAGCCTGGACAGCGGCATCCTTTCCGACCGGCTGATGCGTGACCTGATGCGCCCCTCGCCGTTCTACCGGCTGGACCGGCTGCGGATGCCGCTGCTGCACGCAACCCGCACCCGCGAGGAGAACCTGGCGCGCGGCCTGGGCGAGGACCGCGCCGTGCTCGACTCCGCCGCCGGGCCGCGCTGGCTGCTGCGTGTCCGGGGCATGCGCCACGCCGACTTCGCCATCCACGGCATGGTGGAGGGCGTGCTCCCCGCCTTCTGGGGCCCCGTGCAGGGCCGGCCGGACCGCGGCCACGCGGCGACGCTGCGCCTGGTGGGCCGGTTCCTGGACGCGCACCTCCGGGGCGACGCCGACGCCCGGGCGTTCCTGCGCCGCGACCCCGCGGAGTGGGCGCCCGCCGGCACGTCGCTCACCCTGGAGCGCACGGGCCCGTCCGCGAGCGCGCCCGGCGCGGACGAGGTCGCGTACGCGGTGCTGACCCGCGGCGCCGCCGCGGCCGAGCCCGTCTACCGCGCGGCGCTCGCGGGGAGCGCCGGCCGCCCCGTGCTGGACGAGGCCGCGTTCCGCGCGCTGGGCTACGAGCTGCTGTGGCGGCGGGGCGACGCGGAGGGCGCGGCGCGGGTGTTCGGGTGGGCGGCGGAGGCGCTCCCCCGCTCGGCGCCGCTGCGGGTGGACCTGGGCGACGCGCTGCTCGCCCGCGGGGACCGCGCCGGTGCGCGTGCCGCATTCCGGCGCGCCGCGGAGCTGGACCCGGAGAACGCGGAGGCGAAGGCCAGGCTGGCGGAGATGGGCGCGCGGTAGACTCCGGCCGTCGGAAAAGAGAAAGCCCCGCCCGGGACGCCGGGCGGGGCTTCGTCGCGTGGAGGAGCGTGGACGTCAGGCCGGCGCGCCGCCGAGCGCCTTCACGACCTCCTCCTCGGTGGGCTCGCCCTCCAGCACGAAGACGACGCCTTCCACGGGCACCACCTCGGCGAGCGGCGTGCCGGGGACCGGCTCGCCGGGGAGCGTCATCAGCCCCTCCTTCTCGTCGCCCAGCTCCAGCTCGATGGCGGAGCCGAGCATCCCCTCGGACACCTCGCCGCGGAGCTTTCCCTTGCGGATCTTGACCCCGTTGGGGAGGGTGGTCCCCGCGCGGATGACCGGGTACGACGCGCCCGCCGCCACGTTGTCCGCGCCGGTGACGATCTGCCGCGGCTGCTCGCCGCCGTCGTCGACCACGCACACCTTGAGGCGGTCGGCGTTGGGGTGCTGCGTCAATTCCGTCACCCGCCCCGCCACCACGGGCCGGAGCAGCTCCTCCAGCGGCGCGACGCGGGCGACGGCGATGCCGCCCTCCCCGAGGCGGCCGGCGATCTCCTCGGGGGTGCCGGAGAGGCCGGGGACGAGACGGCGAAGGGCGCGGAGGCTCAGGTTCACGCGGGTACTCCGGGGCTGCGGGTGGTCGGCTGCGAGGCCGACAACCTACAGGGGAGAGGGAGAATTGGGAACCGCTCCGCCGCCGCCGGTTGCGCCCCGGCCTCCGCCGCCGGAGCTTGCAGGGCCGTCGCGACTCCAATCCCCGAACCCCGTAGACCCGTGATGCGCATCTTCGCCCTCCTCCCGCTCGTCCTCGCCGTCCTGCTCTCCGCCGGCCCCGGGCGGGCCCAGGCGGCGCCCACTCCCGAGGACGCCGCGCGGCGCTACTTCGAGGTGATGAGGCGGGCGGAGTGGGACGCGGCCGCGAAGCTGATGCACCCCGACGCCCTGGAGCAGTTCAAGTCGTTCTTCACCACGCTGGCGGCCGCGGACAGCGCCGCCCCGGTGATCTCCACCTTCTTCGGGGTGAAGACGGCGGCGGAGCTCCGGGCCCTCCCCGCCGCCGAGGTGTACGCGCGGATGATCCGCTCGCTCGCCGCCATGTCGCCCGAGACGAAGCAGGCGCTCACCTCCATCCAGGCGGAGGTGATCGGCTCCGTGCCCGAGGGCGGCGACGCCGCCCACGTGGTGTACCGGATGAACGTGGCGGTGTCCGGCGTGTCGGTGGCCAAGGTGCAGGTCATCAGCTTCCGGCGCTCGGGCGACCGCTGGCTGGCCCTGCTCACCGGCGACCTGCAGGGGATGATCCAGTCGCTCTCCCGCGCGATGAGCACACGCAGCTGACCGGCGCAGCGGGACCCCCGCGGACGCCAGCGCGACCCCCACGTGAGGGATTTCGGCCCGAAGGGGCGAGACCCGGCGGGGTAGTTTCCGCCGGGTCTCGACTCCGTTGCAGACGGTCGTTTCGTCTGCTACGGAGCCGAAGCCTGACCCCGGCGCCAGCCGGGGGCACGCCCAACCCCGCAGTTCCTACTGCTCTTCGGAAGCAACGGGAACGGTGAACGAAAAGACGGTGCCGTGGCCGGGCTCGCTCTCCACCCAGATGCGTCCGCCGTGGGCCTCCACCAGCCCCTTGGCGATGGCGAGCCCCAGTCCCACGCCCAGCCCGTCCTTGCTCCCGCCCTGCCAGAACCTCCCGAACACGTGCGGCAATTGCTCGGGCGAGATGCCGGGCCCGGTGTCGGCCACGGACACCTGCACCTCGGCGCCGCGCGCCTCGGCGCGCAGGGTGATGACCCCGCCGACGGGGGTGAACTTGAGCGCGTTGCCCACCAGGTTGGAGAGCACCTGCTGCACCCGCAGCCCGTCCACCAGCACCCGCGGCAGCCCCGGGGGGACCTCCTCCTCCAGGCGCAGGGTGGCGGCCGCGGCCATGGGGCGCAGCATCTCCACGCTCTCCGAGAGCACGCGGCCCAGGTCGTCGGGGCGGCGCTCCAGCACCAGCTTGCCGGTCTCCAGGCGCTTGACCTCCAGCAGGTCCTGGATCAGCCGGTCCATGCGCTCGGCGGAGCGGCGGATGATCCCCAGGTACTTGCGGTCGAAGGCCCGCTCGCCCGCGGGGATCTCGTCCAGCACCAGGTTGGCGGCCATGATCACGGTGCCCACCGGGTTGCGCAGGTCGTGCGCGACCACGGACAGCACCTCGTCGCGGGCCTGCACCGCCTCGCGCGCCTGGCGGAAGAGGCGCGCGTTCTCCACCGCCAGCGAGGCGCGGCGGGCCAGCTCCAGCGCCAGCTCCAAGTCGGCCTCGCCGTAGCGGCGGCCGGACTCGCTGACGATCAGGGTGAGCGCGCCGATGGTGTCGTCGCCGGCCTGGAGCGGGACCACCACCACCGAGCGGGGGGCGAGGCGGTGGAGCAGGTCGCGCCGGGGGCCCTCCAGCACCGCCTCGTCGATCATCTCCGGGGTGACCTCCTCCACCAGCGAGGGCTCGGCGTCGCGCAGGGCGCGCAGCACCGGGTGGGCGGGGGTGAGCACGTCCAGGTCGAAGCTCCCCGGGCGGCAGAGCAGCGCCTCCATGGCCGGGTCGACGTGGGCGATCCCCACGCGCAGGGTGGAGCCGCCGTCGCGCAGCAGGTCCACGATGCAGCAGTCGGCCAGCTCGGGGACGGCGAGCCGCGCCAGCGAGGCCAGGGTCACCCGGTGGTCGATGGAGGCGCCCAGCACCCGGCTGGCCTCGGCCAGGAACTCGGCGCGGCGCCGGGCGGCCTCGGCCTCGGCGCGGGCGGCCTGCTCGAACACCAGCCGCCGGGCCCGCTCCTCGGCCTCGCGGCGGGCGGTGACGTCCTGGCAGGTGCCCAGGAAGCGCGCGGCGGCGCCGGGGGGGACCGCCGCGGCCTCGCCGCGCCAGTGGAGGACGCGGGTCTCGCCGTCCGGGCGGAGGATGCGGGCCTCGAAGTCGAAGGGGCGCTGCTCGCGGGCGGCGGCGCCCAGGGCCTCGGCCACCGTGGCGCGGTCCTCGGGGTGGACGCGCCGCAGCACGGCGCCGGAGGTGATGGGCCGCTCCCGCGGCCGCAGCCCGAAGATGTGGTACAGGTTGTCGGAGCAGACGACGCGGTCGGCGGCGAGCTCCCACTGCCAGCTCCCCATGCCCGCCAGCTCCTGCGCCTCGGCCAGCTGGCGCTCGCGCCCGCGGAGCGATTCCAGGGCGCGGGCGTGCTCGATGGCCAGGGCGATCTCGTCGCCCACGGAGGCGAAGGCGTCCACGTCCACCTGGTGCAGGCGCTTCCGGCGGAACAGGGCGATGGCGCCGACCAGGCGGTCGTTCTCCAGCACCAGCGGGTAGCCGGCGCAGGCGGTGAGCCCCTCGCGCGCGGCCCACTCCGGGTCGTCCAGGCTGCCGTCGGTCTGCGCCTGGTTGGTGACGTGGGGCCGACGGTGCGCTTCGACCCCGCTGAAGCGGAAGTGGTCGCGGGGGATCCGGCCATAGCGGCCGTTCAGGCGGGTGTACAGCCCGGCGCTGGCGCGCAGCACCAGTGTGCCGGAGTCGTCGGGATCCACCATCCAGATGCGGACCAGGGCCGCGTCCAGGTGCTTCGCCACCGCCTCGGCGCAGCGCTGGAGCAGCCCCTCCAGGGTGCCGGTGCTCTCGGTGACGGCGGAGCCCACCTCGGCCTGGAGCACGGCCTGGAGGCGCTGCCCGGAAAGGGTCTGCTGCAAGCGCTGGCGTCCCACCGCCACGCCGAACAGGTCGGCGACCGCGTCCAGGGCCCGCAGCTCGACCTCGGACCAGCTCCGCTCCGCCCCGCACGCGTCGAAGCCGGCCACCCCCCACAGCGCGCCGTCCACGGACACCGGCACCAGCACCAGCGAGCGCACGCCGCGCCCGGCCAGCAGCTCGCGCGCGGGCGAGGGGAGCCCGGCCACGTGCCCCTGCACGGTGGTCCCGCCGCGGAGCGCGCCGAGCCACCCCGCGAGCGCGGCCTCCCAGGGCGCGCGCGACTCCCCGTCCTCGCCGCCCCAGGGGCCGGCGTCGCGACCCGGGGCGCTCCACCCGGCGCGGAGGTGCACGGCCGGCCCGTCGCAGTGGGCCTCCGGCCAGCGGCAGGCGGCGCCCCCGTCCAGCACGTAGGCGCGGTCGGCGCAGGCGGCCTCGCCCAGCCGCCGCAGCACGGCGGCCGCGGCGGACTCCAGCGAGTCGGCGGTGAGGAACGCCTTCGCGGCGAAGGTGACGGCGTCCAGCAGCAGGGCCGGGTCGCGCGGCTCCGCGCCGGGCCCGGGGCCGGGCGGCAGGTCGGTCATCACCACGGTGAGCGGGGGGACGGGGAAGCCGGAGGAGGTGGGCATGCTGCATCTGGGGTACCGCGTTGCCGTCGCGCCGGGAGGAGGGGACCGCACGGCGCCGAATTCAGCTTAACCCCGGGGCCGGAGAGTGGACAAGGAAACATTTGAACTCCGGCGGGCGCGTGGCACGTCCGCGTGGAGGGCGGCGCGTCGACGGCATGCGTTCGGATTCTACCCCCTCAGCCTCTCGCGGGTGGCCGCTCCGCGTAGAGCGCTTCCGCCCAGGAACAGAACGCCTCCGCGCTGCGCAGCAGGTGCCGCGCCTCCTCCAGCGTGTAGAACTGCCCGGCGTAGGAGATCCTGTCCTTGAGGGAGAGGATGCTGCGCAGACGTTCCACCTGTTCGGACCGGGCACGACTCCCCAGCGCCTGCCGGAGGACGTCGGCTGCCTTGCGGTGGTCCCCCTCGGTGGACTTGATCCCCCGGAACGAGATCGTCAGCGCGTCGTTGTAAGCGATGGATGCGTGGACCGCGATGACTCCGAGAGCGTTCCCGTATGGATCACCAGGCATCGCGACCGATTCCAGCGCCTGTGCGCTGGCGAGCAGCGAGGCCCCGACCCGCCTGTACTTCTCGGCCTGGTGGCGGTCCACCTCTTTCGAGCTGCCGGAACGCACCACGTCAGCTCCGGAAGGTGGGAGAGAGGTGGTCAAGCGGCAGCCCCGCGATCACCCGAGCTTCTTCTCGTAGCTCCACGACGACCGGGTCCCGCGCTTCGGCCTGCAGGTCCAGCTGGTGCCGCGACAGGACCATCGGGGCGAGGTCCAGCCCGAACTCCCGGTCGAACTCCGGCGCCGCGCGAGAGAGCGCCGCGTGAGCTCCCATGACGTCTTCGGGATCGCGGGTCACGACGAGGACGTCCAGGTCGCTCCCGGGCTTGTCTTCTCCGCGTGCCGCGCTCCCGTAGACCGCGAGGGTCAGCACCGAGCCGGCCGCCAGCTCGGCGCCGAGCGATTCCCGCAGGCGCGCATACACGCCGCTCACACGGGCAGCCTCCAGTTCGAAGAGCGGGGCCAGGCCGTCCCGGACCAGCGGGTTGTCACGATTGACCGTGTACAGGTGCTGCCCGCGCAAGCGGCTTACCCGAAGAGTCCCCAGTGATGCAAGGTCGGACAGGGCGCGAAGCGAAGGTGCCAGGGGAGTGCCCGCCAGCCGCGCTGCCTCCCGGGCAGACACCGCTTCGTCCAGTGGAAGCAGGACCCTGAGCAGCCGTACCTTGCTCCGGGAAGAGAGGATTGCGTCGAGAGGGTGGAACAGGATCCCCATGGGACGAGAGCCGGCGGTAGATTCCTGATGGAAGTGATCTCAATTGAGATCGATCGATCTCAATTGAGATC
>DASVQR010000023.1:0-1615 GCA_036389055.1 Longimicrobiaceae bacterium | reverse complement strand
CGCTCGGCCGAGCTGGTCGCCACCATCCTCGCCGTGCTCAAGGCGGGCGGCGCGTACGTCCCGCTCGACCCCGCCTACCCGGCCGAGCGCATCGCCTTCGTCCTGGAAGACGCGCAGATCCCGGTGCTGGTGACCGCCAGCGGCCTCCTCGATCGTCTCCCGGCCTTCACGGGCGCGGCGCTCTGCGTCGACACCGACGCGGACGCCATCGCCCGGGAGAGCGGCGAGAACCCGGGCGTGCAGGCGGGGCCGGACACCCTGGCGTACGTCATCTACACGTCGGGATCGACGGGGAAGCCAAAGGGGGTGCAGGTCACGCACGCCAACGTGGTCCGGCTCTTCGACGCCACCGAGGTGTGGTTCGGCTTCGCACCGGACGACGTGTGGACGCTGTTCCACTCGTACGCGTTCGACTTCTCGGTCTGGGAGATCTGGGGCGCGCTGCTGCACGGCGGCCGGCTGGTCGTCGTCCCCTTCCTCACCACCCGCTCGCCGGAGGACTTCCACCGGCTGCTGGCGGACGAAGGGGTGACCATGCTGAGCCAGACGCCCAGCGCCTTCAAGCAGCTGGTGCAGGCGGACCTCGCCTCGGGCGTGGACCCCTCCGCCCTGCGCCTGCGCTGCGTGGTCTTCGGCGGGGAGGCGCTGGACCCGCCGGCGCTGCGGCCCTGGATGGAGCGGCACGGCGACGAGCGGCCGCGGCTGGTGAACATGTACGGGATCACCGAGACCACCGTCCACGTCACCTACCGCCCGATCACCCGCGCGGACCTGGACCGCGCCGGGAGCCCGATCGGCGTGCCGATCCCCGACCTTGCCCTGTACGTCCTGGATTCCCGGCTGGAGCCCGTTCCCCCCGGCGTCCCCGGCGAGATCTTCGTCGGGGGCGCGGGGGTGGCGCGCGGCTACCTGAACCGGCCGGAGCTCACGGCCGAGCACTTCCTCCGCGACCCCTTCTCCGCCGACCCGGCGGCGCGGCTCTACCGCTCGGGGGACCTGGCCCGGAGGCGCGCGGACGGCGAGCTGGAGTACCTGGGGCGCGCCGACCAGCAGGTCAAGATCCGCGGCTTCCGCATCGAGCCGGGAGAGATCGAGGCCGCGCTGCTGGAGCTGCCGGGGATCCGCGACGCGGCCGTGCTCGTGCGTGACGAAGCCGGTCGCGAAAAGCAGCTCGTCGCGTACGTGGTCCTCCGCCCCGGCGAGGCGGAAGACCCCACCGCCCTGCGGGCCGCTCTCTCCGCGCGGCTCCCCGACTACATGGTCCCGGCGGTGTTCGTCGTGCTGCCCCAGATGCCGCTGACCGCCAACGGCAAGCTGGACCGGCGCGCCCTCCCGGCGCCCGAGGCCGGACGGACGCTCCGCCCGGCGTACGCCTCGCCCGCCTCTGCGGCGGAGCGCCTGCTGCAGGAGGTGTGGCAGGAGGTGCTCGGCGCGGAGCGGGTGGGAGTCCTGGAGAACTTCTTCGCCGCGGGTGGGGATTCCATGCGCGCGGTGCAGATGGTGGCCGCGCTGCGGAAGCGGGGAATGGCGCTCACCGTCCGCGACCTTTTCGAAGAGCCGACCATCCGCGCCCTGGCGGAGCGTACCGACGCGGCCGCCCGGGCGGGCGGGGCGC
>DASVQR010000022.1:0-35578 GCA_036389055.1 Longimicrobiaceae bacterium | reverse complement strand
CACCGGCAGCGCGAACCCGCCGAAGGGCGCGATGGTCTGCACCGGCGAGCCGTCCACCTCGGCGAAGACCGTGCGCAGCGCCTCGTGACGCCGCACGATCTCGCCCAGGCTCCGCTCCAGCGCCGCCGCGTCCAGCGCACCGCCCAGGCGCCATGCCACGGGGATGTTGTAGACGGCGCTGCCCGGCTCCAGCCGGTCCAGGAACCAGAGCCGCTCCTGCGCGAACGACAGCGGCAGCGGCCCCGTGCGCCCGGTCGGCACCACCGGCGGGAGGGTCGGCAGCCCCGCGCGGCGCAGCGCCTCCACGCGCCCGGCCAGCTCCGCCACCGTGGGCCCTTCGAACAGTGCCCGCAGCGGCACCTCCACCCCGAACACCTGCCGCACCCGCGAGACCACGCGCGTGGCCAGCAGCGAGTGCCCGCCCAGGTCGAAGAAGCCGTCCTCCACCCCCACCCGCTCCACGCCCAGCACCTCCGCCCAGATTCCCGCCAGCACCTCCTCCGCCGGGGTGCGCGGCGCCTCGTACCGCTCCCCCGTCGGCGCGAGATCCGGCGCCGGCAGCGCCCTGCGG
This sequence comes from Longimicrobiaceae bacterium, assembly GCA_036389055.1. Lineage (GTDB taxonomy): Bacteria > Gemmatimonadota > Gemmatimonadetes > Longimicrobiales > Longimicrobiaceae > JAFAYN01. The sequence continues at coordinate 35,007 of DASVQR010000022.1, read as the reverse complement.
TCCAGCTTGCCGTTGGGGTTCACCGGCAGCGCGTCCATGTGGACGAACGCGGCCGGGACCATGTACTCCGGCAGCCGCTCCGCCAGGTGGGCGCGCAGCGCCGCGGCGCCCGCCCGTTCACCCGTGTAGTAGGCCACCAGCCGCGGATCGCCGACCTCCCCGTCGCGCGCCACCACCACGGTCTCGTGCACGGCCGCGTGCTCGGCGAGCCGCGCCTCGATCTCGCCCAGCTCGATCCGGAACCCGCGCACCTTGACCTGCGAGTCGCCGCGGCCCATGAACTCGATCGTCCCGTCCGCCAGCCACCGCCCCAGGTCGCCCGTCCGGTACAGCCGCGCCCCGGGCTCCGCGCCGAAGGGGTCGGGGAGGAAGCGCTCGGCCGTCTGCTCCGGCAGCCGCCGGTACCCGCGCGTTACCCCCGCGCCGCCCAGGTACAGCTCCCCCGTCACCCCGGTCGGCACCGGCTCGCCGGCGCCGTCCAGCACGTAGATCCGGGCGTTGGCGATCGGACGGCCCGGCGGCATGGAGCGGCTGGAGTAGCTCGACAGGTCCGCCCGGGCGAAGTGGTGGGCCGTGATCCCGGTCGCCTCCGTGGCTCCGTACGGGTTCAGGAACACGGGGCGGGGCTCCGGCACCCGCGCCAGCTGCCGCGGGTACAGCGGCTCCCCGCCGAAGACCACGATCCGCAGCCTGCCGATCGCCCGCCCCCCGTCCGCCTCCACCAGCGCCTGGAAGCCAGTGGGCGTGAGGTTCATCATGCTGATCCCCGACGCGACGACCTGGTCGGCGATCCGGCGCGGCTCGAACGGCTCGCGCGCCAGGTGCACCTGGCCGCCCACGAAGAGCGGGGCCAGCAGGTTGCGCTGCGTCAGGTGGAAGCTGAAGGAGGTGACGACCAGGACCGCGTCGCGCTCCGAGATCCGAGTGGCGCCCAGGTACCAGTGCAGCAGGTTGGAGGCGCCCCGGTGCGTCATCTCCACGCCCTTGGGCCGCCCCGTGGAGCCCGAGGTGTAGATCACGTACGTCAGGTGCTCCGGCGTGAGCGCGCCACGCTCCGGGTCGGTGTCCGGCTGCCCGTCCCCCCAAGCCGCGTCCTCGTCCAGCGCGAGCAGGGGAAGGTCCAGCCCCGCGAGCCGGCCGGCCGGCGCCCCGTGCGTCAGCATCGCCACCGGGGCGCTGTCCTGCACCATGTCGAGCAGCCGCTCCCGCGGATAGGCCGGATCGAGCGGCAGGTACGCGCCCCCCGCCTTGAGCACCCCCAGCACGGCGACCACCAGCTCGGGGCCCCGCTCCACGCAGATCCCCACGCGCACGTCCGGCCCCACGCCCAGGTCCCGGAGGCGGTGCGCCAGCCGGTTCGCCCGCCGGTTCAATTCCCCGTACGTCAGCCGCCGGTCCTCGAAGACCACCGCGGTCGCCTCCGGCGTGCGCGCGGCCTGCGCCTCGAAGCGCTCGTGGATGAACGACTCGGGAAAGGGCGCCTCCGTGCGGTTCCACTCCTCCACCACGCGCCGGCGCTCCTCGTCCGACAGCAGCGTCAGCCGGTCTACCGGCCGGGTCTCGTCGGCCGCCGTGCCCGCCAGGAAGCGGCGCAGGTACCCCGCCCAGCGCTCCACCGTCGCCCGCTCGAACAGCGCCGCCGCGAATACCACCTCTCCCGCGACCCCGTCCCCGTCCTCCCGCAGCTCCAGCGACACGTCGAGCCCGGCCGCCCGGCGCGGCTCCACTGCCGCCGCGTCCATCCGCAGGCCGGGCAGCTCCGCGCTCGCCGGCGCGTCCCGCCACGCGAAGGCCGCACGGAACGGCGGCGCGGCCGAAGCGGCGGCGCCGTCCGGCTGCGCGAACTCCACCCCCCGCTGGAAGGGGAGATCCTGGTTCCGCAGCGCCCCCTGCACCCGCGCCTCCACCCGCCCCAGCAGCTCCGCGGCCGTGGGCGAGCCCGACAGCTCCACCCGCACCGGCAGGGTGTGCTCGAAGCAGCCGATCAGCCCTTCCACCTCCCGGCGCCCCCGGCCGCCCGTGGAGGCGCCGACGACCAGCTCCGTCTGCCCCGACAGGCGCCCCAGCACGGCGGCCCAGCCCGCCAGAAGCGTGGTGGACAGCGCCGCCCCGTGGCGGCCGCCGAGCGCCCGAAGCCCCGTGGTCGCCTCCGCGTCCAGCTCCAGCCGGACGTGGGCGAAGGCGGGGTCCGGCTGCGTCGGGCGCGGACGGTCCGCCGGCAGCTCCAGCGGCTCCGGGAGATCCGCCAGCGTGTCCCGCCAGAAATCCGCCTGCGGCCGCAGCAGCCCGCCGTCCACCAGCCGCCGCTGCCACGCGGCGTAGTCCGCGTACTGCACCGGCAGCGGCGGCAGCGAGTCGGCTTCCCCACGGACGAAGGCCGCGTACAGCACGCCCAGCTCGCGGGCGAAGACGTTCAGGGACGGCGCGTCGCAGACCAGGGGATGCAGGGTCACCAGCAGCACGTGGTCCCGCGCTCCCAGGCGGACCAGGCGCCCGCGGACGAGCGGCCCCCGCTCCAGGCTGAACGGGGTGTCCGCCTCCTCGGCCGCCACCCGGGCGAGCTCCGCCTGCGCCGCGGGCTCCGCGTGCCCGCCCAGGTCGTGCTCCAGCAGGGGGAAGCCGCTCTCCCCGACCGGCGCGACGCGCTGCTCCGGCTCGCCGCCCACCTTCGCGAACGTCGTGCGGAGCGCATCGTGGCGCGCCACGATGCGCTCCAGGGCGCGGCGCAGCGCCTGCCGGTCCAGCTCGCCTCGCAGCCGGCACCGCCAGCGCACGGGGTGCCCCGGGCCGGAACCTCCCGGCTGCTCCAGCGGCCAGAGCCGCTGCTGCGCGAAGGACAGCGGCAGACCCCCGCCCCGGCCCACGGGCTCGATCCCCGGCAGCTCCGCCCGGACCGCGCTGACCGTCACCGACAGCGATGTGGAGGATGTGCGACCGGCAAGCGCGTCCATAAGCCTGTTCCCCCTGGAGATCTCGCATGAGACGTGAAACCGTGGGGCCCATGCGCCCCGCGGGATCCCTCGTCCGGTCAGCTCACGTGATTCCGGATGCTCGCTGATCAGCCCGGCCCGAGAGGGAAGTGGCGCGGTATCCGCCGCCGCGTGCGGGCCGTTCCAGCAGCCGTGCGAAGTGGGGCCTGGGTCTCGCGCCGACCCGTCCACCGTCGCGCGTGCGTTTTCGAGCAGGCGTAAAACATTCGATCTTTTACGGCGAATGCTGCCAGGATGGAGGAACACGAATAACATTGGGAGCTTGAGCGAGCAAGGGTTGTCTTCCGGCAGCCGCGGGAGCCAGCCCCGCCACGCTCGCCTGTGAACAACCTGTCCAACCCGCTATCCGACAGCGCCGCTTCTCGACGGCTCGAGGGACGCCGAACGGCGCTTGTAGAAGCTGAACAGGGGAGAGCCCTCCCTGCGAGCTGTCCACCAGGTCCACAGCGACATCCCAGTCGTGGTTGCTGCCCCCTGGTGGTACGAGTGCGCGGTGAGGTTCAGCCAGTGGGGCATCGACTGGTAGTACATCGCCGAGAGTGCCGTCCGGGCGCACCCCGTGTCCATGCCCACCGCGTCCTGGAGCGCCTGGGCGTTCGCGTCGTCGCCGTAGGCGCGGCTTTCGCCTTGCGGGCGTTGATGTGGAGCATCGCCATGCGCCGAGGCGCAGGAGAAGCTCGTTGTCGGGCGCCCGTGGGAACTGCGGGGTCCCCTCGGTCATCGTGGTATCGAAGGCGTGCAGCGTCTGCTGAACCTCCTTGGGGAGGGGAGAAGAGTCGCCGCAGGTAGAACAGGGCCACCGGGCGAAGATCTCGCTCTCGGTGGCCCTGCCTCGTTGCCGGACTGCAGATCCGGGCTTTTCGATTCGGAAGTATGTACTTGCCGGAGGACGCCTCGAAGGTCCCCGCGTCGTCGGCCAGCACGTCGATCCGCCCGAACCGCTCGACGGCGGCCTTCACCGCCGCCTCGGCGCCGCGGTACGAGAACGGGTCGGCGGCGAGGAAGAGCACCTTGATCCTGCTCATGGCTCGCGGTGGTATGCGGGTGGCGCCGGGGGTCGGGTCGGGAACACGGACGGAGGCCCGCCGGTGATTTCCCGCGCGGTCGACCGGGGAGACACCCGGGGCTCCGCTCCTCGATCCGGAAGGGTTGCCGAGCGGGCACGGACCGGCGAATATGCGCAGCGGGCCGCAAGGATTGTCCGCCGCGGCCGGCCTGTGCGCCGGTCCCCTCCCTCGCGATCATGAGCAAGGCCAAGATCCTGTTCTTTGCGGCTGATCCGCTTTCCGCCCCACCGGGCGGACCGGCGCGCAGGCTCCTGCTGGACGTGGAGGTGCGGGAGATCCGGCACAAGGTGCGGACGGCCAGGTACCGCGACGACCTGGACCTCGACACGCACTGGGCCACGCGCACCGACGACCTGCTGCTGGCCCTGAACGAAACCAGCCCGCAGGTGGTTCACTTCAGCGGGCACGGCGGGAGCGGCGGCCTGGTGCTGGTGGGTTCCGACGCGTCGAGCGGGCACAGCGTGGACGCGGAGCAGCTCGCGCGGCTGTTCGAGGTCTTCCGCGGCGACATCCGGCTCGTCGTGCTGAACGCCTGTTTTTCGACTCCACAGGCGGAGGGGATCGCAGCCGTGGTGGGATGCGCCATCGGCACGCGCACCGAGATCACGGACGCGGCCGCGATCACCTTCAGCGGCTCGTTCTACCGGGCCATCGCCTTCGGCCACTCGGTCCAGGCCGCATACGACCAGGCGCGCGCCGCGCTCGCCCTGGAGCACTTCGAGGACCGGGAGTGCCCGCAGCTGGTCACGCGGCGAGGCGTCGACCCCGCGAAGATCGTTCTCTCTCGTCCGGCACGCTGGACGAGGCGGGCGGTCGTCGCGTCGGCGGTCGTCGCTGCCGCCGTGGCGGGAGCCGTGTACCTCGCCCCGGAGCCGAATCCGTCATCCGGCGTCGCCGCCGGTCCCTCCACCACCGATCCGGCAGCCGCTCAGGCGACCGACCCGGCCGCCCCGGCAGCCACCCCCGTGTCCGGCCCGGTCGCCCCGCCGGCCACGCCCGCCGCCCGGGTCGTGGACTCCGTCTACCGGCCGCCCGCGGTGGACGATTCGGGAAACACGGTCCGCAACGGAGGCTTCGGGGACCGCTTCGCGGAATGGACCCGCACGGTGGACGGGGCCAGCGGCAAGGGCACCAACGAGATCGTGTCGTTCGCGGACGCGCGCTCCGGCCATGCCCTCCGTCTCACCTACGAAGGGGAGGGGAGCCTCCTGTTCGCGCAGAAGGTCCCCGTCGCCGGGCCCGACTACGTGTTCCGGGCGACGTTCCGCGCCTCCTCGCACGAGGGGCCGATGATCGGCTTCAGCGGGACGGGGATCGCCACGGTGATGCTGCAGTACCTGGACGCGGACGGCCGGGTCCTGGGGATCACGAGCTTCTACAACCACGTGCAGAACCCCTTCGCCAACACCCCGCTCGTCGGCGTGCCGAGGCGCGGCAACGGCGGCAACGACGTCCATTACATCGACGTCGAGCGGGAGCGCCTCTACAAGGACTACGAGATCGACATCCGGCGGGAGATCGAGGAGAACCTCCTCGGCGTGGTCGCGGAGCAGGTGCGCACCGTCGCCATCGTGCTGTACTGCGGCGCCACCGACCCCGGCGCCGGAGCCGAGCTCCTGGTCACCGACCTGTCGCTGCGGCCCAGGGGCTAGCCCGCCAGTTCGTCCCCCCCGGCGAGCGCATCCACCCGCCGCGCCAGCTCGCTCGGCGGTCCCCCGGCGAGCCCGCGGGCCAGTCCGGCCGCCAGCTCCGGCTCGCGGAACGTCCGCTGCGGCTCCGCGAGCCAGGCGACCAGGTCGTCCCACCGCCGCGGCACGCCCTCCTGCGGTCCCTCGGCGAGCAGGTCCAGCGCGTACACCGCCAGCAGCGCCGCCTCGACCTCCCGGCTCGCGGGCCCTCCCGCGGCCTGGGCCGGGTGCGCCGGAACGGGCCCCAGGCTGTCCAGCGGGGGGATGCCGGCCGGCGCGGCGGGGTAGGGCCTGCCGAAGGGCGTGCCCAGGGGGGCCGCCAGCGCCACCGCGTGCAGCGCGCCGGGCGGCCCGCCGGCCACGCGGTACCCGACGGTGGCGGGGTGGTACATCCCCAGCCCGAGCCCGGCCGCCGAGAGCTCGCGCCACAGCCGCGCGGCCGCCGCGACCAGCGCGCGGGGATCCAGGTCGCGCCACGCCCGCAGCGGGGCGGACGACGCGAGCGGCAGGGCCGCCGGCGGCGCGTACAGGTGGCCCGGCCCCTCCGCGGGGCGGCCCAGGCACCGCGGCGAGCGCCCCGTGGTCCGGGTCTCCAGGACGCGGAAGAAGGCGTGCTCGTGCCGCACCGCGCGCAGGCCGGCCTCGGTGGAGGCGGTGCGCAGCCAGCCGTGCGCCAGGTCGCGCAGGGGAAGCGGGACCACCCGCGTCTCCCAGCCGAAGGCCCGCTCGGTGCGGACCGGCTGCCCGGTGGCGAGCACCGCGTCGCAGGCGACCGCGCCGGCGGGAGGGAGGACGCGCACCATGGCCCGCGAGCGCCGCGGCGGGAGCTCCCAGGCGGGGGTCGCCGCCGTCCGCAGGGCGCCCCGCTCCACCACCTCGGCAAGCCACCGGTCGGGGGCGATGCGGGCGAAGGGGAGGACCGCGGCGGGGGTGGCGGTTTCCAGCCAGCGGCCCCACGGGTCGGCCGGCAGGTCGAACAGCGGCCCCGCCCAGGCCGCGGGGTCCGCGGTCACCGCGTCGGCGCCCGGGGGGACGGCGGCCACGCACTCGGCGCGCTCGCCGCAGCGCACCCCCAGCCCCCGCACCTGCACCGGCCAGCCTTCGCCCGTGCGGACCAGGACGTAGGGGCCGAAGAGCGGGACCACGTACAGGGTGGAAGCGGGGGCGGCCTCGCGGGGCTCCGCCGCCGGCGGCGGGGCGGGGGAGGGGGCGCGCTCCCGGGCCGCGTGGCGGAGGAGGACGCCCCACGCGTCCAGGTCGGCGTCGCCGGGCGCGAGCCCCGCGTCCACCCGCTCCACCGCCTCGCGGGCGGCCACCTCGTCGAGCGCGCGCGCCGCGCCCGGGCGGGCGCGCAGGTGCGCCCGGTGCCGCGCGGCGAGGGCCCGCAGCGCCTCGCGCCGGCCGGGGGGCGCGCCCGCCGCGCGGGACGGCCCGGCCTCCGCCACCGCGGCCGCCAGCTCCGCGCGCGACACCGCGGCGGGCCAGCCCTTCTCCTCCAGCGGCTCGTCCACGTGCGCCGGGAGCCGGCGCTCGGCCCCGGCGAGCTCCTCCTCCACCCGCTCCAGCCGCGCGCCGCGGGCCCGCAGCCACGCCGTCTCGCGGGCGCGGAGCGAGCCCCGGTCCACGCCGGCCGCCTCCAGCGCGCGCGCCAGGTGCCAGGGGAGCCGCTCGGAGAAGCGCCGGCGGAGGCGGTCCAGCGTGCGCTCCACCTCCGCCGCCGCGTCGTGGCGCTCGACGGCGCGGGTGGCGCGCCCCCGCACCGCGCTCCAGGCGTGGTCCAGCGACCTGCGGGCGAGCCCGCCCGCGTCCAGGTCGGCGCCCCGCCGCCCAAGGGCCCGCAGCAGCGGGCTCTTCGCGCCCTGCAGGAAGCGCGCGAGGTCGGCGGCCGCCGCGGCGAGCGCCGGGTGGCCGCCGCCGGCCAGGCGCGCGCCGACCGCCGCGAGCAGCTCGTGGGCCTCGCTCTCCACCCGGACCAGGTGAGCGCGCGCCTCGTCCGACAGGTCGAGCCGGCCGTGCAGGGCGGCGGCCGAGAGGGGCGCGCCGGGGCTCACCGGCGCCCCTCTACGCACGCGTCGCGGCGGCGCCGCTGCACCGTGTCGCCCGGGAGCTGGGGGCGGATCTCCAGCTCGATGCGGCGGTCGGCGGGGTCCGCGCCGGCGCCGGCGCGCGCCCGGTCGGGGCGCACCGGGTAGTAGTGGCTGCGCCCCAGCGCGGACACGCGGCAGGCGGGGACGCCGGCGCTGTCGATCAGGAACAGCGCCACGGTCGCGGCGCGCGCCGCGCTCAATCCCCAGTTGCGCTCCTCGCTCCCCTCGCTGCTGGTGTGGCCGACCACCTGCACCTGGTCGATCTCGTTCACCAGCCTGCCGGACAGGAAGCGCCCGAAGTCGTGCAGGATCGCCCTTCCCTCGGGCTTGAGGCGGGCGAGCGCGTGCTCGTTGCGGGGGAAGGTGGCCTCCTCGGCGATGCGAACCAGCACGTAGTCCCCCACGCGCTGCACGCTCACCCGGCGGTCGGCCGCCCCGGCGAGCACCGCTTCGATGCGCGCAAGGTTGGAGGCCTGCGCGTCGGCCTGGCCGGCGCGCTGGATGGCGGGCACGGCCAGCGCCGCGAACAGGATCAGGAACAGGAGGGTGGTGGCCGCCAGCAGGTCGGCGAACGCCGGCCACGGCCCGCCGTCCCCCTCCTCGTCTCCCACGCCGTATCGCATGGTTCGCTACCCCCAGGCGCGGAGGAGGAGGGGGAGCAGGGCCCGCCCGGCCAGGAACAGCCCGTATCCCAGCCCCAGCGCGGCGAGGGTGCCGGCGGCCTGCGCCGCCGCGAGCTGTCCCCGCGTGGGCCCGCGCTCCGCCTCCAGCGCCGCGGCGATGCGGCGCAGCAGGGCGCTCGCCTCGGGGTCGCGCTGCGCCCCGTCGTACCCCGCCGCGGGGGCGTACGACGGGGCGCGGGCGGCGGCCGCCTGCAGCGTCTGGACCGCCGCCGACAGGCGGCCGTCCACGCTCTCCGCCGCCCGGGCCCACGCGGCCGCGGCGCGCTCGTCCACGCCGGAGACGCGCTCGGCCACCCGCTGCAGCATCAGGTCGACCGTGTCGATGGCCGGCTGCGCGCGTCCCACCGCGTCGGCCACGGCCTCCATCCGCGCGACCACCTCCGCGCTCCCCTCCCGCAGCGCGTCCAGCGTCCGCTGGACGCCCTCCGCGGTGCGCTCGGCGCCCGCCTGGTAGCCCCCCAGGGAGCGGAGCGCGTCGTGCAGGGTGACGGCGCTCTGCCGCATCAGGTCGATGGCCTGCTCCGAGGCCTGCGAGCGCTCGTGCACCGTGTCCACGATCCCGTGGTAGGCCCGGACGACGCTCTCGACCGTCTCGGCGAGCGTGCCCACCCGGCGCTGCAGCTCGCGCAGCTCGCTCCCGGTCCTCTCGTGCAGCGCCTGGTCCTGCTGCGCGGCCAGCTCCACCAGCCGCTCGTTGAGCCGCTCGAACGCCTCGTGGAAGCTTTCCGACAGCCCGTTCATCCCCGACTCCAGCCCTTCGATCGCGCGCCCCGTGTCGCGGACCGAGGCCGCGGTCTCGCGCAGCTCGCGGACGGCTTCGGTGAGCGGATCCACCGAGCCGCCGCCGTGCAGGGCGCCGTACAGGAACTCGGTAGAGACCAATTCCAGCCGCTCCAGCAGGTTCCGCCGCCCCGTCACCAGCCCCTGCGCCATCAGCCCCACGGCGATCGCCCCCACCAGCGCCAGGGCGTTGCCGCCGAAGGCGTCGGCCACGGCCCGCAGCGGCGCGGCGATGTCGGCGGCGCCGGGCTGCGTCCCACCCGCCCCCGACACCGCGTCGATCAGCCCGGGGAGCGCCGTCTTGACCCCGGCGAAGGTGCCCAGCACGGCCAGCAGGAGGAGGAGCGACGAGGCGTAGCGGGCGAACACGCCGTAGCGCGCGGTGCGGGTCTCCGCGATGCCCCGCAGCTCGTCGGGCGAGACGCGGAGGTAGGGGTCGCGCTCCTTCTCCAGGATGCGCCGGACGCGGTCGTCCATCAGCGTCTCCACGCGGCCGCCCGCCTCGGCGGTGTACTCGCGGGCGCCCCCGCGGAAGAGCGCCTCGCGCTTCTCCGGGGGGGCGAACACCAGCCTCATCCCCTCGCGCCCGTGCAGGCTGACCCACTCCACGTCCTCCTCCTCGTGGGCCATCTCGGTGCGGTCCCGGCGCACGCTCCACCAGGCCAGCAACACCAGCATGAAGCCGAGCCCGATCAGGCCGGTGAGGGCGTAGTTGGGCTCGTCGCCCAGCCCCAGCAGCTCCAGCACCGCCCCCGCCGCGGCGCCCTGGCCGCGCGCCAGCAGCACGCCGAACAGCGCCGTGCTGGCCACCAGGTAGAAGAGCACCCCCAGCCACTCGTAGACCAGGGCGGACCGGCTCCCGCGCGGCGGGAGCGCCAGGCGCCCCAGCGTCTTGGCCGCCGTCGGCCGGGCCGGCGGGGCGGGGGCCGCGGGGGGCGGGGGCGCGGAAGTCGCCTCGCTCATACCGGCCTCGCCGTGCCCTTGCGCAGCATGGTGCCGGCGCCGCCGGACCACGTCACCGCCGCCGGGCGCGTGGCCTGGTACCTGGCGCCCGGGTCCCGCCCCTCCCAGTCGAAGAAGGTGCTCCAGCGCTGCAGCGCAGCGTCGGAAAGCGCCACCCCCGGGTTCAGCCACACCTCCCCCTCGCCCGCCACGCGCTCCAGCCAGGCCTCGGGCGGGTGGCGCTCGCTGGCGACCACGGCGTCGTTGCTGGCTTCCACCGGCAGCGCGTCGGGCGACGGCCCGCGCGGCCGCGCGGCGGCCGGCACCGTCCAGTCCGCGTCGCCCGCGGCGGGCACGCGCGGCTGCGGGTCCGGGTCGAACCCCGCGGCGCGGTCGTCGCGCCGCGCCTCGCCGCCGCGGCCCCACCCTCCCTGCTCCCACGGGTATCCGCCGGCCGGAGCGGCGTCCCAGCCCCGCTCGCGCGGCGCGTCGCGCGCCGGTCCGCCCGTCTCCGGCCGCGGCGGCTCCAGGCGCCGCCGGGACTCCACCGTTTCCTCCAGGAGCCGGTCGAGCAGGTCGCCCACGCGCTTGAGGTCGGCGCGGACGACGTGCAGGCCCTGGATGTCGTCGCGGATCGCCCTGAGGTCGTCGGGGGCGAGGCGCGCCCGCACCACGTCCGCGTCGCCCGGCCCGTCCTCGGGCGGCCGGGGGCCGGCGGGGAACAGGCCGCTGCGGACGAGCAGCAGCGCGGCGCCAAGCCCGGCCAGGACGCCCACCGCCACCGCCCAGGCGAGGGGGCTCATCCCTCACCTCGCGCGTACGAGGCGAAGAACGCGTCCATGAGGTGGTCGAGCACCGCCGCCGCCTCCACCATGAACAGCGAGCCGGGGAGGCCGCGGGTCTCCCGCAGCAGCCTTTCCAGCCGCCCGCGGGTGGCCTGCTGGATCCCCTCGGTGCCCATTCCCCGCAGCGCCTGCTCCAGGTGCTCGGGGAACGCCGGCCAGGGGCCGCCCACCCCGGCCAGGTGCTCGCGCGCGGCCGCGGCGAGCGTGGCGTGGAAGCGGTCGATCTCCATGGGGCCGCTCTCCCAGCGGATGCCGCTGATGGTGTCGCCGGCGGCCTTGAGGTGCGACGCGATGCGCGACGTCGCCGTGTAGCGCGCGGGCTCGCCGCCGGGGCGCTCGATGCGCACCGACTCGCCCACCACCGAGCCGCGGGCGTCGGGGGCCAGCGCGAGCCTGCCCGCGTCGATCCCGGCGACCAGCCCCAGCGCCACCTCGTGCTTGGGCGCGATGCTGGGCACCACGCGCGGCGCCTTTGCCTGCCGCACCCCGCGCGCGGCCGCGAGCACCGCCAGCAGCGCGTCGCGGAAGGGGTTGGACACCGTCTCGCCCCACTCGCGCTGCAGCCACTCCAGGAAGCGGCTCCCGTTGCCCGCCAGCACCACGGCGTCCAGGCGCAGCCCGGGGTGCGCGGCGTCCAGCGCGCGCAGCAGCAGCCCGGTGTGGTGGAAGGCGGCGGCGAAGAAGTACAGCACCGCGCCGCGGAAGGCCCCGTACTCGGGGCTCTCGCGGAAGCGGAGCGCGCCGTCGGCGCGGTACCAGGGGCTGCGCAGCAGGTAGCCGAGCGCCAGGGCGTCGTGCCCCTCCTTCCTGAACTTGAGCAGCGGCTCCAGCTGCGAGCCGGGGAGGCCGTTGTGCGCGGCCCACTCCGCGAACGCGCGCACGAAGGGGTTGGTGAAGCCCGTCACGCCGGGCTGCCGCACGCGCGAGCTCACCAGGTCGCGCCCGCCCCAGCGCAGGGAGTCGAGCGCCAGGGCGGTGCCGCGCGCGTACACGGCCAGGTCGGTGGTCCCGCCGCCCACGTCCATGATCACCGACGCGTCGCCGGCCAGCGTCACCGACCCGCGGCCCAGGAAGTACTGGAGCGCGCTCTGCCCCTCGTCGAGCGGGGCGGCGAGACGCGGCCCGGCGGGCGCGTCCGCGCCGCCGTCGGAGGTGCCCAGCATCCCGCGCCAGCGCGCCTGCAGGTCGCTCAGGCGGTCGGTCTCGAAGGCGCGGGGGTAGGCGTAGGTGAAGGTGACGTTCTCGGGCCGGACGCCCGCTTCGCGCGCGCCGGCGAGCGCGAGCGCGGCCACGTTGCGGAGGAACACCGAGGCCAGGAACTCCTCCCGGTCGTTGGTGGACCACTTGAGGTCGTCGGCCACCCGGTTGCGCTCGTCGTCCTTGACCCATCCCGCGAAGGGGACGTTGACCCGCAGCGCCACCGGCTCGCGGGCCGCCCCGGTGTACGACGGGATGGCGCTCACGTGCACCACCGCGCTGTTGAACGGCTCGGGCGAGATCTTCTCGGGAAAGAAGAACGAGTCGGTGTTGAAGGGCAGGTCGCCCCCCGCCCGCGTGACGGGGAGGAGCAGGTCGTCGTGCTGGAGCACCGACGGCTCCTGCGCGCCGTCCCTGCGCGTCGCCACCACGGTGTTCGAGGTGCCGAAGTCCACCCCCACCGTCCAGCGCTCGGCGGACGGCGCGGGGGCCGGCCGGTAGCGGGGGAGGAGCACGCCCAGCGCCTGCGGCGGCAGCCCGGGCCCGCGGTCGGCCTCCAGGGCGAGCACCGTGGGGGCGCGTCCGAAGGCGTAGGTGGACGCCTCCCCCGAGCGCTGCGCCTGCCCCGCGTCGGGGAGCTCCGCGCCGTCGGCGAACGCCTTCAGCCGCAGCGTGGTGGAGGGATGGATCGGCCCCCCGGCGGGATCCAGGCGGAACACCGCGTAGTGGGGCCAGTCGTCGGCCTGGAAGGCGGGCCACACCACCAGCTGGGGCCCTCCCTGGTCCTCCCGGATCTGGGCCCCGGTGTAGCGCCGGGTGACGCGGATCTCCTCGGGGTGCTCGCTCCCCACGGGGATGGTCAGCGTCACGCGCACCTCGCCCGGGCGCGGCACGTCGATGCGCAGCCAGCGCTCCACCTCGGCCGGCTGGAACCAGCGGAAGAAGTCGGGCTTGAGCGGGAGGGCGATCTGCGGCTGCGCGTACGGCGCCTGGGTCACCGAGGAGTCGGGGTGGTAGCACCCGTGCCCGTACGCTCCCTCGGGGTGCAGCGGGTAGCTGAGGATCACCAGCGCGTCGGCCAGCCAGTCCGCCTCGGGGAGCACCCAGCGGCGCCGGTGCGAGGTGCCGGGGAGGACCTCGCGGTCGCGGATCCGCTCCACCCCCGCGGGGAGCTCCACCCGGGGCAGCCCTTCGCCGTACACGCCGTCGAAGGTGCCGGGAACCAGCACCAGGGGCCGCGGCCCGGAGCCCGCGGCGGTCCGCAGCGTCCAGCGGCTGGGGAGGTGGTCCGGCGCGCCGGTGTACAGGGTCACCCCCGCGAAGGCGTGCTCGCCGGCGTGGCGCAGCGACAGCTTGCGGAGCTGCGCGTCCGGGGTCTCGGGCAGGGCCAGCTCGGCCTGCCGCGGCCCGGCGGCGCGGCGCGCCTCGGCCACCGCGTCGCCCAGCCACTTGGCCACGCCGCGGCGCACGGCGTCCTCGTCCACGTGCTCCGAGGGCCCGGGCCGGGGCGCCAGCATCTGCGGGAGCACCACCGTGGCCACGTAGCGCTGGAACGAGAACTCGCGCTCGCGCAGGGGGCGCGCCGGCTGGCCCGCCGCGTAGCGGAAGAGGTAGGGGTAGTCCTCGTGGGCGGCGTCCTCGGCGGTGAAGAGCACGGTGTAGGGCGACGACGCGAAGACGGGCCGGCCGTCCACCGTGGCCAGGGTGATCACGGGGAGCGCGCTCGCCTCGCGCGTCTCGTGCTGCGGCGTGCGCGGCGCCAGGTCCACCAGCGCCGCCGCGTAGCCGTGCACCCGCGCGGTGACCTCGCTCCCCACCAGGTCGGGCACCCGCACCCGCGTGGTCTCCAGCCGCAGCGACTGGGGCCCGCAGATCCAGGCAAGCTCCAGCGCGTCGAGCAGCTCGTTCTCCACCAGCGCGCGGGCCGGGTGGCTTGGGTCGAGCATGGCGTCGCGGAACAGGAAGAGCCGCGCCCAGGGGCTGGGGACCGACTGGACGCGCGTGCGGAACGCGCCGCCGTCGTCGTCGCGGGGCACCTCCAGCTTGCCCAGCTCGGCGGGGGCCTCCACCACGCTCCAGCGGCCGGGGGGAAGGTCGGGGACGTTGGTCTGGGGACGGAACCGCGGCAGCAGCCGGCGGGTGCGTACGGGCGTGGCCATGTCAGTCCTCCTCCTGGCCGGGCTGTTCGGCTTCGGGGAAACGTTCTTCGGCAAAGCGCTCGCTCCCGGCGCGCAGCACCTCCGTGAAGGCGCCGAACCCGCCGTTCCTGCGGCGCGCGGCCTCGGTGTTCCAGGCGCGGAACACGCTGGACACGTCGTCGGAGCTCCGCCCCCGCTGGCCGCCGCGCCCGAAGCCCTCGATCAGCGCGTGGGTGGGCACCCGGGTGGGCCGGTCGTCGGTGGCGGCGGCAAGGCGCAGGGCGGGGGTGGAGCGCCGCAGCTCGCGGAGCCACTCCCAGGTGGTCGTCCAGCTCCGCCCCACGGCGTCGAGCGCGTCGGAGCGGTCGGACCAGGTGGAGGGCGGCAGGCGCAGCAGCCCGGTCCAGGTGACCCCGTGCAGCGCCGCCGCCAGGTCGGGGGGCGAGCCGCCGTCGGGGCGGAAGAAGGTCAGAAAGGTGTGCATGGCCACCAGCGCCCCCTTGAGCGCGCGCCGGGTCCCCGGGTCCACCGGGAGGTCGCCCCACTCCGGATCGTCGTTCCCCACGCCGGTGGCGCGGTAGATGGGGAGCCGGTCCTCGCGCTCCTCGCCTCCGCGCGCGGTGAAGTCGAGCGCGGCGAGCGCCGCGAACAGCTCCACGTAGTGCGCCGCGTTGGCCTGGGCGTCGCCGCCCAGCTCGTTGCGCGCCTGCTCGCGCGGCAGGCTGTCGCCCACCAGGTAGTACGCCCCGTAGCCGGGGTCGCGCGCGCGGTCCAGGTACGTGGGGAGGGCGCCCGCCGCGTTGTGCGCGAACAGCGCGTTCTCGGGGCGGGGCCCCCCGTCGGCCGGGGCGCCGCCCGGCGTGGGGAGGGTGAAGTAGGGGAGGAGGAGGGCCGCGCCCATCCGCGCGCGCTCGGCGCCGCGGATCGCCGTGGCGCCGGGCTGCTGCTGCACCCCGTCGCGCAGCGCCCGGCCCACCACGGGGAGCGCGGCCGCGCCGGTGCCGCCGAACACCGAGCCGGCGGCGAAGAACACGGTGGAGCCCGCGGCGCCGTGGTACTGCGACAGGAGCTGCGCGAAGAAGGCCTCGCCGCGCAGGCGGTTCATGAACACGGTGCCCACCGAGGGAACGCCGCGGAACCCCATCGCCAGGTCCATCTCCCGCACCCGGCGCGAGTTGAGCAGGTCGAACAGCCTGCCCAGCTCGGGCGCGTCGGCGTCCATCACCTGCCGGTCCACCCCCGCGGCGAAGCGCGTGTCGGGCATGTAGCCGTCGTCGGCGATGGGCGACCACACGCGCGACTCGGGGAGGGCGTCCACCACCTCGGTGCGGAAGAAGCTGCCCGCCGCGCCGGCGTCGGCCAGCCGCTCGCGCGCGGCGCGGTACCGGTCCAGCACGCGCCCCACGCGGGTGACCGCGGCGTTGCCCTGGTCGGGGTCCACCAGGAGCACCCGGAGCTGGGCCGGCCCCAGCCCCAGCGCGCACAGGTGGAGCAGCGGCTCCAGCGCGCGGGCCCCGCTGCCGCCCAGGGCCAGGTACACCAGCGTGCGCTGGCGGTAGTCGGGGGAAAGGAGGTTGGCGCTCATGGCTCACCCCTGGCCCGGGTTCCACCGCGGCCACGGGCAGCCGCGGTAGTGGAAGAAGCCGCCCGCGCCGGACCACCTGCCCAGCAGCCGGGTGGCGAGCAGCGAGACCAGGGCGAACGCGAGCAGCCCCCACACCAGCCCCGCGAGCATGCGGGGGAGCAGCAGCTCCAGCGGCAGGTCCACCGGGAACGCCGCGGGGCGCGTGCTGCAGCTGCCGGGGCGCGCGTGCACCGGAGCGTACAGCCCCACCACCAGCGGAACGAGCAGGCACAGCCCTCCCGACACGGCCAGGGCGGCCCACCAGCGGACCACGAAGCCGCGGTTCAGGCTTGCGCGCGGGAGCAGGTAGCAGCCCAGCAGGAGCGCCACGACCAGGGCGGCGGAGACGCCCGCCATCGCCTGCCAGCGGGCCGCGATCTCGGCGGCGTCGTAGAGGCCGCCGGGGTCGTAATCCTCGCCCGCGCGGGGAAGGGGGCACGGGAGGCGGACGCCGACCGGCGGCTGCGCCCAGAGGTGAAGGAGCCAGAGCAGCATGGGATCTCGTGGCGGGTGGGGGTGGATGCCGGCCGCCCGCGCGGCGCGGCGGCTGCGGGTCTCGGGGCGCGCCGGGTCAGCGGACGAGCAGGTAGGCCCTCGCCAGCGGCGGCGCGTCGGCGGCGCGCGGGAGGAACGGCTCGAACAGCCGCCCCAGCCCGAAGGTGCGCTCCGCGTCGGCCGCTTCGCGCGCCTCGAAGCGGTCGAGCCACGGGGGGGCGCCCACCGCGCGCGCCTCGATGCGGTACAGGGTGCCGCAGGGCTCGCCCTCGTCCACGGACGCGCAGTCGTCGCCGCCGGGGCTGAACACCCTCACGCCCGTTCCGCGCTCCCCGGCGCGCACGGCGCCCGTGCCGCCGTCCTGGCGCCTCCACGGCGACGCCGCGGAGTCGGCGGTGACCGGCCGGGCGAACAGCTCCAGGCGCGCCCCGTCGGCGAGCAGGCGGGCCAGGAGCCTGCCCGCCGGGACGGAGCTGTCGGCCGCGGCCAGGGCGGCGGGGAAGGGGCGGGTGGCGGGCGAGGTCGATTCCAGCCTGGGGACCAGCGCGGGCTGGGACAGCCAGGCACGGTCGTATTCCACGTCCGGGTCGGACGCCGCTCCGTCCGGCCGCAGCTCGACGGCGGCGAGCGGGGCGGTGGGGAGGGGATGCCCCCACACGTGCTCGAAGAGGCCGGCCAGCTCGGCCGCGATCCGGACTCCGTCTCCCGGCGCGGCGAAGACGAAGGCGTAGAGCGGGCACAGGCGGGGGGCGTCGCCCCCCCGGCCCGCCGAGGCGGCGTGGCAGCCGGAGGGGTCTCCCTGCACGGGCCGGAACGGCGCGCGCGAGACCGCGACCAGGAAGGTCCCCCGCGCGCGGCTCCAGCGCAGCGCGAGCTCGCGCATCCTCACGAACTGGCGGTGGGCGAGGTCGGGATCGCTGCGGCGCGCATCGCCGATCACCACGTGGCTCCAGGCGAGCAGCGTGTCGCGGGCGATGCTGTCGAGCGCCTCCTCCATCTCGGTGTCGCCGTCGCCGTAGAACCCGCGGCTCCCCAGCACGTCCAGCCCGGCGTCCGGCTCCATGCGGACGCTGCTCCCGAACCCGTACACGCGGCGGGGCGCCAGCCGGGCCTGCAGCCCGTCGATGACGGAGCGGTAGTCCACGCGCGTGGGATACGCCGGGTCCAGGAAGCCGCGCATGCTGCGGCTGCGGTCGGCGTACACGGCCACCGGGTGCGCCGGCGCGCCCGTCCGCCACGCGGCGCTGTCCGGCGCCTCCACCCAGGCGCGGACCACGTCCTGGGTGCTCGCCTCGCGGTCGGCCGGGGCCTCGCACGCGGCCAGCGCCGCCGCGCAGGCGAGGAGCGGGATGCGGGAGAGGGACATGCTCACCGGGAACATGGCTGCAAAGTCGGAGAGGGCACGTTGACCGTTGCGTGACGTGTGGATCCATGCCGGGGCGGCGGGGTCAGGACCGGTGGGCGCCCCACCGCGGGCGTCCCGTTCTGCCCCGCCGCAAACCTTTGTCGGCCACCCCTCGCCGTTTTCCCCGCCCCTCCCCGCCAGGATTTTGTCCGGAAACACCCGTAGTGCGGAATGGGTTGCCGGATGCGCTCCCGCAGGCCAACTTCAGGATCGCCGCAAGCCCGTCCGCCGCAATCAGGTCACCCGCCGGTCCACGGCCGCACCCCTTCGCATCCGCGGGACCGGTCCGAACCCTGAATTCGCCGTCGTCTGTCCGACACGGCAACAGGGTGTCGCATCGCGCCTCGAATCACCCGATGGACCATCATGGAAAAGGCTACAGTTCTCTTCTTTGCGGCCGATCCGGTTTCCGCTCCGCCTCACGGACATGGCGCAAGGCTTCTGCTGGACGACGAGGTGCGGGAGATCAAGCTCAAGGTGCGAACGGCCAGGTACCGCGACGACCTGGATTTCGACGAGCACTGGGCCACGCGTACGGACGACCTGCTGCTGGCTCTGAACGAGACCGCACCGCAGGTGGTTCACTTCAGCGGGCACGGCGGGACCGGCGGGCTGGTGCTGGTGGGTGCGGACGCGTCTCGCCCGCACTCCGTCGATGCAGGGGCGCTCGTGAGGCTGTTCAGGGTTTTCCGGGGCGACATACGCGTGGTGGTGCTGAACGCCTGCTTTTCACTCCCGCAGGCTGAGGCGATCGCCGACGTCGTGGGGTGCGCCATCGGCACGCGCACCGAGATCTCGGACCGGGCCGCGATCGTCTTCAGCTCTTCGTTCTACCGCGCTATCGCGTTCGGCCATTCGGTCGGGGCGGCATTCGAACAGGCGCGCCTGGCGCTGGACCTGGACCTCCTCAAAGACCGGGATTGTGTGGAACTGGTGATCGCTCCGGGCGTGGACCCCGCTCAACTGTTCGTGATTCCGCCGGGAGGGTTGAACGCAGGCGAGAGACGGACAGGTGAAGGTCAGGCGGGGAGAACGGATGCGGGATGGCGCGCGACAACGAGGCCTGCCCGGGCGCGCATGACGGGCGGCGGGCTCGCGCTGGTTGGCGCGGCGGCGATCGCGTGGAAGCTGCTTACCGCCCAACCACCCTGCGCCTGGGCCGGAGAACCCCACCCCGTCACGCAGCCCGGGAGTTCAGGGGGGCCGTCGGAGCTCGATCGGGCAAAGGTGGCCTACCAGGCGGGACAGTATGCCGAGGCGTTTTCCCGCTTCAGGAAGGTGGCGCAGCGCGGGGATCCGGAAGCGATCGGGTTCGTCGGAGCCATGTTCCTGCACGGGCAGGGGATTGGGGAACGGCCCGACTCGGGGATCCACTGGCTCCGCGTGGCGGCGGGGAAGGGCGACGTGCGGGGAATGACCGAGCTGGCCTCCGCGTACCTGAACGGGGACGGGGTGCGGCGCAGCAGGTATTGGGCTCAGCACTGGCTCCACAAGGCGGCAAACAACAAGCACTCGGCGGACGCGATGCGCAGGCTGGGGAGCTTCTACCTGGCCGAGCAAAATTATGGCACCGCGCTCACCTGGTTTGCTAACGCAGTGAAGGCCGGTTCGCTGGACGCCTTGATCGATGCCGGCCAGATGTACGAGCAGGGCCAGGGGACCTCTCGGAACCTGGAAGAGGCAGTCTGCCTCTACCGCAAGGCCGCGGAGGCGGGCTCGCCCTCCGGGATGTTCCACATGGGCCGGGTCCATGAGAACGGCATCGGCGTGGACCGGGACTACGAGGAGGCGGCCGAGTGGTACTGGAATGCCGCGGAAAAAGGGTTACCCGGCGGGATGCGCGCGCTGGGAGAGCTGTACCTGGACGGGCGGGGGGTGCCGCGTGACACCGCCCGGGCGAAGGGGTGGTTCAGGAACGCGGAGGCCGCGGGCCGCCGGGCCGAGACCATTGACCTCGCCGCGGCGGGCGCGACGTGACGCCGCCGGCCCCCCGCCGGGCTCCCCGTCCCGGCGGAGGGTGGCGAGGGGAGTGGGGGAGAGGACGCGGGGTGGGATCCGGGGGGCAGGGGAGGGCGGCCGTGAGCTTCTCGGGGGCCCGGCGGCCGGGGCCGACTTCGCGGGGATGGCGCGCGCGGCTCCTTCAGCCCCGCCGGCCCCCGCGCGTCACCGGGGTGCCCAGGTGAAACGCCCTCTGCAGCGGGAACTCGGGGTCGGGAGTTCCCAGCATCATGATCTGCGGCTCCTGCGAGGGGTTCTCGGCCCGCACGCGCTCGCACAGGGCCCGGTGCAGGTCGCAGAAGCTGCCCCCGAAGTTGCCGCCGTTCCACAGCTGCAGCAGGCTGCGGGTGTAGACCCCCTCCCGCGCAGTCCGCTCTTCGGCCGCGGCCGCCATCAGCAGCACGCTCGCCCTGATGCCGTAGTCGTGGGACGGCGCGCGGGAGATGCACGACGACGTCGTCGGCGTGTACTGCTTCACCCCCCGCGTCCCCGGGTCGGCGGAGCGGTACGCCACCGGCCGGCCCGCGCCGGGCCGGGTGCAGAAGCACCCGGTCAGCAGGTCGTCGAAGTCGCGCCCCATCCCGGCGCCGAAGCAGCTCTCCGTCAGCAGCAGCACGCGCGTCCCGGCCGCAGCCGTCCGCCAGATCTCCACCAGCTCGTCGTCCACGAGGTCGGCGTCGTGCAGGCACCAGGTCTCGTCCCAGCCGTCAGGCTCGTCGCCCTCGTCGCCGTCCGCGTCGGGCACGTGCGAGCCGTGGCCCGAATAGGAGACGAACAGGGTGTGGCCGGGCTCCAGCGCCTCCGTGGCGGCGGAGATCAGGTCGATGACCGCGCGCCGGGTGGCGGCGGCGCCGCGCAGCAGGTGGATGGCGCCGTAGCCCGCCTGGTGCGCGAGCTCCGCCATCCTCCACGCGCTCGCCTCGCTCAGCGACAGCGTGCACTCGCCGGGCGAATCCGGCCGGTTCACTCCGATGTGGATCGAGGTCCCGCGTGCCATGGACGGTCTCCGGGGTGGGGAAGGGGCGCCGCCGCGGGCGCGGCGGCGCCTTCGGGCGAGCCGTGGATCAGCCGCCGCTCCCGTCCCCGTCTCCGCCCCCGCTGCCGACTCCGGCGATCAGGCAGTTGTACGGCAGCCCGCCCATGTCGGGGGGAAGGGCCTCGCAGGGGTTGGGGACCGGCGGACAGTCGCCCAGCTTGCCCCGGAACCGGGGGAGCAGGGTGGGCACGGACCCGCCGAACAGCGTATAGTAGGCGGAGAAGTGGTGAGGAGAATATCCGGACGCGGGCACCGGGTGGTGGTGCACGGGGAGCGGCTCCGGGGGCATCTCTTGCGTGGTCTCGTGATACACGGTCAGATTCACCCGCCCGTTCATGGGATACAATGAGCCCAGCGCCTTCTGCTCGCCGCCTCCGCCGATGAGCTCCGACACCAGCGTGAGCTGCTCGCCCTCCACGTCGGGGATCTCCCATTCCACCCGGTGTGCGATGGGGCGGAGCTCGCCGGGGCGCCACTCCCAGCACACCCCCGGCGAGACCCGCGTGATCCGGCCCGCGCCCAGCGTGACCCGCGCCGCCAGCTTCTTGCCCGCGTCGGCGCCCAGGTGGTCGGGGTCCACCCCGCGCTGCGTGATCTCGCGCAGGTCCGGGATGTGGCCGCACAGCGCCAGGTCGGCTTCCTCGCCCGCCACCGGCGCCACCTGCCGGCCCGAGATCGGCGCCATGGCGATGATCCCGGTGGGCGTGCCCCCCTGCACCAGGTGCCCGGTGTCGTACGCAACCGCCGCGACGTGCCGGTCGGCGCCGCAGTGGTGGCCGAACATGCCGGGCATCAGCACGTGCATCCGGCCGGTGCTAGCGCCGCCGGCGGGCTCGGGGACGAAGAGGCAGAGTCCCGAGAAGGTGATGCGGAGAGTGAAGGCCATCGTCGTTGCAGCCCCGTGTGAGAGTGGACGTTTCGTTCCGCCGGCCGCAGGCCCCGCCCGTCGTCCGGGTGCGACACATTCGTCGGACCGGTCCCGCGTGATTCCCACCCGCCGTCCTCCGGGGCGCTCTCCCGCCGCCCGCCCGGCGGGATCCGGCGCCCCGCACGCGGCTCCTGATGCTTGACCGCGAGGTCGCCGAGGCGCTCTTCCTGGAGCACCTGGAGTGGATCGGCAGGGCCGCCTCCCGCGCGTGCAGCAACAAGGGCATCTGGGGCGACGACGCCGAGGACTTCGCCGCCCAGGTGCGAATGAAGCTGATGGAGGACGACTACGCTGTAGTACGCCGCTACGTCGGCACGTCCGAGTTCAGGACGTACCTGGCGACCGTGATCCAGCGCCACCTCGCCGACCTCCTGCGCGAGCAGCGGGGCCGCTGGCGCCCTTCCGCGGCCGCGGAGCGGCTGGGCCCTCCCGCCGGCGACCTGGAGACGCTGGTGCGCCGCCACGGCTACACGCTCCTGGAGGCGGGAGAGAAGCTGCGCACCGCGGGCCGCACCACCCTTTCCGACGCCGAGCTCGCGCGCATCCTCGACCGGCTGCCCGAGCGTCAGCCGCTCCGCCCCGTGGTGGCGGAGCCGGCCGCCGGGCTGGATGCCGCGCCCGGCGCTTCGCGCGCGGACGACCGGGTCCTCGAGTCCGAGGCCGACACGCGGCGCGCGGAGATCATGGGCGTGCTGGACACGGCCTTGCAGCAGCTGGAGCAGGAAGAGCAGCTCATCATGAGGCTGCACTTCGCCGAGGGGCGCACCCTGGCGGACGTGGCCCGCGCCCTGCGCCTGGACCAGAAGCCGCTGTACCGGCGCGTCGACCGCCTGCGCGCCCGCCTGCGCGCCCGCCTGGAGAGCGAGGGGCTGGACGTGGACGACGTGCGCGGCATCCTCTACGGGCGCGACGCACCATGAGCGGGCGGAACCGCGGGCGCCTGGAGCCCCTCGCAGGAGGTTGCCGGTGAGCGACCACGAGAGCGACGACGAGCGGGTGGCCGCCTTCCTGGACGGCCGCCTTGACGCGCGCCGCCGGGAAGAGATGCTGGCCCACCTGAACGCGGACGACGAGGACCGTGCGCTCCTCGCCGACACCGCTGCCCTCCTGCGCCAGCTGGAAGCGGAGGACGCCGCCCCCGTCCCGGAGGTGCCCGGGCCCGCCGCGGAGCCGGAGCGCGCCGAGCCGATCGCGGCGGAGGGCGTGGTCCCACTGGACGCGCGCCGCCGGACGCGCGCGGCTCTCCTGCGCCGGGTGACGCTCGCCGCCGCCGTGGTGGCGGGCGTCGCCCTGGTCACCGGCCGCCTGCTGCAGGGCCCCCCGCCGGTCGCCGGCGAGCCGGTGCGCCTGGCCGCGCGGCTGGAGCACGGTGCCCGGGGGCTGCCCCCGGGGTGGACCGAGCAGCGGCCGTGGAGCTCCGCGCGCGGCGACGATCCGGGCGGCGCCCCGTCCCCCGGCGAGCGGACGGCGCGGTCCGCTCGCGCCGGCGCCATGCTGGTGGACCTGTCGGTGGCGGTGGAGGCGCGCGACTCCGCGGCGACGCGGGTGCTCGCCGCCCAGCTCGCCGCCCGCTTCGATCCGCAGGGCGGCCGCAGCGGCGCGCTCCGCGGGATCGCCGACGGCGC
Source organism: Longimicrobiaceae bacterium (assembly GCA_036389055.1). Lineage (GTDB taxonomy): Bacteria > Gemmatimonadota > Gemmatimonadetes > Longimicrobiales > Longimicrobiaceae > JAFAYN01. Next base: position 11,479 of record DASVQR010000022.1, on the reverse strand, counting down.
CGGGGCCAGCCCGCGGCGGCTGCGGCCGCTGATCGGCGAGGCCACGGAGCGGATCGCCGGGCGGCTGGACCCGGACGCGCTGCGGCTGGGCGCCTGGACCGAGGCCGCGGGGCTGGCCGCCGCCGGGCGGGACGCCGGCTTCTTCCGCGACGCGGAGACGCAGCGGATGCTCGACCGGGCCGCGGAGGATCCGGCGGCCCGGGCGGCGGCGCGGCAGGTGCGGCTGCTGCTTGCGGCCGATCCTCCGCGCTGGGAGGCGCTCGCCCCCGCGATCGACGCGCTGGCCCGCGAGCTGGCGAGCGAGTGAGCCGAGCGGCGCCGCGGCTTCCCCGTCCCGCCGCTCAGCTCCCGATGTAGCGGAACCCCGCCCACGCCGCGGGCGAGCTGCGCGCGGGGTCGCGCGAGCGGAGCAGCTCCAGCTGGGCCTCGCGCAGCGCCGCGGCCGGGTCGCCCAGGCGGCGGTAGGCGCGGTGGAACGCCAGCATCAGCGGCTGCGTCCGCAGGTCGTCGGCCTCCCGCAGGCTCCCCACCACCCCGCCCGCTCCGGCCGCCAGCAGCGCGCCGGAGAACCCCGCCAGCCCCCCCGAGCGCCCCTCGCGCGAGCGCATCGTGTGGCACGCGGCGAGCACCACCAGGCGCACGCCGCGGAGCCGGAGCGCGTTCACGTCCGCCGCGGTGAGCCGCCCCGTGGTGTCCGGCCCCGCGAGCAGCAGCGCCGACCGCTCCGGCCGAGCGTCGTCGAACACCGCATGGCCGGCGTAGTGGATCACGCCGGCTCCCGGGGCCAGGCGGAGCAGGGCGTCCCGCGTGGCCTGGGGACCCTGGAGCACCGGGCTGCCCGGGTACACCGCGCGCAGCGAGTCCACCTCCGCCCACGCGTCGTCCAGCCGGTCGAGCAGCGGGTACTGCGTCGGGTCGAACGCGGGGTCCGCCACGAGGAGCGCGGGGGCCGGCCGACGGGCCGGGGGCGCGGGCCGGGCCGCTTCGGCGAGGGTGGCGGCGAAGCGCAGCGGGTGGTCCTCCACCAGGTAGCGGTCCCGCCAGGCGTCCCGCAGGGCGTCGAAGGGCACCCCGGCGATCTCGCCGTCCACCACGATCACGAGCGGCGTCCCCGGCGGCCCCAGGCGCCCTTCGACCGGCCGCACCAGCAGCTCGTGGAGCCGCTCCAGCTCCGGGCGGGCGGCCTCCGCACGGTCGCGCGACTCCAGCGCGGCGACGCTCCGCTCGATCGTCCCGAGGAGGCTGTCGCGATTCACGGTGCGGCGCAGCAGGCGCACGTCGCCCCCGCGCAGCGTCCAGGTGAGCAGCGTGTCGCCGACCAGGGCGTACTCCACCGCCACCTGTCCGCGGGGCGCGGCCGGCCGGCCGGTGCCGAGCGCGGCGGCCTCGTAGCCGGGCGCGAACGAGACGCGGCCCCGCTCCACCGCCTGGAGCGCCACGATCGTGTCGCCGGCGCGCAGGTGCAGCATCACCAGCTGGTCGAAGCGGCTGCGCAGCTGCTCCATCACCGCGGCACGCAACAGGGCGTGGCCCTTCTCGGACAGGCCGCGGACGTGGTCCGTGGCCGCGTCCAGATCGGCCATGGCACCCTTCAGGTCCCCCCGCGCGAGCCGCAGGTCGGCCCGCTGGAGGAGGGCGGGGAGAAGCCACGCTGTGTTGTCTGCGTCACCTTCACTGAAAAAGGCCACGGCGGAATCCATCTCCGCCATCGACGCCGTGGCGGGCGCCACCACTGCCCGCGAGAAGCGCCCCGTTCCCACGAGCCACCTGCGTGCCTCATCGTCGCGTATCTTCACGACCAGCGACTCGGCGCGGCTAAGGTCCCGCGCTGCAAGCGAGGACCGTCCATCGACCGAGCGGATGCGAGCCCGGCCGAGGAGGGCCTCCACGGCGGTCGTCCAGCGGCGGTCCCGCATGGCCACGGCCACGTCCTCGTCCTGGATGGCCGACGCCGCGCGGTGCAGCCGGTCGATGGCGGCGCAGTTGGCCTGCGTGAACAGCGCGTTGTGCAGCCACACGGACGAGCGGTATCCGCGCAGCCCCGTGATGCCGCGGTGCATGGAGCCGTACGCGGTGAGGGTGTCCCGCTGGCGGAAGGCCGCTTCCCCCTCGATCGCCCAGGCCGCTCCCATGAATTCCGTCTCGCCCGCGCGCTGGAAGAGCCGGGCGGATCGGCGGAGCGGCTCGCCCGCCGCGGCGGGACTGCCGTGGCGAAGGAGGCCCGCGCCGCGCATCCACAGGGCGCGGGCGGCCAGCGCCGGGTGTCGCGCCGAGTCGATCCTGGCAAGCAGCGCCGCCAAGATGGAGTCGGCCCGTTCGAACTCGCCCGCGTATACCACCGCCCCGGCCTGGAATACCTCCGCCGTGAGCACGAGCACGGGGGACGGCGGCCGCATGTTCACGACGTGCGTGAACGAGTCTCCCGCGGCGACCTGCTGCGTGTTCTCGTACAGGTGCCGCCCTGCCGCGTACGTGCGGTGCGCGCGGGCGAGCCGGCGAGTCGCCGCGGAATCGTCGCCGACTGCCCGGATCGCCCGCACCGCGTCCACGAGCGAGGCGTCTCCGCCGCGCGCTTCCAACGCGCCCCCCAGCCGCTCCGCGAGCCCGAGCAGCTCGGTCGCCCGCGCCGACTGCCCGGCCTCGAGCGCGCTCCCCCAGTCGCCGAGCACCGAGTCCCACCCGTACAGGCGCGCCTCCTGCGGGTGCGCGGCGGCGAACGCGTGCACCTCCGCCTCGGGCGCGCCAGGTCGCGGCGCCAGCGCCGGCGGGGGGTGTCGGAGGGAGCCGCGCCGCTTCCGCGCCTCGCCGGCCCACGCGCTCGTCGAGTCGATGCGCAGGTACTCCGTCCAGGCGATCCCGGCCTGCTCGTCCAGCCCCAGCGCCTGCAGCAGGAGGGCGGTGTTGAACCGCGCGGCCGGGTCGCGGGGCCCGGCCTCGACCGCCTCCAGCGCGTAGTTCAGCCCTTCCAGCAGGTCGCGCGGGTTCTGGGTGCGCTGGGCCCGGACCAGGTGCGCGGCCGACAGGTCCACCAGCAGCGGCACCCGCCGGTGCGAAAGCCGCAGCGCCCTTGACAGCCGGGAGATCGCCGCGTCGGCCGTCCGCTCCGATTCGTCGTCGCCGATGATCGTCAGCAGCGCCGAGGCCTGGAGCGAGTCCGGGTCGGAGCTTTCGCCCGCGGCGGCCAGGGCCTCGAAGCCGGCCAGGCGGCCGGCGTCGCCTCCGCACGACTCGCGGGGCACCGTTTCGTCCGCCCTGGCCTGGAGGACGGAGCACGGGTGGTATTCGACGGGGACGGACAGGCGCGGCGCGACCGCGCGGGCGGGCCGCGCGGCCGCGAGCTCGCCCACGACCGTGGCCGGTGGGTGCGCGCGGGGGGCGGCCACCATCGCTCCCAGGACGGTGGCGGCGCACAGCAGCAGGAGGGACCAGCGCTTCAGCAGTGCGCGCGGCGAGAGGCGCGGCGGGGACCAGGACACGTGTGCGTGGCGGATGCGGGGAGCGCGCAGGGACGGCAGCGACCCGGAGGCGAGGAGCGGCAGGGCCGTCACGACCGTGCGGCCGGTCGGGGCGCCGCGCCGCCCACGTCCCGGGAATTGTCTCCTTTCGGGCCGACGGAGTCAACGTACCACGCGAGGACGCGGCGCCGCCACCCCGCCCGCGCCGGCAGCCGCTCCCCGTGGAGCCTGCCGCCTCCCGTCGCGCCGGAGACCCGAATCACCGTTGCCGGAGTGCCGAACGGACCCGATGGGCGGTTGCGGCTTCGGGTGGACGGTACGGGCCGCGGGGCAGGCGTGGCGGGGGGAGCGGAAGCGAGGTGCAGAACGGAGCTCGTCCTACCCACGTCGCCCCGGGCAGGAAGGCTGCGCGGGACCACGGATTGGCATCCGGCGCGGGGGGCCGCTATCTTGGGATTCCTCCGGGAGCATGTCCGGGTCCGGTTTCCCGCGGGCGCCCGCCCTGCGCCCGCGGCCGCCCCGGAGTCATGGGATCTCCGCTCTTCCCGTCCGGCCCTCCCCGCGCATGTCGAACGTCCTGGTCAAGGTTCTCGGCTGGAGGGCCACCATCCTGCACGGCGATCCCGCCGTCGTGGACCGCTGGAAGTGGCTCCGGCGGCACCTGGCGGCCGGACCCCTGGACACGTTCGACGCGGGGTGCGGGTCCGGCGCCTTCACGCTGTACGCGGCGTCGGTGGGGAACCGGGCCGTGGGGATGTCGTTCGACCGGGCCAACCAGCGGAAGGCCGAGGAGCGCGGCCGGATCCTGGGCCTCGCGAACGCGCGGTTCGTGGCGGGGGACCTGCGCGAGCTGGACCGGCTTCCCGAGCGGCTGGGACCCTTCGACCAGGTGATCTGCTGCGAGACCCTGGAGCACATCCTGGACGACGGCAAGCTGGTCGCCGACCTGGCCGCGCTCCTCCGGCCGGGCGGGCGCCTCCTGGTCACCACTCCCTACAAGCACTACCGCCCGCTCCGGGGCGACCGGGTGTCCGACGTGGAAGACGGCGGGCACGTCCGGTGGGGCTACACGCACGAGGAGCTGCGCGCGCTCCTGGCGGCGCACGGGCTGGACGTGGTGGCCGAGGAATACCTCACCGGCGCGGTGACCCAGAAGCTCATGAACCTGATGAGGCGCGTCGGCGAGGTGAGCGCCCTCGCCGCGTGGGGCGTCACCTTCCCGCTGCGCGTCCTCCGCGTGCTCGACCCGCTGGTGACCTCCCTCACCGGGTACCCGCCCCTGAGCGTCGCGGTGGTGGGCGTGCGGCGTCGCTGACGGTGGCCGCGTCCCGTGCATCCCGATGAAGCGGTGCCTGCGCTGCTCCACCCGGTTCGGGGGCGCGGAGTGGGATTGTCCGGCGTGCGGCTGGACGGCGGACACGCTGGACGGGGTGCCGGCCTTCGCGCCGGAGCTTTCCCGGGACGGGTACGAGGCCGCGTTCTTCGCGCCGCTCGCCGAGGCGGAGCCCGGACACTTCTGGTTCGAGGCCCGCAACCGGCTGATCGCGGGCGCGCTGCGCAGGCATTTTCCCGCGGCGGAGCGCTTCCTGGAGGTGGGGTGCGGGACGGGGTTCGTGCTCGCCGGGGTGGGGCGGGCCTTTCCCGGATGGTCGCTGACGGGGAGCGACCTGTTCCCGGAAGGGCTCGCGTTCGCCCGGCGCCGCGTCCCGCGGGCCGCGCTCTTCCAGATGGACGCCCGGCGGATCCCGTTCGAGGCGGAGTTCGACGTGGCCGGCGCCTTCGACGTGCTGGAGCACGTCGAAGAGGACGAGGCGGTGCTGGCCGAGCTGCGCCGCTCGGTCCGTCCGGGTGGGGGAATCCTCCTCACCGTCCCCCAGCATCCGCGCCTGTGGGGCCCGATGGACGACCTTGCCCGCCACCGGCGCCGCTACACGCGGGCGGAGCTGGTGAAAAAGGTGGAGCGCGCGGGCTTCCGGGTGGAGCGGGTCACCTCCTTCGTTTCGCTGCTCCTCCCGCTCATGGCCGGCTCCCGGCTCCTCCGGCCGCGCCGGAGGGTGGAGGCGGACCCCATGGCCGAGCTCCGCGTCCACCCGGCCGCAAACCGCGTCCTCGGCCTGGTGCTCGACGCGGAGCGCCGTCTCATCGAGCGGGGCTTCTCGCTCCCGGCGGGCGGCTCCCTCCTGCTTGCCGCCCGCCGTCCGCCCGCCGCCGCCTAGCCCGAGGATTCCACGCCCGTGCAGATCATGCCGTACCGGTACGAGACGCTGGAGCGGGTCGTCCGCGGATACGAGGCGACCGGGGTTCCCCTGGTGGGCACGGACGGGCACGTCTTCACGGCGGAGCCCTACGTGGACGCCGGGATCGGGCTGTACTACCTGGTGCCCTGGATCGCCCGCACCTTCCACGTGCCGGTGGACGCCGCGCTCCGCATCTGGTCCGTTTCCGCCGTGTCGGCGGCGTGCGTCCTCGGGCTCGCGGGATCGTTCCTCCTCTTCCGCTCCGCGCACGCGCGGCTCGCCGCCGCGGTGGGCATCGGGGCCGTCCTCTTCCTCTGCCTGCGCTTCGGCGAGGGATACCTCGCCGGGGGGGTGGCCGCGGTCGCCACGGTCCCGCTCTTCCTCCACCTGCACCGCTCCGGGCGCCCGGCCGCGCTGGCGGCCGCCGTGTTCGGCGTCGGCGTGGTGGCGGGGGTCGCGGACGAGGTGCGCTCGCTGATCGGGACGCCCGTGCTGCTCTTCGTCCTGCTGGTCCTCGCGCTCGACGCGGCCGCTCCGCGGGGGCGGCGCCTGCTCTGCGCGCTCGCGCTCCTGCTGGGGACGGCGATCCCGCGGGTCTACGCGGACCGGCTGGCCGGCGAGCGCGACGACTTCGTGCGCACGGCCGCGGCGGGCCGGCTCCCGGCCGAGCGGGGCGACGCGATGTGGCACCCGGCCTACATCGGGCTGGGCTACCTCCCCAACCGGCACGGCATCGCGTACCGCGACGAGTCCGCGATCGCCAGGGTCGATGCCGTGGATCCGGGCGCGCCCTACCTGTCGCCCCGCTACACCTCGATCCTGCGCGGCGAGGTCGTCCGCATCGCCCGGGAGGACCCGGGGCTGGTGGTGAGGACCGTGGCCGCCAAGGGGTTCCGGATCCTCCTGTTCCTGGCGCTCTTCGCCCACGTGGGGCTGCTGCTGGCGCTCACGCGCCCCCGCGACTGGAGGCTGGAGATCCCGTTCGCGGCGGCGACGGCGCTCGCCGCGGTTCCCGGCGTGGTGGGGCTGCCGGTGCTGCACTACGTCGTGGGCGCGCTCGCCTTCGCCGCCCTGTACGGCGCCGTGTCCGTGGAGGCCGGGCTCGGCCCGTCCGTGCCGTGGCGCGCCCTGCCGCGGTCCGCCCCCCGCCCCCGTCCCGCATGATGCTCCCACTCGCCGACGAGCGGCCCGGCCCCGCTCCCGCGCCGGGCGGCGGGGCGTCGCTCAGCGTGGTCATCCCGGTGTTCAACGCCTCGGAGAGCCTGGGGAGCGTCGCCGGCCGGCTGGCGCCCGTGCTCCCCGGGATCGCGGAGCGCTTCGAGGTGATCCTGGTCAACGACGGGAGCGCCGACGGCAGCTGGCGCGTGATCGAGGAGCTGGCGGCGTGCTTTCCCTGGGTGCGCGGGATCGACCTGGAGCGCAACTACGGGCAGCACGACGCGACCCTGTGCGGGATCCTGCACGCGAGGTTCGAGTACGTGGTCACCATGGACGACGACCTGGAGCACCCGCCGGAGGGGGCCGCGAGCCTGCTCGCCCGCCTCCGCGACGGGTACGACGTGGTGTACGGCACCGGCCCCGCCCCCGACCGCGGCTGGATCCGGGCGGTGGGACGGTCCGTCATGAGGCCGGTGCTGCTGAGGCCGCTGGGGCGCGAAGGCGTGCTCCGCGCGACGTCGTTCCGCGCGCTGCGCACGGGGCTGCGCGCGGCGTTCTCGCAGCACCGCGAGTCCCCGGTCTGCCTGGACGTCCTCCTCGCCCGGGCGACGGACCGCTTCGCCTACGTTCCCGTGGAGACCGGGAGCCGCCCCGCCGCACCGTCGCGGTACTCGGTCCTGGGGCTGGTCGCGCGCTCCCTGCGGATCGCGCTGCGGCGCGGCCGCGTCGGGGACGGCTGCCGCGTGCGCCGGCAGACCGGTCCCGCGTGGGCGGCGGGCGAGCCGGCCGTGCACGACGCGGGGCGTTCCGGGGAGGCCGGGTGATCGGCGCGCCGCCCGCGGTCGGCGAGGCGTCCCTCGTGCTCCCCCTGGCCGAGGGGTACGCGTTCAACCCGTACCGCAACTACCGGATGCTGTCGCGCCGGGCGCGGGCCGCGGTGCTCGCGGCGGAGGTCGAGGCGACGCTCCGGGACGCGGACGGGATGGTGTGCGTGCACGAGGCGGGGGGCGGGCGCGCCGCCGCCGTCGCGCGCCGCCTGCCGTGGGACTCGTCCTTCTTCGGCGTCCCCATGGCCCGCATCGACTACCTGCTGGGCGGGGACCCGGCCGCGCGCCTGGCCGCGCTGCGGGCGTGCCTGGCCGGGCTGCGCGCCGAGGGCGCGCGCCACGTGTCCGCCCGGGTGGACGTGGCCGACGTGGAGGCCGCGGCGATGCTGGAGGAGTGCGGCTTCCGCCTCCGGGACGCGCTGGTGACGTACGCCGCGCGCCCGGGCCAGGACCTCCCCAACCGGGTCCGCACCTTCGGGAGCATCCGCCCTCTCCGGGACGGGGACGGCCCCGGGCTGGTGGGGATCGCGAGGGCGGCGTTCAGGAACTTCCGCGGCCGGTTCCACGCGGACGCCAGCCTGCCCAGGGACCGGGTGGAGGCGTTCTACGAGGAGTGGGCGCGGCAGTGCCTGTCCATGCAGATGGCGCAGACCGTGCTCGTGTCCGAGGCCAGCGACGGGAGCCTGCTCGGGTTCCTCGCGTTCCGGCGGCGGGAGCCGGTTTCGACCGTTTCCGGGGTCCCCGTGTTCGGCGGCGGCCTGGGCGCCTGCCGCCCGGACGCCTCGGGCGCCTACGCCGGGCTGATCCGCGCCGGGACGCTGTGGGCCCACGAGCGCGGCGGCGTGGCCGAGTGCCAGACCCAGAACCACAACTTCTCCACCATCCGGATCTACGAGGCGGTGGGAGCCCGCTACGTGCGCGCCGAGTACACCTTCCACCTGGCCCTGGGAGCGGACTGACGTGCGGCGCCTCCCCCCCGTCCTCCGCCTCCTCGCCGCCGCCGCCCTCCTGGCGGGGGCCGCGCCGTCCGCCGCGCAGCAGGCGCGGCTGCGCGGCACCCTCCCCGCGGGGGGCGAGACCGAGGAGTACCTGCGCTTCCTGCAGACCACGGGCGAGGTGGCGCCGGGTCCATGGTCGCTGCGCGGCTTCGGCCGCGCGGAGGCGGACCGGCTGCTCCCGCCGGCCGCCGGGCACCCCTGGGCCGGTCTCGCGGCCCTCCGGCACGACTCGTCCCGCGCCGGCGCGGCCCTCCTCCCCGTGAAGACCCGGGCGTGGTACAACTCCGCCTTTCCGTTCGCGACCAACGACGGGGCGGTGTGGGCGGGGCGCGGGGTGACGGCGTCGGTGCAGGGCGGGGTGGCGGTGCGCGCGGGCGCCCTGTCGCTGGCCCTGGAGCCGGTGGCGTTCGTGGCCGAGAACCGGGCGTTCGACCTGCGGGGGAACGGCAAGGAGGGGGAGCTGGCCTTCGCCGACGGGCTCCGCCCCGACTACATCGACCTCCCCCAGCGCTTCGGGGAGGGCCGGTACGGCCGGATCGACCCCGGCGAGAGCTACCTGCGCGTGGACGCGGGACCGGTGGCGCTGGGCGTCTCCACCGCCGTGCAGGTGTGGGGGCCCGGGAGCGAGTACCCCATCCTGCTGGGGGCCGCGGGCCCGGGATTCCTGCACGCCTTCGCGGGGACGGCGCGCCCCGTGGACCTGTGGGTGGCCCGGCTCCACGGGCGGGTCGTGTACGGCCGCCTGGAGCAGTCGGCGTACTCGGCCGTGCGCGGCGGAGCCGCGCGGCGCCGCTTCATGTCGGGGGTGGTGGGCGTCCTCCAGCCGCGCGGAGTGCCGGGGCTGGAGCTGGGCGGCGGGCGCTTCTTCCACACGCCGTGGCCGGAGGACGGCCTCGCGGCGGACGACTTCCGCACCCCGTTCCAGGGGCTGCTGAAGCGGAGCCTCCCCCTGGACCCGGAGCTGAACCCCGCGGACGACCGGCGGAACCAGCTGGCCAACTTCTTCTTTCGCTGGGTGGCCTCGCGCTCCGGCGCCGAGGTGTACGGCGAGTACTTCCGCGAGGACCACAACTACGACGCGCGCGACCTGCTCCTGGAGCCGGACCACGGCTCGGCCTACATGGTGGGAGTGCGGCGGGCGTGGCGCCCCTCGCCGGCGCGGATGGTCACCCTCCGCGCCGAGGCCATGAGCGCCGGCCCGGGCCACCTGACCCCGGTGCGCTCGCAGGCCCCCAAGCTGATCCACACCGGGACCGTGCAGGGACACACCCAGCGCGGCCAGCTGCTGGGAGGGCGCGCGGTCTACGGCGGGGCGGGCGCCATCGTCGCCGTGGACCTGTACCATCCGGGGGGGCGCTGGACCGCGTCGTGGACGCGCGAGCGGCGGGGCGCGCCGGACCAGACCCATCCGCAGGGGGACGCGTGGGTGGCGGACGCGCTGGGCGCGGAGTCGCTCTTCGCCGCGGGGGCCGTGAGCGTCCGTGCCGGGGTGACGGGTGCGCTGGAGCGGAACCGCTACCTGGAGCCGGGCCGCGACGAGCTCAACTTCAACGCGCGGCTCGGGCTGGAGTGGACGCCCTGAGGCCGCGGGGGCGCCGCTGATGGGGCGCCGCATCCTGTACGCGGTGGGCGCGCGCCCCAACTTCGTCAAGGCGGCGCCGCTGCTGGAAGCGTCGCGCGCACACCCCGGGGTGGAGACGCTGCTGGTGCACACCGGGCAGCACTACGACGACGCCCTGAGCGGGGCCCTGTTCCGCGACCTGGAACTGCGCGCGCCGGACGTGAACCTGGAGGTGGGCTCCGGGTCGCACGCGCGGCAGACGGCGTCGGTGATGTGCGCCTTCGAGCCGGTGGTGCTCGGCTGGCGGCCGGACGTGGTGGTGGTGGTGGGCGACGTGAACTCCACGCTGGCGTGCGCGCTGGTCGCCGCCAAGGCGGGGGTGGCGGTGGCGCACGTGGAGGCGGGGCTGCGGAGCTTCGACCGCTCCATGCCGGAGGAGATCAACCGCGTGCTGGTGGACCACCTCGCGGACCTCCTCTTCACCCCGGGCGGCGACGCGGACGACAACCTCCTGCGCGAGGGGATCGCCGCGGAGCGCATCCACCGCGTGGGCAACGTGATGGTGGACTCGCTCCGCAGGCAGCTCCCCCGCGCCCGGGAGCGGTGCCGCCTGGACGGCCCGCCGCTCCCCGGGGGCGCCTACGCGGTGGCCACCGTCCACCGCCCGTCCAACGTGGACGACCCCGCCCAGCTGGGCGAGATCTTCGCGGCGCTCGCGGCGCTGGCGGAGGAGATGCCCGTGGTGTTTCCCATGCACCCCCGCACCCGCGGCAGCGCCGAGCGCTCCGGGCTCCTCCCGGGGCTGGGCGCCGTGCGGGTGGTGGAGCCGCTGGGATACCACGCGATGCTCGCGCTGATGGAGCGCGCCCGGCTGGTGGTCACCGACTCGGGCGGGATGCAGGAGGAGACCACCATGCTGGGCGTTCCCTGCGTCACCCTCCGGTCCAGCACGGAGCGCCCCGTCACCGTTCGCGAGGGAACCAGCATCCTCGTCCCGGTCCGCACGCGCGACAACATCCTGCGAGCCGCCGCGGAAGCGCCGGGCCGCACGGGCCGCGTCCCCGACCTTTGGGACGGCCGCGCCGCGGAGCGCATCCTCGCGGTGCTCGCCCGCGCCTGATCTACCCCTCACCCCCCGACCCCCTCTCCCACAAGGGGAGAGGGGGAGAACGACGGTGTGCTCCGACTGGACTCCAGTTTAGGTGGTCGGCCGGGGGATGCTGCTCCGGGGGAGCCGAACTCG
>DASVQR010000021.1:0-93147 GCA_036389055.1 Longimicrobiaceae bacterium | reverse complement strand
GTCTGTATCGCAACCGGGATGAATCTCGCGCGCGCAGTATCCTGGCTGGACGGGCGTACACGTGCCTCGACGCGAGTCACGCGATTCGCGGCGCTCGTGCCTCAAGCCGCCTGAGTTCGCCGACAGTATCAAACTACCGTGCGTAACGGAGGCGAGCCCCGCAAACTGCCGCGGGTCTCGCCGCTTCGCGCTCGCATCCCTCACGCGGGCTTTGCGCTGGCGTCCGCGGGAGCACGGACCGCGCCGCGCGGGGTCTGTTCCCGGGCCCGGCAGAAAAAAAGGACCGGCCGCCCGCGGGGCGGCCGGTCCCAGGGAACGCCGGCCGGGCTCGAACCGGCAGGCGGCGGTGCAGGGCGGACGAAACCGATTCCCGGCACGCCGCCGCGGGAGACCTCGTCACTTCGCCTGAGCTTCTCTCCCCGCGTGTCTTCCGGACCACGCCGCAGCGCCCCACGGGTGCCCCGGCAGCGGACGCCGGGCCTCCCACCGGCGCGCCTCCCACTCTCCACGGGCGGCCGGTCCTCGTACCCCCTGCGCTTCCGGCTCCGGGTACGATGGGAGTGCATTTCCGCTCCTCGCCGAACGGCACCACGCCCGAAAATCGGCCGCAAGATCCAAGCCAGAAAGGCTTTATCGCTGCTCCCGCCAGGGCCTCCACGCCGGGTTCAGGCGGGCGGCGAGGACGTGGTCCTCCCACCTGCCGTCCACGTATAGGTAGTCGCGGGCGTAGCCCTCCACGGTGAAGCCCAGCCGCTTCAGCAGCGCCCCGCTGCGGTGGTTGTGGGCCGCGTAGGTCGCCGCCACGCGGTGCAGCCCCAGCGGGCCGAAGGCGTGCTCCACGGCCGCGCCCACGGCCTCCGCGGCGATCCCCCGTCCCTGCGCCTCCGCGGCCACGCCGTAGCCCAGCGAGCAGGAGTGCGTGAGCCCGCGGACGATCGCGGTGAGGTCCACCATCCCCAGCACCGCCCCCGGGGCGTCCCGCGCCAGCACCAGCAGGCGCACCGCCTCGCCGCGCTCCGCTTCCCGGCGGTTCTCCTCCACCCGCGCCTCCCAGAACGCGGCGTCGAGCACTGCCGGCCCCGCTCCGGGGAAGAAGGGCGCCAGGTGCTCCCGGTTGTCCGCGACGAAGCGGGCGAGGGCGGGGACGTCGCCGGGACCGGCCGGACGCAGGAGCAGGCGGGGCGTGTGGAGGACGTGCACCCCGCCGCCGTCGGCGCCCGCGCTCACGCCGCCGACTGGGGGAGCTCCCCGGCCGGCTCCAGCGTCAGCTTCACCACCACGGGAGCCCGCTGGGGCTCCTCCGCCTCCTCCGCCTCCTCCGGCTCTTCCGGCGGCGGGGGGAGGAGGTGGTCCAGCGGGATGGCGTCGTCGGCCATGCCGCGGCGCAGCGGGTCGCCCACCCACGCGGCAAGCCGCTGCATGAAGCGCCACACGTCGCCGTCGCCGGGGCGCAGGTAGCTCGGCTGCGACGAGTCGGTGCCCATGCGCTCGAACACCTGCGTCAGCCACTCGGGGCCGTGTCCGCCCACCTCCAGGTGCCTGAGCCAGCACTCCAGCTCGCCGGTGGGGACCACGAACACCCCGTACGTGCCCAGGCTGTCCAGCAGGTGCTCCGCCTCGGCGCGGTGCTGGCGCGGCAGGTTGCGGATGCCGCCGTCCTTGTAGTCCTCGCCGCGCAGCTTCTGCTGGAGGTGGGCGCGGGCCCGCTCCCAGTGCTCCGCGAACACCTCCGGCACGAACGCCGAGCGGAGCAGGTCGCGGAAGTCGTCCCTGCCCTTGAAGATGTCCAGGTCCACCACCGCGGCGGCGGGGATCCCCATCTCCCGCAGCGGGCGGAGGATGCGGCGGATGGTCTGCTTGTTCTGGGCGTTCAGGAACACGCAGCCGTCGGCCCCGCCGCGCCCCTCGGCCAGCAGCCGCTCGTTGACCTCCTGGTAGAAGACGCGGTCCGCGTCCGACTCGCACACGATCGCCCCCTCGTGGAACAGCGCCCCCAGCACGCCGGTGGAGCGGAGCAGCGGGTCGCGCATCATGGTCTGCAGCTTGTCCGCCGGGAGCAGCGTGGCGGTGGGGACCCCGCCCTTGTAGGTGAGCCGCACGATGTTGACGCGCTTGCCCGACTGCACGCACCCCATCAGGAACTCCGGGCTGTGCGTGGCGGCCAGCACCCGCGCGTCGCGCTCGGCGGCGAGCTGGGTCAATCGCTTCCCCAGCTTGCGGGTGAGCGGGGGGTGAAGGAACGCCTCCGGCTCGTCCACCAGCATGATGCGGTAGTCGGCGCTGAGCACCGCCGCGCTGAGGCCGGTGAACGCCTTGACGCCGTCGCTCATCTCCTCGATGTCCGCGGCGGCGGCGTGGAAGGCGCGCGCCCGCTCGTCCAGCGCCTGCTCCTCCAGGTCGTCGTCCGGGGCGCGCGCGGACATGCGGATGCGCAGGTGCGTCCCCCCGGTGGGGTCCAGCACGAAGTGCAGCCCGAAGGCGTCCGCGGTGATCTCGCGGATGCGCGCCCGCGCCTCGTCGTCGCGGAAAAGGGCGGCCAGGTGGTTGCCGGGGTGCAGCTGCAGGTCGCCCATGGGGCGCGGGTAGGTGAGCGCCAGCCGCGTGCGCCCGTCCAGCCGGATGGTGAACAGCGTGAAGAAGTCGCGGCACAGCCGGGCCACCTCCTCCTCGGTGGGCGCCCGGTCGCTCCCCAGCACGCGCAGCACCTCGCGCAGCTCCACCAGCCGGTCGGTGGGGAGGTCCTCGGTGTCGGTCGCGCGCTTCCGGACGAATTCGCCCACCGGCTTGAGGCGCGACACCCGCGCCCACCCCTCCGGCACCGCCTCGCCCGCCACGCGCCGGGCCTCCACCATCCGCGCCGCGTCCTCGGGCCCGGGAAAGTGCATCTGCATGTGCCCCACGATCCTCCGGTCCCCGGTGCCGCCCGTCTCCAGGAACTCCTCCACCTCGCGCAGCGCCAGGCTCTTGCCGGAGTTGTTGGGGCCCACGAACACGGTCATGGGGCCCGGCGCGAACTCCAGCGGGAGCACGCTTCCGCTCGGTCCGAAGCGGAGGGCAAGGGTCTTCAGCATCGGCAGGCCCCGGGTGCGGGGAGTGTTGGTCGTCGGCCGCGGGGCGCCGCGCGGGCGCGCCGGGCCGGGCGAGGGACGGCGCGGGGGAACAACCGGCGCGGACACGCCGCCGCTGGTCCCCCGGATCGATCCCTCCGCGGGACAAATTTGCCAGAAACGCGCCACGGCGCGGAAACGGGAGGGTCGCGCCCCGTCCCCTCCCGACAGCGCGTGGGGCCTTGACGCGGACGGTCCCGACAGGAACATTTAGGCGGATGTCTAAATGTTGCTCCGCACCCCCGCCGCAATGCTCGACCGGACCATGCGCGCCCTCGCCGACCCCACCCGCCGGGAGATCCTGCGGGCGCTGCGCGGGGGCGACCTGGCGGCTGGGGAGATCGCCGCGCGCTTCCCCATGACGGCGGCCTCCGTGTCCCACCACCTGGCGACGCTACGGGAGGCGGAGCTGGTGTCGGTGGAGCGGCGGGGGAAGAGCCTGGTGTACTCGCTCAACACCACCGTGCTCCAGGACTTCGTGCAGGGGATGCTGGACCTTTTCGGAACCGGGGAGGAGGAACGACGATGATGCGCAGGCCGTTCGCGCCGCTGGTGCTCGCCGGGATGTGGACCTTCGCGCTGGCGGTGTTCCATCGCCTGCCGCCGGAGATCCCCACGCACTGGAACCTCGCCGGCGAGGTGGACGGGACCGGCGCTCGCTTCCCCGCCGCCTTCCTGGCGCCGGCCGTCGCCACCGGCGTGTGGCTGCTGACGAGGTTCCAGGCGCGCATCGACCCGCGGCGCGACCAGGTGGAGCGGTCCACGGCCACGCGGCGGCTGCTGGCGGAGATCCTGGTGGGGTTCATGGCGGTGCTGGAGGTGCTGACGCTGGGGATCGCGCTGGGGTGGCCGCTGGACATGGGCGAGGCGATGTGGCCGCTGCTGGGGCTCCTGTTCGTGGCGCTGGGCAACTACCTGCCGCGGGTGAGGCCCAACTGGTTCGTGGGCGTGCGGACGCCCTGGACGCTGGCGAGCGACGCGGTCTGGCGGGACACGCACCGGCTGGCGGGGTGGGCGTTCGTGGCGGCCGGGCTGCTGACGGCGGGGGCGATGTTCCTGCCGGTCCATGCGCGGCCGTTCGTCGGCATGGCGGCGCTGCTGCTGGCGGCGGGGGTGCCGCTGGTGTACTCGTTTCTCCGCTGGCGCCGCGAAGAGCGCCGTTGAGTCGATTCTGGTCCGTCTCCGGACGGTCTCGCGGGCCGCTCCGGAGCCCGGACGATACTGCCGTCCGGTCTCCTGCGCGGGCTCCGGGAACCCCGCCAAACTGCCGGCGGGTTTCCCTTCGCCGGAGGGAGCCAGGCCAAACTGCCGGCCTGTCTCCCTCCGCAACGGATCTTTTGGGTACCGCGGAACTGCAACGGCTACGACCCGGCAGGCCATCCGGCGTACTCCGTACTGCCGTCACTTTCGCACTCCCGCACTTTCGAACTTCATCTTCCCGGGTAATCGCATGACCGTCCATCCTGCCGCGGCCGCCGCGGCCTTCCTGCTCGCGCTGGCCGCGCCCGCGGCCGCGCAGAACCCCGACCGCGGCGAGTGGATCGTGCGGCGCGGCGGCGACACCATCGCCACGGAGACGTACACGCGCACCGCGCAGCGCCTCCAGGCGGAACTGGCCATGCGCATGCCGGTGGTGCGGCAGCGGACGGACGCGGAGCTGGCGCCGGACGGGACGGTGCCGCGCATGGGCTTCGCGGCGCTCCCCGGGCGCGCCGGCGAGGCCGAGCCGCTGGCGAGCGGCAGCGTCGCGTTCCGCGGCGACAGCGCGCTGGTGGAGGTCCGCGGGGCCGCGGCTGCGCCCCTGCAGCGCTTCGCGCCGGGGCGGGGGGCGCTCCCCTACGTCAACCTGTCGGTGGCGCTGCTGGAGCAGGCCGTCCGCCGGGCGCGCGCGCTGGGCGGGGGCGAGGCGCGCATCCCCCTGCTCAACCTGGCGGGCGGCAACACCTTCACCGCCACGGTGAGCTTCCCCTCCGCCGACTCGGCGACCGTGGCCGTGGGGCCGGTGCTGCTGCGCTTCTCGGCGGACGCCGCGGGGCGGCTGCTGGGCGGGTGCGTCCCCTCGCAGGGGATCACCATGGAGCGCGCGGGGCGGCCCACCGAGTGCGCCGCGCCGAAGACGGACTACTCCGCGCCGGCCGGGGCGCCCTACCGCGCCGAGGAGGTCGTGGTGCGCACGCCGTCCGGGATCACGCTGGCGGGGACGCTGACGCTGCCGGCCGGGGCGTCCGGCAGGGTGCCGGCGGTGCTGCTGCTCACCGGCTCGGGCCCGCAGGACCGCGACCAGTCCAGCCCGGCGCTCCCCGGGTGGCGCCCCTTCCGGCAGATCGCGGACACGCTCTCCCGGCGCGGCATCGCCGTGCTGCGCCTGGACGACCGCGGCGTGGGCGGGTCCGGCGGGAGCGCCGGCGCCACCACGCTGCCGGAGTTCGCGGCCGACGCCCGCGCGGCGCTGGCCTGGCTCCGCGCGCGCCCGGAGGTGGACCCGCGGCGCGTGGGGATCGTGGGCCACAGCGAGGGCGGCTACGTGGGCCCGATGGTGGCGGCGGAGGACCCGGCGCTGCGGGCGCTCGTGCTGGTCGCGGCACCGGCGCGCACCGGGCGCGCGCTGGTGGACTACCAGGCCCGCTTCGCCATCGAGTCGGACAGCTCGCTGGCCCCGCACCGGGACTCGCTCCTGGTCATGGCCGCCGCGCAGAACGACTCGCTGGCCGCGGCCAGCCGCTGGTTCGGCTCGCTCCTGGCGCACGACCCGCTCCCCTTCGCCCGGCGGCTGCGCATGCCGGTGCTGGTGCTCCAGGGCGAGACGGACCGCCAGGTCCCCGCCGCCGAGGCGCCCGCGCTGGCGGCCGCGATCCGCGCCGGCGGCAACCGCGACGTGACGGTGCGCCTCTTCCCCGGCGTCGACCACCTCCTCCTGCGCGACCCGGACGGCAGCGTCGCCGGGTACGCCGCACTGCCCAGCAAGCAGGTGGTGCCCGAGGTCCTGGGCGCCCTCGCCGACTGGCTGGCGGCGAGGCTGCGGTGAGCGCCGCGGCGGGGCAGGCCCGGTTCGGGCGGCGCTTCGCCGTCCTGTTCGCGGCGGGGTTCCTGGGGATCCTGTCGCTGGCCTCCACGCTGCCGGACATGCTGCGGTCCGCGCCCATCCCGCCGGAAGCGCGGGCCGCGCTGCCGCCGATGCCGGTGCTGGTGGCGCTCTCGCTGATCCAGCCGACGCTGCTCATGGCCGGCGCCGTGGCGCTGGGGCTCGCCCTGGCGCCGCCGCTGGGGCTGCGCTCGCACCTGGCGGAGAGCGCGGCGGGCGAGGCGCCCGGCCTGCGCGCCGTGCCCCGCCAGGCGCCGCTCGCCCTGGCGCTCGGCGGGGCGGCCAGCGCGGCGGTGCTGGCGCTGGACGCGTGGGTGTTCCGGCCGTGGATGGGGGCGGCCGGAGAGGCGCTCGCGATCACGGGGGAGCGGGGCGTCGCGGTGACGCTGGCGGGGATGCTGTACGGCGGCATCACCGAGGAGCTGATGCTGCGCTGGGGAATCCTGTCGCTGCTCGCCTGGGCGGGGTGGAAGCTGTTCCGGCGCGGGCACGGCGAGCCGGGGGCCCCGGTGATGTGGGCCGCGACGACCCTGGCGGCGCTGCTCTTCGGGGCGGGGCACCTGGGCGCGGTGTCGGCGGTGGCGCCGCTCACGGCGGCGGTGGTCGCGCGCACCGTGGCGCTCAACGCGCTTGCCGGCGTGGCGTTCGGCTGGCTTTTCTGGCGCCGCAGCCTGGAGGCGGCCATGCTCGCCCACATGGCCGGGCACGTGGTGTTCACCCTGGCCTCCCTCGCCGGAGCGTAGGGGGCCAGGGGGCGCGTCGCTTGACACGGCAGGCCGCGCCCGCTATCGATTGGTGGCACTCCCTGGCGCGTCCGATGCGCCATACATATCCAGCCACATATCGCAATGACGCAGTCCCGCGCGCTCCCGACGGGAGCGGGCCGATCCATTTTCGCACCGTCGAGCGGAGGCAGGGGATGAGCGGCACGGAGGACCCGGGCGAAGACGCGGGCGGCGCACGCCCGCCCGGCAGGACGGAGGTGCACAAGTTCGGGGGGACCAGCGTCGCCGACGCCGGGCGGCTGGAGAGCGCCGCGGAGCGGGCGCTGCGGGCCGCCGCCGGGGCTCGGGTGGTGGTGGTCTCGTCGGCGCTGGCGGGGGTCACCAGCGCGCTGGCGGAGGCCGCGGCCGCGGCGCGCCGGGGCGAGCCGGAGCGCGCTCTCGCCGTCGCGGAGGAGCTGCGGCTGCGCCACGAGCACGTGCTGGCCGAGCTGGCCGGCGGCGACGGCGGCGAGACCCTGGAGGAGGTGAGGGCGCTCTGCGCCGCGCTGGCCGGGTGGCTGCGCTCCGTGGGCGCCCTGGGCGAGCTGACGCCGCGCACCCGCGACCGCATCCTGGCCGTGGGCGAGAAGCTGGCGGTGCGGCTGTTCGCCGCGGCGCTGCGCCGCCGCGGGGCGCGCGCCGTGGCGCTGGACGCCGACGAGTTCCTGGAGACCGACGCCGCCTTCGGCGAGGCCGGGGTGCTCCCCGGCGTCACCGACGCCGTGGTGCGCTCGGCGCTGGCCGGGCGGCTGGAGCGCGGCGAGATGCCGGTGGTCACCGGCTTCGTGGGGTGCGCGCCGGACGGCTCCACCACCACGCTGGGCCGCGGCGGCTCCGACCTGACGGCCACCGTGCTGGCCGCCGCGCTGGGCGCCGACGAGGTGACCATCTGGACCGACGTGGACGGCGTGCTCACCGCCGACCCGCGCGTCGTCCCCGGGGCGCAGAGCATCCCGCAGCTCAACTTCCGCGAGGCCACCGAGCTGTCGTTCTACGGGGCCCGGGTGCTGCACCCGCGCACCATCCTCCCGGTGGCGTCGCACGGCATCCCCGTCCGCATCCGCGACACCTTCACGGCGGGTCCGGGAACCGTGGTGGACGGCCGCTTCACCCCCGGCTCCCACCCGGTCAAGGCGATCAGCGCGGCCGCGGGGCAGGCGCTGGTCACGGTGGAGGGCAAGGGGATGGCCGGCGTCCCCGGCGTGGCGGCGCGGGTCTTCGGGGCGCTGGCGCGGCGGGGGATCAGCGTCACCATGATCTCGCAGTCCAGCTCCGAGGCGTCCATCACCATCGTCGTCCCCGAGCACCACGCCATCGAGGCGGAGCTGGCGCTGAAGCGCGAGTTCAGGTCCGACATCACCCACGGCGAGGTGGACGAGGTCGCCGTCCGGCCGGGGGTGGGCGTGGTGGCCGCGGTGGGGCTGGGGATGGCGGACACCCCCGGCGTCGCGGCGCGGGTGTTCGGCGCGCTGGCGCGGCGCAGGATCAGCGTGCACGCCATCGCCCAGGGCGCCTCCGAGCTGAACATCTCCTTCGCGGTGGACGAGCGGGCCGCGCCGGAGGCGATCCGCGCGCTGCACGACGCCTTCGGCCTGCACCGGCTGGACACCGGCGAGGACGGCGGCGAGCGCATCGACCTGCTGCTGATGGGCCCCGGCAGCGTGGGCCGGGCGCTGGTGGGGCTGCTGCTGGAGAGGAGCGCCCACCTGTTCCGCCGCTTCGGGCTGCGGGCGCGGGTGGTTGCCGTGGCCGACCGCAGCGGCTACCTGCTGGACCCGGCCGGCATCGCCCCGGAGCGCCTGGGCGCCGCCGTGGAGGCGAAGGCCGCCGGGCGCACGCTCGCCTCGCTGGGCGGCGCCCCCGGGCACGCCGCGGTGATGGTGCGCGACGCGCTGCGCTACCGGCTGGCCCGCCCGGTGCTGGTGGACACCTCGGCGTACCCGGACTCGGCGGAGATCTTCCGCGAGGCGCTGCGCCAGGGGTGCGACGTGGTCACCGCCAACAAGACGCCGCTGGCCGGGCCGCTGGAAGGCTACCTGTCGCTGCTGGGCGAGGCCGAGGAGCGGGGCCGCATCCTGCGCGCCGAGGCCACGGTGGGCGCCGGCCTGCCGGTGATGGACACGCTGGAGATGCTGCTCGCCACCGGCGACCGGCTGCTGGAGGTGGAGGGGGCGCTCTCCGGGACGCTGGGCTTCGTGATGACGCTGCTGGAGGAGGGGGCGCTCCTCTCGGAAGCGGTGGAGCAGGCCATGCGGCGCGGCTTCACCGAGCCCGACCCGGTGGTGGACCTGTCCGGGGTGGACGTGGCCCGCAAGGCGACCATCCTGGGGCGGCTCTCCGGGCTGGTGAGGGCGGACGTCCCCCTGCGCCTGGCGGGGCTGGTGGACCCGGGGCTGGCGGGGATGGAGCCGGACGCCCTGCTGGCGCGGCTGCGCGACCTGGACGCCCCCATGCAGGAGCGGGTGGACGCCGCCCGCCGCGAGGGGCGGGTGCTGCGCTACCTGGCCCGCGTGGCGCCGGACTCGCTGGAGGTGGGGCTCGCCGCGGTCCCCGCCGACTCGCCGCCGGGCGCGCTGCGGGGCACCGACAACCTGATCCTGTTCCGCTCCGAGCGCTACGCCGCGCGCCCGCTGGTGGTGACCGGGCCGGGGGCCGGGGTGGAGGTGACGGCCATGGGAGTGCTGGCGGACATCATGCGCATCGCCGCGGAACGGAGGCCGTCATGAGGGGACCCTACCGGGAGGAGGTCCGGGTGTTCGCGCCGGCCACGGTGTCCAACCTGGGCTCCGGCTTCGACGTGCTGGGGCTGGCGGTGCGCGCCCCGGGCGACACGGTGGTGGCCCGCCGCGTGCCGGGCGTGGGGGTGAGGATCGCCCGCATCGAGGGCGACGGCGGCGCGCTTCCCCGCGAGGCCGCCCGGAACACCGCCGGGATCGCCGCGGCGGCCACGCTGCGCCGGGCGGGGATCGACGTGGGGGTGGAGCTGGAGGTGCACAAGGGGATGCCGGTGGGGACCGGGCTGGGGAGCTCGGCCGCGAGCGCCGCGGCCGCCGCGCTCGCGGTCAACCTCCTGGTGGGCTCGCCGCTGCGCAAGGCGGAGCTGGTGGGCCCCTGCGTGGAGGCCGAGGGCGCGGTGGCCGGCCGCCACGCCGACAACGTGGCCCCGGCGCTGCTGGGCGGGCTGGTGCTGGTCCGCTCGGCGAGCCCGGCGGAGCTGGTCCGGCTCCCCGTCCCCGAGGGGATGATGGTGGTGGTGGTCACTCCGGCGTTCGAGCTTTCCACCCGCCTGGCGCGCGAGGCGCTCCCCCGCGAGGTCCCGCTGGGGGAGATGGTGCGCAACACCGCCGGCATCGCCACGCTGGTGGCCGCCTGCTACGCGGGCGACGCCGCCCTGTTCGGGCTGGGCGCGACCGACCGGACGGTCACCCCGGTGCGCGCCCGGCTGATCCCCGGGTGCGAGGCGGTGATGGCCGCGGCGATGGCCGCCGGGGCGGTGGGGAGCTCCATCAGCGGCTCCGGCCCCTCGGTGTTCGCGCTCTCCCACTCCCCCCGCCGCGCCGAGGCGATCGCCCGGGCGATGACGGCGGCGTTCCGGGACGCGGGCGGGCTGGAGTCCACCTACCTGATCTCCCCGGCGGACTGTCCGGGAGCGAGGCGCGTATGAGCGGGGCCGCGAGCCGCGAGGTGCCCTGGACGCTGCGCTGCGTGGAGTGCGGGGCGGACTTCCCCGGCCTGGAGCCGCGCCACCGCTGCGTCTGCGGCGGCACGCTGGACGTGGAGCACCGGCCGCCCGCCCTGCGCGGCGCGGAGCTGCGCGAGCTGTGGGAGCGGCGGCTGGGGTCGCGCGACCCGCTGGACCGCTCCGGGGTGTGGCGCTTCCGCGAACTGGTGCTGCCGCTGGAGCGGGAGTTCGTCGCCACGCGGCAGGAGGGCGGCACGCCGCTGTACGACGCGCCCCGCGTGGCCGCCTACGCCGGGCTGGACGCGCTGCGGCTCAAGCACGAGGGGGAGAACCCCACCGGCTCCTTCAAGGACCGGGGGATGACGGCGGGGGTGAGCATCGCGCGGCGGCTGGGGATGACGCGGGTGGCGTGCGCCTCCACCGGCAACACCTCGGCGTCCATGGCCGCGTACGCCGCCGCGGCGGGGATGGAGGCGCTGGTCTACATCCCCGAGGGGAAGATCTCGTACAGCAAGCTGGCGCAGGCGGTGGCCTACGGCGCCCGCGTGGTGCAGGTGTCCGGGAGCTTCGACGACGCCATGCGCCGGGTGGAGGCCGTCTGCGCCGACCGGGGGATCTACCTGCTCAACTCGGTGAACCCGTTCCGCATCGAGGGGCAGAAGGCGATCGGCTTCGAGCTGCTCCAGGACCTGGAGTGGGAGGTGCCGGACTGGATCGTCCTCCCCGGCGGCAACCTGGGGAACAGCTCCGCGCTCTGGAAGGGGATGCGGGAGCTGCACGCCCTGGGCGTGATCGGCCGGCTGCCGCGCATCGCCGTGGTGCAGGCGGAGGGCGCCAGCCCCCTGTACGACGCCTGGCGCACGGGCGCCGAGCTGGTGCCCGCGGAGCGCCCCGAGACCCTGGCGACGGCGATCCGCATCGGCAGCCCGGTGTCGTGGCGCAAGAGCCTGCGCGGGATCCTGGCCACCGGCGGCGCGGTGGAGCGGGTCACCGACCAGGAGATCATGGACGCCAAGGCGCACGTGGACGCGGCCGGGATCGGCGCGGAGCCGGCGTCGTGCGCCTCGGTGGCGGGGATCCGCAGGCTGACGGCCGCCGGCGTCATCCGCCCGGACGAGCGGGTGTGCGCCGTCCTCACCGGCCACCTGCTCAAGGACCCGGACGCGGTGGTCCGCTACCACCGGGGCGAGCTGGAGGGGATCCGCCCGACGTTCGCCAACCGCCCGGTGAGCACGGAGGCCGAGGCCGCCTCCGCCGCGAGAGCGTAGGCGGGAATCCGGTCCTTCGCCAACGAACGGCCCTGAACGGGAGGGGGGCCGGCCGCCGCGGCCGGACCCCCTCTCTCTCGCCCGTCGTGCCGACCCGTCGGCGGCTACTTCGTCGGGCCGTGCTCGTGGACCTGGCCGCGGATCTCGCCGGCGGGGAGCTGTACCGTGTGCACGTTGACGTAGGCGTTGCCGCTGCGCATGGCGGCGAGCAGGGACGCCATGGTCGCGGTGAAGCCGATGGCCGGGCGGGCGATCAGGTTGGCCTGCGTGATCGTCCCCTCGGCCAGCACGCCGTTCTGGGTCACGCCGCCGGCCACGAACCCGAACAGGAAGGTGACCACCGGCCCGTTCACGCCCTCGGGAGCGATGTGGATGTGGGCCTGCGTGACGTTCTCGATGTTGGCGACGATCAGCTTGTACTGGAGCGAGGTGCCGTCCTTGCTCAGCCAGAACTGCGCGTGCCCGCGGCCCTTGCTGTCGTTGGGGGGGACCTCCTCGTCGCCGGACAGGTTCGCGCCGAAGTTGGTGGACGCGCTCCGGCTGAAGACCACGGGGATCTCCAGCGGCGACGCCTCGGTCGGGATCTCCGGGGCGCAGCCGGCGACGAGTGCGGACAGCAGGAGCGCGGTGGAAACGGAGAGCAGACGCATACGAACCTCCTCCGGGAGGGAGGCGACCGCGAGGACCCGCGGCCGGGTAGGCAGGGAGTACAGCACCGCGCGGCGCAGCATTCTCCATGCCCCCGTTTACCGACATAGCCGCCGTTGCGCCGCGAGCATCTTCGCGGGCAGCGGCGGCGTTCCATCGTCGCCGGCGGGTCACAGGTGGTGCGGTTCCGCAGCAGGCGGACGCCTCGTCTGGAGGGCGGAGCTACTGCTCGCCCGTCTCTTCCTCCGGATCGCCCGGGCACACCCAGCGCCCCGAGGAGGTGATCCAGCCCCCGCGGCAGGTCTCCGTCTCGGCGTAGGTCGCTTCGTCCGGCGCGGCGACGGAGGTCGGCCCGGGCTGCGAGCAGGCGGCCAGGACGGCGGCGAAGGCGAGCAGCGCGAAGGTACGGATGCGTGTCATGCGTGCGCTCTTGCGGCGAGAGGTGATGATGGGGCGGATCCGTATAGCGGCTGCCCGCAAACGGACTGCCAGCCCGGCGGCACCTGGATGCGTAACGACTCGTCAGGACGGACCGTCCACCCGGCGAGAGGCGAACTGTAGAGCCGCGGTGATGTCCTCGGGATTGAGGTCCGAAAGCTCGTCGAGTACCTGCTGGGAGGTCCGGCCTGCAGCCAGCAGATCCAGTACGTCCGTCACCCGAATGCGCATGCCCCGGATGCAGGGCCTCCCCCCACACTGGGCGGGGTTGATCGTGATGCGGCTCAACGGGTCGGTCATGGCTCTCCCCAGATGGAGACAGGAGGGTTCCCGGAATATAGCTTCCCGCGGGACTCGCTCGCCTTGCCAGTTCGGCCCGGGTGGCGTAGGTCAGCTGGCGACCGCGTCACTCGACCCGCACCTCCCGGCGGAACCCGCGGGCTGATATGTTGTTGCGTCTCGGGCGGCAGGCTGCCGCCGACGATCGTGCAAACGCAACCGCCAGGGCGACCGCGCCCGGCGCAATCCCGCGAGGCTCAACGACATGGCCGGACCGGAATTCATCTACGTGATGAAGGACCTCCGCAAGGTGGTCCCCCCCAACCGCGAGATCCTCAAGGGGATCTGGCTCTCGTTCTACCCGGGCGCCAAGATCGGCGTCGTGGGCCCCAACGGCTCCGGCAAGTCGTCGCTGCTGCGCATCATGGCGGGCGTCGACAAGGACTTCAACGGCGAGGCGTGGCCCGCCGAGGGGACCCGCATCGGCTACCTGTCGCAGGAGCCGGAGCTGGACCCCGCGCTGGACGTGCGCGGCAACGTCGAGGAGGCGGTCAAGAGCCAGCGCGACCTGCTCAGGCGCTTCGACGAGATCAACATGAAGTTCGCCGAGCCGATGTCGGACGACGAGATGACGGCCCTGATCGACGAGCAGGCGCGCGTGCAGGACCAGATCGACGCCGGCAACCTGTGGGACCTGGACCGCAAGATCGAGATCGCCATGGACGCGCTGCGGCTCCCGCCGCCGGACGCGCCGGTGGAGAAGCTGTCGGGCGGCGAGAAGCGCCGCGTGGCGCTCTGCCGGGTGCTGCTGGAGGAGCCCGACATGCTCCTGCTGGACGAGCCCACCAACCACCTGGACGCCGAGTCCGTGGCGTGGCTGGAGCACCACCTGGCCGAGTTCAAGGGCACCATCGTCGCCATCACCCACGACCGCTACTTCCTGGACAACGTGGCGCAGTGGATCCTGGAGCTGGACCGCGGCGAGGGGATCCCCTGGAAGGGCAACTACACCTCCTGGCTGGAGCAGAAGCAGGAGCGGATGCGCAAGGAGGAGAAGCAGGCGTCCTCCCGCCAGCGCACCCTGGAGCGCGAGCTGGAGTGGGTGCGCATGGCGCCCCGCGCCCGCCAGGCAAAGAGCAAGGCGCGCATCGGCGCCTACGAGCAGATGCTGGGCGAGGACCCGCGCGAGAAGCTGAACCGCGCCGAGATCGTCATCCCCAACGGGCCGCGCCTGGGCGACGAGGTGGTGGTGGCCGACGGCCTGGTCAAGGGCTTCGGCGACCGGCTGCTGATCGACGGGCTGACCTTCCGCCTGCCGCGCGGCGGCATCGTGGGCGTGGTGGGCCCCAACGGCGCGGGCAAGACCACGCTGTTCCGCATGATCACCGGCCAGGATACGCCGGACGGCGGCGCGCTCAAGGTGGGCTCCACGGTGGAGCTGGCGTACGTGGACCAGAGCCGCGACACCCTGGACGGCGAGAAGACCGTGTACCAGGAGATCTCCGGCGGCGCCGACGTCATCAAACTGGGCCGCGGCGAGGTGAACGCCCGGGCCTACTGCTCGTGGTTCGGCTTCAAGGGCAGCGACCAGCAGAAGCTGGTGAAGCACCTGTCGGGCGGCGAGCGCAACCGCGTCCACATGGCCAAGGTGCTCCAGAAGGGCGGCAACCTGATCCTGCTGGACGAGCCTTCCAACGACCTGGACGTGGACACGCTGCGGGCGCTGGAGGACGCGCTGCTGGAGTTCGCCGGCTGCGCGGTGGTGATCTCGCACGACCGGTGGTTCCTGGACCGCATCTGCACCCACATCCTGGCGTTCGAGGGGGAGAGCGAGGTCCGCTTCTTCGAGGGCAACTACCAGGAGTACGAGGCCGACCGCAAGAAGCGCCTGGGCGCCGAGGCCGACCAGCCGCACCGGATCAAGTACCGGAAGCTGGTGCGGGCGTAGTCGTCGGCAGCGGTCGGGATGCACGAAGCGGGGGAGGGTGCCGGACGGCGCCCTCCCCTTTCTGCGTCGGCATGCCACGGAGTCCGTGGCGATCGGTCGGCGGTCCGGAGCCGGCCCCTCTGTCCACGTTGTCGTTTTTCGTCGCCATGGGAACGCATGTTGCTTGTCGGCCTCCCCCGGCCGGGGCGGGAATCCGAACACATGGAGGGAGCATGAGGACGAACAGAGGGGGGCGCGGCAGGGTGCTCGCCGTGGCCCTTGCGGTCGTCGGGCTGGCGGCGTGCGACGACGAGCCGACGGGACCGGGCGCGGGCGCTCCGGAGCTGGCGGGCGCCGGACCGCGCTTCGCGGTCTCCACGGCGGGCGCGGCGCCGTACGAGTACTTCTGCGGCACCAGCCTGGTACCGGACCAGGCGGCCGCCAACACCCGGATCCGCGCCGATTACGAGAAGTGGCGCTCGCACCGCGTCTGGACCCAGGGCGCCGTGCAGGTGCCGGGCGGGCTCCGCGTCACCACCGGGCCGGGGTTCGTGTTCGACATCGGGACGGGCGCCCAGCCCGCGCCCTACGCCACCCTTTCCGAGGGGCAGGGCTACGGGATGCTGCTGGCCGTGTACATGGGCGACAAGGCGACGTTCGACGGCCTGTGGAAGTACTCCAAGGCCTACCACAACACACGTGGCCTGATGAAGTGGGCGGTCGACCAGAACGGCAACGCGCTGGACGTCAACGCGGCGACCGACGGGGACGAGGACATGGCCTTCGCGCTCCTCGTGGCCGACAAGAAATGGGGCGGGTACTGGAACGACCTCGCGGCGCTGGTGGGGAGCATGAAGCAGCACGTGGTGGACCCCGCCACCTACGTGCTCAAGTCGGGCGACTGGTCGGGCTCCAGCTCCACCCGGGTGCACCCCGGCTACCTGGACCCCTCCTACTACAAAGCGTTCGCGCTCTACCTGGGGGATCCGTTCTGGCACAACGTCTCCGACAGGTCGTACCAGATCCTCGCCAACGTGGACGCGCGCAGCGCGGCCAACGGCAGCGACAACTCCATGACGGGGCTGGTCCCCGACCGGGCTCAGGTCACGGGCGACTCGGTCGCCAGCGGCAGCTACCGTTTCAGCTGGAACGCGATCCGGGCGCCGTGGCGGCTGGCCAGGGACGCGGCCTGGAGCTGCGACGCGCGCGCGAAGGGGCGGCTGGACAGGATGAACGCGTTCTTCCAGGTCGGAGGAGCCAGCGACATCCGGACCGGGTACGCGCTGAACGGGACCGTGGTCGAGAGCCACCAGAACGAAGCCACGTTCGTGGGCCCGCTGACGGCGGCGGCGCTCACCTCCACCAACGCCACCTACCGGACGGCGATGTGGAACCGCACGGTGGAGCTGGGAACGCTGCGCACCTGGCCGGGCGCGCCCCAGCAGGACACCGCCTACTACGCCGCGGAACTGCGCCTGATGAGCATGCTGCTGGCCAGCGGCAACATGGAGGATCCGCTGGGCGGCGAGCTGCGCCGGCGTGTCGACGACTTCGAGCGCGACAACCTGGCCCAGAAGTGGTGGCCGTACGGCGGCGCCGCGGACACGGTCACGCGGCAGCGGATCACCCCCGCGGGTGTGGGCCACGGGATGAAGGTGGGCTATGCCATCAGCGGCTGGGGCGGCGTGGGCCGGGACGTGGCCGCCAGCTGGAGCGGCTACCGGGCCATGGAGTTCTGGATCCGGGGGAGCGGCTCGGGAAACACTATCCGGGTGCAGATCGAGGACGCGGACGGCGAGCTGTTCGAGCACCGCATCCTGGACGACTTCACCGACTGGAGGTTCGCCAGCATCCCCCTGAGCACCACCGGCTTCCCGCGCGCCGGCTGGCAGCCGGCGGGGGTGCCGAACAACGGGCTGACGCTGAGCAACGTCCGCACGCTCCAGCTCACGCCGGTGGGCGGGCGTGGGAGCTTCGAGATCGACGCGATCGAGCTCATCCCGTCGTGAGGCGGGTCCAGGCGTAGGAGGGGGGAGGGTGCCGGACGGCGCCCTCCCCCCTCCGTTTCCAACCCAACGCGCACGGGAGGTGTCCGACCTGTCGTGCCGCTGTCGTTCCTCCGGCGCTTCCGTCCCGCCACCGCAGGCTGCTCGTGAGATACTCGCCCCTCGTTCCGTTTCTCCTCCTCGCCGGATGCACTCCGGCCGGGGGCCGCTTCCCCACGCCTGCTCCTGGACCCGCCGACCTCGCCATCACCCACGTCACGGTCGTGGACGTGGAGCGGGGGGCCCTGCTCCCCGACCGGACGGTCCTTGTGGCGGGCGACCGCATCGCGCGGGTCGCCCCGTCGGACAGCGTGAGGGTCGCCGCGGGGACGCGGGTGGTGGACGGCCGCGGCGGGTACCTGGTCCCGGGGCTCTGGGACATGCACGTGCACCTGCGCTCTCCCGCCGCGGAGCGCATCGACATGCCGCTCTTCGTGGCGCACGGGGTCACGGGGGTGCGCGACATGGGCTCGGACTGCCTGGTGCCCGAGCAGGGGCCCGTGTGCCTGCCGGAGATGCGGGACCGCCAGCGGCGGGTAGACGCGGGGGAGCTGCTCGGCCCGCGGCTGCTCGCGCTGTCGAGCTGGGGCGTGAACGGGCCGGCCGGGCTCCCGGACTCGCTCCCCGGCTTCTACGGCGCGGCGACGGCGGAAGACGGGCGGCGGCTCGCGCGCCACTTCGCGGAGCGCGGCGTGGACTTCGTCAAGGTGTTCGGGGGCGTCCCCCGCGCAGGGTTCCTGGGGCTGGTGGAAGAGGCGCGGAAGCTTGGCATCCTCGTGGCGGGGCACGAGCCGCAGGGCGTGAGCGCGCTGGAGCTTTCCGATGCAGGCATGCGCAGCGTGGAGCACGCGCGCGTCTTCCTCTTCCACTGCTGGGGCGGCGCGGCGGAGTACTGGAGGGCGGGCACTCCCGGGCTCTCCGGGACCGCGCTGCGGCGGCGAATGGTGGACGACTACGACCCGGAGGTCTGCGGCGACGTGTTCGCCGCGTTCGTGCGGAACGGCACCTGGTTCGTGCCCACGCACCTCACCCGGAAGACCGAGGCGCACGCCGCCGACGCGGCCCTGCGCCGTGACCTGCGCCGCCGCTGGGTGCCGCGGGCGCAGTGGGCCGCGTGGGAGGCGGACATGGACCGCACCGACGCCGCGGATTCGAGTGCGGAGGGGCGGCGGACGCGGATGGACTTCTACCTGGCGGGGCTGCGGGCCACCGGCGACGCGCACCGCGCCGGGGTGCGCGTGCTCGCCGGGACGGACGCCGGCGACAGCTTCGTCTACCCGGGCTCCAGCCTGCACGACGAGCTGGCCGAGCTGGTCGCCGCCGGGCTGACCCCGGCAGAGGCGCTGCGGGCGGCGACGCTGAGCGGCGCCGAGTTCCTGGGGCGCACGGCGGACTTCGGCACCGTGCAGGCCGGGAAGATTGCGGACCTGGTCCTGCTCGACGCCGATCCTCTCGCGGACGTGCGCAGCACCGCCCGGATCCGCGCGGTGCTGCTCGGCGGGCGGCTGCTCGACCGCGCGGCGCTCGACGGGCTCATGGCCGCGGCCGAGACCGCCGCCGCGGCGGAGCCGTAGGGGACGGCAGGGACGGCGGAGCGCCTCTGAAGGGAACCTCGCACGACCGGGGGCGCCGGACCGCATCGCCAGGTACCTCCTGGCGTTCGGGGGGCGAGCGAGGTCCGCTTCTCCGAGGGCGACTGTCAGGAGTACGAGGCCGGCCGCAAGAAGCGCCTGGGCGCCGAGGCCGACCAGCCGCACCGGATCAGTACCGCAAGTTGGTGCGGGCATAAGCTCGCTTACGGGCGGATGCAGAGCGGGGGAGGGCGCCGGCCGGCGCCCTCCCCCACTTCGTGTTCCGGGTCGGTGAACAGGAACCGGGTCTACAGCAGTAGGTCGGCAGGGATGCCGAGCAGGGTTCGCAGCGCAGCGATCTGGCCCTTCGACAGCTCGCGCTTGCCGCTGAAGAAGTCGGACACGCGGCTTCGTCCGCCCATGATCTCCGCGAGGTCGGTGCGGTTCATTCCCTTCTGATCGAGCATGAAGTCCACGACGGCCCGTGGGGAAAGCTCGGAGTCGTCGATCGGGTTGTTGCGAGAGTCGTAGTCCTCCACGAGGAGCGAAAGCATCTCCAGCCGATCGAAATCTGCGCTGTACGGCTGCGGGTCAAGATCCAGCAGGCGGTCGATCTCCACACCCGCGGCCGCGCACTCCTCCGGAGTGCGGAGGATGTGGGGAGTCTGAATGTCGATGACCGTGCGCATCTGTGAAGTCCTCCTGCCTGTTAGTTTGGTGCCAGTGCCGATTTCAGAGGGTCCCGTCCTTCGTTCTCCGGTCGTACTCCTTGTGCGTCATCACGTGCCGGATGTAGACCCGCTGCATGTCGTAGCGCATCGTCACAGACAGCCGTACTTGTTGCCGCCGATGTCGAAGATCGTTACCCCACAGCCGCACCGGATCAAGTACCGCAAGCTGGTGCGGGCGTAAAGCTCCACGGAGTGGGCTGGACGAGCGGGGGAGGGCGCCGGACGGCACCTTCCCGCTTCGTGTTCCGGAGCGCGCTTCATCCCGCGGGCATCCTCGTGTCGGGCGGGATCCCGACGTTGCCCGCTGCGTCACTGGGTCCAGACCAGGGAGTACCATCCTCGCCACTCGCCGCCCTCGAACCAGTTGCCGCGGACCATGCCGTCCTGTCCAACGGCCCAGACCTCCATGCGGCCCGGCTGACGGGAGACCGCGGCGATGTGGACTCCCGGATCGAACTGCGCCCCCTCCAGGGCGTACCAGCCCTGCCACTGGCCGGACTCGAACCAGTCGCCGCGGATGACTCCGTCCTGCCCGACGGCCCACAGCTCGGCGCGGTCAGGGGTCCGCGAGACCGCCGCCAGCGGGGTTCCCGGAGCGAACTTTCCTCCTCCCAGGCCGAACCATCCCCGCCACTGCCGGCCGTCGAACCAGGCACCGGTGACGACGCCGCTCCGGGCGGTGCCCCACACGTCCATCTGGCTCTCCCGGGCGAGCGCCACCAGGTGCGCTCCCGGGCCGAACTGCGCGCCGTCGAGCCGGTACCACTTCCTCCACGACGGGGCGACGAACCAGATGCCGCGTACCACCCCGTCGTCGCCCAGCGCCCAGACCTCCATGTGCTCCGGGGAGCGGGAGGCGGCCGCGACATGGGTACCGGATGGGAACCGCTCTCCGGCAAGCTCGTACCAGTCCCTCCACCGGCTGCCCTCGAACCAGATGCCGCGCAGCGCCCCGTGCCTGTCGACGCCCCACACCTCCATGAGGTCGGCCTGCCTGGACACCGCGGCGAGCGGCACCCCGGGGTCGAACTCCGCGCCCGGAAGGCCGTACCAGCCGTGCCACCGGCCACCCTCGAACCAGTTACCGCGCAGCACGCCGTTTCCGTCCACGCCCCAGACCTCCATGAGGTCCGTGCCGCGCGAGACGGCCGCGAGGTGGGATCCCTCCACGAACTCCGCTCCCGGCAGGCGGTACCAGCCGCGCCACCGGCTGCCGTCGAACCAGTTGCCGGTGACGATGCCGTCCTTTCCCACCGTCCAGATCTCCATGTGGTCTTCGCGCCGGGAGATCGCCGCCAGGTGCGCCCCCGGGGTGAACACCACCCGCTGGTGGCGGGTGATGCGAAAGGTCAGCTCATAGCTTCCCTCGTCGCCCCGGATGGTCACGACCTTGTCCTTGGTTCCGGAAGCGATCAGGTCCGAGCTGTCCAGCCGAAGCTCGGCGGTGCCGACGTGGTCGTCGCCGAAGAGCGGCACGGGGATGCCGCCGGCGGTGTCGCCGACGTCCCGGACCAGCCGCTGCACCCGTACGTTCCTGGGCCGGGGCAGCGACGCGAGCAGAGAGCCGGCCGCCGAGCTCTGGACGAGGCTGCGGAGGCCGGTGGGAGAGCCCTGGTCGTTCTCCATGATGGTGACCACGAAGGCGACCCCGGCGACGTCGTTGATGTCGGCGGGAAGCGACTCGATTCCCCAGAAAGGGGGCTCGGTCTGGATGGTGACCACGTCGCCGTCGTCCATCTCCCAGGGGCCATAGAGCGAGGTCCTGGCTTCTCCGAGTGCTCCGAGTGTACCCAGGGGGATGAACCGTACCGTGGTCACGAGCACGTAGGGCTCGTCGGAGTCCGACCACTCGCTGCTTTCCCTGAGGCACATGACGGAGTGGAGCTGGATGGAGAGGCTCATGATGTCGTCCCTTGGCAAAGTGGACACACGCGTGCGGGATGCTCCCGCGCCTCGAAGATGCCCTGTCGCTCCCCCGGGCACCATAGAGACGATCGGCCGTGATGGGACCGCGCAGCCGCCGGATGCGCCATCCGGCGCCCTTCCTCCGCGGACGCTTCGGCCTTCCGCGGCCCGGCGCGGAGTGCGACGGCCGGAAAAATGCCGTCCTCCACCAGTGGGTCAACGAGCGGTCGTCTGCACCCGAAACGCATGGCGCGCATGAAGATCGTCGCAGTCGCGTCCTCCTCCGCCAGTCCCGCGCTCTCGCTCATGGCAGCGGAAGCGCTGCGGAAGACGGCGGAGGTGATGGGCCACGGGATCCGCGTCGAGACGCAGGATCCCGGTGGAACCGCGGAGCCCCTGTCGGACGCGGAGATCGCGGCGGCCGACGTGGTGATCCTCGCGACGGACGCGCGGACGGACGGCGCGCGCTTCGCCGGAAAGCCCGTGCACGAGGTGCGCGTGGCCGACGCCATCCGCCACACCCGCGCCGTGCTGGACGCGGCGCTCGCCCTCGTCGCGGCGCCCGCCGTCGAGCCGCCGGAGCCCGCCACCGCCGTCACTCCTGTTCAGGCTTCTGTTCCCGCTGCGACAGCAGAGCCCCACACCGCCGCTCCCGCAGCCGGCAAGCGCATCGTCGGGATCACGGCGTGTCCCACGGGCATCGCGCACACCTTCATGGCCGCCGAGGCGCTCCAGAAGGCGGCGCGGGCGATGGGCCACGACATCAAGGTGGAGACGCAGGGCTCGGTGGGCGCCAAGAACCAGCTGACGGCCGACGACATCGCCGCCGCCGACGCGGTGGTCATCGCCGCCGACACGCAGGTGGACACCGCGCGCTTCGCGGGGAAGCCGGTGTACGTCACCAGCACCAAGCAGGCGATCCGGGCCGGGCAGGAGGTGGTCGGCACGGCGCTCGTGACGCCCGCCGGAGCCGGCCCCGCGGCCGGACCCGGCGCGTCGGGCGACGCAGCAGGCGGAGCCGCCGCGGCGGACGCGAAGAGGGAGCGCACCGGCGCGTACAAGCACCTGATGACCGGCGTGTCGTACATGCTGCCGGTGGTGATCGCGGGCGGGCTGTGCATCGCGCTGGCGTTCGCGCTGGGCGGGATCTACGCCGGGGAGCGCGAGGGCACCCTGGCGTACGCGCTCAACCAGGTGGGCGGCGCCGCGTTCCGGCTGTTCGTGGCGGTGTTCTCCGGCTACATCGCGTATTCCATCGCGGACCGGCCGGGACTGGCGCCGGGGCTGGTGGGCGGGCTGCTGGCGCAGGAGCTGGGCGCCGGCTTCCTGGGCGGCATCGCCTCCGGCTTCCTGGCCGGCTACCTGACCCGCTTCCTGGCGAACAACATCCGCCTCCCCGCCACGCTGGAGGGCCTCAAGCCCGTGCTCGTCCTCCCGCTCCTCGCCACGCTCACCGTGGGGCTCATGATGATCTACGTCATCGCCCCGCCCACCCAGGCGCTCAACGGGGCCATGAACGGCTGGCTGCTGGGGATGCGCGGCGCCAACGCCGCGCTGCTGGGGCTGGTCCTGGGGGCGATGATGGCGGTGGACATGGGCGGGCCGCTCAACAAGGCCGCGTACACCTTCGGGGTGGGGCTGCTGGCGAGCAAGGTCGATGCGCCCATGGCCGCGGTGATGGCCGCCGGGATGACCCCGCCGCTGGGGCTGGCGGTGGCGGCGTACCTGTTCCGCGGCAGGTTCGACGCCGACGAGCGCCGGGCCGGCGGACCGGCGTTCGTGCTGGGGCTGGCCTTCATCACCGAGGGCGCGATCCCGTTCGCGGCAAAGGACCCGCTGCGCGTCATCCCGGCGCTGGTGGCGGGCTCCGCCACGGCCGGGGCGCTCTCCATGGCCGCGGGGGCGCGGCTGCTGGTGCCGCACGGCGGCATCTTCGCGGCGCTGATTCCCGGCGCGGTCACGCACCTGGCCGCGTACCTGGGAGCCATCGCCGCGGGCACGGCGGTCACCGCGGCGGCGCTCTTCGTGCTGAAGCGCCGCGTGCCCGCCGCCGATCCGGCCGCCGCGCCGGACGCCGCCTGACACGGGGCCCCCGATGATCCAGCTCACCGCCGCCGACGTGCGGCTGGGCGCCCTCGCCCGCGACAAGGAAGACGCGATCCGCGCCGCCGGCGGCGTGCTGGTGGAGCGCGGCTACATCGCGCACGGCTACGTGGCGAGCATGCTGGGGCGCGAGGCGCAGGCGAATACCTACCTGGGAAAGGGGATCGCCATCCCGCACGGGATGGGCGAGCACCGCGAGCTGATCCTGCGCACCGGCGTGTGCGTGGTGCAGCTGGCGCGCGAGGTGGAGTGGAGCCCGGGGCAGCCCGTGCGGCTGGTGGTGGGGATCGCCGCCAAGAGCGACGAGCACCTGGGCGTGCTGGCCGCGCTCACCGACGTGCTGGACGACCCGGAGCTGGCCGAGCGGCTGGCCGCCACCGCCGACCCGGAGGAGATCGTCGCCGGGCTGACTCGCGGCGGGGGCGCGTCCGCGCCGGCGGAGGAGGGGCTGGAGGGCGCCCGGCACGTGGACGTGGCGCTGCCGCCCGGGCCGGGGCTGCACGCCCGCCCGGCCACCTGGCTGGTGGACGTCGCCACCGGCTTCGCGTCCGAGGTCCGCGTCCGCTACGGCGGCAGGGAGGCGAACGGCAAGGCGCTGGCCTCCCTGCTCAAGCTGGGCGCACTGGGCGGCGAAACACTCAGGATCGTGGCCGCCGGTCCGGACGCGGACGCCGCGCTGGAGGCGCTGAGGGAGGCGGTGGAGGGCGGGCTGGGCGAGGAGGAGGCGCACGAGGCGCCGGTGCGGGGGCTCGCCTGGACCCCGGTCTCGGAGGGGCGGACCGTGATCGGGGTGGCGGCGTCGCCGGGGGTGGCGATCGGGCCGCTCTTCCAGTTCCAGCCCACCCGGATCGAGGTCGCCGACGAGCCGGCGGGCGATCCCGCGGCCGAGCGGCGGCGGCTGGCGGAGGCGGTGGAGACGGCGCGCGAGCAGCTGGGCACGCTGTTCGAGGAGGTCAGGGAGCGCTCCGGCCGCGGTGAGGCGATGATCTTCCGCGCGCACCAGGCGCTCCTCGCCGACGAGGAGCTCCGGGCCGAGGTCGCCGCCCTGGTGGACGCGGGGCACGGCGCGGCCTGGGCGTGGCAGCGGGCCGTGGACCGCCGCGTGGCCGAGGTGGCGGAGGTGGAGGACGAGCGTCTCGCCGCCCGCGCCGCCGACCTGCACGACGTGGGGCAGCGGGTGCTGCGCGCGCTGGTGGGGACCCGCCACGGCGCGCCGCGCTTTCCCGACGAGCCGGTGATCCTGGTGGCCGACGACCTCGCCCCCTCCGACACGGCGCGGCTGGACCCGCGGCGCATCCTGGGGCTGTGCACCGCCTCCGGCGGCCCCACCTCGCACACGGCCATCATCGCGCGCTCGCTGGCCATCCCCGCGGTGGTGGGCGCCGGGCCCGGGGTGCTTGAGACGGCCGAAGGCGGGGCGTGCATCCTGGACGGCACCGGCGGGCGGCTGTACCCGGAGCCCACCCCGGCCGACCTGGAATCGGCGCGCGGCTTCCAGACCGACCTCCGCGGCCGGCGCGACCGGGAGCTGGGGACGCGCTACCAGCCGGCGATCCTCACGGACGGACACCGGGTGGAGGTGGCCGCCAACATCGGCACGGCGGCCGAGGCCGCGGCCGCCGTGGAGGCGGGCGCCGAGGGGGTGGGGCTGATGCGGACCGAGTTCCTGTTCCTGGGCCGCGACGCCGCGCCCACCGAGGACGAGCAATTCGCGGCGTACAGCGAGATGACGCGCGCGCTGGGCGGGCTCCCGCTGATCGTGCGCACGCTGGACATCGGCGGCGACAAGGTGCTGCCGTACCTGGCCCAGCCCCACGAGGAGAACCCCTTCCTGGGGGTGCGCGGCATCCGCCTCTGCCTGCGCCGGCCGGAGCTGTTCGTGCCGCAGCTGCGCGCCGTCTACCGGGCGGCGGCCACGGGGCCCGTCCGCATCATGTTCCCCATGGTGGCGACGCTGGAGGACCTGCGCGCAGGCCGCGAGATGGCGGAAGCCGTGAGGGCGGAGCTGGGCGCGGCGCCGGTGGAGATCGGCATCATGATCGAGGTGCCCTCCGCCGTGCTGATCGCCGACGCGCTGGCCCGCGAGGTGGACTTCTTCTCCATCGGCACCAACGACCTGACGCAGTACGTGCTGGCGATCGACCGCATGCACCCCACGCTGGGCGGCCAGGTGGACGGGCTGCACCCGGCGGTGCTCCGGATGATCGAGATGACGGTGAAGGCGGCCGACGGGGCGGGGAAGTGGGTGGGGGTGTGCGGCGGGGTGGCCGGCGACCCGCTGGGCGCGCTAATCCTCGTGGGGCTGGGCGTGGCCGAGCTGAGCATGGACCTCCCCAGCATCGCGCCGGTCAAGGCGGCGCTGCGCGGCGCGTCGCTGGCCCGGGCGCGGGCGCTGGCCCGGCGGGCGCTGGCCTGCGCCACCGCGGGCGAGGTGCGCGCCCTCGCGCCGGCCTGACGCGGGGCCGCGCGCATGACCGGGCCCCCCGTGCAGGTGGTCGCCGTCACCCCCAATCCGGCGATCGACTGGACGCTGGAGGTCCCCGGCTTCGCCGCCGGACGGGTCAACCGGGTGCGGGCGGAGCACTCGCGCGCGGCGGGCAAGGGCGTCAACGTGGCCGCCGCGCTGGCCGGGCACGGCGTGCGCGCGGCCGCCACCGGCTTCCTGGGGCGCGACAACGCGGCGCCCTTCGAGGCGCTGTTCGCGCGCGCCGGCATCCGGGACGCGTTCGTCCGCGTGGCCGGGGCGACGCGGGTGGGGATCAAGGTGGCCGACCCCGCCGGCCAGCAGACCACCGACCTCAACTTCCCCGGCCTGGCGCCGGGGCCGGAGGCGACCCGGGCGCTGCTGGAGACGGTGGCGGAGCTGGCGGCGGGGGAGCCGCGGCCCTGGTTCGTGCTGGCCGGGAGCCTGCCGCCCGGCGTGGACCCCGGGCTGTACCGCGAGCTGGCGCTCGCGCTGCGTGCGGCCGGGTGCCCGGTGGTGGTGGACGCCGGCGGCGAGCCGCTGCGGCACGCGCTGGACGCGGCGCCCGCCGTGGTGAAGCCCAACGTGCACGAGCTGGAGGCGCTGCTGGGCGAGCCGCTGCCGGACGCGGCGGCCGTCCTGCGGGCGGCGCGGGGGCTGCTGGCGCGCGGGGTGGAGCTGGCCGTGGTGTCCATGGGCGAGGAGGGCGCGCTCTTCGCGGCGGTGGGGGAGGCGGTGCTCGCCGTGCCGCCGCGCGTGGAGGTGCGCAGCACCGTGGGCGCGGGCGACGCCATGGTGGCTGGGATCGTGGCGGGGCGGCTGCGCCGGCTCCCGCTGGCGGAGGTGGCGCGCCTGGCGACGGCGTTCTCGCTGGACGCGCTCACCCGCGCCCCGGAGGCGGGGGCGACCCCCGCGGCGGTGGAGCGGTGGGCGGCGGAGGTGCGGGTGGAGGAGCTCCCGCGGGCGCCCTGACGACGGTGTCGTCCGGGGCGGCCCGATTGCCGGATGTTTGCCCGCCCGCTACTTTGCCGCCCTCCACCCGCACCGAGCCCACCCGGTGCCCGATCTCCCACCCGGATCCCGCTACCGGAATGGACTTCCCGCTCCAGCTCAAGTTCAAGACCGTCGCCATCTCGCCGCAGATCTCCGTCACCGACTCGGCCGGGCGCCTGCTCTTCTACGTCAAGCAGAAGGCGTTCAAGCTCAAGGAAGCCGTCACGGTCTTCGGGGACGCGGAGCAGACCCGGCCCCTGTACCGCATCGCCGCCGACCGCGTGCTCGACATCTCCGCGCAGTACCACATCACGCAGGAGGGCGGCGGCGACCTGGGCGTCGTGCAGCGCCGCGGCATGCGCTCGCTGTGGAAGGCGCACTACGAGGTGCACCGCGGCGGCGGGCCCGTCCTCACCATCCGCGAGGCGAACCCCTGGGTCAAGGTGGTGGACGGCCTGCTCGGCGAGGTGCCGGTGCTCGGGCTGTTCACCGGCTACTTCTTCCACCCGGCGTACGTGGTGGCCCGCGCCGCCGACGACGTGCCGGTGCTGCGCGCCGTCAAGCGGCCCGCGCTGTTCGAGGGGCGCTACAGCATCGAGCGCGAGGGCGAGCTGAGCCCCGGCGACGAGACGCTGGCCGTGCTCAGCGTGCTGATGATGCTCCTGCTGGAGCGCCAGCGCGGGTAGACGGCCCGGACGGAGGCGTGGAGGGCGGCGCGCCGCCCTCCACGCCGTCGGACGGTCCCCCCGTCCACGCTCCCACTTCGAGACACACATGTCGATGCACTCCGCGCGCCGCCTGCTCCTCGCGGCGGCCTTCCTCCTCGCCGCCGCGCCCGGCCTGCACGCGCAGCACCCCGCCGACTCGCTGCTGTGGGCCCGGTACAGGCACGTCTCCGTCTCGGAGGCGCTCGATTCCGCCGGGCTCGTGGCGCGCCTCCGGGAGCTGCCCGAGCCGCCCACCGGGAAGCGCGCCCTCGTGCACGTCAAGTTCTCCGCGTCGGGCCAGGTCGATTCCGTGGCGGTGCGCACCGGGGACCGGGTCGCGCCCGAGCACCTGCCGGCACTGGAGGCGGCCATCCGGGCGTCGGCGCGCACGCAGCCGGCGGACACGCTCCTCCGCTGGACGTCGCTGGCCCTCCGCACGGGGAAGCGCGTCTCCCTGTCCGGGCCGGAGGAGCAGAAGCCGGTCCTCCTCAACGCCCGGGCCGTCGAGCGGGCGGTGAGCGTGTTTGCGCGCCGGAACTCCGCCCTGCTCGCGGACGGCCCCAAGGGCGTGATGGTCAAGTTCGTGGTGACGAGGGACGGCCGCACGGAGGACGCCCGGGTGGAGCTGTCTTCCGGCGTGGCGGCGGTGGACGCGGCGGCGCTGGACGTCGCCGGGACCATGCGGTTCGACCCGGCGAAGATCGAGGGCGAGCCGGTCCCCGTGCTGGTCCAGATGCCCATCGCCTTCTTCCGCTGAGCCGGCGGGGCCGGCCCTTCCGCGATCGCCGGCCCCCGCTTATCTTCAGGCTCCACACCTCCCGATCTCGGCGGGAATGCATCCCCGCCCGGCGGCGCAGCCGCACCCCGGTCCCTCCGGGTCCGCGCTCCCTCTCACCGTCCGTTCTCCCGGCTTCCCCCACATGACAAACTCGACACGCCGCGTGGCGCTCCTGCTGGGCGCCATGTTCCTGGGCACCGTTCCCGGCCTGCGCGCGCAGACGCCCGACTCCGTGATCGCCGCCAGCTGGAGCGGCAAGAGCCTGTTCCGCGTCAACGTCGACGGGGGCACGCTCCTGGGCGGCGACTACGACGGCGGGTTCGGCTCCCGCATCCCCGCGGAGGGCTCGGGGACGCGGCTGATGTGGTATCCCGGCAAGGCCGCCTTCCGCGCCGGCTACATCAACGGCACCCAGTGGGACGACGCCAACATCGGCAACTACTCGGTGGCTCTCGGCGAGAACGTGCGCGCCAGCGGCGACAACGGGGTGGCGCTCGGGGTGCGCAGCACCGCGGCCAACGTGTCCAGCGTCGCCATCGGCGAGGACAACACGGCCTCCGGCGCGGCGTCCGTGGCGCTGGGCTACCACGCGCACACCAACACCAAGCAGGGGAGCTTCGTGTTCTCCGACCGCTCCTCGGCGGACTCGACCCGCGCGGGCCACGCCCACCAGGCCACGTTCCGGGTGGCGTGCGGCTTCCGCATCTTCACCAGCAGCAACCTCAGCACGGGCGTGGCGTTCGGCGGGGCGTCGGTGTCCAACCTGGGCACCACCTGCCCCACCGACCACTTCGGGCAGAGCGGGACGATGATCGCCACCAGCACCGGGGCGTACCTCTCCTCCGGCGGCACCTGGACCAACGCCTCGGACGTCAACCGCAAGCACCTGTTCGAGCGGGTCACGGGGGAGGACGTGCTGCTGCGGCTCCGGGCGATGCCCATCACCTCGTGGAGCTACCGGGTGGAGGAGGACGCCGTCCGCCACCTGGGCCCCACCGCGCAGGACTTCCGCGCCGCCTTCGGCCTGGGCCGCGACGAGAAGACCATCGCCACGGTGGACGCCGACGGCGTGGCGCTGGCGGCCGCGCAGGCGCTGGAGCGCCGCACCGCCGCGCAGGCCGAGGAGATCCGTGGGCTCCGCGAGGAGAACGCCGCGCTGAAGGAGCGGCTGGACCGCATCGAGGCGGCGCTCGCCGCCGCCGCGGCGCCCCGGCGGTAGTCCGGGTCGAGCCTCCTTCCGCTCCCCTCCATCGGGCCGGCCTGGCGACGGGCCGGCCCGATCGTTTATCTTTTCGCCCCAAACCCACAGCCCCGCGGCCACAAACCATGCACGACGGCGCCGGCTCACGCCGGGCCGTCCGCCGGTCCGCCGCGCACCCCGACGCTTCCCCGCTCCCCGACCGCCATGACCTCCGCGCGCCGCACCGTGCTCCTGCTGGGCGCCCTGCTCCTGGGCGCCGCGTCCCCCGCGCTCGCCCAGGTGCCGGACACCCAGGTGGTGGTCCGCAACGACGAGAACGGGCTGGTGTTCTTCGTCCGCAAGGACGGCGGGCTCGCTTCCCGCGGCGACGACTTCGTGGGCCCCATCCCCATGGAGGGGACGGGGACGCGGCTGATGTGGTATCCCGGCAAGGGCGCCTTCCGCGCCGGGCGGGTGAACGGCACGCAGTGGAACGACCCCAACGTGGGGATGTACTCCGTCGCCCTGGGCTTCAACTCCCGCGCGAACGGCGACAACACCTTCGCCGTGGGGCCGGGGAGCTCGGCCACCCAGGGCTCGGCGGTCGCCATCGGCGAGAACAACACCTCCAACAGCTACGCCTCCGTCACGCTGGGCTACCACGCGCACAGCAACGCCAAGCCGGGGAGCTTCGTCTTCGGTGACTTCTCCACCCCCGACTCCATCCGCTCCGCCGCCAACAACCAGGCCACCTTCCGGGTGGCCGGCGGCTTCCGCATCTACACCAACGCCAACCTGCTCTCGGGCGTGACCATCGCCGCCAACGGCAGCAGCTGGGACGTGGTCTCCGACCGCCGCCGCAAGGAGAACTTCCTCGCCCTGGACGGCGAGGAGCTGCTGCTGCGGCTGCGCGGCGTGCCGGTGACCAGCTGGAACTACGTCGCCCAGGGGCGCGGGACGCGGCACGTGGGGCCCATGGCGCAGGACTGGCACCGCGCCTTCGGGCTGAGCGGCGACTCGCTCACCATCAACTCCGGCGACTTCGACGGCGTCAACCTGGCCGCCGCGCAGGCGCTGGAGCGCCGCACCGCGGAGCAGGGCGAGCGCATCGGGGCGCTGGAGCGGGAGAACACGGAGCTGCGCGCCGCGCAGGCGGCGCAGGCCGCCCGCCTCGCCAAGCTGGAGGCGCGGCTGGAGCGCCTGGCCGCTGCCCGGCCGGAGTAGCAGCCCCGGCGGCACCGGTCCCGCGGTTGCCGAAGCCGCAGGTGCCCAGAAGAGGCGCCTGCGGCTTCGATTTTTCCGGGGTCCCGGACGCCGCCCGGCTGAACGCTGTCGGCTCCTGACCGCCCCGAGCGCCGGGCGCGGTCGCCGGCCCTCCCCGAGCGGCGTAGGTTGCGGTCGGCGGTTCCTCCCCCTCCACCCGGCCGAGCCCCCCGATGCGAGCCTTCCGACCCGCCCTGCTCCCCCTCCTCCTGGCGCTCCTGCTCGGCGCATTCGTCGCCCAGGACGCGCCGCGGCGCATCCGCTTCGCCCGCGGGGCCACCTCCGCCGTGGTGGACGGCGCCGTGCTCCGCGGCGAGCGCGCCGTGTACCTGGTGTGGGCGCGGGCCGGCCAGCGGATGCGCGTGCAGGTCACGTCGCCCGAGGACAACGCCGTCTTCCAGCTGCGCGGCCCCGGCCGGGGCGGCACGCTCCCCGGCGCCGACGAGACGGACGACGCCACGGCCTGGAGCGGCGTGCTGCCGCGCTCCGGCGACTACCGCGTCGTGGTGGGCGGCACCCGCGGCAACGCCGAATTCCGGCTGCGGGTGGAGATCCGCTAGCGCGCCGTGACCCGGGCGCGCGGGGGCGCGTCAGTGCGAAGCAGGTCGTCACTCCCACCCCGATCTCCGGAGGCTGCCATGGCCGCTGCACTTCGTCGGACGATGCTCGCGCTGGGCACGATGGCGCTCGCCGCCTGCACCTCGCTCCTCGATCCCGACCCGCGCGTGGACGGCGTCTCCCTCGCCGTGGAGCGCGCCGCCTACGCCCCGGGCGACACCGTGGCCGCGCGCCTGGTGAACGAGTCCGACCTGGCGGTGGGCTACAACCTGTGCCTCGCCTCGCTGGAGCGGCGGGAGGGCGCGGGGTGGATCGTGGTCGACGAGCCGCTGGTGCTCTGCACCGCCGACCTGCGCACCCTGGAGCCGGGCGGGAGCGTCCCCTACCGCCGCGCGCTCTCCGCGGGGCTGGAGGCCGGGGTGTACCGGCTGCGCACCCGCGTGGAGCTCCTGGCCACCGGCCTGCCGCAGGTCGAGCTGGCGTCCGCTCCGTTCGCGATCGGCCGCTAGGCGGCGCGGACGGAAGCGCGGCGGCGGGGGGCGGTCCACGCCTCCCGCCGCTCCTTTTTCGTCCACGCGGAGGCTTGCGCTCCGTGCCCGGCGGGCCGACACTTGGGGCGCCGCGCCGAAGCCCCGGGGCGGCGCGGGTCCGTCCCGCCCGTCCACCGCCGGCCGCCGCGAGGCTCGCTTGGAGTACCAGACCCGCGTCAAGCTGTTCGTCGCCGACGCTCCCACCGAGTGGATCTCCGGCGCCATCGTCTGCCTGTACGACCGCGACCGGGTCTCGCGCGACGACCACCTGGGCACCGACGTGACCGACGTGTACGGCGAGGTGGTCTTCCGCTTCACGGAGGAGCAGTTCATGGACGTGGACGACCGGATCGGCGGGTCGCTGCCGGAGCTGTACGTCATGGTGTACGACTCCGACGGGCGGTGCGTGCTTTCCACGCGGGCGGAGGCGGCTCCCAACCAGGCGCCGGACCTGCTGCGAGTTCCGGTGCCGCGGGACCTGGCGGAGCAGCACAAGCTTATTTAGAAGAGCGGTTCGGGCGTGCCCCGGCTGGCGCCGGGTCGGGCTTCGGCTCCGTAAGGCAGCAAACAACGCTGCCTGACGGAGTCGAGCCCCGGCAAACTGCCGCCGGGTCTCGCCCCTTCGGGCCGAAATCCCTCACGCGGGGTGGTGCCGGGGTCCGCTGGATCGGGTGCGTGACATCGGGGCGGGTGGCGTCGTCAACGGCGGGGCGCTGGGCGCCCGCTTCCGGCACCGCTCCCTCGACCTGGAGATCTCATGCATCCGCACGTCAGGCTTGGCCGCTCCCTCGCGCTCGTGCTCCTCGCCGGCTGCGCCGGCGGGGCGACCGGACCGGACGACGCTGCTTCGGGCACCTTCGTGCTGCGGGCGGTGCGGCCGGGGGACGGCGTGGAGCTGGCGGTGCCGGCGACGCACGCCGTCGGGGTGACGGCGGACAGCCTGCGGGTGCTGGGGGGGAGCTTCGTGCTGGAAGGGGGGCGCTGGAGCGTGCGCACCGAGGAGGTGGTGGTGGCGGGCGGGGAGGCGCGGGGGCGGACCCGGGAGGAGAGCGGGGACTTCGCGGTGGAGAGGGAGCCGGGCGGGCGGCTGGTGCTGGACCTGTACCCGGGGAAGTTCGTCACGGCGGACCGGCCGTGGACGGCCCTGCTCGCGGGCGACACCGTCCACTACGGGTACGGGGTGTACGTGCGCTGAGCCGGCTCAGGCCGCGCTCCCGCCGCCCAGCTCCACGGTGCCGCCCAGCGTGTCGCGCACCGTCTGCACCAGCTGGCGCGGGTCGAAGGGCTTGGGGACGAAGGCGGCCGGCGCCACCTCCAGCCCGTACGAGGCGTCCGGGTCGTGCAGGATCCCCGAGGCCAGCAGCACCGGGATCCCGGGGTGGCGGCGGGACATCTCCCAGAGCAGCTCGCGGCCTCCCATGCGCGGCATCACGGCGTCGGAGACCACCAGGTCCACGCCGCCGCCGGGG
This sequence comes from Longimicrobiaceae bacterium, assembly GCA_036389055.1. Taxonomy (GTDB): domain Bacteria; phylum Gemmatimonadota; class Gemmatimonadetes; order Longimicrobiales; family Longimicrobiaceae; genus JAFAYN01. The sequence goes on along the minus strand of DASVQR010000021.1, from coordinate 59,655 downwards.
CGGTCCAGGATCTCCAGCGCCTCCAGGCCGTCCCCGGCCTGGATCACCAGGTAGCCTTCCTTGGCGAGCGCCGCGCGGCACACGTCGCGCATCTCGGGCTCGTCGTCCACGACGAGGATGGTGGGCTGCTTGCTCATCTGCCTGCTCGGGTGCGGGGCGCGGCGCGTTCCAGGGGCACCCCGGGATACCACGGCGGGGGGCGCGAAGATCCAGCGGGTTCACCACGGCACAAGCAAGAAGCACACCGGGTGTCCGCTCCCGTCCACGCTTTTCAACCATCCCGGGATCTCCCCATGCGTTTCCTCCCCCTGCTCGCGCTCGTCCTGCTCGCCGCCGCGCCGCTCCGCGCCCAGTCGGAGGGACCCTTCCCGCGGCAGGTGGTCCCCGGCGCGCGGGTGCGCGTGCTGGAGGCCGGCGCCGGGGGGCGCCGCTTCGCGGGCACCGTGGTGCGCGCCGACTCCGCGCGCCTGGAGGTCGCGTCGGGCCCCTCCGGCCGGTCGCTCCCCTGGGACCGCGTGGAGCTGATCGAGGTGAGCCGCGGCCGCCGCACCTTCGGCTCCGCCCTGAAGGGGATGGCGATCGGGGCCGTCCTCGGGTTCGCCGTGTACAAGTCGTACGCGGACGCGCGCTACGACAACGACGAGTTCAACGGCGTGGCCGCCCTGGTGGAGGGAGCGCCCGTGGGGGCGCTGGCGGGGCTGGGGATCGGGCTGGCGCTGGGCCGCGAGCGCTGGCGCCCGGTGGGGGGCACCGCCATCCGCCCGTACGTCGCGCCCGGGGGCGGGGCGAGCGTCGCCGTCGTCCTCCGCTGAGCCGCGCCGTGCGCCGCGACCCCCGCGCCGGGCCCGCCGTCCCGCGCCGCATCGCCGGCTTCCACCGGGACGGCGACGGCCACTGGGTAGCCGACCTGGAGTGCGGCCACACGCAGCACGTCCGCCACGACCCGCCCTGGCAGGTGCGCCCCTGGGTGCTCACCGCCGAGGGGCGCGCCGGCTTCCTGGGGCGGACGCTGGAGTGCACCGCGTGCGCCGCCGAGGACCCGCCCACCGGAGACCCGCCGTGAAGCTGCTCTACTTCCGCGCCGACTGGTGCAGCGTGTGCCACCAGAAGCGCCCCGTCGCCGAGGAGATCGCCCGCGCGCACGGGCTGCCGCTGGAGACGTTCGACGTGGAGGACGACGCCGGCCGCGCCGAATCCGAGGCGCGCCGCATCCGCGGCATCCCCACGCTCGCCCTCGCCGACGGCGAGCGGGTGCGCTTCCGGCTGGTGGGCGCCATGATCACCCCGGAGAACGTGGCGCAGCTCCTGGCCCGCATCCCGCCGCGGGACGGCGCCCCGCCCCCCGGCTGATGGGCTTCACCGTCGCGGCCCGCCGCGCGATGGACGCCGGGCTCCCGCTCCCCCGCCGCTTCCGGGCGCTGCAGTGGTGCGTGGAGCGGTACGCCTGGCTCACCCGCGGCAGCTTCCACGAGACGTTCGCGAGCCTTGGCCGGACGCACGGCTTCGGCCCCGCGGACCGGCTCGACGCGGCGCAGCTGGAGGGCGCGCTGCGGACGCTGGTCGCCGCCCGCGAGCGCTTCCTGCACGGCGTCGAGGACCTGGCCCGGCAGCGCCGCGCGGCGAAGGCGGCGGGCAGGCGCGTCCCCGCCCCCGGCGAGATCGAGGCGCTGTACGCCGTGGCCGCCGATCCGGGGCCGGTGGACCAGGCCCCCGAACCGGTGCGGCGCCGCCTGGACGCGGCGATGGACCGGATCCGGCGTGGGCTGCCGCGCGCCGACGCCGGGCGGACGCTGCGCGCGGCCTCGGAGCTGCGCATCTGGGACTGGGTGTGGATCGAGGCGCCGCCGCCGGGCGAGGCGGGCCCGGACGCCGTGCTGGCGGTGGTGGGGAGCACCGACCTGGACTACTACCACCTCGCCCGGCTGCGCTTCCGCGGCGTGCGCCACAACACCTGTCCCCGCTACTTCCACCACCCCGAGTTCCAGCTGGTCCCCCGCGCGGGGGAGGGGGAGCTGCGCCGCGCGGCCGCCTGGGGGCCGGACAGCTTCGCCGTCGTGGTGTGGACGGAGGCGGGCTCGCCGCTGGCGGAGGCCTTTTACGTGGTGGCGGACGCGGTGGAGCTGGAGGTGCCCGCCCCCGGCGAAGCCACGCTGCGGACGCCGTACGTGGCGGGGAACCCCGCGCACGTGGGGTGGTGGAGCGACGGCACCTGAGTTGCGCCGCGGGCGGAGGGAGAACACGTTGCGTGTGGACCCGCACCCGGGAGGCGCCGTGCCGTTTGCCCAAGACCTGGCCCGCAGGCTCTCCGCCGCCCACGAGGAGGCCCTCCGCGTGGGCGACAGCCCCCTCCGCGCCGACCAGCTCGCCGACAAGCTGGCCGACCTGGCCCGCGCCGTCGCCGGCTCCGACGCCCCCGAGGAGGCGCGCACCCGCGTGCGCGCCGCGCTCGCCGACGCGGAGCGCGTGCTCCGCCGCGACGACGACGGCCGCGAGGCCGCCCGCCACCTCCAGTCCGCCCTCAAGCTCACCGAGCAGCGCGCGCGAAAGCCCTCGCCGTTCCTGGACGACGAGGGCTGAAGCGCGTCCGGACCCCGCGCGCCGCGGGGGCCGGCCGGCCCGGCGTCAGGCGCCGGCCGGGGTCACCGCCGGTTGGATGCCCGGCTGGGCGGCCACCGGCGGCTCCACGCCGCCGTCCGGCAGCGCCTGCGCGGGAGCGGAGGCGTTCGCGAGGTCCGCCGCCAGCGGCTCGTCCGTGTACGCGCCGATGGCGAGGCCGATCACGGTGGCCAGCGCGAAGCGGCCGGCGCGGGTGGAAATGATTCGGCTCATGGATCCATCTCCTGCAAGGGGGGCCGTTCTGGTGGCGCGGGGTGTCCGTCCCGCCGCGCGAGGTAAAGGATACGGTGCGTCCACCCCGTCCCCATGGTTCGGTTGACCCATTTTTTCACGAGCGGGGCCGGGCGGCCCCGCCCGCGTCCACGCATCTGATCGACCGGGAAATCGTTGAGCAGAGACAGGCCAGTGCTGTCTCCCATGAGAATGACCCGGGTTGAAGCTCGAAGTCCGGGGGGATCTTCTCGGACTTCGTCGCACGCACCCCGTGACCGCCGCCATCGCGGCTCCGTCACTCCGCTGCGAGGCCGGTCTGCCCGGCGCGTCCACTCTCCGCCGCTCACGACCATGAGACGTCTCGCCGCACTCCTTCCGCTCTGCCTCCTCCTCGCCGCGCCCGCCCTGGCACGCGCGCAGGAAGGCGGCCGGTTCGTCCCCTACGCGGGCGTCACCCTGGGGCGCTCGTCGATCCCCACACAGTTCCAGCAGTGCCAGCCCGGCGGCCGCACCACGGCCGAGGCCCGGCTCGGCGTCGCGCGCGGCGCCCTGGCGCTGGAGGCGCACCTGGGGGCCATGGCCCAGTTCACGGGCGTGGTCTGCCTGGACGCGGTCGCGGACCCGTACCCGGCGCCGCCTCCCGCGGACGGCATCCACACCTACACCACGTACCCGTTCCGCGGCGACGACGAGCACCTCAACGCCGACCTGCGTCTGCGCGTCGGCGGGACGCGCGCGATGCCCTTGGTGGTGTCCGGCGGCGCCGGCTGGCTCCGCCCCACCGGCGTGCCGTACCTGGTGGGCGCGGCGGGCGTGCGGCTGGGCGGCCGGGTCCGCCTTGCCGTGGACGTGGAGCGGAATTGGTACCTCGTGGAGCGGACGCTGGGCACCGCCGAGTGGCGGGACGGCCGCGTGTACCGGCGGATCTCGCTGGAGGAGCAGACCGTGTGGCTGGACGGCACCGGCGTGCGGGCCGGGCTGGAGCTGGCGTTCCGCTAGGCCGCGGCCGTCGGCGGGCGCGTGGAGCGGGGCCCCCGGAGCACGTCCGGGGGCCCCGACGCGTTCTGGCACCCCTCCTGCCGTCCCCACCCGACACGCGGAGGGGGAGCGCGGCGGCGGAGACACCGGGAGGGCGAGGATGGAGACGCGGACGCTGGGGAGCACGGGGCTCGTGGTGCCCGTGGTGGGGATGGGGACCTGGCAGACCCTGGACGTGCGCGGCCCGGCCGCGGAGGCGGGCGCCCGCGCCGTGGTGGACGCGGCGCTGGAGGGCGGCGCCGGGTTCTTCGACTCGTCGCCCATGTACGGCGAGGCGGAGCGGGTGCTGGGCCGCGCGCTGGAGGGGCGGCGCGGCGACGCGCAGGTCGCCACCAAGGTGTGGACCCGCAGCGCGGAGGAGGGGCGCGCCCAGGCGGAGCGGGCGCTGCGCTGGTACGGCGGGCGGGTGGAGCTGTACCAGGTGCACAACCTGGTGAGCTGGCGCGAGCACCTGGACACGCTGGAGCGCCTGCGCGGCGAGGGGCGGGTCGCCGCCATCGGGGCGACGCACTACGCCGCCTCCGCCTTCGGCGAGCTGCGCGCGGTGATGGAGACCGGGCGCATCGGCGCCGTGCAGGTGCCCTACAACCCGCTGGAGCGCGAGGTGGAGCGCGCCATCCTGCCGCTGGCGGAGGAGCTGGGGCTGGGCGTGGTGGTGATGCGGCCCTTCGGCGAGGGCGGCCTGCTGCGCCGCGCCCCCGCGGACGCGGCGCTGGAGCCGCTGCGCCCGTTCGGGGTGAACAGCTGGGCGCAGGCGCTGCTCAAGTGGATCCTGAGCGACCCGCGCTGCCACGTGGCCATCCCCGCCACCTCCAGCCCGCGCCACATGGCCGACAACGCCGCGGCCGGCAGTCCGCCCTGGCTGGGCCCCGACGAGCGCGCCTACGTGGCGCGCCTGGCCGGCGCGTGAGCCCGCGGCCGGCCCGGACGCGCCCGGGGGCGGGGGGCGACTTCCCCCGCCCGGCGCCGGCGTTATCTTGCCGCCCGTGGCTCCTCCTTCACCGGCACCCTCCGAGGCAGCGATGAGCGTGCACCGCTTCGTCCCGCGCGCCGGCAACGCCGCGGAGACCCTGGCCGTCGGCGTCGCCGCGGCCGTGCTCACCTACGTGGTGGCCAGCTTCCGCGGCATGCAGCGCCCCGATTCGCTGTGGGCCGCGCTGGTGGTGGGCGCCGCCGCCTGCGCGCTGTACGCGCTCCGCACCCGCCTGCGCGGCCTGCAGGCGGTGGAGATCACCGACGAGGCGCTCACCGTGAGCAGCCGCCACGGCGCGCAGACCCTGCCCTGGGGGGAGATCGCCGACGCGCGCCACACCTTCGCCGGCGGCGACCGCTGGGTGCTCCACCCGCGCGACGGCGGCCCGGCCCTGCACCTGGCGCTGGAGGGCTACACGACCGGGGAGGCCGCCAGGATCAACGGCCTGATCCGCGAGCGGCTGCCGGCGGAGGCGAAGTGAACGGCAGTACGGAGTACGAAGTACGCAGTACGTGACCGGCGCCCCCACCTCGATGCTGAGGCGCGGGCGCCGTTGCGGTTCCGCGGTATCCACATGCGTCCGTTCGGAGGGAGACTCGCCGGCAGTTTGGCGAGGCTCACTCCGGCGCAGGGAGACAGCCGGGCCGTTTCGGCTGGCTCCCGGAGCCCGCGGAGGAGACCGGACAGCAGTACCGTCCGGGCTCCGTAGCGGCCCGCCAGAGCCCGACGAAGCGCGACCGGGCAAGAGCCCGTATATTGGTGCCCCGGAAGACCCCAGCGAACCCGAATCCGCCCGACCCCGTGCTGAAACCCCTGCTCCGCGGCACCCTGGCGCTCCTCGCGCTCGCGACCACGGCTGCGCACGCGAGATCCCAGGACCCGATCGCCCGCGACACCCTGCGCCCGGACACCACGAGCAACAGGAACACGGTGCGGGTGTGCGCGGGCGGCGACGTGACGATGGGGACCAACCTGGACCCGAGCTGGGCGCAGTCGGCGTCGAGAAAGTACGGGATGCGCGTGGACCCCTTCCCGGACCCCGACTCGCTGCTCGCCCCGCTGCGCCCGCTGGTGGCCGACGCGGACGTGGTGCTGCTCAACGTGGAGGGCGCCATCGGCGAGGGCGTGCCGGCGCGGCGGAAGTGCGCCCCGGGCTCCACGGCCTGCTTCGCCTTCCGCATGCCGCCGGGCACCGCGCCCGCGCTGCGGCGCGTGGTGGACGCGGACAGCGCGGCGGTGGTGGGGAACGTGGCCAACAACCACGCGGGCGACGCCGGCCGGCCCGGGTGGCGCGAGACCGCGCGCCGGCTGGAGGAGGCGGGGGTGAAGGTCACGGGGGCGGACAGCGTCCCCACTCTGGTCGCCACGGCGCGGGGGGACACGGTGGCGTTCCTGGGCTTCAGCGTGTGGATCGGGCCGGACGCGCGCGACCTCGCCGCGGTGCGCCGCATCGTGGGGCGCGCTGCGGAGCGCTGGCCGCGCGTGGTGGTGACGGTGCACATGGGCGCCGAGGGGCGCGCCGCGCAGCGCACGCCGGACGCGCGCGAGACCTTTTACGGGGAGAACCGCGGCAACCCGGTGGCGTTCGCGCGGGCGGCGGCCGACGCGGGGGCGGACCTGGTGGTGGGGCACGGGCCGCACGTGATGCGCGCGGCGGAGTGGCGGGGACAGACGCTGGTGCTGTACTCGCTGGGGAACCTGCTCACCTACGGGCCCTTCAACCTGGGCGAGCCGCTGAACCGCGGGGCGGTGGCCTGCGCCGTCCTGGACTCCACGGGGCGGGTGGTGGAGGCGCAGCTGCGCTCCACGCGGCAGGTACCCCCGGGGCTGCTGCGCGCGGACCCCGCGGCGCGCGCGGCGGCGCTCACGGACTCGCTGTCGCGGCTGGACTTCCCGGCGACGGGGGCGCGGGTGGACCCGGACGGAGCCATCCGCGTCCCGGGCGCGCCGCCGGCGGCCGGCGGTGCGGGGGAGACGGCGCGGCGGCCGCGGCCGGTGCGCAAGGGCGGGGGAGAGGACTAGCGGGCGGCCAGGGCGGCGGCGCTGTCGCCCTCGGCGACCAGGCGGCGGACGCCCATCCAGGCGCGGACCAGCGACGACTCGCGGCGGTCCAGCCGGCTCTCCACGATACGCCCGGCGTAGCTGCTGGCGTGGATGTAGCGCCCGCCGCCCACGTACACGCCCACGTGCGTGATGCGGCCGCCCCTGCCGAAGGTGAGCAGGTCGCCCACGCGCAGCCGGGCCGGGTCGCGCGGCACCTCGCGGCCGGCGGCGGCCTGCTCGCTGGCCGTGCGGGGGAGCTGGACGTTCAGGGCGCGCATCAGGTAGCGGGTGAACCCGCTGCAGTCGAAGCCGCGCTCCGGGTCCGTGCCGCCGAACAGGTAGCGGCGCCCCAGCTGGGCGCGGGCCAGCGCCACCACGGAGCCGCTGTCGGCGGCGGGCGCGGCGCGGGAGGCGGTTGCGGCCGCGGCGGGCTGCTGCGCGGCGGACCGGCCGGGCGCCGCGAGGACGGAGGCGCAGAAGAGCGCCGCGAGGAGCCGGTTCCTGGAAGGGATCAAGGGCCGGGACGTGCGGGGGACGGAGAGCGGCGCCGGTGCTGCGCGTGGAGGCCGGAGGAAGGCCGGGGGCGCCGCGCGAGAGGTCCTGCGGGGGTTGGAGCGAGTGCGGGCATCATACGCCCGGCCGGAGCGCCCCGCAACCCGCCCGTCCGCCGCCGCGGGTCCGCGGGCCCGCAGTGCGTTTCACCGCAGTCGTTTGCGATTTTCGCGCAGTTTCCCCTGACCGCTTCCGCCCACCCGACCGATGACCCGACGCCTCGCCTCCGCCCTGCTCGCCTCGCTGCTGGTGCTCCTGTCCGCCGGTGCGTGCGCCGCCGCCCCGCGCCCCGCGTCCGCACCCGCCCGCGCCGCCCCGTCCGACACCGCGGCGCTGCGCCGCACCCTGGAGGGGGTGATGCAGGGCTACGCCGGGACCGCCGGGGTCAGCGTGCGCAACCTGCGCACGGGGGAGCAGCTCTCGATCCGCGGCGGCGAGACCTTTCCCTCGGCGTCGCTGGTCAAGGTGCCGGTGCTGGTGGCGCTGCTGGACCAGGTCCGCCGCGGCAACGTGCGGCTGGACGAGCGCATGGGGATGATCGCGCGGGACCGGGTGGGCGGCTCGGGGGTGCTCCAGTTCATGGAGTCCGGCCTGCCGCTCACGCTCGGCGACGCGGCGTGGCTGATGATCGTGCTGTCCGACAACACGGCCACCAACCTGCTGCTGGACAAGCTCAACATCCGCACGGTGTGGGAGAAGATGGACTCGCTGGGGCTCCCCCACACCAAGATCCACTCCAAGACGTTCATCCGCGCCACCTCGCTGGCCCCCGACTCGTCGGTCAAGTACGGACTGGGCGTGGCCGTGCCGGACGAGATGGTCCGGCTGTTCGCGCTGCTGCACGAGGGCCGGGCCGTGTCGCCGGCGCTGGACTCGCTGGCGCTGCGGATTCTGCGCGCCAACCAGGACGGCTCCAAGCTGGTGCGCTGGCTCCCGGAGGACGTGCCCGTGGCGCACAAGAGCGGCGACGTGGACCGCGCCCGCAACGACTGCGGGATCATCTACGGCCCGGACGCGCCGGTGGCGGTGTGCGTGATGACGCGCGACAACGCCGAGACCACCTACGCCGTGGACGCCCCTGCGCACCTGCTCATCGGCCGCATCGGGCGCGAGGTGTTCCGGCACTACAACCCGTCCGCGCAGCTGCCGCCGCTCCCCCCGGCGCAGCGGTGACGCGGCGCGGCTCCGGGTGAGCGCGGTCCCGGACTGGGCGGCGTGGCTCGGCGCCGCGCTGCTCGTTCTGGCCCTGGGGGCGCTGCTGGAGGCGCCCCGCATCCGCGACCGCGTGCTGATGGTGGACCGGCGCCGCCTGCGCGGCGCCCTGGTCCGCGCCCGCCTGCGCGGCACCCCGGAGCCGCTCCTCCCCTACTTCCGCGACCTGGAGGAGGGCGCCGCCGGGCTGGTGATGGGCGCCGCGGTCAGCGCGATCCTGTTCCTCCTCCTCGGCGCCTCCGTCTACGGCGTGCGCCGCCTGCTGCTGGGCATCCCCCTCTACATGGGCCTCGGCCTGGTCACCATCGCGCTGGCCCGGCTCGTCCTGCTCGCCCCGCGCGCCCTGTTCCAGTGGCTGCTGCGCATCGCCGTGCTCGCCACCGAGCGCCTGCTGCGCCTGGCCGGCGGCGAGCGCGCCACGCCCGAGCGCATCCCCTTCGTCTACGGCGCGCTGCTGGCGGTGTGGACGGGCGCCGCGATCGGGCTCGCGACCGCCGCGGTGCGGTGGTGGCGCGACGTGGCGATGTAGGACGGCAGTGCGAGAGTGCGAGAGTGCGAGAGTGCGAGAGTGCAAGAGTGCGTGTCCTCCTCGCGGGCAGGCGGACCCTTCCCCTTCACCCACGGAGCCTAGCGATGGCTCGCTATCTCACCGACTACTTTCTTCGTGGCGCAGTGCAGAGAGGCAACGCGGTGGAGCAGTTCCTCGGGGGCTTCCTCCACGAGCAGGGGCCGGCGGTCCGCTGGCTGGCACTGCGGCGCAAGGGGCGCGGCGTCGCGGTCCTGCTCCACGAGGCGCTGGACGACGGCCACCTGGGGTGTGACATCTACGAGTTCACCGCGCTGAACGACGACCCGGACAAGCTGTACGATCCCACGGCGAAGCACCGCTGCGACACCCTGGAGCAAGCTCTCGACCTGGCCGCGAAGCTGTACGGCGCTTCACCGGACCGCTTCGTCAACGAAGGATTGATCCAGGACGAATACCAGGATTTCGTCGCCGGTCGACGAGTCGGTCCCTGACCGAGCGGTCCCGCGGGACGCCGGCGTACGCAGCCCGAAACCGGAGTACGCGAACGGCGCCCCACCTCGCTGCCGAGGCAGGGTGCCGTTGTCGTTCCGTCGTACCCATATGAATCTGTTCGGAGGGAGACTCGCCGGCAGTTTGGCGAGGCTCCCTCCGGCGCAGGGAAACCCGCCGGCGGTTTGGCGGGGTTCCCGGAGCCCGTGGAGGAGACCGGCAGCAGTACCGCCGGGCTCCGGAACGGCCCGCCGAAGCCAGTCGGAGACGCACCCCCGAACGACCCCGGTACACGCTTTGCGCCACCCCCGCCGCTTCCGGAAGCGAGGAATCACGGATCAGAGGAGGACGCCATGGCCGGACGGCTGGACGGAAAGGTCGCCATCGTGACGGGGGCCGGGACGGGGATCGGGGAGGCCATCGCGCACAAGTTCTCCAAGGAGGGCGCGACGGTGGTGGTGTGCGGGCTGCCCAGCGACCCCATCGCCGAGGTGGTGGAGGCGATCCGCGGGTGGGGCGGCACCGCCGTGGCGTTCGGCGGGGACGTGGCGGAGGAGGACAACGCCCGCGACTGCGTGCGCACCGCGGTGGAGGGCTACGGCAGGCTGGACGTGCTGGTGAACAACGCCGGCGTGTTCCTGGTGACCGGCGAGACGCAGGACTACCCGCTGGAGGACTTCGACCGCACCGTGCGCATGAACCTGCGCTCGGCGTTCCTGATGACCAGGTACGCCCTGCCGCACCTGCAGAAGTCGCGCGGCAACGTCATCTCCGCGGGCTCCGAATCCGGCTTCATCGGGCTGGCGATGAACTCGCCGTACGGCGGCACCAAGGGCTTCATGCACGCCTTCATGCGCGGCGTGGCGGTGGAGCAGGCCAAGTACGGCGTGCGCGCCAACTGCGTGTGCCCGGGGCCCATCGACACGGCCTGGACGCACAAGGAGACCGGGCCCATGGACAAGAAGATGGAGAAGACGCTGATCCAGGCGACGCCACTGGCCCGGCGCGGCACCCCGGAGGAGGTGGCCAACGTGTACGCGTTCCTCGCCTCCGACGAGGCCAGCTACGTGACCGGGGCGCTCTGGCTGGTGGACGGCGGCACCACCATCGCCAAGGGCCCGGTGGGGGACGAGGTGCCGGACGAGCTGCGCCGTGCGCCCGAGCCGCACCTGCACCTGGAGCACTCGCTGGAAGGCAACAAGAACAAGGGCACGCACCAGGTGAAGTAGCTTTTTTGCGCTGAGGCGGGCCGCTGCGGAGCCCGGACGAAACTGCCGTCCGGTCTCCTCCGCGGGCTCCGGGAGCCTCCTCGGTCGGGCGCAAACAGCCGCGCCCGACGCTGCGGGGTCTCCCTCCGCCGGAGCGAGCCAGCCGAAACTGCCCGGCTGTCTCCCTCCGCAGAAGATTTCAGGGGTACAGCGGAACTGCGACGGCGACCCCCTCCCCCGGCCCCTCCCCGCAAGGGGGAGGGGAGAACGACACGGCGTGGGGCGGGCTCCGGCGCAAGGGCTACCCCTCACCCCCCGGCCCCCTCTCCCACAAGGGGAGAGGGGGAGCACGACGGTGTGTCGGTCAAGCTCGATGCCGACCTCCGGGAAGCCCTCCCCCGGCACGGGGGAGGGTGGCGGCTCTCAGGCCGCCGGGTGGGGGCCCTCCCCGCCGACGCTACTCCATCCTCGGGTCACGCACGAGAAAAGGCCCCTCTCCCGCTTGCGGGGGAGGGGTTTGGGGAGGGGGCCCGCCGTCGCCGTTGCAGGCTGTGACGCTTCACGCTGCGCGTGAACCGGACGAACCCTGTTCCCTATTCCCTGTTCCCTTGCCGTTCCGCACTCTCCACCACCGCCGCCGCGATCCGGGCCGCCGCGGCCGGCACCTTTCCCTCCGCGTCCGCGTCCGGGTCGTACGCCGAGAGCGTCGCGCCGGCGATCTCCAGGCGCGAGCCGGCCAGGCGCACCGCGGCCTCCACCTCGTCCAGGGTGAGGCCGCCGCGGGCGGCGAACCCGTTGGCGCGGACCTCGGCGGGGTCCAGCACGTCCAGGTCCACGTGCAGGTACAGGCGGTCCACGCGCTCCGCCAGCGCGGCGAGCGCCGGGGCGAAGGCGGCCTCCACCCCCTCCTCGCGCAGGCGCGGCACGTCCACCCCGGCGATGCCGGAGCGGGCCAGGATCACCCGCTCGCCGGGGTCCAGGTCGCGCGCGCCGGCCAGCACCACGAACTCGTCGGGGACGGGGAGGAAGCCGCGGATGGTGCCGGCGATCCCGGTCCAGCAGCGGCCCGTCGCCACGGCCAGCGACATCCCGTCCACCATGCCGCTGCGCGAGCTTTCCGGGGTGTTCAGGTCGGCGTGCGCGTCCAGCCACAGCACCCCGGCCGGCCCCACCCCGCCCAGCACCCCCAGCGCCGCCGAGCAGTTTCCGGAGAGCACCAGCGGGAAGGCCGGCGCCGCCTCGCGCACGCGCTCGGCCAGCGTGCGCGCCAGCAGGAAGGTGCCGGCCACCTCGCCGACGTCGGCGTCCGCCTCCACGCGCTCCGCCTCCACCCGGTGGCCGCGGGCGCGCAGCGCGTCCTCCAGCCCGGAGCGCAGCAGCCGCTCCGGCCCGCGGCCCATCCGCCAGTCGCGGCGGCCGGAGTCGTACGGCACCGCCAGGATCCTCACGTCCATCCCGTCCTCCTGCGTCGCGCGTGTCCCGTCGGTACCGCTCTCCCGACCAACATATGCGCTCCGGACGTTTCCGTCACGTCGCCCGGCTCCCGGGCTCCCGCAGAAGCCCGCGCGCCACGCCGCCAGCCTTGACCCGGTGGAGTCGCTGCGCTACGAGTAGGAGGAGCGCGGCGGCGTCCGCCCCGCGCGCCCCACCCCTCCACGGAGACCCGCCATGCTCCGTCCGGCGCTCCTGCTCGCCTGCCTGCTCGCCCCCCTCCCCCTCGCGGCCCAGGCGGTGCGCGGCTCCGTCGTGGCCGAGTCCGGCGGCGCCCCCGTCCCCGGCGCGATGGTGCTGCTGCTGGACACCTCCGGGAAGATGCGCGCCGGGGCGCTCACCGGCGCCGACGGCCGCTTCTCGCTGGCCGCCCCCGCGCCGGGGACGTACGTCGTGCGCGCCGAGCGCGTGGGGCACGCGAGCGCCGTGTCCCCCACGCTGTCGCTGAAGGCGGGCGAGACGGTGGAGCAGCGGCTGGTGGCCCCCGCGCAGGCGGTGGCGCTGGCGGGGATCTCGGTGCGCGCCGGGCGGCGCTGCCAGGTCCGCCCCGAGGAGGGCGAGGCGGCCGCCACCCTGTGGACCGAGGCGCGCAAGGCGCTGAACGCCGCCGCGTGGGCCCTCGACGCCCGCCAGTCCACCTACGAGGTGGTCCGGTTCGACCGGGAGCTGGACCCCGGCTCGCTGCGGGTGCTGCGCGACGACCGGCGCACCGGCACCGCGGTGACCACCCACCCCTTCGCCAGCATCCCCGCCGACTCGCTGTCCCGCCGCGGCTTCGTGCAGACGGGGCCCTCCGGGACCTTCTACTACGCCCCGGACGCCCTGGTCCTGCTTTCCGACACCTTCCTGGACGACCACTGCTTCCGCGTCTCCGAGGGCGGCGCGGAGGGGCTGGTGGGGCTCGCCTTCGAGCCGGTGCGGGGGCGCGACGTCCCCGAGGTGCGCGGGGTGTTCTGGCTGGACCGCGGGAGCGCGGAGCTGCGCTGGCTGGAGTACGACTACGTGGGCCTCCCCGGCGAGCTGCCGGAAGGGAAGCTGGGCGGGCGGGTGGAGTTCGAGCGGCTCCCCACCGGCGCCTGGCTGGTGAGCCGCTGGGCCATCCGCATGCCCCGCCTGGCCCGCGAGACCGAGCGCACGCGCGAGACGACCGGCTCCACCGGCGGCGCCGCCCGCGTGCGGGAGCGGCTGGTGGGGATCCAGGAGACCGGCGGGGAGGTCCGGGTGGCGGGGTCGCGCGCCCCGGCGGCGGCGCGGCTGGCGCTGGCCGGGAGCGTGTACGACAGCCTGCGCGCGGCGCCGCTCGCGGGCGCGTCGGTGTTCCTGTCCGGCACCGTGCACCGGGCCACGGCCGGGGCGGACGGCCGCTTCCGCGTGGAGGACGTGCCCGAGGGGGAGTACCAGGTGTCCTTTTCGCACCCGTCGCTGGAGGCGCTGGGCGTGTCCCCCCCGGTGCGCGGCGTGACGCTGCGCGGCGGCGAGCCGCCCGCGCTGGAGCTGGCCGTCCCCTCCGCGGCGACGCTGGCGGCGGCGCTCTGCCCGGGCGGGGGCGCGGCGCTGGCGGGCGTCGTCCGCGACCCGGCGGGCGAGCCGGTGCAGGGCGCGCGGGTGCTGCTCACGTGGGCGCGGGGCGGCCGCGCCGAGGCGACGACCGACGCCCGGGGCGCCTACCGGGCCTGCGGCATCCCCGCCGGGGCCGCCGTGGCGGCCGAGGTCCGCTCGGACCGGCTCGCCCCCGTCCGCTCGCAGGTCAGGCTCGCCTCCGCCGGGCTCGTCGTGCAGGACCTCCGCGCCGGGGACCCGGTGCGCCTGGGGCCGGATGGCCGCCCGGTGCCGCTGGCCGAGGTGCGCGTGGCGGGGAGCTCCCGCACCCCCGCCCCCGCCGACCGGACACGCATCGGCGCGGAGGAGATCGCCGCGATCGGCGTGGGGAGCGCCGCGGAAGCGATCGAGCGGCTGCGCCCGGACTGGTCCCGCATCCGCGGGCTCCAGTCCATGTCGCTGGGCACCAAGGGGCGCGACGGCATGGTGACGACCACCGAGATCGTGGGGGAGCGGGTGGTCACCAGCACTGCGCTGGGGGCGAACAGCGGTTCCAGGGCCGGGACCGCGCAGGCCGTGTCCGGGATGGGCCAGTCGGAGATCGTGGTGTACCTGGACGGCAACCGCCTGGGGGGTCTGGACGAGCTCCGGCTGCTGCAGGCGAACACCATCTCCTCCATCGTCTACCTAGACGCGCCCTCCGCCACTATCCGCTACGGCACCAACCACTCCCAGGGCGCGATCGTCATCACCAGCAAGTAGCGGGGGCGGCGGACGGTCCGCGGGGGCCGGCCGTGGCGCGGCGTGCCTGGACGGCGGCGGGGATCGCGCTCCTCGCCGCCGGGTGCGCGGGCCGGCCGGCCCCGGACGCGGAGGGGTGGGTGGTGACGCACGGCGCCGACACCGTGCTGGTGGAGCGCGTCGCGGCGGGCGACCCCGTGGAGGGGGAGATGCGCATCGGCGAGGTGGCGCGGGTGCGCTGGACGCTGCGCGAGGGCAGCGGCGGCGCGCGCCTGGAGGCGGCGCTGGCGCCGGCCGGGGCGCCGGCGGGGCCGGCGCCGCTGCGCCTGGCGGCCGCCGTCTCCGGCGGCACGGCCCGCGCGGAGCTGCGCCGGGGCGCGGAGACGCGGGTCCGCGAGGCGCGGGCCGCCCCCGGGACGCTGCCGTACCTGGGCCCCTCGGTGGCGCTGCTGGAGCGCGCGCTGCGGAGCCCCGCCGCGCGCCGCGGCGGCGGGGTGCGGCTCCTCCTCCTCCCCGCCGGCGCCCCGGTCCGCGTCGCCGTGGAGCGGCTGGGCCGCGACTCCGTGCGGCTGACCGTGGAGGGGAACGAGTGGCGGCTGGCGACCGACGCGGAGGGGCGGGTGCTGGGCGGCCGCAACGCGACCCGCGGGTGGACTGTCCGCCGCGTGGCGGAGCTGCCGGAGGCCGCGCTCTCCCTTCCGCCGCCGCGGCTCGCCCCGCCGCCCGGCGACCCGTACGGCCCCCCGGCAGGCGCCCCCTACGCCGCCCGGGAGGCGCGCGTGCCCGCCCCGGGCGGCCACGTCCTGGCGGGGACGCTCACCCTCCCCCACGGCGCCCGCCGCCCCGCCCCCGCCGTGCTCCTGCTTTCCGGCTCCAGCCCCCAGGACCGCGACGGCTCCGGGGGCGCTTCGCCGTACCGCCCGTTCCGGGAGATCGCCGACACGCTGGGACGGCTGGGGATCGCCGTGCTGCGCCTGGACGACCGCGGCGTGGGCGCGAGCACCGGCCGCTTCGAGGGCTCCACCTTCGGGGAGCGGGCGGACGACGCCCGCGCGGCGCTGGCCTGGCTGCGCGCGCAGCGGGAGGTGGACCCGGAGCGGGTGGCGCTGGTGGGGTGGAGCGAGGGCGGGGCGGTCGCGGCGTTGCTGGCGGCCGGCGATGCCCGGCTCCGCGGCGTCGCGCTGCTGGCGAGCCCGGGCGACTCGGGGCGCGCGGTCGCCCGCTACCAGACGCGCGCCCGGGTGGAGGCGGACCCGGCGGTCGCGCCGGCGGTGAGGGACTCCGCCGCGGCCGCGCAACTGCGCGAGTGGGAGGCGCGGGCGGCCCGGGACCCGTGGATCGCCTCGTTCCTGCGGCACGACCCGGTGGCGGCGGCGCGCCGGGTGCGCGCTCCGGCGCTGGTGCTGCACGGCGCGCGCGACCGCAGCGTGGACCCCGCCGACGCCCGGAGGCTGGGCGCCGCGCTGCGGGCCGCGGGGAACCCGGACGTGACGGTGCGCCTGCTCCCGGGCATCGCCCACTCGCTGCTGCGGGACCCGGACGGCGCCCCCGGGCGGGAGATGTACCTGTACCGCACGCGGGTCGCCCCGGAGGTGACCGGCGCGCTCACCGGGTGGCTGGTGGCGAGGCTGGATCCCGCGATTCCGGGCCGACCGGGTCGCTGAAGGGGCGCTTTCGTGTTCGCCCCTGGCCGCTTCGGATCTACGCAGCATACCTTTCCAGACAACCCTTGCGCGCGCCGCGCCTCCTCCATATGTTTTTCGCCGCGCCGGGTCCGTCCCGGCGTCCCGCTCCGCCCCTTCCGATCGTCCCCGCCGCTTCCCGGTACCCCCCATGCCGCAGGCACTCCGCCGCAGGCTCGCCCTGCTGTTCACGCTTCCCGACCTCGGCGCGCTCGACGGCGCGCGCTTCGCCGTCCTGGTGCTCGGCATCCTCGCGGCCGGGCTGTGGATGGGCGTGAAGGGGATCGAGTCGCACGCCGAGTTCCGCCCCCGCCGCGTGCAGATGGAGCAGAAGGCGCGCGCGTGGTCGCCGCTGCTGTTCCGCCAGCCGCTGGCGGTCTCGCCTCACATGGCGCTGCCGGCCGGCGGCCTCGCCGTGCTGGTGCGCGCCGACTCCGTTCCGGCCGCGGAAGAAGCGCGGCTGTGCGCCGCCCTCGGCGCGTCGGGGGGCGTCCGCTGGTACTCGCTCTCGCCCGAGATCGCCGGCTGCGCGCGTGGAGCCGCGGCCGCGCGGGTGTCGGTCGCCACCCCCGGCAAGGGGGCGGGGCTTCACGCCGCCCGCTGGATCCTCGTGGAGGGCGACTCCGTGGCGCTGCACAGCCTGCGCGAGCTGCCCACCCCGGCGGAGGCCCGCCGGATCGCCGCGACCTTCGCACCTCCCACCCTCCCGACCACCGCAGCACTCCGATGATCGCCCTCAGGAAAGCTTCGCCCTCCCTGCTCGCGCTCGGCATGGCCGCGGCGCTCGCCGGGTGCGGCAACGAGAAGATGGAGGCCGAGCTCGCCTCCCCGCTGTACGCGAACCCCGTCGCCGCCAGTCCCGTCGCCAGCGTGGACGCGGGCGAAGCGCTCCCCGCGGAGCGCGCGCCGGAGCTCCCCGCCGCGCGCCGCGTGTTTTCCGTGGGCGCCGCGGACGGCGACGAGCGCTACCTGTTCGGCCAGGTCGCCGACGTGACGACCAGCGCGGGCGGCGACACCGTGTACGTGCTGGACCGCATGGAGCGCCGGATCAAGGCGTTCGACGCGGCGGGCGAGTTCCTCTTCGACTTCGGCCGGGGCGGGGACGGACCGGGGGAGTACCAGTCGCCCTCCAGCCTGGTGACGCTCCCCTGGAACGGTCGCCTGGCGGTGTGGGACTACGAGCAGCAGCGCCTCACCGTCCTGACGCCGGAGGGCAAGGTGGTGGAGACGCTGCGCCCGCTCCCGGAAGGGAAGCAGGGCGTGGTGCGCACCGGGCAGCGGCTGCGGGCGTACCGGGACGGCTTCGTCATCGAGGTGCGCAGCGATCCCCTGACCGTCCCCCCGTCGCGGCAGCGCGGCTACCTGGTGCGGCTGGACACGCTGGGACAGGCCCGCGACACGGTGCTCGACTTCGCCATCCCCACCATCGAGGCGGAGCAGCGCACCTACGGGACGACCAGCACCAGCTACCACTGGTCGGCCCCGCCCTCGTTCACCCCGGCGCCCGCCTGGGACGCATTCCCCGACGGCTCCGTGGCGTTCGTCCCGGGCGGGCCGTACGAGGTGTACCGCGTGGGCGCGGACCGCGCCGTCCGGCGGGTGACGCGCCCCTGGAAGCACGAATCGGTCACGCGGCGGGAGCGGTTGATCAACCTGCGCGAGTCGCAGGAGCGCGGGATGTACAGCCGGAAGATTCCGATGATGCTGCTGGAGGCCATCAACCGGGAGTACTTCGCCGCGACGCGCCCGGCGCTCACCGGCGCCCTGGCGCTGGAGGATGGGGGCGTGGCGGCGCGCCGCTTCAGCGTGGACGACCAGTGGGAGGGACGCTCCCGCACCTGGGACGAGTACGAGCCGGCCGGTACGCCGCGCGGCAGCCTCCGCTACCCCGAGGGCTTCGAGCCCCTGCTCGCGAGACACGGCCGGATCTACGGCGTCCGCCGCGACGACATGGCCGTCGACCACCTGGAGGTATACCGCCGATGACAGCGGACGTCCGATCCCCGGGGAGGAGGTGGAAGGCGGCCGCCGCGGCGCTGGTCCTCCTCGCGGCGATGCTGGTGTGGCGGGGTGGGACGGCCGTCCGCGAGCTGGGCGCGGCCATGCGCTACCGAGGCGAGCCCACGGAATCGGTATCGACGAGGCGCCCGCTGAAGGACGCGGTGGCCCGGCCGCTGGACGGCGGCGCGGCGGTGGAGCTGGGCGGCCTGGAGCGCGCCGTGTTGTTCGTGTTCGATCCGGCATGCGAGCCCACCCGCGGCAACTTGTGGAACTGGGTGGACCTGCTCGGTTCGGCCGAGGGGCGGCGGGTCCGTGCCCTCGCCGTGACGCTGGACGGGATCCCGGGGGCCGCGGGCTTCTGGCGTGGGCTCGACGCGCGCGTGGAGGTGGTGGCCGTGGACTCCGCGACGATGAGCAACCGCCTGCGGGTGGAAGCCACGCCCGCCACCCTGCTGGTGGAGGGCGGGGCGGTCCGGCGGGTCTACGCGGGCCCGCTGAACGCGCTGGCAAAGCAGGACATTCTGGAGTGGCTCCACCGCTCGCCGGCCGGGGCCGGGGAGCGCTGAGCCGCAGGGATCGGGGGATCCACCGTCGGGCAGAACCCACCTCAAACATTCATCCACCGGAGGTCCCATGACAGCCACCACTCGCCGCAGGGCCATCACCTTCAGGCTCGCCCTCCTGACCTTCGTCGCAGGAGCCGGGCTGTTCTTCTCGCCGAACCTCGTCCAGCGTGCGTACGCGTTCACCGAGAACCGCTGCTCGGTCACCTGCCCGGGCGGCTCGTGCACGGCAACGGGGAACTGCACCTGCACCTGTTCGTTCTGGGCGAACAAGCCGGTGTGTTCCTGCGGCGGTCAGGAGCCGATCGAGTCCGGAGACACCATCGCCAACTGATCCACCACGCACTGGGTCCCCCGACCTCGTCGGACACGCGGAGCGGGGCGCCACCGGGCGCCCCGCTCCGCGCGTGTTTTGGATCAATGCCTGGGGTCTACTGCTCGGCCAGCCAGTCCTTGGCCGCCTCCACGTCGTCGAACGCCCTGAGCGCCCGCCGGGTGAAGAGCAGGATGGTGCTGAACACCGCGCGGTGGAGGCCCGACATCCCCGCCACCGCGCCGGCCCGCACGAAGGGCCGGTTGTGCTCCGCCAGCGCCTTGAGCGCCTGGATCACCTCCGCGTTGTAGCGGGCGTCGCGCACGTGCGTGAGGGTGAGCAGGGAGCCCGGCGCCTGCGCGCGCACCACCTCCCTGGACGCTTCGATCTCCCGCAGCGCCTCCGCCGCATCGCGGATGCCGGAGTAGTCCAGCAGCAGGATGCGCTGGCCGCGGTGCTCGATGAACCTCGTACGCTGCATGACGGCTGGGGACAGGAGGTTACAGGGGACAGGTTACAGGGGACAGCCTGCAACGGCGGCCCTCACCCGGCTCGCTTGAGGCTCGCCACCCTCTCCCAATTCTGGGAGAGGGGACAACGGCTGGATATCGAGGTGTGGCAAGCAGTTCTCCCCTCTCCCGCTTGCGGGGGAGGGGCCGCGGGAGGGGGCCCCGGCGGACGCCAGCGCGAGCCCCGCGTGAGGGATGCGAGCGCGAAGCGGCGAAACCCAACAGCAGTACCGTTGGGGTTCGCCTCCGTTACGCACAGTTGTACCGTGCGTTACGGAGCCGCAGCCCGACCCCGGCGCAGCCGGGGGCACGCCCGAACCTCGCCGTAGAAAATGTTCAGATGATCCGCCGCCCCACCGCGTCGAACGCCTCGACGATGGAGGCGAGGGCGGGCGACTCCGGGTACTCGTCGGCGAGAAGCCCCCAGACCATGGTGTCGCGGGGGCCGCCGTCCAGCGCCAGGGCGTCGCCGCGCAGGGTGGCCTCGTGCCGGAAGCCCAGCTTGGCCGGGATCGCCGCGCTGCGCGTGTTCAGCGGGTCGCAGCGGATCTCCAGCCGGCGCACCCGCTCCACCTCGAACGCCACCCGCGTGAGCGCGGCCGCGGCCTCGGTGGCCAGCCCGCGCCCGACGTGGTCGGCGTGGATCCAGTAGCCCACCTCCCGCCGCTCCCCGGCGCGCGTGTGCAGCCCCGTCCCGCCCAGCACCCGCGCCTCGGGCCGGTCGAAGATCCCGTACATCAGGTCCACGCCCAGGTCGAAGTTGCCCCGGAAGCGGCGCAGGTCCTCAATGCGCGCGTCCACGTCCTTGGGCTCGGCGGCGGCCCAGGGCATCCAGGCGCGCAGGTGCTCCAGGCTGGCCTCCACCGCCGCCGACAGCAGCGGCGCGTCGCGCGGCTCCCAGCAGCGCACCACCAGCCGCGGGGTGTGCACCCGGTACGCCGGTCCGGGGAGGCTCACGCGCGGCCGCTCGCGGGCGCGGGAGCCTTCGGCCTGCTCGCGGGGGAGGGGCTCGGCGGGTGCGTCGGGCGTCATGCGGGGACCTCCGGAGCGTGGGGCGGAGGGGGATCCTGAGGCGCGGCGTGCCGGAAACTACAGGCCGCCCGCGGAGCCTGCCAGGGGCGCGGCGCGCGGCTTGCGGCCGGTGCGGGGCGCGACCGGGCGGGGGACCCTGTGATGAGGAGGAGGTGGGGATGGCGGAGCACCGGTGGGACGTGACGCCGCAGGAGGCGAAGCGCATCCAGGAGGCACTGCGCGAGCGGCTGGTCCTGGAGCCGCCGCCGGGGTTCGCGCCGCGGCTGGCGGGCGGCGCGGACATGTCGTTCGAGCGCTTCGCCACCCGCGGGTACGCCGGGGTGGTGGTGCTGGCGCTGGACTCCATGGACACGGTGGCGGAGGCGAGCGCCGAGGCGGAGCTGCTCTTTCCCTACGTGCCGGGCTTCCTTTCCTTCCGCGAGCTGCCGCCCATCGCGGCGGCGTGGGAGCGGCTGGAGCGCCGGCCGGACGTGCTGGTGTTCGACGGGCAGGGGACGGCGCACCCGCGCCGCTTCGGCGTGGCGTGCCACGGCGGGATGCTGCTGGACGTCCCCTCCATCGGGTGCGCCAAGTCGATCCTGGTGGGGACGCACGGGCCGCTGGGGGAGGAGCGGGGCTCCACCGCGCCGCTGGTGCACCGCGGCGAGACGGTGGGGATGGCCGTGAGGACGCGCACGGGGGTGAAGCCGGTGTACGTGTCGCCGGGGCACCTCATGGACCTGCCCACGGCGGTGGAAATCGTGCTGCGCGTGAGCCCGCGCTTCCGCGAGCCGGAGACGACGCGGCGCAGCCACCAGCTGGTCAACGACCTGCGCAGAAGGGCGGGGGAGGAGCGCCCGCGCGAGCCTTCAAACGCTTGACCCGGGTGGGTTTCCCCCGCATCCTTCCATGTGCGCGCAGCGATGCTCACCCCCGCACCCCGCCCCGCCATGACCGCGCTCCACCTCGCCCCACCGCTCCGGCGCCTCGCGGCCGGCCTCCTGGCCCTCTGCTCGCTCGCGGCCGGGGAGGCGCGCGCCCAGACCGGCTCCTCCGCGCTGGTGGTGTCGGTCGTCTCCAAGGAATCGGGGCAGCCGGTGATGGGGGCGCGGGTCTCCGTGGTGGGCACCGGGATCGCGGCGGTCACCGACGCCGGCGGCCGGCTGCGCCTGGCCGGGGTGCCGGCCGGGGTGCAGACGGTGGAGGTGCGGCGCCTGGGCTACTCCACCCGCCTCAAGCTGGCGGACCTCAAGGCCGGGCAGTCCACGCAGCTCGCCTTCGAGCTGGAGATCGAGGCGATCCCGGTGGCGGCGATCCGGGTGGACGCAAAGCGGCGCAACTGGGGGGCCGAGTACCTGGAGCGCGCCGGCTTCGACCGGCGCCGCAGGAACGGGCTCGGCGCCTTCCTCACCCGCGCCGACATCGAGCGGCGCCGCCCGCAGTACCTCAGCGACGCGCTGCGCACGGTGTCCGGGCTGAGCTTCGCGCCCAACGGGATGCGCGGCGACGCGTACGTGACCATGTCGCGCGCGGGGGCCCGGCCCTGCCCGGTGCAGTACTTCGTGGACGGCCAGCTGATCGGCCCCGGCTTCAACATCGACGAGATCGCGGCCGGCGACGTGGAGGGGCTGGAGATCTACCGCGGGGCCTCGCAGGTGCCGCCGGAGTTCAACCGCCGCACCTCGGCGTGCGGGGTGATCGCGGTGTGGACGCGGCCGCAGTGAAGGGAAGTGCGAAAGTGCGTGAGTGCGGGAGTGCGAAAGTGAACGGCGGGTGAGCGGCGGGGGGCTTCTCCGGAGGCGGGAGGGGCTCCCCGGTTTTTGTCGCGGTCGTGCGGTATTCCGTCCGGTGATTCCCGGGTGCATCTTGGTGTCTGCGGCCTGAAGGCGCCCTCGCGCGGGGCGCTCCTCCCTCCCGGTCCCTCACCCCTCCCTCCCATGGCTCGCTGGAAACGGCTGCTGGCGGTGGTCTGCGCCCTCGCGGGGGCGCGCTCGCTGGACGCGCAGGCGGTGCGCGGGGAACTGGTGGAGGGGGCGAGCGGGCGCCCGGTGGCGGGGGCGTTCGTGGTGCTGCTGGACGCGGCGGGGAAGCAGGTGGGGGGCGGCTTCACCGACGCGGCGGGCGGCTTCCTGGTGCAGGCGCCCGCGCCGGGGAGCTACACGCTGCGGGCGGAGCGGGTGGGCTACGCGGCGGCGCGCTCGCCGGCGCTGCGGCTGGCCGCCGGGCAGACGCTGGCGTACGGGCTGGAGACGAGCGGCGCGGCGGTGCAGCTGGAAGGGCTGGTGGTGCAGGCGGAGAAGCGGCGCTGCGCGGCGCTCCCGGAGGCGGGCGAGCAGACGGCGGCGCTCTGGGAGGAGGCCCGCAAGGCGCTGGGCGCCGCGGCCTGGACGGAGTCGCGCCGGCGCTTCCGCTACTCCATCCAGCAGCACGAGCGGGTGATGGACGTGGCGCTCCGGGTGCAGTCGGAGCAGGGGCGGCGGCTGGTCGGGTACGCGGGGAGCCCCTTCGTGGCGGCGCCGGCGGAGCGGCTGGCGCGGGAGGGCTTCACCCGCCAGGAGGGCGACTCCACCGTGTACTACGGTCCGGACGCGGCGGTGCTGCTCTCGGACGAGTTCCTGGACACGCACTGCTTCCGGGTGCAGCAGGGCGAGGGGGAGACGCGGGGGATGGTGGGGCTGGCGTTCGAGCCGGTGCGCGGGCGCAGGCTGGCGGACGTGCGCGGCGCCCTGTGGATCGACCCGCGGAGCGCGGAATTGCGCCACCTGGAGTTCCAGTACACGGGGCTGGAGCTGCGCGGCGCCACGGACCGGCTGGGCGGGCGGGTGGAGTTCGAGCGGCTCCCCGGCGGGGAGTGGATCGTCCCGCGCTGGCGCATCCGCGTCCCCGTGGTGGGGACGGATACCCTGCGGGTGGCGGCCAACCAGTTCGAGCGGCGGCGGATCGCCGGGATCCGCGAGGCGGCGGGCGAGGTGCTGGAGGTGCGCTCGCCCTCGGGCGAGCTGATCCGCTCCACGGCGCGCGCGTCGCTCGCCGGCGTGGTGTGGGACAGCACGCGCGCGGCGCCGCTGGCGGGGGCGCGCGTGCGGCTCGCCGGCACCGCCGTGGAGGCGGAGACCGACGCCGAGGGGCGCTTCCGCATCGCCGACGTGTCGGAGGGGCGCTTCAGCGTGGTGTTCACCCACCCGCGCGCCGACTCGCTGGAGTACGCCGGCCGGCCCGTCGCGGTGGAGCTGCGCCGCGGCGCCGACAACCAGGTGCGGCTCGCCGTCCCCCCGCTGGCCGTGGTGCTGGCGGGGCGCTGCTCCCCCGCGGAGCGCCGCGCGGGGACCGGGGTGGTCGCCGGGACGGTGCGGCAGGAGGGGGCGGTCCCCCCGCCGGGGACCCCCGTGCTGCTCACCTGGGCCGCGGCAGGGACGGCGCCGGCGGGGCGCGCGCTGGCGTGGACGGACGCGGGCGGCCGCTACGTGGCCTGCGCGGTGCCCCCCGGGGTGGCGGTGCAGGCGCGGGCCGGCCCGGCCGGGAGCGTGGCCGCCGAGGTGCGGGCCGCCGCCGACCGCCCCACGCTCCACGACCTGGCGCTCCCGGCGCCGCGCGCGGTGGTGCTGGAGGGGCTGGCGGTGACCGCGCCCGCGCCGGAGGGGCGTGCCGTCCGCGCCGGCGGCACCCGCACGGACCTGGTCCTCCGCTCGGAGATCGAAGCGCTGCGCTCGGTGGCCGGCCACGTCGGCGACCTGGTGCGGCGCTTCCCCGGCGTGGCCGTGCAGGAGGACTACGCCAACAGCGGCGCGGGGATCGTGCAGGGGGTGTGCGTGGTGGAGCGCCGCAAGATGCTGGGCAACCCGTGCGCGGCGGTGATCATCGACGACGTGGAGGTGGTGGAGGGGATGCGCGAGCTGATCTCCCGCCCGCTCAGCGAGATCGAGAGCGTCCAGTTCATCCCCTCCGTCGCCGCGATGGGGCGCTACGGGACCGCGGCCCGCGGCGGGGCGCTGGTGATCTACACCGCCGGCAAGGGGCCGCACGCGCGGCGTCCGGGGTCATAAGGAACGGCTTTTTTGAACGGCTGTGTCGGGCGTGCCCCTCGCTGACGCTCGGGTCGGGCTGCGCGCGGAGTAACGCACGATACCGACCGTGCGTAACTCCGCCGAGCCCCGCCAAACCGCCGGCGGGTCTCGGCCCTCCGGGCGCGCATCCCTCACGCGGGTGGCCCGGCATGCCTGGAGACCGGCACGCCGGACGGAACTGCCCCGGACGTCCGGGGCGCCCGCGGCTCCTCCTTCTCCGAAGTCCATGATCTCCATCCGATCGTACTGCACGCTCCCCTTCGTGTCCCTGCTCCTCGCGGTCGCTTGCCGGGCGCTCCCCGCCCAGGCGGTGCGCGGCACGCTGGTGGAGGAGGGGAGCGGGAGCCCCGTCCCGGGCACCCTGGTGGTGCTGCTGGACGCGGCCGGGAACCAGGTGGCCGGCGCGCTCTCCGGCGCGGACGGCGCCTTCCTCGTGCGTGCTCCCGCCGCGGGGCGGTTCCAGCTGCGGGCGGAGCGGATCGGGGTGCGGGGCGCCGCGTCGCGGGGGGTGGAGCTGGCCGCGGGGCAGACGCTGGACGTGCGCCTCGCCGCGCCCGCCGCCGCCGCGTTCGCGCTGGAGGGGCTGGTGGTGCGCCGCGAGCGCAAGCGGTGCCGCGCCCTGCCGCAGGCGGGGGAGGGGGCGGCGACCGTCTGGACCGAGGTGCGCAAGGCGCTGGGCGTGGCCGCCTGGACCGAGCGCCAGCGCGCCTTTTCCTTTCGCCTGGCGCAGCACGAGCGGGAGCTGGACCCCGCCTCGCTCGCGGTCCGCAGGGAAGCGACGCGGTACCTGTCGGGGGTGGCGGCGAACCCCTACCAGACCCGCCCGCCGGAGGAGCTCGCGGAGCGGGGCTACGTGCAGACCCGGGCGGACACCACCGTGTACTTCGCTCCGGACGCGGGGGTCCTCCTCTCGGACGAGTTCCTGGACGCCCACTGCTTCCGGCTGCAGCCGGGCGGCCCGGCGGAGCCGGAGCTGGTGGGGCTGGCCTTCGAGCCGACGCGCACGGCGGGGGACCGGGGGATCCGCGGGGTGCTGTGGGTGGACCGCCGCACGGCCGAGCTCCGCCACCTGGACTTCCGCTACCCGGCGCCGGAGCTGGACGGCCCCACGGAGCAGCTGGGCGGGCGCGTGGAGTTCGAGCCCCTGCCGGGCGGGGCCTGGGTGGTGCGGCGCTGGCACATCCGCATGCCGCGTGTGGCGCAGCTCACGACCCGCCTGGGCGGCGTGAGCGCCGTCCACAACCGGGTGCTGTCCATCCGCGAGGAGGGCGGGGAGATCCTGGAGGTGCGCACGCCGGCGGGCGAGCTGGTGCGCGCCGGGGGGCGGGCGCGGCTCGCGGGGGTGGTGCGCGACGGCGTCGGCGCGGGTCCGCTCGCGGGCGCCGCCGTGCGGCTGGCGGGCACTCCGTACGCGGTCCGCACCGACGCGGAGGGGCGGTTCCGCATGGCGGACCTCCCCGAGGGGCGCTACCGGGTGGAGCTGGACCATCCCCACCTGGACTCGCTGCCGGTCTCCGCCCCCGGCTGGGAGGTGGAGCTGAAGCGCGACGCGGAGGCCCGGCTGGAGATGGCGACGCCGTCCAGGCGGGAGATCCTCGCCGGCCTGTGCCCCGAGGGGATCACCGCGAAGCAGGGGGTGCTGCTGGGCACCGTGCGCAGCGCCGCGGGGGCGGTGCAGGGGACCACGGTGGCGGTGGAATGGAGCCGCTGGGACGTGAGCGACGCCATGTACCAGGGGATGGGCAGGGTGAGCGGCTCCGGGATGACCGTCGTGCAGCAGCAGCGCACCCGGGCGGCCTCCGAGCTGGACGAGCGCGACCGGTACCGGGTGTGCGGCGTCCCCGCCGACGCGACGCTGCGCGTGGCGGTGGAGCACGCCGGCGCCAAGGGCCGGCCCGAGACCGTCCGCCTTGCCCCCGGCGAGATCCGCAGGCTAGACCTGGACGCCTCGGCCCGCGTCGCCGCGGAGCCCGTCGCGCTGGAGGGGGTGACGGTGGTCGCCGCGCGCCGGGAGCGCGCGCTTGAAAGCGCCGGGTTCTACGACCGCCGGCGCATGGCCGCGGGGGCGTTCTTCGCCGGCCGGGAGCTGGAGGGCAGGGACCTGCCGGAGGTGATCCGGAGCGCCGGGATGCAGGTGCGGCTCGTGGCGCGCGGCTTCGTCGCCTTCGCGCCGCGCGCCGTGGGCAGCGACGGGCCGTGCCCCCTCCCCGTGTTCGTGGACGGGCGGCCGGTGACCCAGGAGGAGACGGCCGCGCTCCTGGACGCTCCGCTCGCCGCCGTGGAGGTGTACCGCGACCACACCGAGCTGCCGCCGCGCTTCCGCACGCCGGGCCCGGCGTGCGGCGCGGTGGTGGTGTGGACGTCCCCGCGGCCCTGAGGCGAAGCGAGATCTGCCCGGGAGCGCCGGCTCCGGCGCGAGGCTACCCCTCACCCCCCGGCCCCCTCTCCCACCAGGGGAGAGGGGGAGCACGACGGACGTGAACCCCGGGCAGCCCTCCCCCGGCACGGGGGAGGGTGGCGAGCCTCAAGCGAGCCGGGTGGGGGCCCCGGAGGACGCCAGCGCCAGCCCCGCGTGAGGGATGTCGGCCCGAAGGGGCGAGACCCGGCGGGGCAGTTTCCGCCGGGGCTCGACTCCGTTGCGGACGGTCGTTTCGTCCGCTACGGAGCCGCAGCCCGACCCCGGCGCCAGCCGGGGGCACGCCCGAATCCGCAGTCCGAAGCTGTCCAGAAAACCAGAAGCCCCCGACCAGATCCCGGCCGGGGGCTTCCGAACTCCATTCCCGAAAAAGACGAGACGATCAGGCGATCATCATCATCGGGTCTTCCAGGTACCGCTTGAGCGTCTGGAGGAACTGCGCCCCCGTGGCCCCGTCGATCACCCGGTGGTCGCAGGTGAGCGTGACGTGCATCCGCTGGCGCACCGCCATCTCGCCGTTCACCACCACCACCTTGTCTTCCACGGCCCCCACGGCCAGGATCGCCGCCTCGGGCGGGTTGATGACGGCGGTGAACTGCTCGATCCCGAACATCCCCAGGTTGGAGATGGAGAAGGTGGAGCCGCTGTACTCCTCCGGCTTCAGCTTCTTCTCGCGGCCCCGCGCGGCCAGCTCCTTGACCTCCTGCGAGATCTCGCCGACGCCCTTGCGGTCCGCGTCGCGCACCACCGGGGTGATGAGCCCCTCCTCCACCGCCACCGCCACGCCGATGTGCACCACGTCGTACAGGCGGATGGCCTCGCCCGTCCAGGACGCGTTCACGAACGGGTGCCGCCGCAGCGCCGAGGCGGCCGCCTTGATGATCAGGTCGTTGGGCGAGACCTTGACCCCCTGGTCGGCATAGCGCTCGTTGATGCGCTTGCGCAGCGCCATGGCCGCCCCCATGTCGATCTCCACCGTGAGGTAGAAGTGGGGGACCGGGCCCGAGGAGAGCGCCAGCCGCTTGGCGATGGTCTTCCGCATCTGCGAGAGCGGGTGGTCGTGCGCCGCCGCGGCCGCCGCGGGCACGGGCGCCGGAGCCGCCGCCTGCGGGGCCTCCGCCGCGGGAGCCTGCGCCGCCGGTGCCGGGGCCGCCGCCTCCGCCGCCGGGCGCTGCGCGCCGCCGCCCTGCGCCGCCTGCTCGACGTCGCGCTTCACGATGCGCCCGCCGGGGCCGCTCCCCTGCACGCCGGAGATCTCCACCCCCGCCTCGGTGGCCAGCCTCCGGGCCAGCGGCGACGCCTTGACGCGCCCGCCCGCCTGCTGCCCGTTGTCGCCGCCGCCGGTGGGCACGATGGAGGGCTGCCCCTCCCGCGTCCCCGCGGCCGCCCCCTGGCCGGGGACCGGCGTGGGCGCCGCGCCCGCCGGGGTGTCCTGCGCCGGGGTGCCGCGCTCCGCCTGGTCCTCCTCCGTCTGCCCGGCCGCGGCCAGCGCCGCGGCTCCGCGGCCCACGTCGCCGCCGGCCGCCACCGCCTCCGCGCGCCCCGCCGCGGGGGCCTCCGTCGTGGAGGGCGCCTGCGAGGCCACGGCCTCCGCCCCGCCCGTGAGCGCCGAGACGTCCTCGTCCGCGCCGGCGATCACCGCGATGATCGTCCCCACGTTGGAGGTGTCGCCCTCGCCGATCATGCGCTTGCGCAGCACGCCCGAGCCGCGCGCCACCAGCTCCATGGTCGCCTTGTCCGTCTCCACCTCGGCCAGGACGTCGCCCTCCCTGACCTCGTCGCCCTCGTTCTTGAGCCAGGTGACGAGCCGCCCTTCCTCCATGGTGGGGGAGAGCGCCTCCATGTAGACCTTGGTTGCCACGTGTCGTCTCCTCGGCTCAGCGGTACAGGACGCGGTTCACCTTCTCCACCACCAGCTCCGCGCTGGGCTTGGCGGACTTCTCCAGCCCCTTGGCGTAGGGCATGGGCACGTCCGCCTGGGTCACGCGCAGCACCGGGGCGTCCAGCTCGTCGAACGCCTCCTCCTGGATCAGCGCCGCCACGGTGGCCGTGATCCCGCCGAAGGGCCACCCCTCCTCCAGCAGCACCACCCGGTTGGTCTTGGCCACGGTGTTCAGGATGGCCTCGGTGTCCAGCGGGCGCAGCGAGCGCAGGTCCAGCACCTCGGCGCTCACCCCGTCCTTTTCCAGCTGCGCCGCGGCCTGCAGCGCCACGTGGATCATCTTGCCGTGCGTGATGATGGACACGTCCGAGCCCTGCCGCTTCAGGTCCGCCACCCCCAGCGGGATCACGTAGTCGTCGTCCTCGGGGACCTCGCCCTTGAGGTTGTACAGCATCTCGCCCTCGAACACCGCCACCGGGTCGTCGTCGCGGATGGCCGCCTTGAGCAGCCCCTTGGCGTCGGCCGGGGTGCCGGGCACCACCACCTTGACCCCCGGGTAGTGCGCCACCTGCGACTCCAGCGCCTGCGAGTGCTGCGCCGCCAGCTGCAGCGCCGCGCCCGTGGGCCCGCGGAAGGTGACGGGCATGCGGAACTGCCCGCCGCTCATGGACCTCATCTTGGCGGCCGAGTTGAAGATCTGGTCGAACGCCAGGATGGCGAAGTTCCAGGTCATGAACTCGATCACCGGGCGCAGCCCCACCATCGCGGCGCCGGTCCCCAGCCCCGCGAAGCCCAGCTCGGTGATGGGGGTGTCCACCACCCGCATCTCCCCGAAGCGGTCCAGGAGCCCCTTGGACACCTTGTACGCCCCGTTGTAGACCCCCACCTCCTCGCCCATCAGGAAGACGTCGGGGTCCCTTTCCATCTCCTCGGCGAGGGCAGCGTTCAGGGCCTCGCGGTACGTGATGACGGCCATTTCGATCTGTATTTGGGAGTTCCCCGGCCTGCGGCCGGGTCGGGCTCTATTCTGCTGGACACGAAACTACCGTGTCCAGCAGAACGGAGCCCCGCGGAAACTGCCCCGCGGGTCTCCGCCCTTCGGGTTACGATCCCTAACTCAACGACGATCCACCGGCAGGGTGCCCGCAGTTGCAGGCTGTTCCCTGTTCCCTGTTACCTGTTCCCTCGTCCGTCGAAGTACAGCCGCCCGGCCACGTCTTCCGTGGAGTAGATGTCCGTGTACAACTGGTCCAGGTCGGGCTCCGGCGACTTGTCGGCGAAGTCGGCGGCTTCCTCGGAGACGCGCTTGACCTCCTCGTCCATCTTCTCCAGCTCCTCCTGCGAGAGGATGTTCTCGCGGGCCAGCAGGTCGGCGAAGATGCGGATGGGGTCCTTCTGCTTCTCGCGCTCCACGTCCTCCTTGGTGCGGTACACGCCGGAGACCGGGTCGGACATGGAGTGGCCGACGAAGCGGTAGGTGCGCGCCTCGATCAGCGTGGGGCCCTCGCCGGAGCGGGCGCGCTCGGCGGCCTCGTTCATCACGCGGTACATGTCCAGCACGTCCATGCCGTCCGCGATGGCGGCGGGCATGGCGTAGGCGCTGGCCTTCTGCGAGATGTCGTACAGCGACGAGGCGCGCTCCCAGGCGGTGCCCATGCCGAAGCGGTTGTTCTCCACGATCAGCACCAGCGGCAGCTTCCAGAGCGCCGCCATGTTCAGCGACTCGTGGAAGGCGCCCTGGTTCACCGCGGCCTCGCCGCAGTACACCTGCATCACCCGCTTCTCGCCGCGGTACTTGATCGCCCAGGCGATCCCCAGCGCCAGCGGGATCTGCCCGCCGACGATGCCGTGGCCGCCCATGTAGTTGTGCTCGGCCGAGAACATGTGCATGGAGCCGCCCTTGCCGGCGGAGCACCCGTCGCGGCGGCCGTACAGCTCGGCCATCACCGGCCCGGGCTCGATCCCCTTCTGGATCGCGTGCACGTGCTCGCGGTACGCCGTCATCACGTAGTCCTCGGGGTTCAGCGCGTGGATCGCGCCCACCGCCACCGCCTCCTGCCCGATGTACAGGTGGCAGAAGCCGCCGATCTTGCCCAGGGCGTACGCCTCGGCCGCCTTTTCCTCGAAGCGGCGCGCCAGGAGCATGTCGTACATCATCCGCCGCAGCTGCTCCTTCGGGAGCGTGCGCAGCAGCTCGGCGTCGGCGGAGTCGTCCTTTTCCGCCTGCTGCCAGCTGCGGTCGGGGCCCTCTCCGCCGCCGCCGCTGCCGACCTCGCCCTCCTCGGGCTGCGCGTGGTCTTCCCGCGGCTCGGGCCGGGCCTCGCTCTTCTTGGTCTTGGTCTCTGCCATCGTGTTGGTCCGGACGTTGGCGAATCTATTCAGGGTGAACGGACGCTCCGCTGGGGAGCACCCGTTCGTAAGCCTCGCTCAGGGCGAGCGTGCAGCCGATGGACTCCAGCTGCAGTATTCCGTCCAGCCCGTTCGTTTCGCTGAACAGCCAGAGCCCCTCCGACTGGCGCGCGTAGCGCTCCACGCGCGGCTCGTCCTGGCTCAGGAGCAGGTAGTCCAGCAGCGTCGGGATGCGACGGTAGTGCTCCCACTTGGCGGTGTGGTCGTAGTCCGCCGTGGAGGGGGACAGCACCTCCACGATCAGCACCGGGTTCAGCAGCGTGTCCTCGTGCTCGTCCTCCAGGCGCGAGTCCCCGCAGGCCACCACCACGTCCGGGTAGAAGTACGCCCCGGTGCGCTCCACCTTCACCCGCATGTCGCTCATGAACGGCTCGCACGGCCCGCCGCGGAGCTGCGCGTGCAGCAGCACCCCGACGTTCATGGCGATCCGGTTGTGCCTCCGGCTCGCCCCCGTCATGGCCCGGACGCCGCCGGCCAGGAATTCGCTCCGGTACTCCGCGGCGCGCTCCCGGACGAGGTACTCCTCCGGCGGCAGGGTCGGCGTGTACGTGGTGGTCATGGCCGCGGCGCTCCCGTGGTCTACAGGCTCCCGATCTGCACCAGCTGCTTCGGCTGCACGGGGGGCATCGCCACCAGGGCGGCGCGCGCGGCGGCCTCCCCGGCGTCGATGCGGACCTCGGGGTCCAGGTCCGCGTCCAGGATCTGGGTGATGCTGCCGGGGCCGCCGGCCTCCACCTCGCGCGCCTGCTCCTTGGCGTGGTACGAGGAGCGCACCAGCGGGCCCGCCTCCACGTGGCGGAAGCCCAGCTCGCTCTCGCCGATCTCCTTCCAGCGGCGGAACTCCTCGGGCGTCACCCAGCGGTCCAGCGGCACGTGGTGCTGCGAGGGGCGCAGGTACTGCCCCAGCGTCAGGATGTCCACCGCGGCCTCGCGCAGGTCCTTCATGGAGGTGTAGATCTCCTCCTCCGTCTCCCCCATCCCCAGGATGATGGCGCTCTTGGTGAGCTGGTCGGGGTTCATCCGCTTGACCGCCCCCAGCAGCGAGATGGAGCGCCAGTACTTGCCGCCCGGGCGGAGGGCGCGCATCAGCCGCTCCACCGTGTCGATGTTGTGGGCCAGGATCTCCGGGCGCGACTCCACCACGGTGCGGATGGCGTCCTCGCGGCCGCGGAAGTCGGGGATCAGCACCTCGATGGAGCACCCCGGCACCCGCTCGCGGATCTGGCGGATGGTCTCGGCGTAGATGGCGGCGCCGCCGTCGGCCAGCTCGTCGCGGTTCACCGAGGTGATCACCACGTGCTCCAGCCCCATGGTCTCCACGCTGTCGGTGACCCGGCGCGGCTCGTCCCAGTCCAGCTCGGTGGGCATGCCGTGGGCGACCGCGCAGTACTTGCAGGCGCGGGTGCACACGTCGCCCAGGATGATGAAGGTGGCGGTGCCGCTCTCCCAGCACTCGCCGATGTTGGGGCAGTGGGCCTCCTCGCACACCGTGTGCAGCCGCTGCTCGCGCATCAGCTTCTGGAGGCGCAGGTAGTTGGGCCCGCCCGGCGCCCTGACCTTGAGCCACTCGGGCTTGCGGGCGCGGATGGGGATCCCCTCGCTCCCGTCGGCCAGGTGGAGGGTGGGCTTGCCCTTGCTCTTGACGACTCCGTTGTCCTTGCCGCCCGGCGCGTACCCGTAGGTGGCGGCCCCGTCCTGCGTGGAGCTTTCGCTCATATCCCTTCTTCCCGGGGAGGGCCGGACCCGTCCCCCGTGTCCAGTTAGGCGCAGCTTCGCTCCGGAGCGGCAGGGGCGTGCCGATGAATCCGGCTCACCGGCCGCAACATCCATTCCCCCGCATGGTTCCGGAACCTGGAAACTTACCCCGGGGGTGCCGGCAAAGCAACGTCCGGCGGGCACGGGAGTTCGGCGCGCGCGCACGGATCCCGCCGGGCCCGGCCGCCGTCCACGGTCACCACCCCTCGCTGCCGGGCTCCCCCTTGAACGGCCCCGCCACGCGCGAGGTGATCCACCCGCCGTAGAAGCCGCCCGGCTGCGGCAGCGCGCGCTCGCCGTCCACCGTGCACTCGTCCATCGCCGCGGGATAGAAGGCGACGTGGTCGCGGAGCAGCTCGTACTCCGGGAGCGGGGCCGGGTAGCTCCAGGCCCCGCGCGGCCGCAGCACGCCGCCGCCCTCCACGTCCCAGTAGCGGGCCAGCCCCTTCCACTCGCACAGCGAGCTCCCCCGCGCCTCGCGGAGCGCCCCGGGGAGCACGTCCTCGGGCGGGAAGTAGTAGACGGGCGGGTGAGAGGTCTCCAGCACCCGGATCCCCCGGTGCGTCTCCGCGATCACGACGCCGCCCAGCACCACGCGCAGCCGGCGGGCGGCGGGCTCGATGCGGGGCGGGCGCGGGTAGTCCCACACGGACTCCTGCCCGGGGCCGGGCTCCACTCGGTGGATGGACATCGCTCTGGGCTCGGGTGGCGGTGGGTCGGGGTCGCGATCTCCGGGCGCAAGCCGCGCGCCGCCGCCGTGCTGACCCCCTGTACGAGCGCACCGGCCGACGGGGATCCGTCGGCCGGTGCGGTGCGGCTTCTCGGTCGGAACGGGATCCGGGATCCCGGCGGCGTCAGCCCCGCTCGTAGAAGGGCGGCGGCTCCACGCCCAGGGCGCGCAGGTACACGTAGCCCTGGCCGCGGTGGTGGATCTCGTTGTCGATGCCGTAGAGGAGCAGGTCGTGCACCGGCATCGTCCACTGGCCGAACGCGGTGTCGGTCTCCTGGAAGCGGCCCGGCGGGATCTGGGCCCAGAGCCGGTCGATCTCCGCGGTGTCCGCGTCCCACAGGCGGAGCAGCTCGGCCCTGGTGGTGGGCTTCTCCGCCTCGGGGGAGGTCCACTCGCCCGTGACCACGCCGCGGAGGGTGGGGAGGCCCACCTGGAAGAACTCCCAGGCGAGATCGCCGAAGGTGCGCATCCCGCCGATGGAGAAGCTGAAGAGCTGGTCCTCGGGGAACGCCTCGATCACGCGGCGGGTGAGCGCCCGGTGGCCCTGCCAGTGCTTCAGCAGCGCCTCGGGGGTGATGACGGGGGCGGCGGAAGCGGGTGCCTCGGATGCCATGGGGACCTCCACTGCAAAGGGTGAAGACCAACGGGAGGGTGCGGCGGGGCGAACATACACCGAAGATCCGTGGACGGCAAGCGCCGGCGCCGGCTACTCCAGCAGCGCGTGCGAGTCCGCCGGGTCCACGGCGGCGAGAAGGTCCAGGCCGTTCGCGGACAGCCGGCGGGCCGCGGCCGCTTCGGCGCGTCCGCCCCCGGCGTCCGCGGCCCACTGCGCGTGGCGGGCGAGGAGCGCGGCCTCCAGCGCGCGCCCCAGCGTCAGGGCGAAGCGGCGCGCCCCGGCCTCGACGGGCTCCCGCCCGGCGCCGGACGCATGCGCCAGCCACTCCGCGGCGCGGCCGGCGGCGGCGAGCGCCTGCCCCGCCACGGCGGAGAGCCCCGGGTCGCGGACGGCGGCGGCGCAGCGCTCCAGCTCGGCGCGCACCGGTGCCACGCCGCCGGCGGACTCCAGGGCCCGCAGCGCGTCCAGCGACAGCACGTTGGTGGTCCCCTCCCAGATGGAGAGCACCTGCGAGTCGCGCAGCAGCACGGGGATGCCGGTGTCCTCCACGTACCCCGCGCCCCCGAACGCCTCCACCACCTCGCTGGCCACGGCCACCGACTGGCGCGCGGTGGTCAGCTTGGCGAGCGGCGTGAGCACGCGCAGCAGCCGCAGCTCGTCGTCCGACGCCTCGCCCGCCTCCGCCGCGCCCAGCAGCTCCACGGTGCGGAAGGTGAGGTGCAGCGCGCCCTCGAATTCCGCCTGGAGCCCGGCCAGCGTGTCCACGTGCAGCGGCTGCTCCGCCAGCGGCGCGCCGAACGCCATGCGCCGCCGGGCGTAGTCGCGCGCCAGGGCGATGCCGCGCCGCATCAGCGCCACGGCGCTCACCGCGTTCCAGGCGCGGGTCACGTTCAGCATCGGCGCGATGCTCCGCACCCCGTTGTCCAGCCCGCCGACGGGGATGGCGGGGGTCCCGTCCAGCGTCAGCTCGGCGGTGGGGAGCTTGCGCGTCCCCAGCTTGTCCTTGAGCCGGTCCACGCGGATCCCCCGCAGCCGCCCCTCCGCGTCGCGCGTCTCCACGTAGAACAGCGCCAGCCCCCTGCCGCCCGGCCCGTTCCCCTCCGGCCGCGCCAGCGTCAGCGCCACCTGCGACGCGGCGGCCGAGGTGAACCACTTCCGCCCGTACAATCGCCACGTCCCGTCCGCGTCCCGCCGCGCGACGGTCTCCGAGCGGCCCACGTCGGAGCCGCCCGTGGTCTCCGTCATCCACTGCCCGCTGGTCCAGAACCGCGCCGGGTCGCGCGTGGTCAGGCGGGGCACGGCGCGCTCCGCCAGCTCCCGGTTGCCGGAGGCCATCAGGGTGCGCGCGGCGCCGTCCGTCATCGCAAGCGGGCAGGAGTAGATGTCGGTGGACGGGGTGAAGAGGTAGGCCAGCGCGAACTGGTGCACGCGCGACCAGCGGCCGTGCGCCCGCTCGTAGGCGGTCGCCACCACGCCG
Organism: Longimicrobiaceae bacterium; assembly: GCA_036389055.1. GTDB lineage: Bacteria > Gemmatimonadota > Gemmatimonadetes > Longimicrobiales > Longimicrobiaceae > JAFAYN01. The sequence continues at coordinate 23,583 of DASVQR010000021.1, read as the reverse complement.
TGCTCCGCGGCGATCCGCTCCGCCTCGCGCCAGAGCGGCGTCGGCTCGATGGCGTCGATGCGCTCGCCCCAGGCGCTGTACTGCACGAGGCGCGGCTCGTTGAGGCGGTCGGCGAGCTGCGCCGGGTACAGCTCGGCCGAGATGCGGCCCATCTCCCGGAGCGACGGCTCCACGTCGCGCAGCACCTCCGGCGGGAGCACGCGGGCGAGGAGCGAGCGGAAGGCGCGGTCCTCGTCGTACTGGTTGCCGAGCCGCGGCGCGTCCTGGAGGAAGGCCATGCTATACTCCCGCGAGTGGTCGATAGCTGTCCACGTTCGAAAGCCCAGAGCTTGGCTACCTGGCAGGCCGTATTCTCCCCAATCGAGACCTACACGAACGAAAGCAAGTGCTTTGCTGGAATTGCCGCCGCGAATCCTAGTCCCTTGTGCAGATCGACACTACCTGCGCCAGGCATCCCTTCGGAGGGTAGCTGGTTGAGGAAGTTTTGAGTGATTACTCCCACTACCGCCCCATTTTCGTTGAGAACGGGACCACCACTATTGCCTGGCCGAATAAGGCAGGAGAGCACTAGGTACTCTGTGCTGTCGAAATAAGTGACCACTTTGCTACTGATCTCACCAACGCTGCACACGAGAAAGGCATCCCTCGTGAGGGGAACTGGCGGGTAGCCGTACACGAGCGCCCTTTCCGCAATCGAGACATCCGCTTCAATCTGCATCGGGATTCGCTCAAACGACTCCCCTGTTCTTATTATGGCGAGATCTAGTGTCGGATGCGTTTCGATCCTGCGACTGAATAGGTCTTTCCATCTTCTCCCAGAAGGTTGAAGCAATAATCTAGATCCGATACGACGTGCTTGCAGGTGACGATTGCGTTCTTGGAAGCAAAGAAGCCAGACCCGATGTTGGCCTCGCCGCAGATTTTTACGTTTCGGTCTTTCCAGTACTCGGCCTTGGCCGAGAGTGCTTTCAGATAGCGTGGGTAGAAGCCGGAACCATAGAGTTCCAAGCCGAGCTCAGAGATGGAGAAACCAGTTCCGTTTGTTGATCGAACCAGTTTGTTCGCCTCAAGTTCTTGCGCCGTTTCAATGAGGAGCCCACAAACGTACTGAGGCATCCATCCCAGCTTCGTGAAGATTAAAGCCAAAAATTCCAAGTCAAATTCCAGTTCTCCGTTGACGTCTGCGAAGATCTGTTCAGAATCGAAGGTCTTGGAAGGATCTTGGTCGGAAGCCCAGGCGATGAACTGGCTTTCTCGTTTGACGGGGTCAGGCTCTTGAATGGCTGACAAGTACGCCAGGACGCTGCCGCGGGGGTTCGCAATTGTGTAGAGGGTCATAGTCACCAGCTACCGCATCCGCTTCATCACCGTCTTCGCCGCGCGCACCACCAGCGAGCGCGGGAACATCCGCCCGGCGATGGTGCCCAGGCGGTTGAGCGCGCCGGGGACCACGGTGTTCTCCCCCGCCTCCAGCGCCCGCAGCGTCGCCTCCACCACCTCCTCCGCGGTCATGATCCCCGGGGTGCGCTGCGACACCTGCGTCCCCGCCACGTCCTGGAACCCCGTGGCGACCGGGCCGGGGCAGAGCGCCAGCACGCGCACGCCGCTGCCGCGGCACTCCTCCGCCACCGCCTGGGTGAGCGAAAGCACGAACGCCTTGCTCGCCGCGTAGACCGCAAGGTCGGGGATGGGCTGGAAGGCGGCGACGGAGGCCACGTTGACGATGCCGCCGGCGCGCCGCTCCCGCATGGCCGGGAGCGCCAGGTGCGTCAGCTCCATCAGCGCCGTGCAGTTGAGGCGCACCATCTCCGCCTGCCGCTCCAGCGGGAGCGCGTCGAAGCGCCCCTTGAGCCCGAAGCCGGCGTTGTTGACCAGCAGGTGGACCTCCCGCCCGTCCGTCGCCTCGATCCAGAGCACCCCCGCCGCCGCCGGCTTCCCCAGGTCCGCCGGGAGCACCTCCGCCTGCACCAGGTATTCACGCCGCAGCTCCTCCGCCAGCCGCCGCAGCAGCTCCTCCCGGCGCGCGGCGAGCGCCACGTTCATCCCCCGCGCCGCGAGCGCGCGCGCGAGCGCCTCCCCGATGCCGGAGGACGCGCCCGTCACCAGCGCCCACTTTCCCGCGTACTCCCACGCCCCGCCGTCGCCGCCCGCCATCGTCCTCTCCGTTTTCCGGTGTCCGCCGCGTGCCCCGGGTGTCCGCGCATTCTATGCCCGTGCCTCCGGACGGGCAACGAGCCGAAGCGGACGAAAGTGGATAAAAATGCATCCGGCCGGTTGACAATCCGCTTTATGGATATAAATTCAACCGCATGAATAGCCGCACCGTGAGGGCGGGCGTACTCGGAGCCAACGGTTACACCGGGCGCGAGGCCGTCCGCCTTCTTGCCCGCCACCCCCGGGTGGAGATCGCCTTCGCCACCTCGCAGAGCGAGGCTGGCCGCCCCCTGCGCTCCCTGGACCGCGCGGCGCCGGACACGGCGCTGGTGCGCGCCGAGGACGCCGACCTGGCCGGGTGCGACGTGGTCCTCTCGTGCCTGCCGCACGGCGAGTCGGCGGCGTGGGCGGAGCGGGCGCTGGCCGCGGGGGCCCGGGTGGTGGACCTGTCCGCCGACCTGCGGGTGCAGGGCGCGGCGACGCCCGAGTGGGCGCGGGGCGCGGTCTACGGGCTCCCGGAGCTGCACCGGGGGTGCATCGCGGGGGCGCGGCTGGTGGCGAACCCCGGCTGCTACCCGACGGCCGCGATCCTGGCGCTGGCGCCGCTGCTGCGGGCCGGGCTGCTCGCCGGGCCGGCGATCGTCAACGCGGCCTCCGGGGTGACCGGGGCGGGGCGCTCGCCGAAGCGGGAGCTGCTCTTCGCCGAGGTGGCGGAGGACTTCCGGGCCTACGGGGTGGGGAACACCCACCGCCACCTGGCCGAGATGCGCGACCAGGCGGCCCGGCTGGCGGGCGGCGAGGCGCCCGAGCTGGTGTTCACGCCGCACCTGCTCCCGGTGCGCCGGGGGATCCTGGAGACCATCCACGTCGCGCTCCGCGAGCCGCTGGAGGACCCGGAGGCGCTGTGGGCGGACGCCTACGCCGCCGAGCCCTTCGTGGAGGTGACGCGCGGCCGCACCCCGTCGCTGGCCGACGTGGTGGGGAGCAACCGGGTGGCGATCGGCGTGGCGGCGGTGGCGGGGGTGAAGAGCCCCATGCTCACGGTGGTGGCCGCCATCGACAACCTGGTCAAGGGCGCGGCCGGGCAGGCGGTGCAGAACCTCAACCTGATGTGCGGGCTCCCCGAGACGGAGGGACTGGAGTGAGCCGCGGGATCACGGTGGTCAAGGTGGGCGGCAACGAGGTGGACGACGCCGCCTGGACGGCGCGGCTGGCGGCGGCGCTGGCGCGGCGCGGCGGCTCCACGGTGGTGGTGCACGGCGGCGGCAAGGAGATCACCCTGCTGCAGCGCGCCCTGGGCGCCGAGCCGGAGTGGCGCGACGGGCTGCGGGTGACCACCGACGACTCGGTGCGCGCCGTCGCCATGGTGCTCTCGGGGGTGGTCAACAAGCGGCTGGTGTCCGCGCTGCTCACGGCGGGGATGGACGCGGTGGGGATCTCGGGCGAGGACGGCGGGCTGCTGCGGGCGGGGCTGCTGCGCGGCGGGGCGCTGGGACGCACGGGCGAGGTGGCCGAGGTGCGCGTCCGGCTGCTGCTGGCCTGGCTGGAGCTGGGGCTCGTCCCCGTGGTGTCGCCGGTGTCGCGCGGGCCGGACGGCGGCCCGCTCAACGTCAACGCGGACGACGCGGCGGCGGCGGTGGCCGCGGCGCTGGGGGCGGCGGAGCTGCTCTTCGTGTCGGACGTCCCCGGGGTGCTGGACGGCGGCGCCGTGCTGCCGGAGGTGGCCGCGGACGAGGTGGAGGCGCTGATCGAGGCGGGCACGGCGTCGGGGGGGATGGCGCCCAAGCTCCGGGCGGCGGCGCGGGCCGCGGCCGCGGCGGGGCGGGTGAGGATCGGCGGGCTGGAGATGCTGGACGACCACGGGGCGGGGACGCGCGTGCTGCGCGCGCCGGTCCACGCAGCGACCGCTTGAGGCGAGAGATCATGGCGACGGAGACCATCACGACCGGCGGCGCCCTCCTGGGCGTCTACCGCCCCGCGGGACCGGTGTTCGTAGGCGGCGAGGGCTCGTACCTCGTGGCCGAGGACGGCGCGCGCTACCTGGACTTCACCGCCGGAATCGCGGTGAACGCCCTGGGCTACGGCGACCCCGGGGTGGCCGCGGCGATCCGCGCGGCGCTGGACGCGGGGGTGATCCACACCTCCAACCTGTTCCGCACCCGCCCGGCCGCCGAGCTGGCCGAGTGGCTGGTGGCGCGCTCGTTCGCGGACCGCGTGTTCTTCTGCAACTCCGGCGCGGAGGCCAACGAGGGGGCGATCAAGTTCGCCCGGCGCTGGGCCCGCGAGGGGGGCGACGAGCGGAAGAACGAGATCGTCGCCTTCCGCGGCGGCTTCCACGGGCGGACCATGGGGGCGCTGGCCGCCACCGACCGTCCCGCGTACCAGGAGCCCTTCCGGCCGCTGATGCCGGGCGTGCACTTCTGCGAGGTGGGCGACGTGCAGGGCTTCGCCGAGCGGATGCGGACCGGCACCATCGCCGCGGTGATCGTGGAGCCCATCCAGGCCGAGGGCGGCGTCCTCCCCGTGCCCGCGTCGTTCCTGCGCGCGCTGCGGGTGCTGTGCGACGAGGCCGGGGCGCTGCTGGTCTTCGACGAGGTGCAGGTGGGGCTGGGCCGCACCGGGCACCTGTGGGCCCACGAGGCCGCCGGGGTGGCTCCCGACCTGATGACGCTGGCGAAGCCGCTGGCCGGCGGGCTCCCCATGGGCGCGGTGCTGCTCACCGAGCGCGTGGCCGAGACGCTGCGCCCCGGCGACCACGGCAGCACCTTCGGCGGCGGGCCGCTGGTGGCGAGCGCGGCGCTGGCCGCCTGCGCCCGGATCGGCGACCCGGCGTTCCTGGCCGAGGTGAAGCGCAAGGGCGGGCTCCTGTCCGACCTGCTGGGGGCCCTGGCGCTGCGGCGGCCGGAGGTGGTCGCGGTGCGGGGGGCGGGGATGATCTGGGGGGTGGAGCTGTCGAAGCCGGCCGGCGAGGTGGTGGCCCGCGCGCTGGACGCGGGGCTGCTGCTGTGCTCGGCCGGGCCGGACGTGGTGCGCATCGTCCCGCCGCTGGTGGCGACGGACGAGGAGCTTGCGAAGGGGATCGCGACGCTGGAGGAGGTGCTCTGATGCTGATGGAGAACGTGGAGCCCCCGTCCGCCTGGACGGGCGGGGCTTTCGCCGCCGCGACCGAGGCGCCCGCGCGCCCGCAGGTCGTCGTGCGCCCCGCGCGCGTGGCGGACATGACGCAGGTGGAGCCGCTCATCAACGGCTTCGCCGCCCGGGAGCTGATGCTTCCCAAGACGCTCCAGCAGCTCGCGCGCAACTTCCGCGAGTTCGTGGTGGCGGAGACGGCGGACGGGCGCATCCTGGGGTGCGCCGCGCTGCGGGTGTACACCCCGCAGCTGGCCGAGCTGGGCTCGCTCGCCGTGCACGGCGACGCGCATGGGCTGGGGGTGGGCCGCAGCCTGGTGGAGCGCATCGAGGAGGAGGCGCGCGTCCTGGGGATCGGGACGGTGTTCGCGCTCACGCTCCAGGACGTGTTCTTCCACAAGCTCGGCTACCGGACGGTGCAGAAGGAGATGTTCCCGCTCAAGGTGTGGGCGGACTGCCGGCAGTGCCCCAAGATCGATGCCTGCGACGAGATCGCGGTCGTGAAGGAAGTCCTCTAGAGCCAGGAGAGAGAAAGATGCACAAGGAGACCATCGTCCTCGCCTACTCGGGCGGACTCGACACCTCGATCATCGTTCCCTGGCTCAAGGAGAACTACGGCGCCGACGTGGTGTGCGTGGCCGCCGACGTGGGGCAGGGCGAGGAGCTGGACGGCCTGGTGGCAAAGGCGAAGGCGTCCGGCGCGAAGGAATGCTACGTGGAGGACCTGCGCGAGGAGTTCCTCACCGAGTACGTGTGGCCCACGCTGCGCTCCGGCGCCGTGTACGGGCGCAAGTACCTGCTGGGCACCTCCATGGCGCGCCCCATCATCGCCCGGCGGCAGGTGGAGGTGGCCCGGCAGGTGGGCGCCTCGGTGCTGGCGCACGGCTGCACCGGCAAGGGCAACGACCAGGTCCGCTTCGAGCTGACCTACGCCGCCCTGGCCCCGGAGATGAAGACGGTTGCCCCCTGGCGCGAGTGGGACATCCGCTCCCGCGAGGACGCGCTGGACTACGCGGCCATCCACGGCGTGCCGGTGACGGCCACCCGCGAGAAGATCTACTCGCGCGACCGCAACCTGTGGCACGTGTCCCACGAGGGCGGCCCGCTGGAGGACCCGGACTTCGAGCCGCAGGAGGACATGTTCCTGCTCACGAAGTCCCCCGAGGACGCGCCGCACCGGGCGGAGTACGTCACGGTCGGCTTCGAGCGCGGCTACCCGGTGTCGGTGGACGGCGAGTCGCTGGGTGCCGTCGCCCTGCTGGAGCGGCTCAACGAGGTGGGCGGGCTGCACGGCATCGGCCGCATCGACCTGGTGGAGGACCGGCTGGTGGGGATGAAGTCGCGCGGGATCTACGAGACCCCCGGCGGCACCCTGCTGTACGCCGCGCACTCGGAGCTGGAGCAGCTGGTGCTGGACCGCCGCACGCTGGCGCTCAAGGACGCGATCGCCCCCCGCTACGCCGACCTGGTGTACGAGGGCCGCTGGTGGACCACCGAGCGCGCCGCCATGGACGCCCTGGTGGACGTGACGCAGGAGCAGGTCACCGGCGAGGTGAAGCTCAAGCTGTACAAGGGCAACCTCACGGTCGCCGGGCGCCGGTCGGCCCACTCGCTGTACGACGAGCGCTTCGTCACCTTCGGCGAGGACGACGTCTACGACCAGGCCGACGCCGCGGGCTTCATCCGCCTGTACGGCCTGCCCATGCGGGTCGCCGCGCTCAAGGCGCGCGAGGGGGCCGTCCAGTCCGCCCCGGCGTACGGGCGCGTCCTCACCGACGTGGCGGCGGACTGAACGGCAGTGCGTGAGTGCGGAGTGCGGAAGTGCGAGCGCGAGGCACTTCCGCACCCCGCCTCCCGCGCGCAGTCCACTTTCGCACTCACGCACCTTCGCACTTTCGCACTCCGGGGTCCCATGGCCGCCAACGCATCCGCCGTCCCCGTCGCCCGCCTCTGGGGCGGGCGCTTCGCCTCCGGGCCCGCGCCCGAGATGGACCGGCTGAACCGCTCCCTGCCGGTGGACTTCCGCCTGTGGCGCGAGGACATCGCCGGGAGCCAGGCGTGGGCGGTGGCCATCTGCACCGCGGGGGTGATCTCGCCGGCCGAGAGCACGGAGCTGCGCGCCGGGCTGGACCGCGTGGCCGCGCGGCTGGAGGCGTGGGGCCCCGCCGAGTGGGCCGCCGCGCCGGACGAGGACATCCACTCGCTGGTGGAGCGGCTGCTGTACGAGGAGGCGGGCGCCGTCGCGGGCAAGCTGCACACCGGCCGCTCCCGCAACGACCAGGTGGCCACCGACTCGCGCCTGTGGGCCCTGGGCGCGGCGTCGCGGCTGGACGCGGCGCTGCGCGACCTCCAGCGCGCCCTGCTGGAGCAGGCGGAGCGGCACCTGGACACGGTGATGCCCTCGTACACGCACATGCAGCGGGCGCAGCCGGTGTCGGCGGCGCACTGGCTGCTGTCGCACGCCTGGCCGCTGGCGCGCGACCGCGAGCGATTGGCGCAGGCGCGCGAGCGCACCGCCACGCTGCCGCTGGGCTCGGGCGCGATCGCTGGGTGCCCGTTCCCGGTGGACCGGGTGATCCTCAAGGAGACACTGGGCTTCCACGCCCTGTCGCAGAACAGCGTGGACGCCACGGCGGACCGCGACTGGGTGGCCGACCTGCTGTACGTGGCCGCTATGGTGGGGGTGCACCTGTCCCGGCTGGGCGAGGACCTGGTGCTCTTCGCCTCGTCGGAGTGGGCCCTGGTGCGCCACTCGGACCGCTTCTCCACCGGCTCGTCGCTGATGCCGCAGAAGCGCAACCCGGACGCCATGGAGCTGTCGCGCGGCAAGGCGGGCCGGCTGGTGGGCGCGCTCACCGGCTTCCTCGCCGTGCTCAAGGGCTTGCCCTCCGGCTACAACAAGGACATCCAGGAGGACAAGGAGGCCCTGTTCGGCGCCTGGGACACCCTGGAGGCGCTGATCCCCGCGGTGGCCGGCACGGTGCGCGAGCTGGAGATCGACACCGCCCGCTGCGCCGCCGCCGTGGACGCGGGGATGCTCGCCACGGAGCTGGCGGACTTCCTGGTGCGCGAGGGCGTCCCCTTCCGCGAGGCCCACGAGAAGGTGGGCCGGCTGGTGCGCCGCGCGGAGGCCGCCGGCTGCGGCCTGGACGAGCTGCCCCAGGCCGCCTTCGCCGAGGTGGCCGCGGAGCTCGCCGGCGCGGACCTGGGGCTGCTCTTCGCTCCGGACGCCGCGATCGGCCGCCGGCGCGGCGTGGGCGGCACCGCCCCCGACGCGGTGCGCGAGCAGATCGTGGTGCTGCGCTCCGGGCTCTGAGCGCGGCGCGGCCGGGAGCGTGACGGAGGGCGGGGGCACCGGGTGCTCCCGCCCTCCGTCGTTCGGTGCCCTTTGCGATCCATGTTTCAACGGACGGGCTTCCGCCGTCCCCGACCGTTCAGCCGCGCCTGCCCCTGGAGCGCCGGTGTTCTTCAGCCACCCATTGAGGACACATAGCACTTGCACCAGCCGCTTAGAGGGCACGTGCCACCGCCGGGATAGCCGGCCTCTCTGCATGCTTCGGTGCAGAACTCCATGCTTTCGTGCCCGGGAGTGTTGTACGGGTCGCATGCCTGGGCGATCGAGACCCACGCGCGCGCAGCGAACGCCTGGGTGGCCCCGAACCCAAACACGACCATGCAGGAGGTGCAGAACAGGATCCGGCGCAGGCGGATGAACGAACGACTCATGGCGTCCTCCCGGGGTGAGGTGCAGGCCGCGTGCAGTGCGGACGTGAATGGAAATAGCACGTTAAGGGACATTCCAGGAGAAGGCAACCGTTCTGTCCGCCGTGCCCGCCGTTCGGAGTATGTTCCACCCGGACCCAACTCTGGCGCTTGGTGCGACGCCGGCGAATTTCCCTACCGAGCCGAACGGCGGGCACCCGGCCAGCCATGCAGGAGGAGCACGATTGAGCGTCCTGGAGACCCAGCGCCTGACTCTCCGCCACCTGTCGGAGGACGATGCCGCGTTCATCCTGGAGCTGGTGAACGACCCCGACTGGCTGCGCTACATCGGCGACCGCGGCGTGCGCACCCCAGACGACGCCCGCGCCTACATCCTGAACGGCCCGGTCGCCAGCTACGCCCGCCACGGCTTCGGCCTGTACCTGGTGGAGCTCAGGGACGGCGGCGCGCCCGTGGGGATGTGCGGCCTGCTGAAGCGCGACTGGCTGGACGACGTGGACCTGGGCTTCGCCTTCCTGCCCCGGTTCCGCGGGATGGGCCTGGCTCACGAGGCGGCCCGCGCGACCCTCGACTTCGCGACGGGTGCCCTGGGCCTCCCCCGGATCGCGGCCATCGTGTCGCCGGAGAATGCCGGGTCGATCCGGCTGCTGGAGAAGCTGGGGATGCGCTTCGAGCGCATGGCCGTTCCTCCCGGCGCCGAGCGGGAGGTCTGCGTCTATGCGACGTGAACGGCTCGCGAGGGCGGTGCGCTCCGACTGGACTCCGGCGTAGGTGGTCGGCCGGGGGATGCTGCTCCGGGGGAGCCGAACTCGCCCACCGCCGGAGTGAGGGCGAGATCACGCTGGCTTCGAACATGACGTTCCCCCTGCGCAGCCTCCCCCGACCTCCCTGCGCAGATCGCTGAACTGCAACAGCCCGGCAGTTCTCCCCCTCTCCCGCTTGCGGGGGAGGGGGCCGGGGGGAGGGGGCCGGCCACGGCGCGCGGATCTCGCCTCCCGGGCAGCCCTCCCCCGGCACGGGGGAGGGTGGCGGCTCTCAGGCCGCCGGGTGGGGGCCCCCGCGGACGCCAGCGCCAGCCCCGCGTGAGGGATTTCGGCCCGAAGGGGCGAGACCCGGCGGGGCAGTTTCCGCCGGGGCTCGACTCCGTTACGCAGCGTAGTTTGCTGCGTTACGGAGCCGAAGCCCGACCCCGGCGCAGCCGGGGGCACGCCCGACCCTAATCCGTACAGCCGTTCAAAAACCACGCACGGGGTGCCCCTTGCGGAGCGCCCGACCCGTTGCTATACTCCCCGCCGTGCGACAGCGCACCGCGGCGATTTCTTGCGATTGCTCCGCGTTACAAATGTGCTAAACCGCCGCGGGGTCCCGCGCGGAAGCGCTGCGGGACCCTTTTTGACATCCCAGGACCCGACCCGCCGACGAAGCGGGCGGAGCGAGTGCTTTGACCGACAGCTTGGCGGGCTCGCTCCTGAAACGGAACCCCGCCTAAAGCGTCGTCAGGGCCCGCCGTCCCAACGATGGCGGGCCCTCGTCTTTGCTACGACGCTCCACCCGATACCGCACCACTCTTCAGGAGACCCATGAGCACCGTCCTCAACTCCACCGAGGCCCCCTCGGCCGTCACCTACACCTTCACCTCGGAGTCCGTCTCGGAGGGGCACCCGGACAAGGTCTGCGACTTCATCGCCGACTCCATCCTGGACGCCCACCTGGAGCAGGACCCCCGGAGCCGCGTCGCGTGCGAGGTGCTCTGCAAGGAGGACACGGTGGTGCTGGCGGGCGAGATCACCTCCGGGGCGAAGGTGGACTTCGAGGCCGTCGTGCGCGGCGCCATCCGCGAGATCGGCTACACGGACGCGGACCAGCCCTTCCGCGCCGACGACGTCAAGATCCTGTCCTTCCTCTCGGCGCAGGCCGCCGAGATCGACCAGGGCGTGACCGCCACCACCTCGCTGGTGGGCGAGCAGGGCGCCGGCGACCAGGGCATCATGTTCGGCTACGCGACGGACGAGACCCCGGAGCTGATGCCGCTCCCCATCCTGCTGTCGCACCGCCTGGCCCGCGTGCTGGCGCGCCACCGCAAGGAGGGCACGGTGGACTGGCTCCGCCCCGACGCCAAGACCCAGGTGTCGGTGCAGTACGAGGGCAACCGCCCCGTGGCGGTCACCGACGTGCTCATCTCCACGCAGCACACCGCCGCCGCCGAGCGCGAGGCCATCCGCCACTTCCTGGCGACGACGATCATCCCCGAGGGGCTGGAGGGGTGGTACCACGACGACCTGCGCATCCTGGTGAACCCCACCGGGAGCTTCGTGCAGGGCGGCCCGTCCGCGGACGCGGGCGTCACCGGGCGCAAGATCATCGTGGACACCTACGGGGGCGCGGGCCGGCACGGCGGCGGCGCGTTCTCCGGCAAGGATCCCAGCAAGGTGGACCGCAGCGGCGCGTACTACTGCCGCTACGTGGCCCGCCAGGTGGTCAAGGCCGGCCTCGCCAAGAAGGCCGAGGTGCAGGTGGCGTACGCCATCGGCGTGGCGCAGCCGGTCTCGGTCAAGGTGGACACCTTCGGCACGGGCGACGAGCGCAAGGCGGCGGACTTCGTGCGTGGCTTCGACTTCCGCCCCGCGGCGATCATCGAGCAGCTGGACCTGCTGCGCCCCTTCTACCGGCAGACCACCAACTACGGCCACTTCGGCAAGTCGGAGCTGCCCTGGGAGGCGTGAGGCTTCTGGCCGGCCGGTGAACGGGGGGCGCCGCGCGACTTCGCGCGGCGCCCCCTCGCCGTTTCCGGCAGGCGTGTCGCAAGGCGGGTGCAGCATTCTACACGTCGGGGCCGCTGATCCCGTCCACGGAACGTGATTTGCGGCTCCGGGGGCGCTCACCCATCCGGTGACCCACGGAAACGAACACCAGCGAAGGACGCGATGGACACCGAACGCCAGCGCCGCAGGGACGCGCACTCCGTCTCCCCCGGGACCCCGCAGATCAGCGAGGACGACAGCGACGAGGGGCCGCTGCACGTCATCATCACGGAGGAGTCGGAGCGCCACGCGGCTCGCACCATCGGGCGCGAGGACTCCAGCGAGGTGCAGAAGGGCGAGGACGACGGCGCGCTTGGGCTGACGCGCGGCGGGCAGGACGACTAGGAGCCGCCATGGACATCCTCACCTGGATCATCGTCGGCCTGGTCGCCGGGGTGCTCGCCTCGCTGCTGGTGGGCGGCTACGGGCTGATCGCCGACATCGTCATCGGCATCGTGGGCGCGTTCGTGGGCGGGTGGGTGTTCGCGCAGCTCGGGGTCTCCACCCCCTTCAGCGGGCTGGCCGGGACCATCTTCACGGCGTTCATCGGGGCGGTGCTGCTGCTGGTGCTGCTGCGCGTGCTGCGCAGCCTGGGGCGCCGCGGCTAGCGGCACGGTCCTTTTCTGTCGGGGCGGGCGCGGCGGGGGCGGTCCGGCTCCTGCCGCGCCCGGCGTGCTCCGGGTGCAACGGGTCGGACCCCCGGGGGCGCCGGGTCGTTACAGCCCGCGGGTCCCGGCGCCGGTGCCGCCGCGCGTTTTGGCCGTTCCCGCACGGCACGCTCGGTGCGGTTCCGGGCGCCGTTCGCCAGCGGCCGGCCACCGTCCACCCTCCTCCGCGCCGGAGTGCAGTCCATGCACATGAGCATCCGGCAGTATCCCATCGCCTGGGGCAAGCTCGACGAGGCCGTCCGGCGCACCCGCGAGGGGTTCCTCCCCATCATCTGCGGCATCCCCGGGTTCGTCGCGTACCACGTCATGGACCCGGGCGACACCACCATCATCACGGTGAGCCTGTTCGAGACGGAGGACGCCGGCCGCGAGTGCACCCGGCGGGCGCTTTCCTGGTCCGACGAGTTCCTGGCCGACCTGGTGATGGGGCCGCCGCGCATCATGGCGGGGCCGATCGTGGCGGACGGGATTGCCGGATTGCAGATGTGACCTGGCGGGGCCGCTGCGGAGCCCGGACGGTACTGCTGTCCGGTCTCCACCCCGGGCTCCGGGAACCCCGCCAAACTGCCGGCGGGTTTCCCTTCGCCGGAGGGAGCCAGCCGAAACTGCCCGGCTGTCTCCCTCCGTCGAGGATCATGTGGGTACTGCGGGAACTGCGAACTGCGTAACGGCGCAGAACGACCTCGGCATTCTCTCTCGACCCGGATCTCCACTTCCCCATGCAGCACCACATCTGCGTCGCCTGCGGCACCCAGTTCGCCGCGTCGGAGTCGCCGCCGGACGGGTGCCCCGTCTGCCTTGACGAGCGGCAGTACGTGGCGCCGGGCGGGCAGGCGTGGACCACGCTGGCTGCGCTTCGCCGCACGCACCGCAACAGCGTGCAGCGCGTGGAGCCGGAGCTGTACGGCATCGGTACGGAGCCGCGGTTCGCGATCGGGCAGCGGGCGCTGCTGGTGAGGACGCCGGGCGGCAACGTGCTGTGGGACTGCATCGCGCTGCTGGACGACGCCACCGTGGACGTGGTGCGCGCGCTGGGCGGGCTGCGGGCGGTCGCCGTCTCGCACCCGCACTACTACACGACCATGGTGGAGTGGGCGCGCGAGTTCGGGTGCCCCGTCCTCCTCCACGCGGCGGACCGCGAGTGGGTGATGCGGCCGGACCCGGCGCTGCGCTTCTGGGAGGGGGAGACGCTGCGGCTGGACGAGACCGGCGCGGAGGAATTGACGCTGGTGCGCTGCGGCGGGCACTTCGCCGGGGGAACGGTGCTGCACTGGGCGCGCGGGGCGGAGGGACGCGGGGCGCTGCTCACCGGCGACATCCTCCAGGTGGTGCCGGACCGGCGCTGGGTGAGCTTCATGCGCAGCTATCCCAACCTGGTCCCGCTGGACGCCGCGAGCGTGGAGCGCATCGCCGCCGCCGTGGAGCCGTTCGACTTCGACCGGGTCTACGGCGCGTGGTGGGACCTGCACGTGGAGCACGACGCGAAGGCGGCCGTTGCCCGCTCCGCCGCCCGCTACCTCGCCGCCCTCCGCGGGCCCGTCCCGGACTGAGCTTCGGAGCGACAGCAGGCCGCCCACGACTTGCCCTCTCCGATCCCCCGCAAGCGGGAGAGGGGAGAACTGCATGCCGTAGCTGGATCTCCAGCCGTTGCCCCCTCTCCCAGGATTGGGAGAGGGTGGCGAGCCTCAAGCGAGCCGGGTGAGGGCCGTTCCGCTCTACAGCCCGTTGTACAGCACCCGCAGCGCCGCCCGCTCCAGCACCTCCACCGCGACGGGCAGGGAATCCTCGCACACGTCGAAGCGGGGCGAGTGGTGCGGGTGCACCTGCCCGCGCTCCTCGTTGCGGGCGCCCACGAAGAAGTAGCAGCCGGGCACCCGCAGCAGGAACTCGCCGAAGTCCTCGGCGGCCATGGTGCGCACGTCGGGGTCGGTGCGCAACCGGTCGCTCCCCACCACCTCCTCGGCGGCGGCGCGCACGTGCTCGGCCAGGCGCGGGTCGTTGATGGTGGGCGGCGTGTTCTGGTCGTAGTGGAAATCGTACGTGGCGCCCATCGCCGCGCAGACGCCGGCCACCACCTGCTCCATCCGCCGCGGCAGCGCGTCGCACAATTCCGGGGTGAAGGCGCGCGCCGTGCCCCGCAGCCGCGCGGTGTCGGCGATCACGTTGAAGGCCTCGCCGGCGCGGAACGCCCCCACCGACACCACCGCCGACTGCAGCGGCGACACGGTGCGCGACACCACGCTCTGCAGCGCGACCACCACCTGGCTCGCCGCCAGCACCGCGTCCACCGTCTCGTCGGGGATGGCGCCGTGCCCGCCGCGCCCGCGCACCGTGATCTCGAAGTCTGCGGCGGACGCCATCAGCGGCCCCGGCACCACGCCCACCACGCCGCTCGGCAGCCCCGTCCAGACGTGCAGCCCCAGCGCGGCGTCCACCCCCTCCAGCACGCCCTCCTCCACCATCCGCAGCGCGCCGCCGCCGCCCTCCTCCGCGGGCTGGAACACGTACTTCACCGTCCCCGGCCACTGCTCCCGCGTCCGCGCCAGCCGCTCCGCCACGGCGAGCCCGATCGCCACGTGCGCGTCGTGCCCGCAGGCGTGCATCACCCCCGCGTGCGTGGACACGAAGTCGTGCCCGCACTCCTCCACGATGGGGAGCGCGTCCATGTCCGCGCGCAGCAGCAGCGTGGGCCCGTCGCCCGCGCCGCCGCGCAGCGTCCCCACCACACCGGTCTCCGCAATGCCGGTCTGGACGTCGTAGCCCGCGGCGCGCAGGCGCTCCGCCACGATCCCGGCGGTGCGGTGCTCCTGGAACCCCAGCTCGGGGTGCCGGTGCAGGTCGCGGCGGGTCTGGATCAGCAGTTCGGTCTCGGTCACGCTATCGTTCTCGCAGGGCCTAGTTAGTTCGAACCGGTTGTACACCGGACCTGCAATCTCACCAGCAACGGTCAGGACGCGCAACTTCGTCGCGCAGCGGAGAGCACGCGCAACACGTTGCATGCTCAGACACGCGCGGAACATGTTGGACGACGAAGTGCGCCGCGACGGCGTCGAGGATCACGCGCCGCAACGCATGGGGAACCGTGCGCGACTTCCCGCGTGCGATTTCATGCACTGCAACTTTGTGCTGCAGAGATTCTGCATGCAGAATTGATACATGATTTCCTGCGTGCAAAAATCAAGATTTCAGAAACGCGCATCACGCAAGGCGCATGCGTGATATGAAGGTGGTGTTGTGTGTTTGCGCAACAGCCAACACTTGAGGGTCTGAGAAGAATCTTGAAAAACTCTTGACCTTGGCGGCGGCCCTGTGTAGCTTGTATTCCACGAAACAACTCCGCCCGGCAAACCAGCCGGGCGGAGTGGTCCGGAAGAGCGGGGCTCCTCAACCAGCTTCGTTTCCCTCGCTGCAACGAGGGGCGGGGCAGCCAGGGGCGGCCTCGCTCTTCTATTATACGCAGTAACTCATCCGAACAGAAGCGTTTCGCAGTTCACCTGCGATGTGCAGTTGTTTCACCCCGCCGCGGCGAGATCCGGGGACGGCACCCGCTCCGCCACGCCCAGCTCCGAGCGCGACCAGTCCAGGTCCGCGCGCGGCGGGAGGAAGGGGACGACGGGGAGCCCGGCCAGGTGCTTTGCGGCGTTGAGCCGCGAGCCCGGGTAGCGCAGCGAACGGGCGTACGCCCGGAGCGCGGCCAGTGGCTTCCGGTTCCAGAAGTAGTAGTATCCCAGCTCGCAGAAGGCCACGCCGGTCCGCCAGGCGAGCAACTCGCGGTGCTCCGGCCGCAGCTTCTCCTCCTCCAGCACCATCCGCCGCACCTCCGCGTCCGCCACCAGCTTCTGCAGGGCACTGGTGTAGCTGTTGTTGCCGTGGCGCCGCACCTCCGCGAGAACGTCGGGGATGTAGCCGGCCTGCACGCCCGGGTACACCCGCAGCATGAAGTGCATGTCCGCGCTGCGCCGGACGCGAGGGTGGAAGCGGAGCCCCCGCACCCGGTCGGCGCGCAGCATCATCGTCTGCATCCAGGCGGGGAACTGCTGGAAGGGGACGAAGGCGGCGAAGGGATCGGCGGTGACCACGAAGCCGCCGCCGGCGCGCGCGGGGCGCCGGGGCACGCCGCGCAGCTCCGGGAAGAAGGTGAACTGCGTGCGGGGAAAGTAGCCGCCCTCGTCGAAGCGGGCGAAGTCGGTGAACACGGCGCCCAGCTCCGGCTCGGCCCGCATCATCTCCACCTGCCGCGCCAGCTTGGCGGGGCGCCAGCGGTCGTCGGCGTCCAGCACGGCGATGAACTCCCCGCGGGCGGCATCCAGCGCCGTGTTGATCGCCGTGGAGTTGCCGCCCTGCGGGATGCGGAAGCGCCGGAGCCGCGGGTCGTGGAAGCGGTCGAGCACCGCCGGGGTGTCGTCGGTGGAGCCGTCGTCCACCACCAGGAGCTCGAAGTCCCCGAAGGTCTGGCCCAGGACGCTCCCCACGGCTTCACCCAGGAAGCGCCCGTAGTTGTGGGTGGGGACGATGACGCTGACTGCGGGAACGCGGCTCAACTCGGGGACGCCTCGGGCGATGCGCGGAGCCCGTGCGGCGCCGCGCCACGTTGAATGTAGCGGAGAAGGGTTTGCCGTGGACAGTATCGCCGGCACCCCGCGGCCGTCAATCTCGCTCCGTCTCCAGCCGGGCGACGGCGGGCGCGCACCCGCTGGATTCCAGCATCCGCGCCGCCAGGTCGATGCGACCCCAGGGGTGCGGCGCGGTGCGGACGTACACCTCGCCGTCGCCGCGGGCCACGCGCTCCGCCACGATCCCGGCGCGCGCCAGGGTGCGGGCGAGGAAGTCGTCGTCCGCGCAGCGGCCGGCGGCGGCCACCAGCCAGCGGTGCGCCCGGCGGTCCGCCGTCGCCGCGGCGGCGGACGGGGCGGGGCGGGGGAGGCGCAGCCCGCCGCGGACCATGTCGCCCAGCAGCGCGGAGGCGGTGGCCGCGCCCCCCGCGCCGGGGCCCGAGAGCCGCACCCGGCCGTTGCGCGCGCTCTCCACCTGTACCGCGTTCTCCTCGTACAGCGTGCGCCCGAATCCCGAGCCGGGCGCCACCACCACCGGCTCCACCGACGCCACCACCCCGTCCTCCGTGCGCGCGCACTCCGCCAGCAGGCGGAGCACGCCGCCCGACGCGGCCGCCGCGCGGGCGAGCCGGTCCGCGCCCGCGGCGATGCCGCGCCGCCGCACCGCCACCGCCCCCGGCGCCACCCCGAAGGCCAGCCAGGCCAGGATCCGCACCTTGTCCGCCGCGTCCTGCCCGGACACGTCGCGCTCCGGGTCGGCCCCGGCGAAGCCGCGGGCCTGCGCGTCGGCCAGGGCGTCGGCGTAGCGCCACCCCTGCGCCAGGCGGGTGAGGACGTAGTTGGTGGTGCCGCCCACGACGCCGCGCACCGCCGTGATCCCGGTGAGCGCCAGCGAGTCGCGGAGGGCGCGCACCACGGGGATCCCGCCGCGCACCGCGCTCTCGAAGTCCAGCCGCGCCCCGCCGCGCCGCGCCAGCGCCGCCAGCCGCGGCCCGTGCGCGGCGACCAGCGCCTTGTTGGCCGTCACCAGCCGCCGCCCCGCCCCCAGCGCCGCCTCCGCGATGCGCAGCGCCGGGTCCAGCCCGCCGATCGCCTCCACCACCACCTCCGCGTCCGCGGCCAGGAACGCGTCCACGTCGGTCGTAAGCAGCCCGCGGTCGATCTCCACGGCGCGCGGCCGGTCCGGGCGGCGCACCAGGATGGCCGCGATCTCGAAGCGGACCCCGTGGCGCGCCCGGATCTCCGCCTCGCCCTCGCGCAGCTGCCGCACCAGCTCCCCGCCCACCGTGCCGCACCCGGCCAGCGCCACCCGCACCGTCCTCGTCCGGCGCGGCCGCGGGGTCCCGGCGGCCGGCGCTTCCAGCGTCGTGCTCATCGTCGCTTCTCATGGTCTCGGACGTGAAAAAAGCCCCGGCCCTCTCCTGGGAGAGGGCCGGGGCAGGGTGCCGGGCCGCGTTGGTGGGCCGGCTGCGCTAGTCGCTCGCGGTGTGCGTGCGCGCGCGCTCCTGTCCGCCTCTCCCGGGGGGAGGGCAGCACATGGGGCACATGCGGCAGCACATCGTCGCGAAGCGGGTCGTCACGTCAGTCGTTCTCGCGTCTCGGTCCGGAATCTCGACAAACAAAAAAGCCCGGGCAGCCGCGCCGCCGGGCATCGCTGTTTAGCACTTGTTTTACGTGGCTGCAAGCGGCGCAAATCACCACGACCGTCGATTGTCTGCCTCAAGGGATAACCCGCGCCGAGCGGCGCGTCAACCCCGGCGCGGCAGCCGGGCCGCGCTACGCGGCGTCTATGTATTCCACCCGCGAGGAGGGCTCCGGGACGGGGAGGCCGTCCTCCCGCATGCTCTCCAGGTGGAATTCCACCGCCTCGCGAATCAGATCGCGCAGCTCGTCCTCCGTCTCCCCGACGGCCACGCAGCCCGGGAGGTCCGGCAGGTACGCCCCGTAGCCGGTCTCTCCCTTCTCGATGACGACGGCGTACCGCATGGCTTCTCCTGTTGTCTCGTCTTGCACGTAACATTCGCTTGACCGCGGGCGGGGTGACGATTATCCTCTCGCCGTCGTCATGCGCCATCTGTAGTCGGAGGAGGCCGCGCGCCCGCATGGACGTTCGGCTTTCCGCCCGAAGTCCCCCCGCGCCGGCATCCCCCGCCGACACCGGGGCTCCATTTCAGCCGAAGAAGCAGGCACCCGCACCGCACCGCTTTCCGGCCGCTCGCCGAGGCATTCGACGCGCCCGGCCGGGAGGACCACCATCCCCATGGCGATCAAAGAGCTCAAGGACACGCTCTACCCGCGGGCGCAGCGCTTCGTCGCCCGCAACCGGCGCGCCCCCCTCCTCCGCAAGCTGGCGCTGTACAGCGACGTGTTCCGGGCCTGGTACCGGAACCTGGACGGCGACGTGCGCTTCAACGGCGAGCTGCGCGTGCTGGAGGTGCTGCGCGGCCGCGGGCTGCGGACGGTGTTCGACGTGGGCGCCAACGTGGGCGAGTGGTCCGCCCTGGCGCGCTCCGTGTTCCCGGACGCGACGGTGCACGCCTTCGAGATCGTGGGCCCCACCTCCGCGAAGCTCCAGGAGAGGTTCCGGGGCGACCCGGGGGTGGTCGTCAACCAGTTCGGGCTCTCCGAGGCGGAGGGGGAGCTGGAGATCCGCTACTTCCCGGAGGACAACACGCTCTCCACGCTGATCGACTACCCGCACCCCGGACAGCCCAGCCTCCTCCCGGCGCGCGTGGTGGCCGGCGACGCCTACGTGCGGGAGAGCGGCGTGGAGCGCATCGACTTCCTCAAGATGGACGTGGAGGGCGCCGAGCACCTGGTGCTGCGGGGGCTGGAGGGGGTCTTCCGCGAGGGGCGCGTGAGCGCGGTGCAGTTCGAGTACGGCACGGTGAACATCCTCACCCGCTTCCTGCTGCGCGACTTCCACGAGTTCTTTTCCGCGCGGGGCTTCCGGGTGGGGAAGATCTACCCCACCTACGTGGACTTCCGGGAGTACTCGTTCGACCAGGAGGACTTCCTGGGCCAGAACTACCTGGCCGTCTCCGCCGA
The DNA here is from genome assembly GCA_036389055.1 of Longimicrobiaceae bacterium. Classification (GTDB taxonomy): domain Bacteria; phylum Gemmatimonadota; class Gemmatimonadetes; order Longimicrobiales; family Longimicrobiaceae; genus JAFAYN01. The sequence goes on along the minus strand of DASVQR010000021.1, from coordinate 3,507 downwards.
GCGCGCCGACTGGATCGAGGCGCTCGGCAGGTAGCCGGTCCGCGGCTCAGCGGGCGGCGACCACCGCCCGCAGCAGGTCGCCCGCGGGGCCGGCCAGCTCCGCCAGCCGGTCGGCGCGGTCCTCCAGCACGGCCTGGAGCACCAGCTCGTTGATCCCGCCCACCGCGGCCGCCGCCAGCTCGGGGGACAGGCTCCGCCGCCCCGGGTGCGCGCGGCGGTCCGCCTCCACCACCGCCACGAACAGCTCGGCGTAGCGGCGGTTGACGTCGCGCCGCACCCGCAGCCCGGCCGGCCCGGCGGCCAGGATCTCCAGGATCAGGGTGCGCGTCAGCACGGGCTGCGACTGCATCCGCCCCAGGTACGCCTCCGTCGCCAGCGCCACCTGCGCGTCCAGGTCGGCCCCGCCGCGCACCGCCTCCGCGATCGCGTCCATCACCCGCCCGCTCGCCGCCGCGTAGAGCGCCAGCAGGCACTCCTCCTTGCCGGCGAACTGCTCGTAGAAGGTGCGCTTGGACACCCGCGCGTGCCGCACGATGTCGGCGATGGTGGTGTCCGCGTAGCCCCGTTCGGCGACCGCGGCGGCCATGCCGTCCATCAGCCGCGCCCTGTGCCCTCCGGCCGCGCCGCCCTCCGCCCCGCTCTCGTCCGTCAAAGGAACGCTCCCGCGTCGGGTTGGTACTTGACGGTACCAGAACCGTCCCGGTACAGTATGCAACCGCCGGCGCCCCGGGGACCAGGGCGCCCGGCCATCCCAGGGGGAGCAGCGAGTGGAGGCAGGCACGGGCGTGCGGACGCGGATCGCCATCGTCGGCAGCGGCTTCGGAGGGCTGGGGGCCGCCATCCGGCTGAAGCGGGACGGCGTCCACGACTTCGTGGTGCTGGAGCGCGCCGGCGACGTGGGCGGCACCTGGCGCGACAACACCTATCCCGGCTGCGCCTGCGACGTGCAGTCGCACCTGTACTCCTTTTCCTTCGCGCCGAACCCGGACTGGAGCCGCAGCTTCTCGCCGCAGCCGGAGATCCAGGCGTACCTCCGGCGCTGCGCCCGCGACTTCGGGGTGCTGCCGCACGTTCGCTTCCACACCGAGGTTCGCGGGGCGGAGTGGGACGAGGCGGCGGGGTGCTGGCGCATCGACACCTCCGCCGGTCCGCTGACGGCGCAGCTGCTGGTGATGGCCTCCGGCGCGCTCAGCGACCCGACCATCCCCGAGCTGCCGGGGCTGGACGCGTTCCAGGGCATGGCCTTCCACTCCGCCCGCTGGGACCACGGCGCCGAGCTGCGGGGAAAGCGCGTGGCCGTGATCGGCACCGGCGCCTCCGCCGTCCAGTTCGTCCCCGAACTCCAGGAGCAGGCCGCCCGGCTCCACGTCTTCCAGCGCACGCCGCCCTGGATCCTGCCGCGCCGCCAGCGCTGGATCGGCGACGCCGAGCACCGCCTGTTCCGCCGCTTCCCCGCGGCGCAGCGGCTGGCGCGCGGCGTCATCTACCTGGCGCGCGAGGCGTTCGTGCTGGGCTTCCGCCACCCGGGGGCGATGCGGCTCGCGCAGCGCGTGGCCCTGCGCCACCTGCGCCGGAGCGTCCCCGACCCGGCGCTGCGGGCGAAGCTGACGCCGGACTGGACGCTGGGGTGCAAGCGGGTGCTGCTCTCCAACGACTACCTCCCCGCGCTGGCCCGGCCCAACGTGGAGGTGGTGACGGACGCGATCGCCGAGGTGCGGGAGCGCTCCGTCGTCACGGCGGACGGCGTGGAGCGCCCGGTGGACGCCATCGTCTTCGGGACGGGGTTCCGCCCCACCGACCCGCCGCTCGCGCCGCGCGTGAGGGGGCGCGGCAGGATCACGCTGACGGAGGCGTGGGCCGGGAGCCCGCGCGCCTTCCTGGGGACCACCGTGGCCGGCTTCCCCAACCTGTTCATGCTGCCGGGCCCGAACACCGGGCTGGGGCACACCTCGGTGGTCTACATGATCGAGGCGCAGATCGAGCACCTGCTCAGCGCCGTGCGCCACATGCGCCGGCATCGCCTCGCCGCGCTGGAGCCGCGCCCGGAGGCGCAGGCCGCGTTCGTGGCCGAGGTGGACGGGCGGATGCGGGGGACCGTGTGGACCTCCGGCGGCTGCCGCAGCTGGTACCTGGACGCCACCGGGCGCAACTCCACCCTGTGGCCCGACTTCACCTGGCGCTTCCGGCGCCGCGCCGCCCGCCTGGACCCCGCCGACTACGTGGCCGTCCGCGCCGGGCGCGCCCTGCCGTCCGCCGAGCCCGCCGGGACCGCCCCATGAGCCGCGCATCCGGTCCCCGCGTCCGCCTGTCGCACCACCTGCAGCGCATCCTGGCGCGCGGCCTGGCCCGGCTCCCGGCGGGGGTGCAGCAGCGCCTTTCCGGCGAGCCCCCGGTGACGGCCGACGGGCTGGCGCTGGACCCGCACGTGCAGCTGATCCGCGCGCTCCGCCGCCGGCGCGGCACGCCCGGCCTGTGCGAGCCCACGCCCGAGGCGGGGCGCGCCCGCTTCCGCCTGGAGACGCGGGCCTTTTCCGTCCCGCCGACGCCCGTCCGCGCGACCCGCGACTTCCGCATCCCCGGCGAGGGCGGCCCGCTGCGGGTGAGGCACTACGCCCCCGCGGGCGCCGCCGGTGCGCAGCCGCTCCTGGTGTACCTGCACGGCGGCGGCTTCGTCATCGGCGACCTGGACACGCACGACGAGCCGTGCCGCCTGCTCTGCCGCTTCGGCGGCGTGCACGTGCTCAGCGTGGACTACCGCCTGGCGCCGGAGCACCCGTTCCCCGCCGCGCTGCGCGACGCGCGGTCGGCGCTCCGCTGGGCGCAGGGGAACGCCGCCTCGCTGGGGGCAGACCCGGCGCGGGTGGCGATCGGCGGGGACAGCGCGGGCGGCAACCTGGCCGCCGTGGAGGCGCGGCTGGCGAAGGAGGAGGGGCACCCGCCCGCCGCGCAATTGCTGATCTACCCGGCCACCGACTCCGAGACGCCGCGCCCCTCGCAGGCGGCGTTCGGGGCCGGCTGGTTCCTCAGCCAGGCGGACCGCGACGCCTTCTCGCGCCACTACCTGCACGGCACGGGGGTGCGCGGCACCGACCCGCGTGTCTCCCCGCTGCTCGCGCCCGACCTGTCCGGCCTGGCGCCGGCGCTGGTGGTCACCGCCGGCTTCGACATGCTGCGCGACGAGGGCGACGCCTACGCCGCCGCCCTGGAGGCGGCCGGCACCCCCGCGCGCCTGCTGCGCATCCCCGGCCAGGGCCACGGCTTCATCCACATGACCGGCGTGAACCCCGACGCCCGCGCCGCCATGGTCCGGATCGCGCAGGAGTGGCGCGCCCTGCTGGAGGCCCTCACCCGGCTCGCTTAGGCTCGCCACCCTCTCCCAATTCTGGGAGAGGGTTGGGGCGCCCGCGGTGCCTCCCGGCGGGACGATCTCCAGGCATGCCCGGGGACCCGCGTGAGGGATGCGCGCCCGGAGGGCCGAGACCCGCCGGCAGTTTGGCGGGGCTCGGC
>DASVQR010000020.1:0-76979 GCA_036389055.1 Longimicrobiaceae bacterium | reverse complement strand
GGGGGAGCACGCCGCCAGCGCGAGCGCGCAGGCGGCCAGGAGCTGCGGGGGTGCGGACCGGGGTCGGGGCATCGTCGGCTCGGTGCGGGGAAGGGCGCGGCGTTCTCCGGGCTCCGCCAATATGGCGCCGCCGCGGGCGGGGCGGCAACGGCGGTGGTTCAGGGCGGAAGCGTGGTGGGCGTCGGGTGTGCGGGTGATCGCGGCCGACCGGGGGTGACCCGGGCGTTGACGGCTTCACCGGGGAAGACAATCTTCCACGGAGGGGGGCGATCGCCCGTACGTGTCCAGAGTCGGCGCGAACGTCGGTACAGCGGGAACATGCAGCCCGGAGCAGCGACCATGCGTCCCATGCGCGCGTACGAAGAAATCGTGGATTTCATTGCGGCCGCGAGCCCAGGACAGGTGGTCGCGTTCCGCCCCTCCGAAGAAGCTCGGCAGCGTGTCGCCGATCTCGTGACCCGCGAAAAAAACGAAGGGCTCACTCCCGACGAGGCTTCCGAGCTCGACCACTACCTCCATCTCGAACACCTGATGCGGCTCGCGAAGGCCCGTGCGATGCAGCACGTTTCGGGTGAGTAGGAGCTACATCGGCCCGGAGCTGCGCCGCGCCGTCGCCAGGCGCGCCGAGGGTCTCTGCGAGTACTGCCTGATCCACGAGGACGACACCTACTTCGGGTGCGAAGTCGACCACATCATCAGCGAGAAGCACGGCGGCCCCACGGCGCTCGACAATCTCGCTGTCGCGTGCTTCGCCTGTAACCGACGGAAGGGAAGCGACATCGCATCGATCGCGCCGGAGAGCGGCCGTCTCACGCGGCTCTTCAATCCCCGCCTGGATCGCTGGTCGGAGCACTTCGGCTTTTCCGACGAGTCTCTCCAGATCGAACCCCGGAGCGAGATCGGCACGGTCACGGCTCGTATTCTGGGGCTCAACGACCTCGACCGGCTGCTCGAGCGCGAGGCTCTGCGCGCGATCGGCAGGTATCCGGTTCCCGCCGCGCTCAGGCAGATCCTGCGCCCTACCTGACCTTCAAATCCCGGCTGCCCCGCCGGATCACCGCCGCGACTCCGGCGTCTCGGCGACGGCCTGCTTCTCCGCCTCGGCGACCACGCGGTCGTAGTGGCGCCGCATGGGTGGCTCCTTGCCGCCCATGCGCAGCCGGTCGATGGCGCGGATCACGACCGCGGGGATCACGGCGTCGCCCTGGCTGTGGCGCACGTTCTGGATCACGCTGCTCGCCTCCGCCACGATCAGCCACACGAAGGCGCCCTTGGTGGTGGGCATCAGCTGCGCGATGGTGCCGGCGGACACCGGGAACACCAGGATCATGGTCCAGTCCAGCAGCGCCGCCACCAGCACCAGCGACAGGCGCAGCAGCTTTCCCACCAGCCCGCCCCACAGGCGGGCCACGCTGTACACCTCGTTGGGGTCCAGGTAGGCCCGGGCGATCCCGGTCACCAGGTCCAGCGTCATCACCACCAGGGTGACGATCAGGAACCCGATGTTCCTGGCGCCCAGCGCCACGGAGAGCAGGGAGGCCACCGTGGCGGCCGCGGCCGCCACCGTCAGGTCCCCCGGCGCCCCCGCGCCGACCAGCTTCTTGATGGAATCCACGGCGTAGACCGCCGCGCTCAGCATGCGGCTCATGGCTGCTCCTTGGGTCCGGGACGCCGGCGGGAAGGGCGGAGAGCGCGGCGGAGACGCGGGAGGCCCCCACCGGCCGTCGCGCCGAGCAGAGGCCTCTCCCGGCCGGTCCCGTGGTATTGTTGCTTCCGTGTCGCTATTTATGCGACTATAACAACTATAACAGAACACCCCCGCCACTTCAAGCGGCGGGGGTGTCGTTTTTCCTCCCGGCTGGGACGCCGCCGGCCCGCCCGCTCAGCCGCCGCTCCCCAGGGCCCCGCCGTTCTCGCCGGGCTCGTCCAGCTCGGGGCGGCGGCGGAACTTCACCTCCACGCCCACCTCGTAGGCCCGCCCCGCCAGGTCGTAGCCCACGCGCGCCAGGTCGGTCCCGCCGCAGCGCTTTTCGATGGCCTCCACCAGGTCCAGGCGGCAGGTCATCCGCAGCGCGCCCATGGTGAGCGGGTACAGCGGCTCGCGCCGCGGCGGCGGCTGGTCGGCGTCCGTGTAGACGCGGAGCACCGGCAGGTCGGCGAAGCGCGCCGGGTCCAGCAGGTCCCGGATGCGCAGGCACACCTCGTCGGAGACCTCCAGCATCTCGTCGGGGGTGAGGGAGGGGGAGTACACGATCGCCACCGACAGCTCCATGGCGGTCTCGGGAGGCTGAAAGTCGGGGTCGCTCCCGACGCGGGTCGGTCGCAGCGTGGTCATCGGCGCGGTCTCCGGATCGGGTTCGGGTCTCGTCTCGCTGCGCCACCCTACGCCGGATCCGTCCATTTCGTCAATCTATTTGGCCCCTTCCGCTCGAAAGATGTCACGCACTCTGCCAGAGATGGCGCCAATTTCATCCCATGGTTGCTGTCACGTTCGGTGCGCTGCACATTCCAGTCGCCCGCCCTTTCCACCCAATCCTTTTTGGAGGGACCATGAAGCGACTCGGAATTTCCCTTGCCCTGGTTGGATTCTGCCTCGTGATCGGCGCATGCGACGGAAGCCACGGCCTCACGGAGCCCGCGGGCCGGCTTCTGAACGGCGGAACGTCAGGATCAGGTCACAGGATGGGAGGGGACAGCCTGATCGTGTCCGCGCAGGACAATGGAGGAACGATGGGATCCGGGCACAGGGATGGCGATGCCGGCTCCACACAGTACAACGGGGGGACGATCGGGTCAGGTCACAGGATTGGCGCGGACAGCCTTATCGTGTCCACGCAGAACATCGGGACGTCGGGATCAGGCCATAGGGACGGCATGGCGGGGGAAAGCACCGCGACGACCCAGAACATCGGAACGATCGGGTCAGGTCACAGAGAAGGCATGGGACAGGACAGCACGGTGACGACCCAGAACATCGGAACCATGGGATCAGGCCATTAGTCTAGCATGACCATTTTCATCGGCCTGCTGATCCTTTGAGTTCCAAACTCAAAGGATCGGATAGCGCTCGGGAAACAGCACCGCCTCCGAGTGATCTGGGGCGGGCTGTTTCGCGAACTTCTTCAAAACCCTGCTCGTGATTCTATCCACCTGATCGCCTTCGGCAGGGACAATGTCTTCTGGGCCTTGCGTCTGGAGCGGAAGGATCGAAAGCAGCCCCACCGCTGCCCTGCGGACACTCTGGTTGCCAGTTCGATCCGCTTCTTGCAGCGCCTGCCGTGCCCAAACTTCAGCCCTGTCCCATTGCTCGAAATAGCGAGCACCCTCCGCAATGTGGTATAGCGAAGCAGCGGCTCGATCGGCCCCGTCCTCCACCAGACGTAGAGCTTGAGAGACGGCACGCTCAAACCGAATGCGATCGTGGACTGCGGCCGTCGAGCGTGCGAGAGCAGCGACGACGAGCAAGCGGAGCGGCTGACTCTCGAACCAGGGAAGGATCTTCTCGAAGAGGTAAATCGCACTCGAAAAGTAACCGAGCTGCATCCAGAGAAAACCGATGTCGTACGTCAAATTCGGGATTCGAGGATGTTTGGTCGGATAGAACTGGACGGCTCTATCCGCATGTTGAACGGCTTCTTCATGCCTCTCAGCAGCGATCAGCACCCCAAGCAGATCGTGGTGGGCAGCTCCCGCAACACTCGTCCTCCCCTGCCGAAGCGCAGCCCGCGCGGCCCGCCAGAAGTAGTGCTCCGCTTCGTCCAGCTTTCCCTGGTCCAGCGCCACGCCGCCCAGCCCCAGCTGCGCGAACGCGAACTCCGCCTCGTTCCCCGCCCGCCTCGCCAGCCTTGATGCCCGCCGGTACCAGAGCATGGCGCGCGGATGGTCGTGCACGCGGCGGCACAGCCGCCCGGCCAGCTTGCTGCGCAGCGCGGCGTCCAGCTCCACACGCGCCGCGGCCTCCGCGAACTGGAGCGCCGTCTCGCGCATGCCGCGCATCTCCGCCCACACCAGCACCCGCTCGCATGCCTCCGCGATGCGCGGCGCTTCCGCGCGTCCGGGCGCGGCAACCAGCAGCGCGAGCTCCCGCAGCGGCTCCGCCAGCTCCGGCGCCTCCGCGGCCGCCCGGGCGAGCCGCTCCGCCTGCGCGGCGGAGAGCGGGCGGAACAGCCCGGCGCGCTCGGCGGCGGGCACCTGCGCCCACAGCACCACGTCGCGCACCCGCTGCCACAGCACCACGCCCAGCACGGGCCCGCACTCCGCGAGCAGCCGCCACTCCGGGCGCGGCCACCCCGGGGCCGGGGGCACCTGGGAGAACCGCGGCGGCCTCTTCAGCGTCCCGGCCCGGCTCGGCTGCGCGTCGCTCATGGGAATGCCCGCGGAAATGAAATGGAGGCGGCCGGCCGCCGTACGGGGCCGGGCCGGAAAGGCGTGAAAAGGTCCGCACCGGCAAGATATTGAGTACGGCGGCACACGCAAGCAGGTGGCAGGAACCATGCGCCATCGGCGCACGAAACGAGGGGCCGGCCCCCGGTCGGGAGCCGGCCCCTCGCCGCCGAGCGGACGTCGGGGACGCTTACGCGCTCTCCGACCCGGAATCGGTGGACGCCTCGATCCGGGTGGCCTCGCCTCCGCCCCGGATCTCGATCCTGCGGCGGCGCGCCTGCTCCGTCTTGGGCACCACCATGCGCAGCACGCCGTCCGTGTACTCGGCCTCGATCCGCTCCGCGTCCACCTGGCGCGGCAGCACGAACGAGCGCGAGAAGGTGCCGTAGCGGCGCTCCGACAGGTGGTAGCGCGCGTTCTCCATCCGCTCCACGCCCTTGGTGGCGCGCACGGTGAGGATGTTGGCCTCCAGGCCGATGTCCAGGTCGTCGCGGCGGACGCCCGGCATCTCCATCATCACGTAGATGGCGTCCTCCGTCTCCATCACCTCGGTGTCGGGGCTGCGCAGCAGGCTCGCCTCCGCGCCCGCCCACCCGAGCGGCGCCGCCACGGTCCCGAAGAGGCGGTCGAACGGCACGGTCGCAAGTCGGTTCGCGGTCCTGACCATCGGGTCCTCCTTTCTTTTTCCTCGCAACGGCTTGTGGGGTTCGCGCCCGCCCTCCGTGGCGTGCGCTTCTGCCGCGCGTGTTTTTGCAACCCGGATACCAGCAGGTGGCCGGGAAAGAGCGCCAGAAAGGCAAGCCGGTGGGTCATTTTGATCGAGGGCGCTGCAAGGCTGACAGACTGGCCGTACGGAGGGGGACGGCGGGTGAGGGCGTGCCCCCGGCTGCGCCGGGGTCGGGCTGCGGCTCCGTAGCGGACGAAACTACCGTCCGCAACGGAGTCGAGCCCCGGCAAACTGCCGCCGGGTCTCGCCCCTTCGGGCCGGCATCCCTCACGCGGGTCCGGCGCGAGGGGCCGGCTACGCGTCGGCGGGCGCCAGCCTCCGCGCTTCGCGGTCCCAGCGCCACCGCGCGGCGCCGTGCAGGTGCACGCCGCCCAGCCAGCGGTCCAGCTCGGCGCCGGCGAGGCGGTCCGCTTCGCCGCGCAGCACGGCGCGGCCGCGCTCCGTCAGCTCCAGGCGCTGCTCCCGGAAGCCGGCGCCATCCCCGCCCGGCAGGCGGAACGGGCCGCCGCCGGCCGCGCGCAGCAGCGGCTCCAGCCCCTCGGCGAGGCCGCGGACGTAGCTCCACAGCGTGGTGTCGCCCATGAACACGGCCTCCTCGCGGGCCTGGTCCGCGGCGAAGATCTCCCCGGGCCTCGCCGCACCGGCGGCGACCGCCTCCAGCACCTGCCGCTCCGTGCGCGCCAGGCCGTCGCCCACGGCGGGGAACTGCTCCAGGTGGCGGAGGAGGGCGGCGCGCAGGAAGGGGAGGGTGGCGGTGCCGCCGGCCAGCACGCGCTCGATCTCGCGCGGGTCCGGCGCGCGGAAGGCGGCCCACGCGGCGCGGGCCAGCTCCCGCTGCGCGTCCGTCACGGGCTCGCGGCGGGGATGCAGGCCGGCCAGCTGCTCCGCGGTGAGCTGCCCCAGCCCGTGGAATGGCTCCACCCCCGCGAACTCGCCGATGCAGACCAGCGAGACGCGGCTCCAGTCCGCGTCCAGCTCCGCCAGGCGGTCGAGCACCTGGAGGAGCTGGAGCTGGTCGTACAGGTCGTGCTCGAACCACAGCACGATCTCGCCCCCGCCCGCCGCGGCGTCCGCCAGCGCCCGGTCGCGCGCCTCCAGGTCGCGCAGCACCTCGTCGAGCGCCGCGGAGGCGTGGTCCGCCAGGAAGCGCGCTCGCTCCCGGTTCAGTGCCGCGGGCGCCAGGCCGGCGGGGACCGGCCCCTCGTGCAGCACGTCGCGCCAGGGGAGCACCTCGCCGGGCACGGCGCGGCGGAGCGGCTCGGCGGCGGCGGCGCCGTTGGTCACGTGCAGCGCGGGGGCGGGGTCGGGCATGGCGGGCCGGGGTGCGGGGTTCGGGCGGCGGAGCGCGCCCACACGTTCGGCGCCGCGGGCGCCGTCGGCAAGGGGCTCGCCCTTGACCCGCGGGCTCCGGGCGCGCAGACATACCGGGTCCGGCCGCCGCCGCCACCCTCGCCGCTCCCGCCATGGACGACGCCCGCATCCGCCCCGCTCGCCCGGAGGACGCCGCCGGGCTGGCCCGCCTGATGGAGCACCTGGGCTATCCCACCACCCCGGCGCAGATGGCCGCGCGCCTGGAGGGGATCCTCCCGGACCCGGACTACCGCACGCTGGTGGCGGAGCAGGGCGGGGAACTGGTGGGAATGGTGGGGGTGTTCCGGGGCAGGGACTACAGCCGCGACGAGCCCTACGCGCGCATCCTGGCGCTGGTGGTGGACCCGGCGCGCCGGGGCAGCGGCGTGGGCGCGGCGCTGGTGCGCGAGGCGGAGGCGTGGGCGCGCGAGGCGGGCGCCGGGTCGGTGCACCTGACCACGGCGGCGCACCGCGAGGGAGCCCACCGCTTCTACGAGCGGCTGGGCTACCAGGGGACCGGGCTGCGCTACCGCAAGCCGCTGGGCTGAGCCGCCAGCCGCGCCGAGAAGAAGGGGAGCACCCGGGTGCGCAGCCGCTCCGCCACGTGGCTGCCGTGCGTCCCTGGGTACAGCTCGAAGGTGTGGTCGATCCCCTCCCGCATCAGCGTGGCCGCCAGCGCCTGCGTGCTGCGGGGGATGTGCCGGAACCCGTCCTCCGTCCCCGCGTCGAAGGCGATCGCCCCCAGCCGCGCGAAGCCGCGGCGGTGCCGCGCCACCAGCAGCTCCGGGCTCACCGCGCTCCACCGGTCGTGGATCGGCGGGGTCCAGTGCAGCCCCTCCGGACCCGCCTGGTACGGGAGCAGCATCCCCCACCGGGGGTGCGCCGAGTCGGGCGAGGCGAGCGCGGCGATCGCCAGCGCCAGCCGCGCGTGGAAGCCGGCCCCGGCGATCTCCTGCTCCTCGCGCGCCGCGGCCGCCTCCGCCCACAGCTTCGCGCCCGCCGAGGTGTCGGCCGAGAAGTCCGCCCACAGGTCGCCCAGGCAGCAGGGGCTCAGCGCGTACACGGCGCCGAACACCTCCGGGTGCCGGGCCCCCACCCCGAGCGCCGCGTGCCCGCCCATGGACCACCCGCCGATCCCCCGCGCCCGCGGGCTCCGCACCGTGCGGAATCGCCGGTCCACCTGCCCCACCACGTCCCGCACCAGGAAGTCCTCCCAGTGCCCGGTGGACACCGAGTTGGCGAAGAACGACCCGCCGAACGCGTTCCTGCCGTCGGGCATCACCACGATCATCTCCCGCACCGCGCCCGCGGCCGTCAGCGAGTCCATGGCCTGCGGCAGGCGCATCCGCTCCCCCGCCCACTGGTCGGGCCCCCCGTCGAAGCCGTGCAGCAGGTACACCACGGGGTAGCGCCGGCGGGGCGACGCGGCGTACGACGGGGGCAGGTACACGGCGACCGCGCGGTCCACCGGGTCGCCCAGCCGGTTCCGGCGCAGCGCCTCCGAGCGCACGACCTCCCGCACGAGCGTGCCCCGCGCCGGGGCGGCCGGGCGGGCGGCCACCCCGGCGGGGACCGCGGTGGAAGGCGCGCAGCCGGCGAGCAGCAGCAGCGCGAGCAGGAGCGGAAGGGACGGACGGGACATGCCGGGTCGCAGCGGGAAGCGGGTCGGAGTTCCGGGGATGCGCAGCAAGGTACGACACGCGCGCCGTCTCCGCGCCCCCTCCCCCGACGCCGCGCCGCGCCCGGACCGATCCGACGGTGGCCGGATGTGCGTAAACCGCACCGGCGGCTCATATTTGGTCGGGTCGGACGGACACCCCTCACCCTGGTTCGCCGTGGGCATGAGCAACGGAGCGGATGGAGTCGGGACCGCGGGCGGCACGGACGGGCGGGACGGGGACGCCGCGGGGCGGCTGTTCGCCGGCCCCGGGGAGATGCGCGCGCTCTGCCGCGCCCTGGACTGGGCCGCCACCCCGCTGGGGCCCGTCGAGGAGTGGCCGGCCGCCCTGCGCGCGGTGGCGGGGCTGGTGCTCGCCGCGCCCACGGCGATGGTCGTGCTCTGGGGCCCCGAGCTGGTGCAGTTCTACAACGACGCGTACCGCGAGGTGATGGGCGCCAAGCACCCCGCCGGGCTGGGCCAGCCCACCCGCGAGTGCTGGCCCGAGGTGTGGGACTTCAACGCGCCGCTGTACGAGGGCGTGACCCGGCGGGGGGAGTCGTTCACCTTCACCGACCAGCCGCTGGTGGTGGAGCGGCACGGCCGGCGCGAGGAAGCGTTCTTCACGCTCGCCTACAGCCCCGTCCCGGACGACGGCGGCGCCATGGGCGGCGTGCTGGTGACCGTGTTCGAGACCACCGCGCAGGTGCGCGCCCGCGGCGCCCGCGAGGAGGAGCGCGAGCGCCTGCTGGCGGAGAGCGAGGCGGCGCGCGCGCGGGTGACCGCCACGCTGGAAAGCATCGGCGACGCGTTCTACGCCGTGGACCGCGACTTCCGCTTCACCTACGTCAACCACAGGGCCGAGGAGCTGTGGGGCCGGTCGAGGGAAAGCCTGCTCGGCCGCCACTACTGGACCGAGTTCCCGCAGGCCGTGGGGAGCGTGGCGCACCGGCACCACCTGGAGGTCATGGCCGGGCGCCGGCCCGCCCACTTCGAGGCGGTCTCGCCCGTCATCGGCCGCTGGGTGGACGTGAGCCTGTACCCCGACGAGGCCGGGGGCGGGCTGGCCTGCTACTTCCGCGACGTGGACGACCGCAGGCACGCCGACGCCGAGCGGGAGCGGCTGCTGCGCGAGGCGGAAGCGGCGCGCGACGCCGCCGAGCGCGCCGCGGCGGCGGCCGCCGCCAGCGAGGCCCGCTACCGCATGCTCTTCGACAGCATCGACGCCGGCTTCAGCGTCGTGGAGGTGATCTTCGACGCGGAGCGGAGGCCGGTGGACTACCGCTTCGTGGAGGCGAACCCCGCGTTCGCCGAGCAGACCGGGCTGGCGGACGCCGTGGGGCGCACGGCGCGCGAGCTGCTCCCCACGCTGGAGGCGCACTGGTTCGAGGTCTACGGCCGGGTGGCGCTGACCGGCGAGGCGGTCCGCTTCCAGAACGGCTCCGAGCCCATGGGCCGCTGGTTCGACGTGTACGCGTTCCGGGCCGGCGCGCCGGAGGAGCGGCGGGTCGGCATCCTCTTCACCGACGTCACCGCCGCCCACGTCGCCGCCCGGGAGCGCGAGCGGCTGCTGGCGGAGCTGAGCGCCGAGCGCGAGCGGCTGCGCTCCACCATCCTGAACATGCCGGCGCCCCTGGCGCTGCTCGTGGGCCCCGAGCACCGCTTCGACATCGTCAACGCGGCGTACCGGCGCGTCAGCGGCGGCGGGCGCGACGTCACCGGCCTCACGCCGCCGGAGGCGTTCCCGGAGCTCGCGGGACAGGGCATCTACGAACTCTTCGACCGGGTGTACGAGACGGGCGAGCCGTGGTCGGGACCCGAGAGCCCCGTGCGCTACGACCGCGACGGCGACGGCGTCCAGGACACCTGGTTCGACCTCCACTTCCAGCCGGTGCGCGACGCGGAGGGCAGGGTCGTCGGTATCTTCAACTTCGCGGTGGACGTGACCGACCAGGTCCGCGCCCGCCGCCAGGTGGAGCGCCTCCTCGCCGAGAGCGAGCACGCCCGCGCCGACGCCGAGGCGGCCCGCACCGAGGCCGAGGCCGCCAACCGCGCCAAGAGCGAGTTCCTGGCGGTGATGAGCCACGAGCTGAGGACCCCGCTCAACGCCATCGGCGGCTACGCCGAGCTGATGGAGATGGGGATTCGCGGCCCCACCACGGCGCAGCAGCAGGAGGACCTGCGGCGCATCCAGACCAGCCAGCGCCACCTGCTGGGGCTGATCAACGAGGTGCTCAACTACGCCAAGCTGGAGACCGGCACCGTGCACTTCGACCTGGCCGACGTGCCGGTCCGCGACGCGGTGCTCGGGGCGGAGCTGCTGGTGGCGCCCCAGGCGCGCAGCAAGGGGATCGCCCTCGCCGTCACGGACTGCCCGCCCGGCCTGGAGGCGCGCGCCGACGTCGAGAAGCTGCGGCAGATCGTCGTCAACCTGCTTTCCAACGCCGTCAAGTTCACCGACCCGGGCGGGCGCGTGGAGGTGTCGTGCGCGCGCGACGAGGCCGGGGTGCGGGTGCGGGTGAGCGACACCGGCATCGGGATCCCGGCGGACAAGCTGGAGGCCGTGTTCGACCCGTTCGTCCAGGTCCGCTCCGACCTGGCCCGCCCGCACGAGGGCACCGGGCTGGGCCTGGCCATCAGCCGCGACCTGGCCCGCGGCATGGGCGGCGACCTCGCCGCCCGGAGCACGCCCGGCGCGGGGAGCACCTTCACGCTGACGCTCCCCGCGGCGTAGCGCCGGGGCCCGAACGTAAGACGGGGAGCCCGGGCCGCGGCCGGGGCTCCCCTTCTCGTGTCCGATCCCGGCCCCGTCAGGGATTCAGCCAGTAGTTCAGCTTGATCAGGAACACGTTGTCCGGCCGGGCGTCGAAGAGCGCCGTGCGGTCGCGGTTCAGCCTGAAGTCGCCCACCACGTCCTCGTCGAAGCGGCGCTGCTGCCAGGCCACGTACAGCGTGGAGCCCGGCCGCCACTCCCAGCGCAGCACCGCGTTGCCGCGCAGGTAGCGCTGGTTGAAGTCGCGCTGCGAAAAGAACTGCCCGAAGCGGAAGGGCGCCGCCGGGCCGGTGCCGTCCGGGTCCGCCGTGAACGAGCCGTCGGCGTTGCGCGCCAGCGTGCCCCGGTCGCGGCCGTAGACCGCGAAGTCGAAGGTGTTCGCCGCCTCCAGCTCCTTGTAGTCGCCGAAGTCCGCCGCGCTGATCAGCGGCTGCGCGAACAGCTGGAGCGTCAGCCGCGGCGTGAAGGTGAGGTCCAGCCGCGTGTCCAGCGAGAACTCCGTCTGCTCCAGGTCCGCGAACACGTAGCGGCGCTGGAAGGTTTCCGCGGCGAGCGGGTCGCGCACCGAGGTCACGTACTGCGCGGCCACCTGGTTGCGCATGAACCCCGGGCCCACGCTCAGCGTCCAGCGGGGCGAGGGGCGCAGCGTCACCCCGGCGTCCGCCTGCACGCTGCCGCCGCCCGCGGCGTCCTCGCCGTAGTAGAGCCCGCCGTACCCCGTCACCGCCCTGCGCGGGTCCGAGTTCACCGACACGTACACCCGCCCGTCCGCGGGGCGCTTGGCCAGCGGCCCGCCGCGGGTGAGGCGGTCGTCCATGGCCTCGAACGTGTAGCCCAGGTTGGCGGCGACGTTCCAGTAGCTGCGCAGCAGCCAGTTGGTGCCCACGAACAGCGTGTTGCCGATGTGGTCGCCGTCGAAGTTGTGGTCCATCCGCGCCTGCCCCTGCACCCTCCAGTTGCGGAAGGTGGGGCCCGGCGTGTTCTCCAGGTAGGTGACCGACAGGTTGCCGCGCAGCAGGTCGGAGCGCGTGCTGAAGCCCAGGTCGTTGATCTCGTAGCCGGGGCTCACCAGGGTCGCGACGGCGCTCCCCCGCCAGTGCCGGCCCGCCTGCCGGGCCAGCGTCACCTCGCCGGCCATGCCGCGCAGCGCGGTCGCCAGCGTGTCCAGCTCCACGTGCCGCGCGTCCGGCCGCTGGAAGTAGCGCGCCGAGGAGCGCTGCGCCGCACCGATCACCCCGCGCGTGCCGGAGATGGTGCTCCCCGCCGCGTACCCGCTCAGCACCCAGCTGCGCCGCGCCCACTCGTGCCGGAAGTCCGCCCCGCCCGCGTACGCCGAAGAGCGCAGCGAGTTTTCCAGCGACGGCCCGTCCAGGTCGCGGTTCACCGCCGTGGCGATGCCGCCCAGCGAGGTCTGCCCCGAGCGGAAGTCGCGGCGGGCGCGCCCCACGAAGTAGTTGGTGAGCGGCTCCACCACGAAGCGCCCGTCCCCCGCGCCCGGCGCCGCGTCGAAGGGGCGGAACCGGACCTCCTCGCGCTGCGTCAGCGCCTCCATCACCCCCACCGACCACCCCGCCGTCTTCCCCGAGAGCTTGGCCGCGCCCAGGATGGTGGTGGCGGACAATTCCTCCGCGGCGCCCGGCGCGAACAGCTGCGGCGTGCGGCCGATGCGGCGGGAGTAGAACAGGTTGGAGGCCCCGGCGCCCGTGTAGAAGTTGAAGTTGTCCGTCCCCTCGATGAAGAAGGGGCGCTTCTCCGGGAAGAAGGTCTCGAACGCCGTCAGGTTGACGACCGCCGGGTCCACCTCCACCTGCCCGAAGTCCGGGTTCACGGTGGCGTCCAGCGTCAGGTTGGAGGTGACGCGGTACTTGAGGTCCAGCCCCGCCGAGGCGCCGTACTCCGAGTCGGTGCGGAAGGGGTTGCCGGCCGGGTCCACGTACTCCGCCTTCGCCACCGTGTAGGGGAGGATCTCCAGCCGCTTGCCCGGGCGGATGTCGCGCAGCCCGTGCAGGTGGCCGTAGCGGCCGATCCCGCCGCGCTCCTTCTTGGGGGTGAAGGCGAAGATCGAGTACTCCTGGTTGCGGCGGATCACCCGCTCGATCTGGATCCCCCAGGTCTGCTCGGCGGCCGGGGAGAACCTCAGCTGCGAGAAGGGGATGCGGTACTCCGCCGTCCAGCCGGTGCTGTCCACCGACGACGCCCCCTCCCACACCGGGTCCCAGGAGTTGTCGTCCACGTCGCCGATCTTGAGGGCGTCGCGCCGCACCCCGGACGGGTTCAGGTCGAAGCTGAACGCGGTGCGGTGGTCGTGGTAGCTGTCCACCACCACCCCCACCCAGTCCGAGTCGCCCAGCGGCATGTCGCGCCGCCCCAGCCGCGACGACACGGGCGAGCGGTCCCAGAGCCGCACCCCCACGTACAGCGCTTCCCCGTCGTACAGGATGCGCGCCTCGGTCCGCTCGCTCACCGGCGTCCCCTCCGCGGGGTCCCACTGGGTGAAGTCGGTCACCGGGACGGCGGCGGCCCACGCCTCGTCGTCCAGGCGCCCGTCCACGCGGATCGAGCCAGTTGTGCGGGTGGCCACCGCCACCGGGTCGGCGGCGTGCGCGTCGCGGGCGACGGTCTGCGCGGGCGGCGCGGCCTGCGGGGACTGGGCGGCCAGGACGGCGGGGGCTGCCAGCAGGGCCAGCAGGGCCGGGAGCGAGGGGGGTGGACGGTTCATGGGACGACCCTGCGGGGATGGCGGTGCGCGGACGGGCGGAGCCGGCCGCGGCGGGCGGCGCGGAGGAGCCGCGCCATTCTGAATATCGTGTCGGCAAATGGATTTCGCCACCCCGCCGTGACGGGGCGCGCGTGGCGGGGACGGGCGGTGCGGCCGCGGGACGGAGTGTTGGAATCGCCGGGCGCCGCCGGTAGATTGCGCGGCACGACACCCGAGCCCGGCCGACCATGATCCGCCTGAACGACTCCCTGCCCGACGACGACGCCCTGGACGAGGCCTTTCCCCTGGGCGACGGCACCGCCGACACGGGCGCCGTGGTCCGCTGCCCGTACTGCTGGGAGGAGAACCCCATCGCGCTGGACCCGGGGAGCGGCTCCTTCCAGGAGTACGTGGAGGACTGCCAGGTGTGCTGCCGGCCCTGGACGGTGCGGGTCTCGTACCGGGACGATGGCACCGCCGAGGTGGACGTGGAGGCGGCGGACGAGGCGTGAGCGCCAATTTCGGCGAACTGCTAAACTGCGCAGCCGGGCGTGCCCCCGCTGACGCGGGGTCGGGCTGCGGCTCCGTAGCGGACGAAACTACCGTCCGCAACGGAGGCGAGCCCCGGCGGAAACTGCCCCGCCGGGTCTCGCCGCTTCGCGCTCGCATCCCTCACGCGGCTCCGGCGTGAGGCCGGCAGACGACCGGCTGGCGCGGTGGGCGGCGCACCCGCTGGGGCCGGCCGTCCTGTTCCTCTCGGCCGTCGCGGAGGCGTGCCTCTTCCCCGCCCCCACCGAGGCGGTGTTCCTGGCGCTCGCCGTGGGCCGGCCGCGGCGGGCGCCGCGCCTGGCGGCGCTGGCCGCCTGCGGCGGGCTGGTCGGGGCGGCGCTGGGGTACGCGATGGGCGCCGCGCTCTTCGAGCGCCTGGGGCGGCCGGTGCTGGAGTGGTACGGGCTGCCCCCCCGCTTCGCGGCCATGGGCGAGCTGTACCGCGGCAGCCTGTTCCTCGCGCTCGCCACCTCCGGCTACACGCCGATTCCCTTCGTCCTCTACTCCATCGCGGGGGGCGCCTTCCGCGTCCCGCTCCTCCCCTTCCTCGCGGGCGCGCTCGCCGGGCGCGCCCTCAAGTACGCCGTGCTCGCGGCGCTGGCCTGGTGGCTGGGCCCTGCGGTGCATGCCTTGCTCGCGCGGCACCTGCGCTGGGCCATGCTCGTGGGGGCGGTCCTGGTCGCGGCGCTGCTCGCGGCGCGGCTGTGAGGATTGCGTTAATACTTCAGTCTTGCGGGTGACTTCATTTACGCGAATTATTCAGTGCACGATGGCTGCTGTTTCCTTTTGGTGTGCAGGCGTAGAGTGGACATTAGAATCCGCATCGGTAAAATTGCTCGGTTTGGATGGTGGTTCCAAATCGAAACCTCCACACTGATTCCGTAATGAGGCCACCGCGAGTCTTTATTGGATCGTCCAGTGAGGCTAAAGAGTCCGGCTGTGCTCAACTTGTGGTTGAAGTCGTTGCCTCTCTCGGTGCTGCCCCCCTCCCTTGGTGGCATTCTCAAGCGTTTCCGACCGGGATCGGTTTTCTTGAAGCTCTTGAGGCAACAACGCGGACGAGTTCTGCCGCCTTGTTGATAGCAACACCTGACGATCGCACCGTCATTCGTGGGGAAACCCACTTCGTACCGAGAGACAATGTATTACTTGAGTACGGTCTGTTCACTGGGGCGCTTGGCCGTGATCAAGTGGCCCTGGTGTTGATTGGCCCCACCAAGCTGCCTTCCGATCTGGCTGGCGTAACGCAAATACAGATTGCACCGCGCACCTCTGATCGATCACTCGAAGAGTACAAGGACCTTGAGCTTATCCCGAAGCTACGACCGTGGATCGAGCGCCTGAAATCAAGGCAGGACGAAACAAGTCCTGATGCAGAAATTCGAGAGTTGATACGAGAGTTCGGACCAGAGCGAACTGCCCGACTCATCGGTGAAGCGCGCTTCATCAAAT
The DNA here is from genome assembly GCA_036389055.1 of Longimicrobiaceae bacterium. Classification (GTDB taxonomy): domain Bacteria; phylum Gemmatimonadota; class Gemmatimonadetes; order Longimicrobiales; family Longimicrobiaceae; genus JAFAYN01. The sequence continues at coordinate 61,390 of DASVQR010000020.1, read as the reverse complement.
CTCGCGGCATTCCCTTGCCTCGATATCCACACGAGGAGATCAGCCAGATATTACGCATGTGCGCCCTCCCCACAGCCGAGTCGGTCGGCATCGGTAGGCGCGTACCACTTAATTTCTATATCAAGGTAGCGGACCTACCACCAGACAGTCTGGAGTTAAATGTGCTTGCCTGTGCGATGTGCAACAGGATCGCAGACGAGTGTGAAGCCTCGCACATTCGTCCTACGCACGTAGCGGTGTTAAAAACAGGTGCGATCGAGTTCGGCCAGCGGGTGGCGGAGTTGCTCGACTATCCGATCATCTATGTAACACCGCTTGGTCCTAACAAATCGTTCCTTGTGGATGGCGCGTTCACTACTGGGGATAATCTGGTCATCATTCATGATGTCATTGTGACGGGCGACTCCCTCGTGCGGTGCGCATCTGAGATTCGGCGAAGGAACGCCACTGTGGAGCACGTGTTTGCACTCGCTCACTATAGCCATCCTGCCTGCAACGCACCCGCTCTCCTTTCTGCCAACAACCTTAGGCTTCACTACGTGACAACAGTAAACACAGACTGGTTCGCGGGGCTACCAGCATGACTGCCCCTCCCGATACTCTCCCCCACAGCCATTGCTATCTCTGCGACATTGTGCGTGATGGTATCGGACACCCATACCGCACCGTCTTTCCACGCTCGCTCAGAACATCTGAAGTAATTGCTGAATCAACACATTTCATTGCTGTGCTGGATATAGCACCAGTCATAGAGGGGTACCTATTAGTGTTTCCACGAGCTCACGAAATTGCGCTGAGCCAGTCCCCGTTCCTTGAAGAGCTTGGGGGGTTTGTGGCTATGTTATCACATGTTCTTGAGAGGTGTTATGGTACATGGCCACAGCTGTTTGAGCATGGATCCACAGGTATGCACGCCGCGAGAGGCTGCTGCATCGAACATGCTCACTTACATCTCGTGCCCTACGCAGGAGTGATTCTTCCACCTCCTGACCAGTCACAATTTCGAACCATTTCTGGGCTTCAGGACCTTAGTACTGCTCATCCCGACCAAGACTACCTGTATCTGCGCGACAACACTGGGCAGCACCTACTTTGGGAGACCGATACCGCTCCGCAACAGTACTTCCGGAGGCAACTCGCACGCAGCGCGGGCGTAAATCTATGGAACTGGCTGGACTATGTATTACTGAGCGAAACGAGCGGTGGCAAACAGCGAATCATTAGGGCTGCACGACGGTTGAAGACATACCTTGAAATCTAAGAAGCCTTTCGGCGCCTGCCGATTTTTCCCTTGGTTCGTCACCTCGTGAGTGTGCCCCGTCAGTGCGGGGCACGCGGGTGACTTAGGTTCAGGAGCGGCCCGTCCACGCCACCGCCTACCCCCGGCACGCCTCTTCCATCCGCCCATGGGCTCGACGGACGCCGGACACGCAGACTCCCGGAAAGGCACGACCCATGGCCGACGAAAAGCCCTCGTTCACGCGCCAGCTCTTCAGCGGCGTGATCGACGACGACATCCTCTTTCCGTACCCGCGCATCACCGCCGACGAGAACCGCCGCGTCGAGACGTTCCTCAAGGAGCTGCGCGACTACTGCGAGGCCCACGTGGACCGCGAGTGGATCGACGAGCACGAGCGGATCCCGGACAGCGTGGTGGAGGACCTGAAGCGCATGGGGCTGTTCGGCATCTCCATCCCCGAGGAATACGGCGGGATGGGGCTTTCGCAGAGCGCCTACTGCCGCGTCTTCGAGTTCGTCACCGGCTACGACGTGGGGCTGGCGATCATGCTGGGGGTGCACCTGTCCATCGGGATCAAGGGGATCCAGCTGGCCGGAAACGCGGAGCAGAAGCGGCTGTACCTGCCGAAGGCCGCCACCGGCGAGTGGTTCGCCTCGTTCGCGCTCACCGAGCCGCTGGCCGGGAGCGATGCCCAGGGGATCCGCTCGCGCGCCGTGCCGGACGGGGACGGAGGCTGGATCCTGAACGGGAGCAAGATCTGGATCGGCAACGGCTCGTTCTCGCAGGTGATCGTGGCCTTCGCGCAGACGCCGGTGGAGCGCGACGGCAGGACCGTGGACCGCGTGAGCGCCTTCATCCTGCGGCCGGACATGCCGGGCTACGAGCGCGGGCCGGAGCTGAGGAAGATGGGCGCGCGCGGCTCCAACCAGGCCGAGCTGCGATTCCGCGACGTGCGCGTCCCCCCGGAGAACGTGCTGGGCGTCCCCGGCGAGGGGTTCAAGATCGCCATGCGGGTGCTCAACTCCGGGCGGCAGGGGCTGTCGGCGGGGGCGGCGGGGGGGATCAAGGGGGCGCTGCGCATGGCCACCACGTTCGCGCGGGAGCGCGAGCAGTTCGGCAGCCCCATCGCCGAGTACGAGCTGATCCAGGGAAAGCTGGCGGCCATGGCGGCGGACGCGCTCACGGCGGAGAGCGTGGCGTACTTCACCACCGGGCTGGCGGACCGCAGCGACGTGGACTACGCGCTGGAGTCGGCGGCGGCGAAGGTGTGGAACTCGGACGCGCTGGACCGCGCCGTGGACGAAGTGGTGCAGATCGCCGGCGGGCGGGGCTTCGTGAAGGGGTACCCGTACGAGCGCATGTACCGCGACGCCCGCATCACCCGCATCTTCGAGGGGACCAACGAGGTGCTGCGGCTGTTCGTGGGGCTCTCGGGGATGCAGGAGCCCGGGGAGCGGCTGCGCGAGATCGGCGCGGCGCTGCGGGAGCCCATCACCCGGCTGGGGCTGCTCACGGACTTCGCGGCCGACCGGGTGCGATTGGCGCTGGGGCGGGGAGAGCCGGCGCTGCACCGGGAGCCGCACCCCCGGCTGCGGGCGCACTTCGACTACCTGGTGGACCACACCCGCGACCTGCGCGTGGCCGTGGAGCGGGTGATCCGCCGCTTCGGGCGCAAGATCGTGGAGCGGCAGTTCGTGGTGGCCCGCGTCGCGGACATGGCGACCGAGCTGTACGTGCGGGCCGCCGTGCTGTCGCGGGTGCAGGCGGTGCTGGAGGCGCACGACGCGGGGGAGGCGGCGACGCCGGCCCTGGCCGGGCCGCCCGTGCCGCTGGACGACGCGGCCGTGGAGCGGCTGCTGCGGCTCACGGACCTGGCGGCGCAGCGCTCCGGGCTGCGCTTCCGCGACGCGCGCGAGGCGCTGAGCGACGCGCGGGACGAGCTGGTGCGGGAGGTGGCGGCGGACGTGCTGGCGACCGAGGACGCGGCGGCGGGACCGGCGCCCGCCGTGGAGAGCGGGGCGGCGGGGCGCTAGAGCAGGCTGCGGACCTCCTCCAGCACCCGGCCGGGGCCGCAGGGCTTGGTGAGCACGCGGGCCCCGCTGCGCGACAGCGCCCGGGCCCACTCCTCCGGCACCAGGTGCGCGGTCAGCGCGATCACCGGGATGGTGGAGGTGGCGGGCTCCTCGCGCAGGCGCTCGGGGAGCATCTTGCCGCCCTCGCCCCAGGGAAACAGCTCGGTGAGGATCACGTCGGCCTCCCCGGCGCGCGCCATGCGCAGCCCCTCCTCTTCGTCCACGGCCTCCAGCACCCGGAAGCCCGAGTGCGACAGGAGGGTCGCGTACACGACGCGGCTGTCCTGGTGCGGATCCACGAGGAGGACGGTCTTCGGGGCCATTGGGCACCCCCGGAGGGTGGAGGATGGGGCGGAGAGGGCGGCGCGGGGGGAGAAGGCCTCCCGCGGATGGGGACGGAGCGGAAGCTGCCGGAGTCGAAAAGCTAGCGTCCCGCGCGGACAAGGGCAAGCTTTTCGACTGTTACGTTTTTACGTAGCACTATGTAACGTTTTGCGTTACGCGACACGGCTCCACGAACGATTCGCATAATTTCGGAAACAGGAGACAGCGGGCGTGCTCCCAACTCCGTGCAGGAGGCATACTTCGCCGCATGGATTCCGTCTAAAAAGGCGCCAGGAGAGCGCCCCGCTCACTCCGGCTGCTTCGGGGGCTCGGCGGGCCAGGCGTAGGGCTCCAGCACCTCGCCGTACTCCGCGAACAGCCCGGGCGGGGCGGGCGCCTGGCCGCCCTCCACCATGGACTGGAGCATCACCGTGTTGGTGATCCCCTTGCCGCGGTAGTGGTTGTTGGTGACCACGAACACCTCCCGCGTCCGCGGCTCCGCGGCGATCTCCCGGGCGCGCTCGGCCCAGGGCTTCAGCTCCTGCGCCGTGTACAGGTAGTCGTAGCGCTCGTGCGGGGCGGCCTTGTCGCGAAACCAGTCCTGGTAGTTGCGGCCGTGCACCCGCACGTACCCCACGGCCGAGGTGGCGTGCGCGCTGGGGGCGATGGAGTCGTGGAAGAGCGGCTGGTCGATGTTGACGAAGCCGATCCCCCGCTCCGCCAGCTCGCGGAACAGCGCGGGGGTGTTCCAGCTCTCGTGCCGCACCTCCAGCACCAGCGGGAAGTCGGCGAAGGTGCGGGCCAGGTCGTCCAGCCACTCGCGGTTCTCGTCGGTGCGCCGGAACGACCAGGGAAACTGGAGGAGCAGGGCGCCCAGCTTCCCCGCGTCCAGCATGGGGTCGAAGGCGGCGCGGGCCTGCGCCACCTCGTCTTCCGTCCACGCTTCCTTGCGCTGGTGCGTGAAGCGCTGCCACAGCTTCGCCGTGAAGCGGAAGTCGGGGTTGAAGCGGACGCGCCGCAGCCACGACTCCGCCACCTCGCGCCGGGCCGGGCGGTAGAAGGTGGAGTTGACCTCTACCGTGTCGAAGTAGCCTGCGAGGTATTGAAGCGGGTCGAACCCCTTGGGCTTCGGCTTGGGATAGACGATCCCCGCCCAGTCGTCGTAGCTCCACCCGGCCGGTCCGAAACGGATCATCGCGCCTCCTCCGCGGCGGCGGGCTCCCGGCCCGCGTCCCCGGCACCGTGCCGGTCCAGGCTCTCGATGCTGATGCGCTCCGCCACCTCCAGCAGCCGGGCGAACACCTCCAGCGCCTCCCCCACGTCGGCGGCGGCGCCCTCCTCGCGCAGCTCGTCGCCCACCGCCCGCTCCACCTCGTGGCGCAGCAGCGCGAACTCGCTCCGCAGGTCGGCCTCGCTCCACCCCAGCCGCGCCCGCTGCTCGCCGTGCCGCTCGCAGATGAGCCGCTGGATCTCGGAGCCGTCCTTCATCAGCCCCGGCTCGCCGCCCCCCTCGTCCAGCGCCACCAGCGCCAGCCCGATGTCCACCAGGAAGGTGGAGGTGTGGTCCTCCACCTGCGCGCGGCTCACCCCGTGCACCGGGATCTCGCCGTCGTCCAGCAGGCGGTCGGCGAGCGCGGCCACCACCCGGTCCGCGCGCCGGACGATCGCCCGCCCCACCTCGGCCAGGCCGCGGACGCGGTGCACCGCGCCCACCCACTCCGGCTCCGGGGCGGCCGCGGCGGGGTCCGGGGCGTGGGGGAGCCACAGCGTGAAGCAGGAGCCCTCGCCGGGGCGGCTCCTCGCGCTCAGGTCGCCGCCCATCAGCCGGGCCAGCTGCCGCGAGATGGTGAGCCCCAGCCCCGTGCCGCCGGACTTGCGGGTGTAGCCGCTCTCCACCTGCACGAAGGGGTCGAACACGACGGCCAGCCGGTCGGCGGGGATGCCGATGCCGGTGTCCTCCACGTCCACCCGGATCCAGCGCCCTTCGGCCTCCAGGTGGGCCTCGCGGTCCGGCGCGTCGGTGACGCCGCACGCCACCTTCACCGTCCCGCCCTGCCCGGTGAACTTGACCGCGTTGGACAGCAGGTTCACCAGCACCTGCCGCACCCGGTCCTCGTCGCCGCAGTACGCCGCCCCGGGCGAGCACCCGTCCGCCTCCACCAGCCGCACCCCGCGCGCGTCGGCCTGGGGCGCCACCAGCGACAGCGCCTCCCGCACGGACGCCCGCAGGGAGCTGCGCTCGCGGCGCACCTTGAGGCTCCCCGACTCCACCTTGGCCAGGTCCAGCACGTCGTTGACCAGGGTGAGCAGGTGGTCGCCGCTGGCCCGGATCCGCCCCACCTGGTTGCACTGCCCCGGGGTGAGCGGCCCGGCGAGCTCCATCTCCAGCAGGTCGGCGTAGCCGATGATGGCGTTGATGGGGGTGCGGATCTCGTGGCTCATGTTGGCCAGGAACTGGCTCTTCGCCCGGTTGGCGGCCTCGGCCAGGGCGCGCGCCCGGTCGGCCTCCTGGAACAGGCGGGCGTTCTCCAGCGCCAGGCCGGCCGACTGGGCCAGCGCGCGGGCCATCTCCACCTCGCGCGTGCCCACGGTCACCGGCTCGCGCCACCCGGCGATCAGCGCCCCGTAGGCCCGCCCCTGCGGGTCGTGCAGGGGGACGCCCACGGCGGAGCGCATCCCCTCGGAGGCGTGCACCGGGAACTCGGCGGGCGGGAACTCCGGGTTGTCGGGGAAGCCCTCGATCACCAGCGGCCCGTTCAGGGCGATCACCCGCCCGGCGGTCCCCCGCCCCGGCGGGAACAGGGTGTCGCGCCAGCGCTCGCCCCGCCCCCCCACCACCGCGGGCCACGAGGTCTCCCCGCTGTCGCGCACCACCGCCACCGCGGCGTACCCGGCCCCCAGCAGGTCGCGCGCGTGCCGGGCGATGCGGTGCAGGACCGTGTCCGGGTCGGTGCGCGAAAGCAGGTCGCGCCCGATCTCGCGCAGCGCCTCGCTCTCGCGGATGCGGCGCTCGGCCTCCTCGGCGCGGGCGCGGGCGGCCTCCTCGGCGGCGGCGCGCTCGGTGACGTCGCGGAACACCAGCGCGATGCCGCCGGTGGGCGAGGGGTGCACCTCGCCGTCGAAGCGGCGCCCGGCCACCTCCGGACCCTCCAGCGTCACGCCGCCCAGCCGGCGCACGCGGCGGTCGCGCATGGTCTCGCGGTACGCCGCCATGCGCTCCGCCGGGGGCTCGGGGACGTCCACGCCCAGGCGCTTTCCGGTCACCTGCGCCGGATCGACGCGGAGGAGCGCGGCCGCGGCGCGGTTGACGTGCCGCACGGTCCAGTCCGGGTCGATCAGGACGACGCCGTCGGGGAGGGCGTCGAGCAGGGGAGATTCGGCAGCGTCGTCCAATCCGGGGTCCGGTGAAGGTGCCGTAAAGCGTGCGGCGGCACGGGGATTTGCATACCCCATGCCGCGCGGGGGCTGGCACGCCGGCTGCAAAACGGCGGGGGGGGCGCCGCGGACCCGCGAAACAACCCGGCCGGCGCGGCGGTAGAGAGAGGGGAGTGGAGCACGCGGGAGCATTCACGGAGGACGACGATGATCAGACCAAACGTGAGGGCTTCGTTCGGACGCGGTGAGGCGGAGTTCCTCCTGGCCTTGGCCGGGCCGGAGGGCGAGGGGCGGCTGCGGGAGGAGGGGCTGGACGCCCTCCTGGACGACCCGCGGCTGCTGAGGGCCTTTCTGCAGCGGGGCGGGATCAGCCGCGCGCCGGCGCCGCTGGTCTTCTACCTGCTGGTGAGGCACGCGCTGCTGGAGCGCGAGGTCGCCGACCGGCGCCTGGCCGACTACACGGCCGCGCTGCTGCTGGAGTTCGGCAACGCGGGGCGGGCGAATCGCGCCGCCCCCGGCGAGGAGGACAGCTTCCGCTACCTGGCGGACATCGTGGCCGCGCTGGAGGAGGCGCGGGGGGAGCGCGAGTTCCAGCTGCGCGTGCACCTGGGCAACTTCGCGCTCTGGCTGGCCGGGGTGTTCCCGGACCACATCACCCACCGGGTGCAGCGCCGCGGCGCGCCGCCGCTCTCGTACTACGACGAGCTGGGCGCCATCGGCTTCCGCACCGCGGCGGGGACGGAGCTGGCGCTCCGGCACGGGGTGGGCGACCTGTTCCTGCGCTTCTCGGACGAGTTCACCAACGTGCGCGCTGCGCTGAACACCCTTTCGGACGCGCTCTTCTTCCCGCAGCCGCGCGACGGGGTGGAGCGGGTGCTGCGCGAGGTGACGGACAGCTTCCAGCGGGGGCTGCGGGGGAGGTGAGGGGAACGGGAGTGCGGGAGTGAAAGGCTCGCGGCCCCCTTCGCCGGATGGCGGAGGGGGCCGTTCTTCGATCCCGCGGGACGTGGGTGCGCGGGGTTGCGGAGTCCGCGTATATTGTCTGTTCCCGCGGTGCCCGCCGCGAGGGCAGAAACGCAGCCGCGGAACTACACTTGAGCCACACCGCCCCCCAGACCCTGCCGGCCGAAACGGCCGAAATGCTCCTGGCCCGCGCCCGCGCGGCGCGCGCCAACGCGTACGTCCCCTACTCGCACTTTCCCGTGGGCGCGGCCCTGCTCGCGGAGAGCGGCGAGGTGTTCACCGGATGCAACGTGGAGAACGCCTCCTTCGGCCTCACCAACTGCGCCGAGCGGGTGGCGATCGGCAAGGCGGTGTCCGAGGGGGTGCGCGGCTTCCGCGCGGTGGCGGTGGTGGGGCCGCAGGACGACGCGCCCTGTGCCCCGTGCGGCGCCTGCCGGCAGGTGCTGTACGAGTTCGGGCCCGACATGGTGGTGGTGATGCCGCGCGGCGACGGCTACACGGCCACCTCCATGCGCGACGTCCTCCCCGGCGCCTTCGACGAGAACCGGCTTAACGCGGAGCCGCGCGGATGAGCGGCGGCGAGAGGAACGTCGTCGCGCTGATCGACCGCAAGAAGCGCGGGGGCGAGCTCACCGAGGACGAGATCCGCTTCCTGCTGGAGGGGTTCGTCGCCCGGCGCATCCCCGACTACCAGCTGTCCGCCTGGCTCATGGCCGTGGTGTGGCGCGGGATGACGGAGGCGGAGACGCTGGCGCTGACCCGCGCCATGGTGGAGAGCGGGGTGGAGCTGGACTGGAGCGGGCTGGACCGCCCCACCGTGGACAAGCACAGCACCGGCGGCGTGGGCGACAAGACCTCCATCGTGCTGGTGCCGCTGATGGCCGCCGCAGGCGCGGCGTTCGTGAAGATGTCCGGCCGCGGGCTGGGCCACACCGGGGGGACGCTGGACAAGCTGGAGGCGATCCCCGGCTTCCGGGTCAGCCTGGGCCTGGATGCGATGCGTGCCCAGGTGGAGCGGATCGGGTGCGCGCTGGTGGGGCAGAGCCCCGAGCTGGTCCCCGCCGACGGCGCCCTGTACGCCCTGCGCGACGTGACCGGCACCGTGGAGTCGGTGCCGCTGATCGCCGGGAGCATCATGTCCAAGAAGCTGGCCGGCGGCGCGCGCACGGTGGTGCTGGACGTGAAGTGGGGCGCGGGCGCCTTCATGACCACGCCCGAGGAGGCGCGCACGCTCGCCCGCGCGATGGTGAGGATCGGCGAGGGGGCGGGGCGGAGGACGCGGGCGGTGCTGAGCCCGATGGACCAGCCGCTGGGGCGCGCCGTGGGGAACGCGCTGGAGGTGCGCGAGGCCATCGACACGCTGCGCGGCGGCGGCCCCCCGGAGCTGTGGGAATTGACGGTGGAGCTGGGGACGCACCTGCTGCTCCTTTCCGGGCTGGCGGCGGACGAGGCGGAGGCCCGCGGCCGGCTGGCGGAGGTGCGCGACTCCGGCCGCGGCGCCGAGACGTTCGCCGAGCTGATCCGCGCGCAGGGCGGCGACCCGCGCGTGGTGGACGATCCCGACGCTGTGCTGGAGCGCGCCCCCGTGGTGCGCGAGGTGGTGTCCGACGCGGACGGCGACCGCTGGGTGGCGGCGCTGGACGCGCGCGGCGTGGGGGTGGCGGCGCTGGACCTGGGCGCCGGCCGCCGCGTCAAGACCGACCCGGTGGACCCCGCCGTGGGGATCGTGCTGCGCGCCCGCATCGGCGACCGGCTCGCGCCCGGCCAGCCCCTCGCCGAGGTCCATGCCCGCACGGAGGCGGCATGGGAGGAGGCCGCCGCCCGGCTGCGCGCCCTCTACCGGATGTCGGAGGAGCCGGTGGAGGCGCAGGGCGCGAGCTTCGAGACGATCGGGTGAGGGGGAGTGCGGGAGTGCGGGAGTGCGGGAGTGCGGGAGTGCGGGAGTGCGGGAGTGCGGGAGTGCGGGAGTGCGGGAGTGCGGGAGTGAACTGCAGTACGAAGTACGCTGAACTGCTGACGGACCAACCCTGAGACAGAGACACCGGATGAAACGAGACGTCGTCCGCTTGGCGCTGGCGGGTGGGCTCGCGCTCGGCGCCTGCGCGCCGCAGACGCCCGCGGGAGCGCCGGCGCCGCGGGATGCAGCCGGGACTTTCACCGTGGACACGGCGGCGACGGCGCGGATGGTGAACGCCGTCGCCGACGAGTACATGGCGGCGCTGCTGGAGCGGAACCCGGAGCTGGTCACCTTCTACGGGCTCCCGGACGGCCGGCACGACCGGCTCACCGACAACTCGCCGGCGGCGCTGCGCGCGTGGCGGGCGCGGGAGGACGCGTGGCTGGCGAGCATGGCGGCGATGGACCCGGCGCCGCTGGACGGGCGCCCGGAGCGGGCCACCTACGCCATCCTCCGCGACGCGCTGGAGTCGGCGGTGGCGATGCGGGCGTGCCGCAACGAGCTGTGGCCGGTGAACCAGCTCACCGGCTGGCAGGCCAACCTCCCCTTCCTGGCGCAGATCCAGCCCGTCGGGACGCCGGAGCTGCGCGCGCAGACGCTCGCCCGCTGGCGCGCGATCCCCGGCTACCTGGACAACGAGGTGGCCGCGCTCCGCGAGGGAATGCGCCTGGGCTACACGACGCCCAGGGTCAACGTCCGCCGCGTGCTCGGCCAGCTGGACGGGCTCCTGGCCGACCCGGCGCCGACGTCGCCCTTTATGGCCCCGGCCGGGCGCGACAGCACCCCGGAGTTCCGCCGCGAGCTGGAGGGTGTGGTGGGCACGCAGGTGCTGCCGGCGGTGCGGCGCTATCGCGACTTCCTGCGCGACACCTACCTCCCCGCCGCGCGCGAGGACGTCGCCGTGTCGGCGAACACGGGCGGGGCCGCGTGCTACCCGGCCACCCTGCGCAGCTTCACCACGCTGGAATTGACGCCCCGCGAGGTGCACGAGATGGGGCTGCGGCAGATGGAGCAGATCCAGCGCGAGATGCGGGAGATCGCCCGGCGCAGCTTCGCCACGGACGACGTGCCCGGGCTGCTGCAGCGCTTCCGCACCGACCCGCGGTACACGTTCCGGACGCGCGCGGAGATGGTGGCGTACGCGCGCGGCGCGCTGGACCGGGCCAAGCGGGAGATGCCGAAGTGGTTCGGCACCCTCCCGAAGGCGGACGTGGTGATCGAGCCGTACCCGGAGTTCCAGGAGGCGTCGGCGCCGGGCGGCGAGTACTTCGGCCCGTCGGAGGACGGCTCGCGGCCGGGCACGTACCGCATCAACACCTACCGGCCGGAGACCCGGAGCAAGGTGGGGCTGGAGTCCACCGCCTTCCACGAGACCATCCCCGGGCACCACCTGCAGGGCGCGATCGCGCAGGAGCAGCAGGGCTCGCACGCCATCGCCCGCTTCCTGTTCAACTCCGGCTACGCCGAGGGGTGGGGGCTGTACTCGGAGCGCCTGGCGGACGAGATGGGGCTGTTCTCCTCGGACATGGACCGCATGGGGCTGCTCTCCAACGAGGCGCTCCGGGCCGCGCGCCTGGTGGTGGACCCGGGGATGCACGCCCTGGGGTGGACGCGCCGGCAGGCCGTCGACTACATGCTGGGGCACACCGCCGAGTCGCGCGAAGCGGTGGAGACCGAGGTGGACCGCTACATCAACTGGCCGGGCCAGGCCACCGCCTACATGGTGGGCAACCTGGAGATCCGCCGCCTGCGCGCCCTGGCCGAGCGCGAGCTGGGGCCCAAGTTCGACGTCCGCGAGTTCCACGACGTGGTCCTCCGGGCCGGCAGCGTCCCCCTGACGCTGCTGGGCCACAACGTGGAGCTCTGGATCGCCCGCAGGAAGGCGTCGTAGACGCGGCCCGAAGGATCGCAGCACACGAAGGGAGCCGGCCGGGCAGGGCCGGCTCCCTTCGCCGTTCGGGGGTGCAGCCGTCGCTTGCCGGATTTAGTAAGCACGCTTACATTCTCAGCTCACCCCGAACCCAGGTGACCATGACCGACACACGGCAACCCGGACCCGGGCGCACCCGCTTCTGGCTGGGCGTGGTCTCGCACGAGCACGTGCAGCGCGGCGTGGCGGGCGGCTTCGCGCAGCTCTGCCACGGCAAGGCGGCTCCGCTGCGGCGGATGCGCCCCGGCGACTGGCTGGTGTACTACTCGCCGACGACGCGTATGGGCGGCGGCGACCCGGTTCGGAGCTTCACCGCGCTGGGGCGGGTCGCGGAGGGCGATCCGTTCCCCTTCCGCATGAGCGAGGACTTCTGCCCGTTCCGGCGCGCCGTGGACTTCGTCCCCGCCCGGCCGGCGCCCATCGCCCCGCTGCTGCCGGAGCTCTCGTTCATCCCCGACAAGCGGCGCTGGGGGTTCCCGTTCCGGCGCGGCCACCTGGAGCTGCCGGCGGAGGACTTCCGCCGAATCGCCCTGGCGATGGGCGTCCCCGCGGCAGGGCTGGCGGAGCTTGGCTGACGCCTTTCCCTCGCGCTTCGCGGGGCCGGGCGAGAGCCCCGGCTTCCTGCTCTGGCAGGTCGCCAACCGGTGGCAGCGCCGCGTCCGCGAAGCGCTCGCCGAGGAGGAGTTCACGCACGTGCAGTTCGTGCTGCTCGCCTCGCTTGCGTGGCTGGCGCGCGCGGGGGCCTCGGCGACGCAGGCCGAGCTGGCCCGCCACGCCGGGACCGACGTGATGATGACCTCGCAGGTGGTCCGCGCGCTGGAGGCACGCGGGCTGCTGGAGCGCGCCCGGCACCCGGACGACGCCCGCGCCCGCGCGCTCACGCTCACGAACGCGGGCCGGGAGCGCGTCGTTCGGGCGCTCCCGCGGGTGGAGGCCGCGGACCTGGAGTTCTTCGCCGCGGCGGGCGACGGCGGCGCCGCGATCCTCCCCCACCTGCGGGCCCTGCTGGCGGCGGACGAGGGGCGGGGCTGAGGCCGGGCGGATGGAATGGAGACGGGCGGGGCGGCCAACGGGCCGCCCCGCCTTTTTTGCGTCAGCCGTGGCGAAGGCGCCTGTGCTCGCCAGGGCCCAGACGGCGAGAAACAGATGCTGAACCCGACTACATCTGCTCCCACGCTGTCCACTGGCACGCTGTTTGACCCGTGTCCTGTCCCCGGTGCGCGCTCCCGCCCGCCGGCGCCCGAAGCACTCCGACGGACCCGATCGCATGACGCTTCCCATCGCCCGGAAGCCGGACGCCGCCCGGCTCCCCGACCTCGTCTGCCTCTCGCACCTGCGCTGGGACTTCGTCCGCCAGCGCCCGCAGCACCTCCTGAGCCGCTTCGCGCGCGAGCGCCGCGTGTTCTTTTTCGAGGAGGCCATGTTCGACGCGGCCGAGCCCTTCCTGCAGGTGGAGCGCCGCGAGGACGGCCTGTTCGTGGCGGTGCCGCACCTGGTCTGGGGCGCGTGGGACGACGTGGACCGGGTGCAGGGCGAGCTGCTGGACGGGCTGCTGCGCGACCACGGCGTCCACGACTACGTGCTGTGGTACTACACGCCCATCCCCGTGGTCTTCACCGGGCACCTGCGGCCGCTGGCCACCGTGTACGACTGCATGGACGAGCTTTCCGCCTTCAAGGGGGCCACCCCGGTGATGGTGGAGCGCGAGGCCGAGCTGCTGCGCCGCGCCGACCTGGTGTTCACCGGCGGGCAGAGCCTGTACGAGGCGAAGCGCGACCGCCACCCGCGGGTGTACGCCTTTCCCAGCAGCATCGACGCGGCGCACTTCGCGCAGGCCCGCGGCCGCGCCCCGGAGCCGGAGGCGTCCGGGCGTCCCCGCCTGGGCTACTTCGGCGTGATCGACGAGCGGATGGACCTGGAGCTGCTGGCCGGCGTGGCCGACGCCCGTCCGGAGTGGGAGATCGTGCTGGTGGGGCCGGTCGTCAAGATCGAGGACGCCGACCTGCCGCGGCGCCCCAACCTGCACTTTCCCGGCGGCGCCGAGTACGCGCGGCTCCCGGAGATCGTGGCCGGGTGGGACGTGGCGCTGATCCCCTTCGCGCTCAACGAGTCCACGCGCTTCATCAGCCCCACCAAGACGCCGGAGTACCTGGCGGCCGGCAAGCCGGTGGTCTCCACCCCCATCCGCGACGTGGTGCGCCCGTACGGCGACCAGGGGCTGGTGAGGATCGCCGGCACCGTCCCCGAGCTGGTCGCGGCGGTGGAGGCCGCGCTCGCCGAGGACGCCGCCACCCGCGCCGCCTGGCTGGAGCGCGTGGACGCCTTCCTGGCCGGCACCTCGTGGGAGCTCACCTGGCGCGCCATGGACGAGCTGGTGGCAGGGGTGGCGCCGGGGTGGAGCGGCGACGCCGCGGCGGCCGGGGACGGCGAGCTGGCCGCGGACTAGGAACGGCAGGGGACAGGTTACAGGGGACAGGTTACAGGGGACAGCCTGCTTGATTCGGTTCACGCGCAGCGTGAAGCGCCACTGCGGGCCCTCACCCGGCTCGCTTGAGGCTCGCCACCCTCTCCCAATTCTGGGAGAGGGGACAACGGCTGGAGATCCAGGTACGGCAAGTAGTTCTCCCCTCTCCCGCTTGCGGGGGAGGGGCCGGGGGAGGGGGCCCCGGAGGACGCCAGGGCGGAGCCCGCGTGAGGGATGCGAGCGCGAAGCGGCGAAACCCAACAGCAGTACCGTTGGGGTTCGCCTCCGTTGCAGACGGTCGTTTCGTCTGCTACGGAGCCGCAGCCCGACCCCGGCGCAGCCGGGGGCACGCCCAAACCCGTTCGTAGAACGAAAGCAGGACATCGCCGGGACGACACGCTCTGAGAAGAAAGGCAGGAAACAGCATGTTCGACTATCTGATCGTCGGTGCGGGCTTCGCGGGGAGCGTGCTGGCCGAGAGGCTGGCGTCCGAGGCGGGCAAGAAGGTGCTGATCGTGGACCGGCGCACCCACATCGGGGGGAACGCCTACGACCACTACAACGACGACGGCGTGCTGGTGCACCGCTACGGGCCGCACATCTTCCACACTAACTCGCGGGAGGTGTTCGAGTACCTGTCGCGCTTCACGGAGTGGCGGCCGTACATGCACCGGGTGCAGGCGAGCGTGGACGGGCAGCTGGTGCCCATCCCCATCAACCTGAACACCATCAACCAGCTCTACGGGCTCAGCCTGAACTCGTTCGAGCTGGAGAAGTTCTTCGAGTCGGTGGCGGAGCCGCGCGAGCAGCTGCGCACCTCCGAGGACGTGGTGGTGAGCAAGGTGGGGCGCGAGCTGTACGAGAAGTTCTTCCGCAACTACACCCGCAAGCAGTGGGGGATGGACCCGTCCGAGCTGGACGCGTCGGTGACCGCGCGCGTGCCCACCCGCACCAACCGCGACGACCGCTACTTCACCGACACCTACCAGGCGATGCCGCTGCACGGCTACACCCGGATGTTCGAGAGGATGCTCTCGCACCCCAACATCAAGGTGATGCTGAACACCGACTACCGCGAGATCGAGGACGTGGTCCCGTTCCGGGAGATGGTCTACACGGGGCCCATCGACGAGTTCTTCGAGTACCGCTACGGCAAGCTCCCGTACCGGTCGCTCAACTTCCGGCACGAGACGCTGAACCAGCCGACCTTCCAGCCCGCGCCGGTGGTGAACTACCCCAACGAGCAGCCGTACACGCGCGTCACCGAGTTCAAGTACCTCACCGGGCAGGAGCACGCCAAGACCGCCGTGGTCTACGAGTACCCGTGCGACGACGGCGACCCGTACTACCCGGTGCCGCGGCCCGAGAACGCCGAGATCTACCGGCAGTACAAGGCGCTGGCGGACGAGACCCCGGGCGTGCACTTCGTGGGGCGGCTGGCCACCTACAAGTACTACAACATGGACCAGGTGGTGGCCCAGGCGCTCACCACCTTCGGACGGATCATGGGGACCAAGCGCCCCCGCCGGCCCATCGGCGTGGTGGAGACCGCCGCGGGGAGCGCCGCCTGGAGCGAGGGCGCCCACGGCTCCAACGGCAGCCGGACGACGCTCCCCATGGCGGCCGCACCCGCCCGGACGGAGGAATAGGGGGCCGGCCCCGTGCGGCCCGGCCAGCGGGAGGACGCCGCCCGGCCGGGCCCGGCGCTCCGCGGCCCGCCCGAGGTGTGGGGCGGCGTGGAGTGCACGGTGAACCGCGTGGGCGACCGCTGGCTGGACCAGCTGGAGCGGAACGGCCACGCCGCGCGCGCGGACGACCTGGAGCGCTTCGCCGCCCTGGGGATCCGCGCGCTGCGCTACCCGGTGCTGTGGGAGCGCGTCGCGCCGGAGGGCGTGGAGCGCGCGGACTGGAACTGGCCCGACGAGCGGCTGGGGCGGCTCCGCGAGCTGGGGATCCGCCCCGTGGTCACGCTGGTGCACCACGGCAGCGGGCCGCGGCACACCAGCCTGGTGGACCCCGGCTTCCCCGCCGGGCTGGCGGAGTTCGCGCGGGCGGTGGCCGAGCGCTACCCCTGGGTGGACGCCTACACCCCCGTGAACGAGCCGCTGACCACCGCCCGGTTCAGCGGCCTGTACGGCCACTGGTACCCGCACGGCCGGGACGAGCGCACCTTCGCGCGCGCGCTGCTCACGCAGTGCCGGGCGACGGCGGCGGCCATGCGCGCCGTCCGCGAGGTGAGCCCCGCCGCGCAGCTGGTGCAGACGGAGGACGCGGGGCTCACCTTCGGCACACCCGCCCTCGCCTACCAGGCCGAGTTCGAGAACCGGCGCCGCTGGCTGAGCCTGGACCTGCTGTGCGGCCGCGTGGACCCCGGGCACCCGCTGTGGGAGCGCATGGCCGGCTGGGGGCTGGAGGAGCGGGAGCTGGAGGCGCTCGCCGCGGATCCCTGCCCGCCGGACCTCGTCGGCCTCAACTACTACCTGACCAGCGAGCGCTTCCTGGACGAGCGCCTGGAGCGCTACCCGCCGCACACGCACGGCGGCAACGGCCGGCACGCCTACGCGGACGTGGAGGCGTGCCGGGTGCGCGCCCAGGGGATCGCCGGGCCGCGCGCCCTGCTGGCGGAGGCGTGGGAGCGCTACGGGATCCCGCTGGCGGTCACGGAGGTGCACCTGGGGTGCACCCGCGAGGAGCAGCTCCGCTGGCTGCACGAGGTGTGGAGGGCGGCGTGCGCGCTCCGCCGGGAGGGGGTGGAGGTGCGCGCCGTGACCGCGTGGGCGCTGCTGGGCGCGTACGACTGGGACACCCTGCTGACGCGGACGGACGGGCACTACGAGCCGGGCGTCTTCGACCTGCGGGCCCCGGTCCCCCGCCCCACCGCGCTGGCCCGGATGGTGGCGGACCTCGCCGCCGGGGGCGCCCACGACCACCCGGTGCTGGACACGCCGGGGTGGTGGAGGCGGCCGCAGCGGCTGCTCTACCCACCCCGCTCGGTGCCCGTCGCGGGGCGGGACTTCCCCGCGCCGAGGCCCCGCCGCGCCCCGCGCGTCCTGCTCGTCGCCGGGGCGGCGGGGACGCTGGGGCGCGAGCTCGCGCGGGCCTGCGAGGTGCGGGGGCTCGCCCACCGCCCGCTCTCCCGGCGGGAGATGGACGTCGCGGACCCGGAATCGGTGCGGCGCGCGCTGGAGCGCTTCCGCCCCTGGGCCGTGGTCAACGCCGCCGGCTGGGCGCGCGTGGACGGCGCCGAGCGCGAGCCGGCCGCCTGCTTCCGCGACAACGCCGACGGGCCCGCCGTGCTGGCGGCCGCCTGCGCCCGCACCGGGGCGGCGCTGCTCACCTTCTCCTCCCACCTGGTGTTCGACGGCGCCCGCCGCGAGCCCTACGTGGAGCACGACCCCGTCGCGCCGCTCGGCGTCTACGGCCGCAGCAAGGCGGAGGCGGAGGAACGCGTGCTCGCGGCGCTCCCCGGCGCGCTGGTGGTGCGCGCCGGCGCCTTCTTCGGCCCGCGGGACGACTTCGACTTCGTCGCCGTGGCGCTGCGGGAGCTTGCCGCCGGGCGGCGCTTCGCCGCGGCGGACGACGCCACGGTGTCCCCCACCTACCTCCCCGACCTGGCCCACGCCGCCCTGGACCTGCTGGTGGACGGGGAGCGGGGGATCTGGCACCTGGCCAGCCCGGGCGCCGTCACCTGGGCGGAGCTGGCCCGGCGCGCCGCGGAGCGGGCCGGGCTGGACCCGGAGCGGGTGGAGGCGCGGCCTATGGCGGAGCTCGGGCTGGCCGCCGCGCGCCCCCGCTACAGCGTGCTGGGGAGCGCCCGGGGCGTGCTCCTCCCCCCGCTGGAGGACGCCCTGGCCCGCTGCTTCGAGGAGCGCGGAATCCCCTCCGCTCCCGTGGGGGCCGCCGCGCGCGCCGTCGCGGCCGACTGATCCGTTCCCGTTCGGGAACACGCACGGGTTGCCGGTCGCGCAAGAAGTGCCGTCCCCGGACGGGTCCCGCGCCGCGGCCGCGCGGGCTCTCCATCCTCGCAAGCGCAAGCCCACGAACACCTTGGACACGCTCGCCACAGGACCCGTCCGGGTGGTATCGCGCTTGCCTGCTCCGCCAGGGATCCCACACGCCGGATGGAGGGTACTCAGCCCTCCAAACGCTCCCAGCAGCAAAGCATCGTCTCGCAGCACGGCCGGGCACCGTCCGCCCGGCCGCGACTCCGTTTCCGCCCGCCGCGTCCGCGGCGGCGGCCGTTCACCGCAGGACCGAGGATCAGCAGCACCCATGCAGTCCCTGCCGTTTTTCTTCGCCACGGGGATCGAGAACAGCTATCCCACGATCGCCGGCGGCAAGCGCATCGACCAGATGGAGAAGTGCGGGCACTACGCCCGCTGGGAAGAGGACTTCGAGCTGGTGCGCGAGCTGGGGCTCGGCGCGCTCCGCTACGGTCCGGCCTACTACCGCACGCACGTGGGGCCGGACCGCTACGACTGGTCCAGCGCCGACGAGCCCATGGAGCGGCTGCGCACGCTGGGCGTGGAGGTGATCGCCGACCTGTGCCACTTCGGCGTGCCGGACTGGCTGGGCGGCTTCCAGGACCCCGCCTTCCCGGTGCTCTTCGCCGAGTACGCGCGGGCGTTCGCGAAGCGCTACCCCTGGGTGCGCTACTACACGCCGGTCAACGAGATCTTCGTGTGCGCCAATTTCTCGGCGCTGCGCGGGTGGTGGAACGAGTGCGAGAAGAGCGACCGCGCCTTCGTGACCGCCGTCCGCAACCTGTGCATGGCGCACGAGCTGGCGGTGGAGGCGATCGTCTCCGAGCGGCCGGACGCCGTCATCGTGCAGGGCGAGTCGGTGGAGCACTTCCACCCCGTCGGGCGCAGGTCGGAGGCGCTGGCCGAGCACATGAACGCGGTCAAGTTCCTGTCGCTGGACCTGACGATGGGGCACGAGCTGGCGCCGGGGATGGCCCGCTTCCTCAACGAGCACGGCGTCACCTCCAACGACCTCAGCTTCTTCCGCGAGAAGCGGGTGCCGGACCAGCGCTGGATCGGGCTGGACTACTACCCCACCTGCGAGTACCGGCTGGCCTCCACCGGGCACCGCACCACCAACTGGAACGGCCACGGCTTCCGCAGGCTGGCCGCCGAGTACTACGCGCGCTACCGCAAGCCGCTCTTCCACTGCGAGACCAACCGCGTCAGCCACCTGGCCGTGGACTGGCTGCGGCGGCAGTGGGAGGACGTGCAGGCGCTGCGCGCGGCGGGGATCCCCATGACCGGGTTCACCTGGTACTCGCTCACCGACCAGGTGGACTGGCAGCACGCCCTGCGCGTGGAGCGCGACGACCTGCACCCGGTGGGGCTCTACGACCTGGAGCGCCGGATCCGTCCCGTGGGCAAGGCCTTCCGCGACCTGGTGGCGCGGCACTCCGCCGACGAGGCGGCCGCTCCGGCCGCCGCGGGCCCGCTGGCGCTCACCGCCTGAGCCGCTCGGATCCGTCCATGTTCACGAGAGGGGGCGCCGTCCGGCGCCCCCTCTCGTTTTTTCCGTCCGTCCCGCTCCCGGCCCGGCACCTGCGTACGCTCCCGGCATCCGCGCCGAAGCGCTCCCCGTCCACCCGCGCCGCGAGCCCGATGTCGAACCTGGAGTACGGCTTCACCCGTGACCGCGAGGAGGCCGGGGCGGTCCGGGAGTTCCTGAACCCCCTCCCCCGCTCGGTGGTCCGCCCGGACGAGCCGGAGCTGCTGGACGGCGAATGGAAGTTCGCGCTGGACCTGGAGGACCGCGGGCTGGCCGGGCGCTGGTACCTGGGGCACCGCTACACGGACACGGCGACCTGGCCGGGCTCCATCGAGGCCCACATGGCCGCGGCCCGCGACGCGCAGCAGCACACTCCCGCCTGGCAGGACAGCGTGGTGGCCTGGTACGAGCGCGAGTTCACCGTGCCGGAGGGGTGGTGCACCGACGTCGGGTGCCTGGTGCAGGTGACCTTCGGGGCGTGCGGCTACGAGACGCGGGTGTGGCTCAACGGGCGCCCGCTGCGCACGGTGGAGGGCGAGGAGGTGCACTTCGGCGAGTACACCTCGTTCAGCTACGAGCTGCCGCCGGAGCTGCTGCGGCCCGTGAACCGCATCACGGTGAGGATCGCCGACTCCATGGACGCGGAGATCCCCCGCGGCAAGCAGCAGTCGCACGTGTACAAGCGCGGCGGCATCTGGTACCAGACGTACACCGGCGCGGTGAGGAGCGTGTGGCTGGAGCCGGTGCAGCGCAACCGCCTGCGCTCGCGCCTGGACGTGCTCAGCAGCTACCGGGACGCGTTCGTGGCCTTCGACCTCACCACCCGCATCCACGACCCCGGCGTGTACGGGCTCAAGCTGGTGGTGGCCCCCCGGGGGAGCGAGATCCCCACGGCGGTGACGGAGGTGGAGCTCCCGCTGGAGGCGGGTGAGAAGCGGCAGCGCGTCACCGTGGAGCTGCCGGACGCGGAGGCGTGGTCGCCGGCCTCGCCCCACCTGTACACGCTGGTGGCGCAGCTCACGGGGCCGGACGGCGGCGTGTCGCAGATCGAGGCCCACTTCGGGCGGCGCACGGTGGAGGCGCGCGGCCGCTCCGTGTACCTGAACGGCGAGCCCATCTACCTGGACGGGATCCTGTACCAGCCCGGGACCGCCACCTTCGAGGAGATGGGGCGGCACATGCACGCCATGAAGGCGCTGGGGTGCAACCTGGTGCGGGTGCACATCGCCGGCATCGACCCACGCATCTACGCCCTGGCCGACGAGATGGGGATGCTGCTGTGGGTGGAGGTGCCCAGCCCGCACAGCTCCAGCCAGCGCAGCCGCGACAACCACTACGCCGAGCTGATGCGGATGCTGGTGCACATCGGCTCGCACCCCTCGGTGGTGATCTGGAGCCTGTACAACGAGGACTGGGGCGCGCAGGACATCGCCAGCAACGCGGAGACCCGCCGCTACGTCGCCCGCACCTACGACTTCATGCGCCTCAACCACCCGCAGCTGCTGGTGGTGGACAACGACGGGTGGAACCACGTGTCCATGGAGGGGCGGCTCAAGTCCGACCTGCTCACGGCGCACCTGTACACGCCGGAGCTGGAGCGCTGGCGCGAGCTGCTGGACCGCCTGGCGGCGGGGGAGAACGAGGGCGTCGCCGTGCAGCCGCTGGTGGTGGGGGACCCGTTCTTCTACTGCGGGCAGGTGCCGCTGGTGGTGAGCGAGTGGGGCGGGTTCGGCTTCGCGGACTACGGCGGGCCGGACGACCCGGAGGGGCGGGCGGCGCGGATCACGGCGTTCAAGAAGGAGCTGCGGCAGCGGCCCATCGCGGGGGACGTGTACACGCAGGCCACCAGCATCGAGGACGAGGAGAACGGGCTGATCGATCCCGCTTCGGGGGAGCTTCTGGTACCTGCCGGGATCCTCGATTCGCGGGGCGGCTGACGGGACGGCTTTGAACGGCGGGCTCGGGCGTGCCCCCGGCTGGCGCCGGGGTCGGGCTTCGGCTCCGTAGGCGAGCAAACGACGCTCGCCAACGGCGTCGAGCCCGCGCAAACAACCGCGCGGTCTCGCCCCTTCGGGCCGAAATCCCTCACGCGACGGCCGGGCCGGTGCATGGCGGCACCATGGACAGACCTTGCACAGACTGTGATCCGGCGTTACCGTTCACCTGAGGACAGAAATCGGGGCAACCAGCCCCTGCCCGGCACAGCGCCCGGGTGGGGGCTCGTCGTTTTCCCCACCCTGGCGGCCGGTCCGGGCCGATCGACCCAACCACCCAGGGAGCGGATCATGGCGACGATCACGGGCAGGATTCTCGACAACGCGGGCGCGGTGTTCAACGTGCGGCACCCGGACTTCGGCGCCGCGGGCAACGGCACGGCCGACGACACCGCGGCGATCCAGGCGGCGGTCAACGCCGCGAACGCGGCGGGCGGGGGCGTGGTGTACTTCCCCGGCGGAACGTACCTGGTGACGTCGGTCAAGGTCATGGCGGGGGTGACGCTGGAAGGCTACGGAGCCCGGATCCGCCGTCCCGACAACACCCCCGGGGAGTTCACCCGCATGTTCACCACGCAGAACCACCCCTGGCTGTCGAACGTGGACTCGCCGCCGGTGGTCTTCCGCGGGCTGGTGCTGGACGGCAACCGGCAGAACCAGGGCCCGTACACGGGCTACGAGCTGGAGCACGCCGCTCTCATCTTCCTGTACGGAGCCGGAGGCGCCTCGGCCATGAAGGGCCGGCTGCGCGCCATCGTGGCGGACTGCACCTTCCTGGACTCGCCGGCGGACGGGCTGAGCGTGCACACCAACGTGCAGGTGCAGGCTTCCAACTGCACGGCGGTGGACTGCTTCCGCGGCGGCCTGACCTTCACGGGCGGCTACACGGTGGCGCAGATCGACAACTTCGTGGGGCGGGGGGAAACGCACCCCTCGGGACTGCAGTTCGAGATCGACGGCGGGGGCTACGGCGGCTCGCTGGCCATCCACGCGGTGGTCAACGGGGCGCAGATGGACGGCAACTTCGACTGCGGTCTCGGGAGGGGGAGCACCTTCGTGGCCAGCGACATCGTCTGCCACCGCCCCGTCTTCAACCTGTACGCGCCCGGGAGCCGGGTGCGGATCAGCAACTCGCTGTTCGCCGTGGGGACGGCCAACGGGGTGAGCAACCGGATCGTGTTCCCCGGCGACACCACGCTCACCGGCTGCCGCTTCACCGTGACCGAAGCCGGCAACGCCGCCGAAGCGGACGGCACCCTCGCCGCCCTCCACGTCGCATGGAACATCTCCGGCACGTCGGAGACGGGGCAGCGCCTGCGGCTGGTGAACTGCGTGTTCGATGTCGAGGCGGACGTGGAGCCCGCCGATACCCTGTACGCCGTGCGCACCACCCCGGACGGCAGGACGTCGGGCAACCACCTGTCCATCGAGGGCGGCGAGGTGTCCGCCGCGTACGACTACGGGCTCTACATGATGCAGGGAGGAACGTGGTACGTGCGGGACATCCGCATCGCGGCGCAAACGGGGATCCTTTGGAGCGCCCCGCCCAACTACAGCGCCGACATTACGCTGGACGGCGTGGCGACCACCGGCTCCAGATCCATCCAGATCGTCACGGGCACTGCCGACAACGTGTTCACCACCCGCAACATGGAAGCGGACGAGGCGCACTCCCGCTTCATGGTGACCTACACCATCGCGCACAACAGCTACCGGGGCGGCCGGGTGATCTGGGTGGACTCGCCGCCGACGGGGCGCCTGGAGGGCCTGGTGGGCGACCGCGCGCGCCTGAAGCAGGCGGTCCCCGGGGCGGTGTACGAGTGGGTGTGCGTCACCTCCGGCTTCCCCACCAACCCCACGGTCGTCTGGAAGGCCATCGCCACCGCCGCGGCGTAGCGCCGGTGAGCCCCCGGGCTCCCGGCTGACTGAAGCTCGCGGGCGCCGCCGGTCCCTCCGGCGGCGCCCGCGACGCGTCCTCCCACTCCTGGCCGAAGCGTCGGGCCGGCGTCTCCGCTGGAGAGCGCCGCTCCGTTCCGCCTCCGGCTCAGGCCCGCCGCACCGCCACCGCCAGGTCCGTGACGAACGGCGGCGGCCGCAGCAGCAGCCCGTCCCCGCCTACAGCCTCCGCCTCCCACTCGCCGCGCGGCTCCCCCGCCTCCGTGTCCCACGCCGTGGCGACGTAGCGCCCGGGAGCGAGGCCGGGGACGCGCACCTCCGCCGCGAGCGGCTCCGCGTCGCGCCGGAGCCGGCCGTCGCGGCCGAGGGTGTCCTTCCTGAGCAGCCAGACCACCGCCTGCGCCTCGTCGCCGCAGCCGAAGGCGGCGTGGGCGGGCGTGGAGACCGCCAGCGAGTCGTTGAGGCAGCGGCGGCGGAACGCGGTCCAGTCCACCAGCGGGAGGAAGCGCGCCAGGCCACGCTGGGCGACGCGCATCCCCGCGGTGAGGGTGTGGGGGTGGCGGTTGGGCCAGCGCATCCCGCCGCCGGCGCCGCCGGAGGCCAGGTGCGCCCACTGGATGTGGCGGAAGTACTCGTCGTCGAACGGCTCCGGCAGCGTGACGTGCCGGTCCTTGAAGGCGTAGATGGGCCCGTGCTCGCTCTCGAAGAAGGGGCGCAGGTCGCGGATCTCCGCCAGCGCGTCGCGCGTCAGCCGCCCGGCGGCGAGGGCCGGGGCGACGGTGTCGCGGGGGTTGTCGATGGTCCCCTGCTCGTAGAAGTGGCTGTTGGCGAAGTCCAGGTCGGGGTGGCGGAGGATGGGGTCCACCAGCGCCGGCTTCCACACCAGCTCCGGCCCGAACACGGAGACCGTCTGCGGGTGGGCGCGGCCGTGCAGGCGGATCTCCGTGTCGCGGAGGAAGCCCGACAGGTCGGCGATGACGCCGTGGAACTCGTCGAAGCGGTTGTCGCCCTGCGCGGGGTGGAACTCGTTCCACAGGTCCCAGGCGAAGAGCGCTCCGCTCCCCCCCCACCGCTCCGTGGCGAACTCCAGCCGCCGCTTCACGGCCAGGCGCGTCTCCGGGCACACCAGCAGCTGCGTGCGGTCCGCGCAGGGCCCACCGTTGCGGCGGTTGTAGGGGTGCTTCTTCCAGCGGATCCAGGTGAAGAAGGTGTCGAACGGCGTCAGCAGGATCCGCATCCCCACGCGCTCGCACATCGCGAACAGGTCGTCCCACAGCTGCACCATGTTGGGCTGGAAGACCCCCACCGGCCGCTCCAGGTAGCGGTGCTCGCGGTGCGCGTACTCCAGCATCAGCCGCAGCACGGTGACCCCGTGCTCCCGCAGCCGCCGCAGGTGCGCCTCCACCCCCGCCAGGTCGCGCCGCCGGAAGAGCCCCGCCAGCTCCGGCCAGGTGATGGCGTCGTTCTGCCCGACGGGCGTCCACGCCTCGCCGTGCTCCGTGACGAAGTAGGGAGCCCCGGGCGCGACCTGGATCCAGGGGAGCGGAGATGCAGGCGCCGCATCGGCGGCCGCCGTGGGCGAAGCGGACCGCGCCGCGCGCGCGCGCGGCGGCGCGGAAAGCAGAATGGAGCTCACGAATTCACTACCTGTGTGGAGCGGAAAGCAGTTGCGTGAGGGATGTCGGCCCGAAGGGGCGAGACCCGACAGCAGTATCGTCGGGGCTCGACTCCGTTGCAGACGGTCGTTTCGTCTGCTACGGAGCCGCAGCCCGACCCGGGCGCCAGCCCGGGGCACGCCCAAACCAGCGGTCAAACCTCACCCCGCGTACCGCCGCGTCATCCGCGCGCAGAACTCCGCGAACTCCTCGATGCGCTTGGGCGGACTGGTATAGTGGGGAACGACCCCGCAGTGCTCCGGCGTGAAGCAGAACGTCACCGTCACCTCGAACTCCTCCAGCGCCGCCATCTGCCGGTCGAACCAGGCCAGCGAGTCCGGCCGGCCGTCGTCCGACCAGCTGAGCCCCGTGCGCAGCCGCTTGACCCCCATCTCCCGCATGCACCGCACCGCCTGGTCCAGCCGCGGGTCCTGGAAGTGGAACCACTGGCACACCCCCATCTCCGGGGTGAATTCCGCGAACCGCCGCTGCGCGCGCTTGGGCCGCCCGTCCGGGTCGAACAGCCCCATGTGGAAGTGCCGGAAGTACGACGACCCCTCCCGCTCCCGGTGGCGCGTGGTCGCGCCCCAGGCGCGGGGGAGGTCGAAGAGCGAGTACCAGTGCACCCGCTCGGTCCGGCCCAGCAGCAGCTCGGCGGTGCGCAGCAGCCCGTACTCCTGCGTCTCCTCGCAGGCGAAGGTGGACACCCCCACCTCGGACACCCACACGGGGAGGTGCGTCTCGGCGCGGATCGCCGCCAGCTTCTCCGGCCACTCCTGGATCATCCACAGGTTCCAGTCCAGCGGGAACCCGTGCACCGCCACCACGTCCACGGCGTCCAGCACCCCCTGCTCCCGCATGTTGCGGATGAAGCCGGGGTCGATGGGCGAGATGCCGCCCAGCACCCGCTTCACCGACGCGCTCTCGGCCACGACGGCCCCGGATGCGGCCTTGGTCATCTCCGCGAAGATCCGCCACCCCGGGTCGATGCCGAAGTCCCAGTGCGAGGTGTTGTTGGGCTCGTTCCAGATCATCACCGCCTCGACCACCGGCCTACCTCCCGCGGGACGGGTACACCGCGCGCGGCTGGTCGTCCGGGAGGTCGGCCACGCGGCACAGGTAGACCTCCTGCTCCGGGTGCTCCACCACCTGGAACCCGGCGCTCCGCAGCATCGCCTCGGCGCAGGCGGCGTTGGGCACCCACCAGTTGGTGAGGTCCTGGCTGTAGCGCTTCTCCACGAAGTGCATCTTGGGGTAGCCGGGCCGGTCGAAGACCGCCTCCTCCGCGAACGGGTAGTCCGCTTCCAGCGCCTCCACCTCCGTGCTGCCGCGCTGCATGCTCTGGAACAGCAGCAGGTCACCCACCACGTGCTCGCGCAGCAGGTCCAGCGCCAGCAGCGGGTGACGCAGGTGGTAGAGCACGCCCATGAAGATGACGAAGTCGAACTTCTCGCCCAGCGCGCCCACCTCGTACACGGACATGCCGCGGTACTCGATGTCCAGCCCGTTCACCTCGGCGGCGAAGCGGGCCTGCGCCAGGTACAGTTCCTCGCTGTCGATCCCCACCACGCGCGCGGCGCCGCGGCGCTTCATCTCCATGGAGTAGAAGCCGGCGTTGCACCCCACGTCCAGCACCGTCTTCCCCGTCAGGTCCCGGGGGATGACGTGCGCGAAGTTGTTGAACTTGAACGACGGGTAGTCGCCCAGGAAGTGCTGCGGCGCGGTGCGGACCCCGCGCAGGTCCAGGTTGTGGAACCAGGGCTCCAGCTCCCGGACCCGGTCGCGGATGCGGTCCACGCTCAGGTCCGTCTGCAGTGCGGCTGCCGAGTTCACCCCTTTTCTCCCCTCCTCAGGTGAGCAGAGCGCGGCCGCCGGGGAGGAGCTCCGCCTCCGCCGCCGGCCGCTCTTCCAGCACGTGGATCGCCTCGCGATACCCGTGCAGCGTCCCCACGTCCACGTACGCCTCGCCGGCCGGGATCCCCCGCGCCTCGCCCCCGCGGGCGAGCCAGGCGTTGACCAGCGTGCCGATGTACTCGTCCCGCCGCCCCCGCTCCTGCCACAGGTCGTGCAGCTCGGCAAGCACGGAGCCGGGGAGCTTGAACGCCCCCCAGATCCAGTGCGACTCCGCCCCCGGCTGCTTGACCTGGATCTCCCGCACGCGCCCCTCCTCGTCGGTCACCACCGCATCGAAGAACTCGGGCCGCTCCACCGGGAAGAGCAGGAAGGAGAGCACCCCGTCCGGGAGCCGCGCCAGCCCGTCCTCCGGGAACCAGATGGTGTCCGGGAGCCCCACCAGCACCTGCTCGTGCGGCGCGATCAGCGGCAGCGCCCGGAAGATGGAGTCGCAGAGCCCGGCGGGCTTGGGCTGCACCACGTAGCACACGCGGGCCTCGCCCACCTCGCCACCGTAGTAGCCCAGGATGTCGGACTTGCCCGGCGAGATCACGAAGCAGATGCGGTCCGCCCCGCCGCGCACCATCCGTTCCACCAGGTACTCGCTCACCGCGCGCGGCCGCTCCACCCCGTCCGCGTCGAACTGGCTCCCCACGGGGAGCAGCTCCTTGGAGAACGCGAGGGGCTGGATGCGGCTCCCCGCCCCGGCCGCCGGTACGATCCCCCACATGCTCACACCTCCATGGAAAGGGTGCCGTCGGGCTCCAGCGCGTCCCCCGCCCCGAACTCGCCGCGCGCGGCGTACGCCGCGGCCAGCGCGTCCTCCAGGTCGCGGGCGCGCCGGTCGGCGTGGTGCTCGTCCAGCGCGCGCTCCCGCGCCCGCCGCGCCAACGTGTCAAGCTCCTCCCGCGGGAGCCGCAGGGCGCGCAGGGCGTCGTCGGTGTCGCGGGCCACCAGGATCTCCTCGCCGGGCGAAAAGAACTCGTCCAGCCCGGTCCACTCGTCGCTGAGGATGGGCGTGCCGCACGCCGCCGCCTCGAACAGGCGCCCCGAGGGGCAGTGGCCCATGGCCGCCATGGCCGCGCGGGTCACGTTGAGCGTGATCCTGCACGACGAGTAGAAGGCCGGGTGATCGCCGGGCGCCACGTGGCGGACGAAGAACACGTTGTCCGTCCAGGGGAAGTCGGGCGGGTACAGCGCCCCGCCGATCAGGAAGCGCTGCTCCGGCAGCAGGCGCGAGGGCTCGATGAACAGCGCCTCCAGCGCCGCCTGCCGGTCCGCCGCGTAGGTGCCCAGGTACGACAGGTCGGCGCGGAAGACGTCCTGCGCCGGGACGCGGCGGTGCACCTCCGGGTCCACGCTGCCGTACAGCGGCACGGCCCGCCGCGCGCCCAGCCGGGTCCGGAGCTCGCGCAGCGAGGCGCCCCCGGTGAAGCTGAGCACCAGGTCGAAGTCGCCCAGCCCCCAGGGCGGCAGGTACGGCACCGTCTCGCCGCGCTCCAGCGCCTGCAGCGTCACCGGGGTGTCCATGTCGTAGAAGACGCGCGTGGCGGCCCGCGACCCCAGCACCAGCTCGGAGGCGGCGACGCCGTCCGGGCAGTACGAGGTCACCATCCCCACGTCGGCGTCCTCCAGGTGCCGGCGGGCGGCCGGGAGCGCGTCCTCCCACGACGGGTACAGCACCAGCTCGCCGCCGCCGGGAAGGTCGCGCAGGTCGCGGTGCTCGGCGTAGTAGGGCACGTCGCGCTCGAAGAACACCACCTGGTGGCCCCGCGCGGCGAGGGCGCGACAAAGGCCACGCCAGAGGGTGGCGTGGCCGTTTCCCCACGAGGAGCTCACCGTCAGGCCGAAGATGACCAGTTTCATGCCGCCGCAGCACCCCTCCCCCGGTGGTTCTCCGCTGGCTCCGGGAGGGCGCGGCGGAGCCGTGCGTTTCCCGGGCCGTGTGGTGCGGAGTTCCGCGAAATCCATGCCTTTTGCAGGGCGGAGCAACGTAGATGCTTTGGAAATTCCGGGGCTTGTGGGGGTTAGCGAAATGCCGGAAACAGATGGAGCAAAGTGGATGAAGATGCTGGGTCCGGGCGGGCTGGTGCATGAAGGGCGACGGGCTTGAACTCGGCGTCGGGCGTGCCCCCGCTGGCGCGGGGTCGGGCTGCGGCTCCGTAGCACTATTGGGTACTTGACGCACAATAGCCCCGGAACCCCCTCGCCAGGGTAGACGGTCCAGGAAAACAGACGGGGGAGCCTCGCCGCGAGATTCCCCCCCTTTACGGAAGCGAACAGTGGGGCTCGGCCCGAGCCCCACTGTGTCGCCTTGCGAGACCCCGAACGCGGTGCGGACCTACTTGATGCAACTGCACAGCCACCGGGACCCGTTGTAATAGTGGTAGACGGGCTGCGTGCCCTCCCCATACCTTGCGGTGCAATATTCGCCGCAATCCTGGCCCGCTGGAGCCCATTCGGACCGCGTTGACGCGAGGGCTTGCGTAACCCCGAAGCCGAGGGAGCCCACAACGGCAATGCCGAAGAGCCCCCGGCGCAGGTAGGAAAGCGAACGGCTCATTACGTCCTCCAGATGTTGAGGTGCAGCACAACAAGGAGGGAGCACGTTAAGTGCCATTCTGCTATGTGGCAATGATTCTGTTCCTGCTACCCCTGCGAATCCTTCCCCGGCGAGCCCCTACGCTTTCGCGTGGGCTCCCGGTCCGGCACTCCACCTGGCGGGACAGGAGCACGGAGGATGCGCGAAACCGCGTCCTCAAACGTCGTGTTCAGCTTCAAGGACTCGGATGCGGCGCCGGGCTTCTTCCGGTCCCGCGCAGGCTCGGCTTCGCTCTCTGACATCACCTGGTGCCCGTTCAGGGATGGACGGTGCTCAGCACGCGGGCTGGTGCTAGCGTCCGCGAGGGTGGGGGCCCGGCCGCGGGTCAGGCGGGCGGCGGCCCGTCGGCGCGGTCCCCGGGGGGGAGCAGCTCGCCGATCTGCGCCAGCGACTTCTCCAGGGTGACGATGAAGCGGAGCAGGTCCGGCCGGCGCTGCCCCAGCTCGCGCACCAGTGCGGCGAGGGTGGAGGAGAGGTACGCCTTGTTGGGCACCTCCACGCCGTAGAGCAGGTTGATGGCCAGGCCGGCGTCCATCTGCATCTCGCGCGGGCTGCCGTACAGCTGCCGGGTGAGCCGCCGGACCAGCCGGTCCAGCGTGGCGTGCAGGCGGCGCAGGTCCCCGGACGGCGAGGCGGGCTGGTCCATGGATGGCTGTCGGGGTACGGGGTGCGTTGCTCAGCGGACGGTGACGACCAGCGGGGCGCTGCGGTTGTCCAGCCGCCGCTCGCCGGCGCGGAGCCCGGCCACGGCGCGGTACGTGCCCGCGAGCCGCGGCGCCGTCCAGACCAGCCGCAGCGTCTCCGTCTCGTCGGGATCGACGAAGTGCCGCTCGTCCAGCACGCAGGGGTACCCCCCGCCGAACGAGCCCTCGGCCACCAGGTAGCGCCGGATCCCCTCGGGCGTGGTCACCTCCACCTCCAGCGCCGGCCCGCACGCCCCCGCGATGGCGATGCGCCGGTCCGTGGGGTTGTACGCCTCTACCACGAAGCTGACGCTGTCCCCCGACGCCACGACGAGCGGCTCCGCCGCCACCGACACGCGGACCTCCGCGTCCGGATCGGCCACGGACGCGCACCCGGCGGCGAGCGCGGGCACGACGAGGAGCGGGAGCAGTCGACGCAGCATGATACCAGGACGGAGCAGCGGGATGCGAGGCCGCGCGCCAAAGCTCGACCACGAGCCCCGCGGACGCAAGCCTCCTGCCGGCCCCGGCGCGCACGAGGACGCCAGCGCAAGCCCCGCGTGAGGGATGCGAGCGCGAAGCGGCGAGACCGCGCGGCTGTTTGCGCGGGCTCGCCTCCGTTACGCACAGTTGTATCGTGCGTTACGGAGCCGCAGCCCGACCCGGCGCCAGCGAGGGGCACGCCCAAGCCGGCAGTTCGATGCCGTCGCCGTCCCCGCCCGAAACGAAAGACGGGGGCAGGCACCATGCCCACCCCCGCCGAAACCATCCAATCCAGAAAGAACGATCAGCTCCCCGGCACGCCGCTCCGCGGATCCACCTCGGGCTGCTGCTGCTGGGGCTGCGGCTGCCGGATGCGCGGCGGCCGCCCGAAGTTGTAGTTGACGCCCAGGAACACCGCCCGCGACCCGAACCGCCGGTCGCTCACCTGGATGAAGCTCCCGTCGTCGGTACGGATGTTGAACCGCATGGTGTTGAACGGGTCCATCACCCGCAGCGTGAGGCTGGACCGGTCGCCGCGCAGCTTCTGCCGCAGCGACAGGTTGGTCATGGAGAACGCCGACACCCGCCCCTGCTCCACGTTCATGGGCGCCCGGTACATGTACATCCCCTGCACGTCCAGCCCGGGGTTCACCTTGAAGCTCATGCTGGCCCGCGCCGACCAGGTGAAGGCGCTGGTGTTCAGGTCCGGCGACACGTTGCTCCCGTCCGTCTCCATCTGGAAGACGTTGAAGCTGCCGAAGCCGCTGAAGCGGTCGCCCAGGCGCAGCGAGCCGGTCATGTCGGTGCCGTACGACTCGCTGGTCGCCAGGTTGGTGAAGGTGCTGGTGGAGACCCCCGTCTCCTCGTCCACCGTGCGGGTCCGCCGGATGATGTCCTCGGTGCGCCGGAAGTACGGCGTCACCTGCAGCGATCCCCTGGGGAACGACTGCTGGTAGCCCAGCTCGAAGGCGTCGGTGAACTCCGGGGTGAGCCCGGGGTTGCCGACGACGACGTTGCGCTGGTCCTCGTGGAACGCGAACGGGTTGAGCAGCTGCGTGGCCACCCGCTGGATCCGCCGGGAGTAGCTCGCCTTGACCTGGCGCGTGTCGCTCAGGTTGTACGACACCAGGCCGCTGGGGAAGAAGTTGGTCTGGTCGTTGGCGTAGCTGTCGCCGCCGGTCAGCACGAAGTCGGCGGCGGTGCGCTCCACGCGAAGCCCCGCCTGCAGGTCCAGCTTGCCGGCGTTCTGGCTGAGGACGCCGTACACGGCGTGCACCTGGTCGTCGTACTGGAAGCGGTTGCTGTTGCCGCTGCGGACCCACTGGTTCTGCGGGTACGAGAAGCTCCCCAGCACGTAGTCGTTCTCCAGGCCGCGGAGGGCGCCCTTGTACCCGGTCTCCAGCTTGGTGCGCGGCCCCAGCCCCCGCGTGTAGTCCAGCTGCAGCGTCCAGTTGTTGGAGGCCGCCGACATGCGGGTGCGGTCCATCGCCGGCCGGTCGCCCACGACGGTGCCGTCGGCCGCCAGCGAGTCCACCACGAACAGGTTGGTGGTCCAGAAGTCGGGGCGGTTGAAGCGCAGCTCGGCGCTGAGCTCGTTGCGCTGCGGCTCCACGGTGCGCCGGTACATCAGCGCCACGTCGGCGCTGCGGTCGCTCCCCTCGTTGTCGGTGAAGTCGCGGCGGCGCCCCAGCACGTCCTGGTCGTCGCCCAGCAGCAGGAAGTCGTTGTCGGTGTCGATGCTGACGGAGCGGTCGCTGAAGAGCAGGCTGCCGGACACGCTGCTCTGCTTGCCCAGGCGCATCTCGGCGGTGCCGTTGACGACGTGCCCCACGACCCCGGCCTGCCCCACGAAGTCCTGCCGCTGGAAGGCGAAGGCGTTGGGGCTCACCAGCGCCTCCAGCTCGTTGTAGCCGGTGCTCTCGCGGGCGTCGATGTTCAGCCCGTAGCTGCCGAACAGGGTCATCGGCCCCTTCTGGTAGCCCAGGTTGCCGGAGCCCGTGTACTTGTCGCCGGTCCCGGCGCTCGCCGCCAGCCCGCCGCTCAGCCCCAGGTCGGTGTTCTGCTTCAGGACGATGTTGATGATCCCCGCCATCCCCTCGGGGTCGTACTTGGCCGAGGGGTTGGGGACCACCTCCACGCGCTCCACCATCCCCGCCTGGAGCGACTGGAGGAAGCCGGCGAGCTGGTCGCCGGTCATGGGGGCGGCGCGCCCGTTGAGCTGCACCGCCACGTTGGGGTTGCCGCGCAGGCTCAAGCGGCCGTCGCCGTCCACCTCCACGGAGGGGACGCTGCGCAGCACGTCGG
Organism: Longimicrobiaceae bacterium; assembly: GCA_036389055.1. GTDB lineage: Bacteria > Gemmatimonadota > Gemmatimonadetes > Longimicrobiales > Longimicrobiaceae > JAFAYN01. The sequence continues at coordinate 28,044 of DASVQR010000020.1, read as the reverse complement.
TGGCGGTGCCGCCGGCCGGGGCAAGGTCGCGGGCCGTGTAGGTGTTGCGGTCCGGCGCCAGCGCCACCGCCGAGCGCTCGGCGGTCACCTCCAGCCCCTCCAGCGCCACCGCGGAGGCGGACAGGCGGATGGGGCCCAGGTCGGCCAGCGGCGCCTGCGGGGTGAGCGCCACCGTCGGCGACGCCGCGGCGTAGCCCAGCGCCCCCACCTTGAGGTAGTAGCTCCCCGGGCGCAGCCCCTCGATGCGGAAGACGCCGTCGGGACCCGCCACCGCGCCGGTCACCAGCGCCGAGTCGGCGGCGCTCCACACCCCCACGCTGGCGGAGGGGACGGGCTTCCCGGTGGCGGCGTCCAGCACCGCGCCGCGGATCACGCCGCCGGCGCCCTGCTGCGGCCGCGCCCCCGGGGGCGGGCCCTGCGCGGGGACCTGGGCCAGGGCCGCCGCCGGGCACCCGACGACGGCGAGGGCGAGGAGGGCACCACGGATATGCTTCATGGAAGCGTCTTCCTGGAGAAGAGTGGATCCCGGACCCGCGCCGGACCCGCGCGGGCCGGCGACGCGGAGGCGGAGCGCGCGCCGAGCGGACACGGATGAGACACCCGGGCCCCCCGGAGCGTTGCCGCCGCGCGGCGGAAGTCCGCCCGGCGCGCCGTGGTACTCCGGAGCGTGCCGCAGGTTTCACGACACTATAAACATGGACGGGCGTTCGCATTCTCGCCAGTCGCGGGGGCGCGCAGCCCGCCACGTCCACAAAGATTGTCCTGCGCAGGACGCCTGGCAAGGAACCTTGCGCGGGGAAGCGGGGCCGATTACAGTCCGGGGCCGGTACAGCCTGGCAGATTCTATGTGCGGCAGCCTCCCGTCGCTCCGCACCCTCCCGGTTCCCGTCCCGCCGCGGCGTCGCGCCGCCCCCGTCACCCACCGCCACCCGGCCGGAGGCTCCATGAAGGACGTGAAGGAAACGCTGGCGAACGTGCTCACCGTCGTGCTCACCCTCTGCGCCGTGATCGTCACGGGGCTGGTGGTGCGCAGGGAGTTCTTCGCCCCGCAGCCGCCCGACCCGGGCAAGCCGGTGGAGGTGAAGGGGTGGGAGCCGCTGGCCCGGGACGCGAGCGTGCTGGGCGCCGCCGACGCCCCGGTGCGCATCATCACCTTCTCGGACTTCCAGTGCCCCTTCTGCGCGCGGGTCAACGAGGGGATGGAGCGGGTGCGGGCCAACGACCCGCAGCGGGTGGCCGTGGTCTTCCGCCACTTCCCGCTGGAGGCGATCCACCCGCACGCCGTCGCGGCGGCCAACGCCGCCGAGTGCGCCGGAGCGCAGGGCCGCTTCGAGGCGTACCACGACGCGCTATTCGCCGCGCAGGACTCCATCGGCAAGCGCGCCTGGGACGGCTTCGCCCGGGAGGCCGGCGTCCCCGACCTGGCCGAGTTCGGGCGCTGCGTGGCGGAGGAGCGCTTCCGCGCCCGCGTCGCCGCGGACCAGAAGGCGGGGGAGAAGCTGGGCGTCAACGGGACCCCCGCCTTCATCTTCGAGGGGCGGATGATCACCGGCGCCGACGCGCCGGAGCGGCTGGACGCCTGGGTCAAGGAAGCGCTCGCCCGCAAGGGGGGCACGGTGGCGAGCCGGTAATCCCAACCGTATTTACTCCTGATGCCGGCAAGGCAAACAATCTGGTGCCACTTGCGCCCTTCGCCCGCCGGCCGAAGGGCGGGGTGCGCCGCTTTCAGCTAACGGGCCACTCACACACCCGCGGGCTTGCGCACACCGACTGGCCCCTGTAGCATCCACTGGATGTCACGTTCCAGGCGTCAGAATGGGCCCATTCCGCACGTGCGTAGGTTCCAAAAAGTTGCGTCTTTTCCAAAGGAGTCATTCGTCGTTTATTGCTGGTCCGGACTACGGCAAAGGAGTCTCTCTTGAAGCCCTCAAACACCAGGCCGCAGCCCCTCTCTGCCGACCCGCATGTCGGCAGGAAGCACCCGCCCCCCGTGCGCGGTTCCGGCGCAGATCGGCCATCGGTTACGCTATCAGCGGACATGCTCCACTTCGCAACGATGGCGGCGGATTGTGGGCACCCGGTCCTCCTCTATGGGGAGACTGGCTCCGGGAAGACCCATCTCGCACGCGAGATCCACGATCGAAGTTGGCGCAGGGGCAAGCCGTTCGTAAGGGTGAACTGCGCAGCCGTCCCGGACAGTCTCTTTGAGCGAGAGATGTTTGGCCACGTCAAGGGAGCCTTTACGGATGCCCGCGAATGTGGCACGGGGTTCTTCGAGGCTGCGGACGGAGGGACGCTCTTCTTGGACGAGATCGGCGAGATCCCACTTGCAGTACAACCAAAGCTCCTCGCAGCTCTTGAAGAAGGATATTTTCGAAAGCTGGGCTCCCCCCGCGAGATCGGGGTGCAGGTGCAGATCATCGCGGCCACCAACCGTGACTTATGCGAGATGGTGCGGGTCAAGCAGTTCCGGGAAGACCTGTATTATCGCTTCTCCGTTCTCCGCTACCAGGTTCCACCGCTTCGGGATCGCCGCGAGGAGCTTCCAGAACTCGTCCAGGACATCGTACGTAGGATTTTCCGGCTCGACGAGCCTCCGCCCGAAGTATCGGAGCAGGCCCTTCAGGTACTACTCGCATATCCATGGCCGGGAAACATCCGCGAGCTAGAGAACGTGCTCCGGGCGACCACGGTCTTCGCCCGTGGTGCTACTATCGAGATCAATCACCTGCCGCAGGAGATCCGCTCGTGGCAGCTCTCACCCGGGGCGGAAAACGGCTCTCTCTCCTGTCTGGAGGTACCGGCACGATATGCAGCCCCTACCGATCGCAGCCAGGAAGTGGAGCTCATTCGCAGTGCTCTGGCCACCGCAGGGGGCAACAAGAGCAGCGCCGCACGGATGCTGGGGATGTCCCGCTCCACCCTCTGGGCGAAGCTGAAGGAGTACGGAACCAGGGTGTCATCTGACGAGGAGAGATAATGGTAGTTCGTCATATTGCCCCTGCGGGAGTCGCTACTCGCTCTCACCGGGGTTCATAGCGGCGAGAGGCTGGCCCGTGCCGCGTCATGAACGACCACCCTCCAACGGAGTTCACATGAGACTGACATTGATGGCCCACGTTGTCCCGCTGTTTGCTACGGCGCTTGCAATGGCCGCACCTGCGGCCCATGCACAGCAGGTCGTCCGGCTGCCCGCCCAGGACCGTGCCCTTGGCTTCCGCTCTCAGACTGTCTTCCAGATAGGAAAGGAAGAGGGACGCTCTTGGGAGGTGCTCTCAGGTGTTCGCCAGGTAGCGTTCGACCGTGCAGAGAACCTGTATGTGCTGGACAGTGGCAACGCTCGCGTACTGGTCTTCGACCGAACAGGCCGTTTCGTGCGACAGGTAGGCAAGAAAGGGTCAGGGCCGGGCGAGTTCACCTCCCCGGAGCGTTTGGCCATCACTGGCGATGGAAGTCTGGTGGTCGCTGACCTGGCACGTCAGGCGTTCAGCGTGTTCAGCCCCGATGGGCGTTTCAAGCACACTGTCCCGTATGATGCCAGCTACGGCATCTCGGGTGTGGGGCTAGCAGCCCACCCCCGCGGCGGGGTGGTGACCGGCACGCAGCCGCTCCCGATCCCGGGACGGCCTGCCCGCGGGAACGCCGTTGTTTGGTACCCGTTGACTGAGAACGCAAAGTCCAGTCGCCTGTTCGAAGTTGCCGCTCCGGCCAGTGCACCATCCCGCCCTGTGGGGGGCGCGGGATCAGGCACGATGATCATGTCCACCGGGCGGCCGGTCTTTTCCCCCGTGCTCCGCTGGGACGTGCTCCCTGGTGGCGGGATCGTCACGGTAAGCACCTCGGAATACGCGGTGCAGGTCCGTAACCCCAACGGCACGCTCGCACGCGTTCTTCAGCGCCCTATCAAGCCGCGCGCGGTCACGCGAAGAGACCGCGAGGCCGAGTTGGAGCGTCGTGCGGAAAGAGCCGCGAGTGGAGGCGGCACGGTAGCGATTGGGGTCAATGGCCAGACGATTTCACCAGCGGTCCAGCAGGCAGCAGTGGCACGGCACGCCGCGACCGCTGAGTTCGCTACGGTCATGCCTGTGGTGCAGGACCTGGCGGTGGACCGCTCTGGCCGGATCTGGGTGCAGCGCTCGAGTGCCGTTGCTGGTCAGCCAGGCCCGGTGGATCTCCTATCTGGCGACGGACGCTATCTGGGAACCCTTGCTGCGCAGCCGGTTCCAGACGCCTTCAGTCCGAGTGGGCGTGCTGCATATATAGTCAAGGACGATCTCGGCGTGGAGCGAGTGGTGGTCCGCGCTCTGCCGCCGCTCCGACAATAGCCCTCTTTGTATTCTTTCGAACGGCCCCCTGGAACGACCTTCGCCAGGGGGCCGAGTTTACTTTCGCGTGCAGGACATCAGGATACTCGCGCCTCCACGTACTACCGTCTGGACGGCGTTTGAACGCTGTCCAGACGGCGTTCAAACAGCAACGGCCCAAGGGAGTTCGCACCCCTGTTTCTTCGTAACACGCTGACTGCCCGCGACTTAAAATTTGCCCCTTACTGTACGGCATTGGCCCAGGTATTGCTTTACCTTAGGACGCGGCAACCATTACCCAACCGGGATGGCTTTGCCGCAAGACCCTCCACAATTTCCTTCCAGGAGAGCACCATGACCACCTTCCGTCGCATGATCGGCAGCACCGTTCTCGCCCTCGGCCTCCTGGTAGGTGTCGGTCAGCCGGCCGCCGCCGAGCCTTCCACCTTTGAGAGCGCCGCCGCCAGCGAGGATGATGCCGGGTGCGTGTTAGTCGGGTACCTCCTGGTCCCGCACGACGACCACTACGACGCGATCCCGGTGTTCGCGTGCTCCTGATCGCAGTACCCGATGTGATGGCAACTACCGGCCCTGGGAGCCCTGGCTCCCAGGGCCGGTAGGTTTTCTGAGCGCTCGGTTTCTCGGCCGGTCAACCCATCGAAGTACCATCGTGCGAGCCCCACAACGATCATCATCCCCGGAGCCGCTATTACCATCATGTCCCCGAATTGGTTTGCTCGTAGGCTGGTTCAGTGAATCCGATTTGCCCTGGAAATGCAACCCGTCGAGTTCGGGCCTGGAAATGTCTTGCCTGCTCGTTTGCTACATCTTCGGGAGTGGAGCAACCCTTCGCTGAAGTGCGGAGTCTCACCTATTCGTGACGTGGTATGAAAGCGACAGCACCGCAAATGCGGACTGTCACCTTGTATGCGCCGAACCTCCTGGGTATCTTCCGTTTGCATCCTTTTGCATCCGTCCGCCCGGTCTCCTTTTCAGCCCCCACGCGCGTCCTCATGATCCGCTCCCGCCGCACCCTCGGCATCGCAGCGGCCCTGGTGGCCGTCCTGGCGCTCTCCACCGCCATCTACGCCCGCATCCGTGGCCAGGGGGCGGACGGCGAGGGTGCGGCGGCCTCCGGTTCCGCCCCGGGCGCGGACGCCCCGGGGACCTCGGCCTCCGGCACCTTCTCCACGGACGTGGCCATTCCGGTGCAGGGGACGCCCGCCACCCGGGGGACGCTGGTGGTGGCGGTGAGCGCGGCGGGGCAGGCCGAGGCGTGGAAGCGCGCCCTGGTCACGGCGCAGGTGACGGGACGCATCGCCGGGCTCCCGGTGCGCGAGAGCGAGGGGGTGGGCGCGGGGCAGACGCTGGCGGCGCTGGACCCGGCGGAGTACGCGCTCGCCGTGCAGGAGGCGCAGGCCGCCGTGCGCGACGCCGAGGCCCGCTTCCGCGAGCAGACGCTGTTCGACGAGCGCATCGCCGACGCGGCCACGCGCGAGGAGCGCGCAAGGGTGGCGCGCGCCAAGAGCGGGCTGGAGACCGCCGAGGTCCGGCTGCGCAAGGCGCAGCTGGACCTGCAGCGCACCCGGCTGGGCGCCCCGTTCGCCGGCCGCGTCGCCGACGTCAAGGTGACTCCCGGGCAGTGGGTGCAGCAGGGCGCCGAGCTGATGACGGTGGTGGACCTGGACCCCATCCGCGTGGAGGTGCAGGTGCTGGAGAGCGAGGTGGGCTTCCTGGCCCCCGGCCGCACGGCCCGGGTGTCGTTCGCCGCCTTCCCCGCCGAGCCCTTCACCGGCCGGGTGGAGACCATCAACCCGGTGGTGGAGAGCGGCACCCGCACCGCCCGCGTCACCGTGCTGGTCCCCAACCCGCAGGGGAGGGTCCTCCCCGGGATGTACGCCCGCGTCTCGTTGGACGCCCGCCGCTTCGAGAACCGCGTGCTGGTGCCGCGCACCGCGATCCTGGAGCGTGACCGCCGCACCATGCTCTTCGTGTACGACGGCGACGACCGCGGCGGGCTGGCCAAGTGGCGCTACGTGACCACCGGGCTCCAGAACGAGACGCAGGTGGAGATCGTCCCGGGCGAGGAGACGGACAGCGTCGCGCCCGGCGAGACGGTGCTCACCGACGGCCACTACACGCTGATTCACGACGCCCGCGTGCGCCTGGTGGACGACGTCAAGAAGGCGGGGGGCCGCCCGCAGTAGCCGCCCCACGCCGCCGGTCCCGCGGCGCCGCCCTCCCGGCGCCGCCGTCCCCTTCCCGCCCTGCCGTGAGCCCCATGAAGTACCTCGTCCTCGCGACGGCCCTGCTCGTCGCTTCCACCCGCCTCGCCGCGCAGGGGGCGCCGCGCGAGCTGTCGCTCGACGACGCGCTCCGCGCCGCCGAGGAGAACAACCCCGCGCTCCGCAGCGCGCAGGCCGGCGTCCGCGAGGCCGCCGCCCGCGAGCGGCAGAGCGTGGGCGCCTTCCTCCCCACGCTGAACACCAGCGTGTCGGTGGGCGGCACCATGTCGGCCCAGCGGGTGGGGCGCGACGACTTCGGCAACCCGCTCCCCTCGGAGCAGGTGGTGGAGAGCACGCGCTCCAGCACCGGCCACGCGATCCGGCTGGCGGTGCCGCTCTTCGAGCGGGGGCGGATGGGGGAGGTGCGGGCCAACCGCGCCGAGGAGACCGCCGCCGGCGCCGCCGTGGAGGTGGAGCAGGGCCGGGTCCGCGCCGAGGTGAAGCGGCGCTACGGGGATGCGGTGCGCGCCGAGCGCGTCATCGAGCTGGAGGAGCAGCTCCTGGCCTCGGCGCGCGAGCGGCTGGACGCGACGCAGCGCCTCTTCCGGATCGCGGCGCAGGGGATGGTGGAGGTGCTGGGCGCCGAGGTGGAGGTGGCGCGGCAGGAGCAGGCGCTGGACCAGGCCCGCGGCGAGGCGCGCAAGGCGAAGCTCGCCCTGGGCGAGGCGATGGGGACGCTGGACGTGGCCGGCGCCCGGCTCACCACCGGCCCGACCGAGGTGTTCGACCCGGCCCGGCTCGGCGCCGACTCGCTGGTGGCGCTGGCCGTGCGTGGGCACCCGCGCCTGGCCCAGGCCGCCTCCGGCGTCGTCGCTGCCGACCACCGCGTGGGCGCGGCGCGCGGCCAGCGCTGGCCCAAGCTGGATGCCAATCTCGACTACAGCCGCTCGTCGTTCCGCCAGGACTACGACGCCTTCGGGGACTTCGCGAACCCCTTCAACCCGTTCGACCGCGACCTGTCGTTCGGCTTTTCCGTGTCGCTCCCCGTGTTCGACCAGTTCCGCACCTCGGCGCAGGTGGCGCAGGCCGACGCCGCCCGCACCCGCGCCCGCGAGACGCTGCGCTCCACGCGCCTGTCCGTGGAGCGCGAGGTGAGGAGCGCGCTGATCGACCTGGAGAACGCCTTCCGCTCGTCGCAGCTCTCCGAGCGGGCCGCGAAGCTGAGCCGCGACCGGCTGGAGATGGCGCGCGAGCAGTACCGCCTGGGTGCCATCTCCTTCACCGAGCTGCAGCAGGTGGTGGACCGCACCGCCCAGGCCGAGCGCGACGCGCTGCGGGCCCGCTTCGAGTTCGCCAACGCGCTCGCCACCCTGGAGGAGCGCGTGGGCGCCCCCCTGGGCGCCTGAGACGGAGACGCCACCCGCCATGTCGCTCCCGCAGCTCGCCATCCGGCGCCCCGTCGCGGTCGCCATGTTCTTTTTGGGGGTCGTCTTCCTGGGCGTCCTCAGCTTCGTCCGCCTCCCCATCGACCTCCTCCCGGACGTCGCCTACCCGCGGCTGGTGGTGTACACGGCGAACCCCGGCGTCGCCCCCGCCGAGGTGGAGCGCTTCATCACCGAGCCGGTGGAGCAGGCGGTCAGCACCGTCCCCGGCGTGCAGCACGTGGAAAGCTCCAGCCGCGAGGGCGGCTCGCTGGTGACGGTGAGGTTCGCGTGGGGCACGGACATGGACTTCGCCGCGCTGGGGACCCGCGAGAAGCTGGACAACCTGCGCGACGCCCTCCCCGAGCTGGCCTCGCGCCCGGTGGTGCTGCGCACCGACCCGCGCAGCGAGCCGGTGATGGCGCTGTCGGTGTCCGGGAGCCGCGACCTCCCCGCGCTCAAGGACCTTGCCGAGTCGGTGTTCCGCCGCAGGCTGGAGCAGATCGACGGGGTGGCGCAGGCCACGGTGACCGGCGGGCTGGAGCGCGAGATCCAGGTGGAGGTGGACCCCCGGCTGATGGAAAGCTACGGGCTCACCATCGACGACCTGGCCGCCACGCTGGACGCCGCCAACGCCAGCGCCCCCGGCGGGACCATCCGCCGCGGGCGCTACCGCTACTCGCTGCGCACCCTGGGCGAGTTCCAGGGCGTGGACGAGATCGGGATGGTGCCGGTGTCGCGGAGCGGGGAGCAGGGGCAGGGCGGCGGCCAGGGCGCGGGCGGCGGACAGCCGCGCCCCGCCGGCGAGGTGCTGCTGCGCGACGTGGCCCGCATCACCGACGGCTTCCAGGAGCGCGAGTCGGTGGCCCGCTTCAACGGCGAGGAGGCCGTGGGGCTGCTGGTGTTCAAGGGCGCCGAGGCGAACACCGTGCGGGTGGCGGAGCAGGTGGAGGAGGTGATGGCGGAGCTGCGCGGGGAGTACCCGGAGGTCCGGCTGGAGGTGGCGATGAGCCAGGCCGGCTTCATCTCGGACGCGCTCGCCAACGTGGTGCAGGAGGTGCTCCTGGGCGGCGTCCTTGCCTTCCTGGTGCTCTTTTTGTTCCTGCGCGAGGTGCGCTACCCCGTCGCCGTGGCGCTCGCCATCCCCATCTCCCTGATCGCCACCTTCGCCCTGCTCCAGGCCGCGGGGGTGTCGCTCAACCTGCTCAGCCTGGGCGGCCTGGCGCTGGGGGTGGGGATGCTGATGGACAACTCCATCGTGGTGCTGGAGAACATCTTCCGGCACCGAGAGCGGGGGCTCGGCCCGGCCGCGGCCGCCGCCCTGGGCGCCGAGGAGGTGCAGCGGGCGATCACCGCCTCCACGCTCACCACCATCGCGGTGTTCGGCCCCATCGTGTACGTGGAGGGGGTGGCGGGCGAGCTGCTGGGCGCCCTGGCGCTGGCGGTGGCCTTTTCGCTGCTGGCCAGCATCGGGGTGGCGGTGACGCTGCTCCCCACCCTGGCCGCGCGCTGGGGCGAGGGCTCCGGCCGCCCGCCCGGGCGCGCCCGGGCGGCGGTGGGCCGCTTCTTCGCCCCGCCGCTGGACGCCTTCGACCGCGGCTTCGCCCGCTTCACCGCCGGGTACGAGCGCCTGCTGGAAGCGGGGATGCGGCACCGGGGGCGGACCATCGGGCTCGCCTTCGTGCTGCTGGCCGCGGGGCTGGGGATCGGGATGTCGCTGGAGCGCAGCGTCCTCCCCGAGGTGGACCAGGGCGCCTTCCGCGCCCGCCTGGAGATGCCGCGCGGCACCCCGCTGGACGTCACGGCCGAGGAGGCGGCCCGCCTGGAGACGATGTTCCGCCGCGACCGAGCCGTGGACGCGGTGTTCACCCGCGTGGGCCGGCAGACGGCGATCGCGGGGATGGACGAGGCGGAGAGCGGCACCCACACCGCCACGCTGGAGGTGCGGCTCCGGGAGGGCGAGAGCACCGCGGCCGCGCTGGGGCGGCTGCGCTCCGGGATGGCCTCCTTTCCGCCGGGCGCGCTCTCCATCGAGTCCGGGCAGGCCACCGCGCTGGGCAAGCTGCTGGGCGGCGGCGAGTCCGACCTCGCCGTGCGCGTCCGCGGCGAGGACCTGGACGCGGCCCTGGCGTACGCGCAGGAGGCGGCGCGCCGGCTGGCCGGGGTGGGCGCGGTCGCCAACGTGCGCCTGGGCACGGAGATGGGGCAGCCCGAGGCGCGGGTGGAGATCGACCGGGAGCGCGCGGCGCAGTACGGGATCGACCCGCGCGAGGTGGCGGAGACGGTGGAAGCGTACATGAAGGGCAAGAAGGCCACGGAGTTCGTGGACTTCGACCGCAAGGTCCCGGTGGTGGTGCGCCTCCCCGAGGCGGAGCGCCGCTCGCTGGAGACGCTGGAGGCCCTCCGCGTGGACGGGATCCCGCTGCGCGAGCTGGTCACGGTGCACACCGCCTCCGGCCCCTCCGAGATCCGCCGCATCGACCAGAGCCGCGTGGTGGTGGTGCACGCCGACGTGGCGGGCGGCGGCGTGGACGAGGCGGTGGCCGCGGTGCGCTCCACCCTGTCCTCGCTCCCCGCGCCGCACGGGCTGCGCGTGGAGATCGGCGGCGAGAACGAGGAGATGCAGCGGGGCTTCCGCGCCCTCGGCTTCGCCTTCCTGCTGGCGCTGCTCCTGGTGTACATGCTGCTCGCCGCCGAGTTCGAGTCGCTGCTGCACCCCTTCATCATCCTGCTGGCCGTGCCGCTGGCCGCCGTGGGCGCCACGGCGGCGCTCTGGCTGGCGGGGGCGGGGATCAACACCATGAGCCTGATCGGCATGGTGATCCTGGTGGGGATCGTGGACAACGACGCGGTGGTCAAGGTGGACTTCATCAACCAGATGCGCCGCGAGGGGATGACCCGCCACGAGGCGATCCGCGCCGCCGGCCACGCGCGGCTCCGCCCCATCGTGATGAACACCATCACCGCCGGGCTGGGGCTCCTCCCCATGGCGCTGGGCGTCGGGCCCGGCGCCGAGCTGCAGGCTCCGCTCGCCATCGCCGTGCTGGGCGGGCTGATCAGCGCCACGGCGCTGACGCTGGTGGTGATCCCCGTCTCCTACGACGTGCTGGAGGAGGCCGGGGAGCGGATGCGCGCCTGGTGGAGCCGCCCCGCCGCCGCGCCGGCCCCAGCCCCGGCGGTGAGCGCCGGCGCCGCCATGGGCGATTGACGCCCGCCCCTCGCACCCCCGCCCTGGAGACGCCCATGAGGACTCGCGCCCGGCTCCGGCTCGCAGGCGCCGCCCTGCTCCCCCTGCTTGCCGCGTGCGGCGGCGACGTCCGCGCGGCGGCGCCCGTGGTGCGCGACAGCGCCGGCGTGCGCATCGTGGAGAGCGTCCGCCCGGCGTGGGGCGAGGGCGAGGGGTGGCGCGTGTCGCCGGAGCCGCTGGTGGACGTCGGCGTCGCGGAGGGGGCGCCCGAGTACCAGTTCGCGCGGGTGGCGGGCGCGCTGCGCCTGGACGACGGGCGGATCGTGGTGGCGGACGGGCAGGCGAACGAGCTTCGCTGGTTCGACGCGGCCGGCCGCCACCTGAAGACGGCGGGCCGGAAGGGCGGCGGGCCGGGGGAGTTCGACGACCTGCACGGCCTGTTCCGCCTCCCCGGGGACTCGGTCGCCGCCTGGGAGTGGTCCCACCGGCTTTCCGTGTTCGGCCCGGGCGGCGACTTCGTGCGCAGCCGGACCCTCGTGCCCCCGCGGGACGGGATGTTCCTCGACGCCCGGGGGGTGTTCGCGGACGGCTCGGTCCTGGTGGCGCCGGACGGCGGCAGGACCTTCGGGCGCGGCGCCGGGGTGGCGCGCGACACCGTCCCGCTCCTGCGGTACGCGGCCGACGGCGCGCGGGTGGACACGGTGGGGCGGTTCCCGGGCCAGCAGCAGTTCTCCATGACGGGCACCGAGAACGGCGGGTGGGCGTCGCGGGGGCCGGTCCCGTTCGGCTTCGACACCTTCCACGCGCTGCGCGGCTCCCTGCTGTACGTCGCGGACAACGCCCGCTACGAGGTCGCCGTGTACGACGCCTCGGGCAGGCTGCTCCGGCTGCTCCGCGCCCCGCACCGGACGGAGCCCCTCACGCCCGGCGAGGTGGAGCGCTTCAAGGCAGACCGGCTCGCCGCCTCCGGCAGCGGCGACTTCGGGCGGCAGGTCGCGGAGCGGATGCTCGCCGCGATGCCGTTCCCGGAGACCAAGTCGGCCTTCGCGGAGCTGCGGGTGGACCCGGCCGGCGCCGTGTGGCTGCGCGGCCACGCGGCCGGGAGCGACGCGCCGGGGCGCTGGACGGTGTTCGCGGAGGACGGGACGCTGCTGGGGGCGGTGGAGACGCCGGCCGGCCTTCGCGTCCTGGAGATCGGCGGCGACTACGTGCTGGGGGTGTCGAAGGACGAGCTGGACGTGCAGCACGTGAGGCTGCACCGGCTGGAGCGGGACCGCGGCAAACCCTGACCGCCGCGGCGGCGTCCCACCGGGGATGCCGGCCGCCCACCCTTCCTCCCGGAGCCACCCCTTGCGAGCATCCGCCCTCGTCCGCGCCGCCGGCCTGGTCCTCCTCCCCGCCCTCGCCGCGTGCGGTGGCGACGCCCGCGCCGCCGGCCCCGTGGTCCGCGACAGCGCGGGAGTGCGCATCGTCGAGAACGCCGCGCCCGCCTGGGGGGAGGGCGAGGGGTGGCGGCTGTCCGCGGAGCCGGCGCTGGACATCGGGATGGTGGACGGCCCGCCCGAGTACCAGTTCGGCCGCGTCACCGGCGCGGTGCGCCTCCCGGACGGCACCGTGGTGGTGGCCGACGACCAGGGCAAGCACCTACGCTACTTCGACGGCGCCGGGCGCCACGTCCGCACCGTGGGGCGCGAGGGCGGCGGCCCGGGCGAGTTCAAGGCCGTGGGCTCGCTCGCGGCGCTGGGGGACTCGGTGGCCGTGGGCGACTACGACAACCTGCGCGTCAGCGTGTTCGCGCCGGACGGGAGGCTGGTCCGGGCGGTCCCGCTCGACGCCGGGGGCTCGGGCCTGTTCGCCCTGCCGGCGGGCTACTTCGGGGACGGCAGCGTCCTCCTCGGCTCCGGGGGCGCGTTCGACGCCGGGTCGAAAGGCGGCGTAGCGCGCGATTCCCTCACCTACCTGCGCGTGGACCCGGCCGGGGGCGCCCCGCGGGAGCTGGGCCGCTTCCCGGGAACCGAGACGTTCGTCCACTCGGCGGGCGGCGCGGTGATGGTGGGCCCCCGCGCCTTCGGCCGCTCCTCGGAGGTGGCGACGGTGCCGGACGGGTTCTACTTCGGCTCCTCCGACCGCTACGAGATCGGCCGGTACGACGCGGAGGGCAGGCTGCTGCGGCTCGTCCGCCGTCCCCGGGCGGCGCGCCCGGTGACCCCCGCGGACATCGAGCGGTTCAAGGAGACGCGCCGGAAGCAGGCCGCGGAGAGCCGGGGAGGGAGGTTCCGGCAGATCCAGGAACGGAGCCTCGCCGCGATGTCGTACCCGGAGACGATGCCCGCCCACGGGGACCTGCTGGCGGACCGCGCGGGCAACCTGTGGGTGAGCGAGTTCCGGGTCACGCCGGACGATCCCGCCAGCTGGACGGTCTTCGACCCGGAGGGCCGCATGCTCGGGACGGTCGCCACGCCCGCGCGCTTCCGCGTCTTCGACGTCGGCGCGGACTACGTGCTGGGCGTCTGGCGGGACGACGTGGACGTGGAGCACGTGCGCATGTACTCGCTGGAGAAGCCCGGAGCGGGCAGGTAGCGCCATGAACATTCCGTCCCCAGCAACACACCGGCCGTGATCCGCTTCTCCATCCGCCGCCCCATCGCCGTCGCCATGGCGTACCTGGCCGTCTCCCTGCTGGGGGTGGCGGCGTGGGTGCTGGTGCCCATCGAGCTGCTCCCGGAGACGGAGCTGCCGCGGCTCACCGTGAGCGCCACCTGGCCGGGCGCCTCGCCGGAGGCCACGGAGGCGTTCCTCACCTCGCCGCTGGAGGCCGCCATCCAGCAGGTGCGCGGGGTGGAGAAGGTGTCCTCCACCTCCGAGGAGCAGAACGGCACGGGCGTGGCCTCCATCTCGGTGGAGTTCGCGCGGGGGACGGACATGGACTTCGTCCGGCTGGAATTGTCCGAGCGGCTGGCCGCGCTGGACGAGGACCTCCCCGACGGCGCCCGCCGACCGGTCGTGGAGAGCTACGTCCCCGAGGAGTTCCAGGACCAGAACCGCCCCTTCCTGCGCTACACCGTGACCGGACCGTACACGGTGGAGGCGCTGCGCAGGCACGTGGACGAGGACATCGCCCCGGAGCTGCGGCAGGTGGACGGCGTGGCGGACGTGGGCGCGCAGGGCGGGCGCGACCGGATGCTGGAGATCGAGGTGGACGAGGAGAAGGCGCTCGCCCTGGGCCTGGACCCGGTCGCCATCGGCGCGCGCATCCGCGACCTGGAGATCGTGCGCGAGTCCGGCGTGGTGCGGCAGGGCGGCACCGAGTACACGGTGGCGATCCGGCAGCGGGCGGAGAGCCCGGTGGAGGTGCGCCGCCTCCCCCTGCTCACCGACCGGGGACGCATGGTGCGGCTGGAGGACGTGGCCGTGGTCCGCGACACCTACGAGGACCCGTTCTCCTACTACCGCATCGACGCGCAGCCCGCCGTGTCGTTCGTGGTGCAGAAGGAGATCGGCACCAACGCGGTGGAGGTGGCCGACCGGGTCAAGGAGCACCTGGCGGGGCTCGCCCCCACGCACCCGCGCGGCGTGCGGCTGATCCTGGACGACGACCAGAGCGAGGCCATCAAGGCGCAGCTCACCGACCTGCGCGGCCGTGCCCTGTCCGGCGGCGTGATCGTGTTCGTGGTCCTGCTCTTCTTCCTGCGCTCCTTCCGCTCGGCGGCGATCGTCTTTTCCAGCATCGCCTTCTCGGTCCTCATCACCCTCAACCTGATCTACTTCGGCGGGCTGACGCTGAACGTGCTGACGCTGATGGGGCTGGCGATGGGGTTCGGGCTGGTGATCGACAACTCGGTGGTGGTGCTGGAGAACATCTACCGCCGCCGCAAGCTGGGCGACTCGGCGGAGGGCGCGGCGGAGCGCGGCGCCGGGGAGATGGTGCTCCCCGTGCTGGCGGCGACGCTCACCACCATCATCGTGTTCGTCCCCTTCGTCTACCTGCAGGGCGAGCTGCGGCTGTTCTACATCCCGCTGGCGATCGTGGTGGGCTTCACCAACCTGGCCAGCCTGTTCGTCACCTTCAGCTTCATCCCCGCGCTCGCCGGACGGCTGCTGCGCGTGCAGCGCCGTGTCCGCCCCGTGCCGGCCTCCGCCGGGGCCGCCGGTGGAGGCACGCCCGAGAGGCCGCCGCTCTACGTGCGGATGTACTCGGGGATGGTGCGGGGGTCGCTGCGCTTTCCCTGGAGCACGGTGGCGGTGTCGCTGCTGGCGCTGGGCGGGTCGTGGTACCTGTTCGACAAGTACGTCACCCGCGGCACGGTGTGGCGGCCGTGGTGGGAGCAGGAGTCGTACATCAGCATCAGCGTGGACCTGCCCCGCGGCGAGGAATTGGCGCGCACGGACGAGCTGGTCCGCTTCTTCGAGGCGCGCCTCAAGCAGACCCCGGAGGTGGAGCGCTTCGTCACCAGCGTCCGCCCCCAGGCCGCGCGCATCACCGTCACCTTCCCGGACTCGCTGGAGAACACCGGGATCCCGGTGGCGATCAAGGAGCAGATGGAGGCGTACAGCCACCTCTTCGGCGGGGCGGAGGTGCGCGTCACGGGATACGGGCCCTCGTTCTACGGGGGGGGCGGGAGCCCGCCCAACTACTCCATCCAGGTGCTGGGCTACAACTACCAGACGGTGCGCGCCATCGCCGACGACCTGGGGGAGCGGCTGCAGCGCTTCTCGCGCATCCAGGACGTGGACACCAACTCGTCCGGCGCCTGGTACACGCGCGACCGGGCCACCGAGGTGGTGCTGCGCATCGACCGGCGGCGCCTGTCGCTGCACGGGCTGTCGGCGCGCGACGTGGCCGGACGGGTGGCGGCGGCGGTGGGCGGGCAGTCGCGGCGCGACCGGGTGCGGCTGGGCGGCGAGGAGGTGGGCTTCACCGTCCGCACCGGCGACCGGGAGCGGATGGACCTGCTCGCCCTGCAGGAATTGCTGATCCCCGCGCCCTCCGGCGAGGCGGTGCGGCTGGGCGACGTGGCCGTGCTGGAGGAGCGGGAGGTGCTGTCGCGCATCCTCCGCGAGGACCAGCAGTACCAGCGCACGGTGAGCTACGAGTTCCGCGGCCCCACCAAGCTGGGCGACCGGGTGCAGGCGGCGGTCATCCGCAACACGCGCCTGCCGGCCGGCTACAGCATCAAGGGCAAGGAGGAGTGGCGCTGGTCGGACGAGGAGCAGGGGCAGATCTGGGGGGTGCTGGCGGTGTCGCTGGTGCTGATCTTCATGGTGACGGCGGCGCTCTTCGAGTCACTGCGGCTGCCGCTCTGCGTGCTCGGCACGGTGCCCATGGCGCTGATCGGGGTGTTCCTCACCTTCTTCTTCACCGACGCCAGCTTCACCCGCGAGGCGTTCATCGGGGTGATCATGATGGGCGGCGTGGTGGTCAACAACGCCATGCTGCTGGTGGACCACGTCAACCAGCTCCGCCGCGGCGAGGGCCTGCCGCTGGAGCCGGCGATCCTGCGGGGGACGCTGGAGCGGGTGAGGCCCATCCTGATGACCAGCGCGGTCACCATCCTGGGGCTGCTGCCGCTGGTGCTGTTCAGCGAGGCCGCGGACTCCAACATCTGGAACGCGCTGGGCTACTCGCTGCTGGGCGGGCTCGCCAGCTCCACCGTGCTGGTGCTGACGGTGACGCCGGCGCTGTACCTGCTGTTCGAGCGCAGGCCGGAACGCCGGCGGCTGGCCCGCGAGGCGGCGCCTGCTCCCCTGCCCATCCCCGCCGAGCCGGATCTCGTTTGACAAAGGGCTGCACCCGTCCGCCGTCGTCGCCCTCGCTGCCTCCCCGCTGCTCTCTGCCGACTGCGGAGCGACACCCGGTCCTGCGCGGGCCAGTAGGCGGGCACCATCGTCGCCAGGATCGTGTTGAAGAACTCGGGGCGCCCGTCGGCGTGGGAGGCCACTCCGCTTGTGCGCATTGGGAGCGCGGGCGACCAAACTGAGCCGCGGCCGGCGGAGTTGGGGCTCGTCTCGTCCGTGGTGGAATTCTCGCGTCGGGCTGGGTGATGAGCTGCATCAATAACTTACGGCGTTCAACCTTGGGAGGGTGAGATGCCACGAAAAAAACTGAAGTGGCGGACGATCAGGGTCGCTCATGCAATTCTGATGTCGGTGATTATCCTCGGCTCCGCACTTGTGCTGGCAGAGGATGCGACGGCAGCAGCGAGAAGGAGCCAGACGTGTTCAGCTAGCTGCCAAGCCGGCCGGTGTACGGTACTTGCACCAACCCTAGACGGCGATTGTAGATGTTGGTGCGACGGACAGTACCCAAGTTGCGGGTGCATTTAGCTGAACGCTTTTCTGCGACAGCTGAATTGAGGGGATTTCGAGCGGGAGACTGGTAGGCCCACCGAATTCTCGCATGTTTCTGTACAAGCCTCCAACCTTGCAGCCGGTACACACTCCACTTGTGGGGTGACGATCTCGTAGCTCATCATCCAGCACTCCCTTTCGCCTGTAGGGGGTTAGGGTTCTCTGCCGCGCACAGAACCCTGCACTCCGCGGTATCCCTTCTTTTGCTGAACCAATGAAGTGCTATCTCCAGTTCGCCGCGCTGGCGCTCCTCGCCTGCGCCGCGCCCGCCGCCGCCCAGCAGGCGGACACCGCGCTCGCCTCGCTGGTGGGCGCGGAGCGCGCCTTTTCCGCTGCGTCCGCGGCGCACGGCGTCCCCGCCGCGTTCCTGGCCAACGCCGCCGACAGCGGCCTGGTGTTCACCCCGGCGCCGACGCGGGCGCTGGAGCAGTACGCCGGGCGCCCCGCCCCGCCCATCCTGCTCACCTGGTATCCCGTCGCGGCGAAGATCTCCGCCGCGGGCGACCTGGGCTACACCACGGGCCCCTTCGAGCTGAGGCCGAAGACCGCCGGCCCGCCCCCCGCCTACGGCCACTACTCCACCGTGTGGAAGCGGCAGCCGGACGGCCGCTGGAAGTTCCTGGCGGACCTGGGGATCTCGCACCCGCGGCCCGCGCGCACGCTCCCCGGGTGGACCCCGGCCGACGCGCCGCCGTCCCGCGCCACGGACGTCGGGTCGATGGACGCTGCCGACGCGCGGGCCTCGCTGCTGGAGGCGGAGCGGGCGCTCGCCGCCGACGCCGCGGCGCGCGGCTTCGCGGAGGCGCTGCTGGCGCGCGGAGCGGAGGGCGTGCGGGTGCACCGTGACGGCGCGGAGCCGGCCATCGGCGCGGAGGCTGCCCGCGCGCTCCTGGCAAAGGAGCCCACCGCGACCGGGTGGACGACGGCGCACGTGGAGGCGGCGCGCAGCGGCGACTTCGGCTACGCGCACGGGAGCTTCCGCACGGAGCGCGGCACGGGGAGCTACATGCGCGTCTGGGAGCGCGGGGCGGACGGGGCATGGCGCGTGGTGCTGGACGTCACCGCGCCACCCCCGCCGCCGCGGCCGGGGAGCTGAACCCGGAGGCCACGACGGACGAAGCAGAGAGGGCGGGCCCGTGCGGGTCCGCCCTCGGAGCATCGACGTACGCCGCTGCCGCCGCGTCTACACCCCCCGCGGCCGCACCCACCGCTCCGCCGCCCCCAGCACCCCGTCCACCGCGAGCGCCAGCAACGCCGCCGGGATCGCGCCGGACAGGATCATCCGCGCGTCGGACAGGGCCAGCCCGGCGGCGATGGGGTCGCCCAATCCCCCGGCGCCGATGAACGCCGCCAGCGTCGCCGTGCCCACGTTCATCACCGCGGCGGTCCGCACCCCGGCCAGGATCAGCGGCCCGGCCAGCGGGAGCCGCACGTGGCGGAGCACCTGCACCGGCGTCATCCCCAGCGCGCGGGCGGCCTCGGCGGCCTCGGGGCCGGCGTCGCGCACGCCGGTGTAGGTGTTCCGTACGATGGGGTAGAGCGAGTACAGGAAGAGCGCGACCAGCGCCGGCGCCACGCCGATCCCCAGCAGCGGGATCATGAAGGCGAGCAGCGCGATGCTGGGCACGACCTGGAGCAGCCCCACGCCGCGGATCGCCGCCTCCGCCGCCCCGCCCCGCGCGCGCTCCAGCGCCAGCCCCAGCGGCACCGCCACGGCCACCGCCGCCGCCAGCGACACCCCCACCAGCAGCAGGTGCCGCAGCGTCAGCGACCCCAGCGAGCCGCGCCGCTCCCACAGGTACGCGGCCAGCGAGCCCTCCCCGCGCCGCCCCGCCTCCCCCGCCCTCGCGGCCGTCCCTCCCACCAGCCCCGCCTCCCGCAGCGCGTCCGCGGCCACCCGCGGGATCTCCTCCCCGTCCACCTCCACGCGGCGGTTCAGCGCCCGCATCCGCTCCACGTCCAACCGCCCGCTCAGCTCCGTCAGCGCCGCCACCGCGGCCGGCGACTCGCGCCACAGCCGGCGCCCCACCAGCGCCGCCGCCTCGTACGGCGGAAAGAAGCGGCGGTTGTCCTCCAGCACGGTCAGGCCGTAGCGGGAGATGGCGCCGTCGGTGGAGTAGCCGTCGATCACGTCCACGGCGCCGGTGGCGAGCGCCTGGTACTTGACCGCCTGCGCCAGCGCCCGCACCTCGCGCGGGCGGAAGCCGTAGGCGCGCTGCAGCCCCGGCAGCCCGTCCTCCCGGCCGATGAAGTCCGGGGTGAAGCCGGCGCGGAGCCGCGGGCCGGCGCGCGCCAGGTCGCCGAGCGTGCGCAGTCCCAGCCGCTGCGCCGTCTCGCGGCGCACCGCGATGGCGTAGGTGTTCTCGAAGCCGAGCGGCGGGAGCCAGTGCACGCCCCAGCGCCCCTCGAACTCGCGGGCGACGCGGCGGTACGCCTCGCGCGGGTCGCTCACCGGCTGCTCGCCCAGCACGGCGAGCAGGCCGGTGCCGGTGTACTCCGGGTACACGTCGATCGCCCCGGAGCGCAGCGCGGCGAAGGCCACCTCCGTGGCCCCCAGCCCGGGGCGCCGCTCCACCGGGATCCCGCGCGCCTCCAGCAGCTGCGCGAACATCTCCGCCAGCAGGTACGACTCGCCGAACGGCTTGGACGCGACCACCACCGGCCGCCGCTCCGGACCGGGCGCCTGGGCCGCGGCGCCCACGGGAGCGAGGGCGAGCGCCAGCACGAAGGCGAGGAGCGCGAGCGGCCGCCTCACGCGGCACCCACCCGCGAGCGGCGCAGCAGCTCGCGCACGTAGTCGGTGGCGGGCGCGGCAAGGAGCGCGTCGGGCGGCGCCGCCTGCTCGATGCGGCCGGCGCGCAGCACGGCGATGCGGTCGGCCAGCAGCACGGCCTCGTGCAGGTCGTGCGTCACCAGCACGGTGGCGATCCCCAGCTCGCGGCGGAGCCCCAGGTACGCGTCCTGGAGCTCGGCGCGGGTGATCGCGTCCAGCGCGCCGAACGGCTCGTCCAGCAGCACCAGCGCCGGGCGCGCGGCCAGCGCCCGCGCGATCGCCACCCGCTGCCGCTGCCCGCCGGACAGCTCCCGCGGGTAGCGGGCGCCGAAGCGCTCCGCCGGGAGGCCGACCAGGGCGAGCGACGCCGCGGCGCGCGCCGGGGCCTCCCGGTCGCCGCGCAGCCAGGGGACCATCCCCGCGTTGCGCAGCGCCGTCCAGTGGGGGAGGAGCCCGCCGTCCTGGGGGACGTAGCCCACCCGCCGCCGCAGCTCCACGGGGTCCAGCGAGCGCGCGTCCACCCCCTGCACCCGCACCGTGCCGCCGTCCGGCTCCACCATGCGGTTGAAGCAGCGCAGCAGGGTGGACTTGCCCGACCCGCTCTCCCCCACCAGCGCCACGCACTCCCCCGGCGCCACGCGCAGCGAGACGCCGTCCAGCGCCGCGACGGCGCCGTACCGCTTCACCACGCCCTCCGCGAGGAGCGCCGCTTCGTCCGTTCCGGGCATGGGAGCAGTCGGGTATGACTCTACAAAGTGTATACAACAGGCCTGCTTCTTGCGCCCGCCCCGCCCGAGACGGGAGTGTGGCGCGGGCGCCCGGCCCGCCCTAGCTTAACCTCACCCGACCGCTCCCGCAAAAGCCCTCAATCCAGCGCACATGATCCAGGACAGCGTCGTCGCCCCGCTGGCGGAGCAGCTCGCCGCGCTCCTCGAGGAAGCCCGCGCGCGCACCCTGCTGCTCGTGTCCCCGCTCTCCGAAGCGGAGCTGCGGGCGCAGCACAGCCGGCTGATGGGCCCCATCCTGTGGGACCTGGGCCACATCTCCCACTTCGAGGAGCTCTGGCTGCTGCGCAACCTGGAGGGGCCGGTGCAGTTCGGGGAGATGCCGGGGATGTTCAACCCGTTCGAGAACCCGCGCGCCGTGCGGGGCGGCCTGGAGATGCCCACGCTGCCGCAGACGCTCTCCGTCATGGCGGAGACCCGCGGCCGGGTGCTGGCGCGCATCCCCACGCTGGAGCTGAACGGCTCCGACCCGCTGCTGCGGGGCGGCTACGTGTTCCGCATGGTGGCGCAGCACGAGTACCAGCACGGCGAGACCATCCTCCAGGCGCTCCAGCTCAAGGAGGAGGACCCGTACCGCGCGCCGCGCGGCTGGGACGTGCCCGAGCCGCGCTGGCGGCCGCAGACGGAGATGGTCCGCTTCCCGGGCGGCGAGGTGGAGATCGGCACGGGGGACCGGACGGCCGCGTACGACAACGAGCGCCCGCGGCACCGGGTGGAGCTGCGCCCCTTCCGCATCGACGCGACGCCGGTGACCAACGGCGCCTACCTGGAGTTCATGGAGGCTGGCGGCTACGACGAGCGCCGCCTGTGGACGGACGCGGGGTGGGCCTGGAAGGAGGAGACCGGCGCCGCGGCCCCGCAGTTCTGGGAGCAGGTGGACGGGGAGTGGATGGCCCGCGGCATGGACCGCGTGGCCGCGGTGGACCCGCGCCGCCCGGTGTGCCACGTGTGCTGCCACGAGGCGGAGGCGTTCGCGCGCTGGGCCGGCAAGCGGCTCCCCACCGAGCAGGAGTGGGAGGCCGCGGCCACCTGGGACCCCGCCGCGGGCGCGGCGCGCGCCTACCCCTGGGGCGACGAGGCGCCCACGCGCGAGCACGCCAACCTGGACCAGCTGTCGTTCGAGACCGCGCCGGTGGGCGCCTACCCGCTCAACGTCTCGCCCATCGGGTGCTACGGGATGATCGGCGACGTGTGGGAGTGGACCGCGAGCGACTTCGGCGGCTACCCGGGCTACGAGACCTTTCCCTATCCCGAGTACTCCGAGGTGTTCTTCGGCCCGGACTACCGGGTGCTGCGCGGCGGCTCGTGGGCCACGCGGCCGGGGGCGGCGCGCAGCACCTTCCGCAACTGGGACTACCCCATCCGCCGCCAGATCTTTTCCGGCTTCCGGTGCGCCGCCGATGAGTGAGCCGCTGCTGGCCGTGGACGCCGCCCCCGCGGGGATGCTGGCCGACCTGCGCGACGGGCTCTCGCGCCCGCAGAAGGAGCTGCCGCCCAAGTACTTCTACGACGTGCGCGGCTCGGAGCTGTTCGAGGCGATCACCGCCCTCCCCGAGTACTACCTGACGCGGACCGAGCGCGCCCTGCTGGAGCGCTGGATGCCGGGGTGGATGGCGGAGGCGGGCCCGCGCGCCCTGGTGGAGCTGGGCGCCGGGAGCGCGGCGAAGACGCGCATCGTGCTGGACGCCATGGCCGCGGCGGGAACGGCGGACACGTACGTCCCGGTGGACGTGAGCGCCCAGTTCCTCGCCGACACCGCGGCCCGCCTGCGCGCCGAGTACCCGGCGCTGGCGGTGGTCCCCGCCGTCGCGGACATCTCGGAGGAGCTGGCGCTGCCGGACGGGCTGCCGCGTCCCACGCTGTTCGCCTTCCTGGGGAGCACCATCGGCAACTTCGCGCCCCTGGACGCCGCGGCGCTGCTGCGGCGGGTGCGCCTCGCGATGGCGGAGGGCGACCGCTTCCTGATGGGGGTGGACCTGCGCAAGGACCCGGCGCGGATCGAGGCCGCGTACAACGACGCGCAGGGCGTGACCGCCGAGTTCAACCGCAACATGCTGCGTGTGCTGAACCGCGAGGCCGGCGCCGACTTCGACGCCGAAGCCTTCGAGCACCGCGCCTTCTACCATCGCGGGGAGCACCGCATCGAGATGCACCTGGTGGCCCCCGCCCCGCAGACGGTGCGCGTCCCCGGCGTGGGGACGGTCCGCCTGGCCGCCGGCGAGTCCATCCGCACCGAGATCAGCTGCAAGCACGACCGCGGCAGCGTGGACGCCCTGTTCGCCTCCGCGGGTCTCGCCGTGGAGCGCTGGCAGACCGACGGCGAGGGGCTGTACGCCCTGGTCCTCGGCGCCCCGGCGGAGTGAAGCCCGCCCCCTCCGACCCGTGACGCACCCCGCTCCCCCCGCCCTCGCCGCGCTGCGCGAAGACCTCCGCTCCCGCGCCTTCGGGATCGGGGCGCCGGCGCGTCCGCGGCGCATCGGCGCGGAGGTGGAGCTGGTGGCGCTCCTCGCCGACACCCGCGCTCCCGCGCCGGTGGTCGCGCCGGAGGGCCCGTCCACCCTCCCCCTGCTGCGGCGGCACGCGGCCCGGCACGGCTGGGCGGAAAGGTCCTCGGCCTACGGCCCGCCCTGCTTCGTGCTCCCGGACGGCGGCGTGGTCTCGTACGAGCCGGGCGGGCAGGTGGAGGTGAGCGCCGCGCCCTTCACCTCGGCCAGCGAGCTGCTGGCGTCGCTGCGCGGCGCCGTGCTCCCGCTGGTGGAGGCCGCGCGCGACGAGGGCGTCGAGCTGCTCACGGTGGGGATCGACCCGCACAACCCGGCGGAGGCCGTGCCGCTGCAGCTGTGCGGCAAGCGCTACGGCCGCATGGCCGAGTACTTCGCCGGGATCGGGCCGCACGGCGCCCGGATGATGCGGCAGACCGCGTCCATGCAGGTGAACCTGGACTGGAGCGGCGACCCGCTGGAGGCGTGGCGCCTGCTCAACGCCGCCGCGCCCTACCTGACCGCCCTGTTCGCCAACTCGCCCGTGTACGCGGGCGCCCCCGCCGGGCACCGCAGCGTGCGCGCGCACGCCTGGCGCGAGCTGGACCCGGCGCGCACCGGCGCCTTCCCCTGCGCGGGCGACCCGGTGGACGAGTACCTGGGCTTCGCCCTGCGCGCCCCCGCGATCCTCCTCCCCTGGCCCGGGGGCGAGGCCCGTCCCGCCGGCGAGTGGCTCGCCCGCGGGGAGATGGGGGAGGAGGCGTGGCAGACGCACCTCACCACGCTCTTCCCCGAGGTGCGCCCCAAGGGCTACGCCGAGGTGCGCTCCCTCGACGTGGTGGACGCCGAGTGGTGGGCCGCCCCGCTCGCCCTGCTCGCCGGGATCGCCTACGACCCCGCCGCCCGCCGCGCCGCCGCGGAGCTGCTCGGCGACCCGGAGCCCGGCCTGCTGCGCCGGGCGGGGCGGGAAGGAATGGGCGACCCGCGGATCGCTCGCACGGCCGCCGACCTGTTCGCCGTGGGCCTGGAGGGCGCCGCCGCCCTGGGCCCCGACTTCCTCGCCCCCGCCGACCTGGAAGCCGCGCGCGACTTCCGCGACCGCTACACCCGCCGCGGCCTTTCCCCCGCCGACGACACCAGCCCCGCCGCGCTCGCGGGCTGAAGTGAACGGCAGTGCGTGAGTGCGAAGTGCGAAAGTGCGAACGGCGCCCCCGCCTCGGAATCGAGGAGGGGGCGCCGTCCGCAGGCCCTCACCCGGCGGCCTTAGAGCCGCCACCCTCTCCCAATTCTGGGAGAGGGGACAACTACCGGTTATCCAGGTACGGAAAGCGGTTGCGTGAGGGATTACGGCCCGAAGGGGCGAGACCGCGCGGCTGTTTGCGCGGGCTCGACTCCGTTACGCACAGTTTTATCGTGCGTTACGGAGCCGAAGCCCGACCCCGGCGCCAGCCGGGGGCACGCCCGAATCCGCCGTTCGAGCCGTTCAGAAGCCCCGGAACCGCTGCGCCTGCACCGTCTCCGGCCCCGCGATCTCCATCAGCCCGCCCACCCGCACCCCCCGCCGCAGCAGCGAAAGCCGCTGCCAGGCCAGGAGGCAGCCCGCCAGGTACGACGCCGCCGAGTACAGGTGCCGCACCTGGAGCGGCGGATGCCACGAGCCCGGGTAGAAGATCCCCATCGACGCCGAGTACCAGACCACGTTGAGCGCCACGTGCACCGCGAAGACGACCAGCACCAGCCACAGGTACCGGTCGAGCGTGTCGGCGAACATCCCCACCAGCAGCGCCACCAGCAGCCCCACGACCTCCACGGCGCCCAGGATGCTGAGCGACGCCAGGTGGAGCGGCCCGGTAGGGCCCTCCTGCCAGCCGATGTAGGCGCCGGTGGCGGCGAGCAGCAGGCATGCCAGGCTCGCCCCCGCCCACAGGCGCGGCGCGGGCTGTCCGCGCAGCAGGGGGAGGGCGGCCAGCGTCCACCCCATCGCCACCGACACCAGGGTGCGGGTGTGGTTCATGGCCGCCCCCCACTCCACGAACCAGGTCCACGGCCCCGATCCCTCGCCCGCGGCGAACGCCCAGAACGCCGCGAGGCTCTGCGCCACCCCCGGCACCCCCCTCCACAAAAAGAACACGGCCACCAGCGTCCACGCCATCCGGTGGATCGCGGGCATGCCGCCCCGCTCCCTCGCCACCCGCGCGGCGAGGACGCCGAGCGCGAGGATCAGCACCTGGACGGTGAACTGGAGGATTGCCGAGGTCATCGGGCGGGGGGAGAGGAGTGGCGGCCGGGGACGGCGGGCCTCCGGCGGCGCCTCAGCACACGGGCGGGCAGAGGATCGCGTCGTTGACGGCCCTCAGGATCTCGTCGGGGGCCGGTGCCCCGGCGGCCTGCGGCCTCCGGTAGCCCTTGGGGTAGAACTTGACGACGATCTCGGCGACGGCGTGCTTTGGATCGTGCACGTGCAGGGTGACGTCGCGGTCGTTGGGACCGCCCTGCAGGCGCAGCTCGTAGCGGGTGAGCGGCTCGTCCGGCTGGTCCTTGACGCCGTGCGGGACCTCCTGCTCGTACAGCACGTCGTCCTTGCCGTCCACCTGCACGGTGCCCTTGCTGAGGAAGCCGGGGTAGAAGGTCAGCTCGTACCCGTCCTTGTCCACCTTCTTGTGCTTCGGGGGAGGCGTCATTCGTGCTCCGGGAGAGGAAGAGATAAAAAAGAGGAGTGAACAGAGCGGACAGCAGCGACCAAAGTGCATGAACCCGCGTAAAATGGCAAGCAAAATGTTTCGCATTGCGCCCGGCGCCCCCGCCGGTATGTTGTCGGCGCGGCGCCGCCCCGCGGCCGCGCCCCGGCTCGAAACCCCGGAGAAGTGAAGCCATGGACCCGCGCAGACCCCGCTTCGGCACCGCCGCCGCCCTGCTGCTGGCGCTGGCCGCGTGCGCACCGCCCCCGCCCGCCGCCGCCCCCGCGCCGGAAGCGGCGAAGCGCGTGAGAATCGTGCACACCAACGACTTCCACGGCCGCCTCCTGCCGCAGCGCCCCGGCTGGGCCGGCGGGCGCACGGTGGGCGGCTCGGCCGTGCTGGCGGCGCACTTCGACAGCGCGGCGGCGCGGTTCGACGGCCCCACCTTCGTGCTGTCCGCCGGCGACGACATGCAGGGGACGGCGATCTCCAACCTGAGCTGGGGCCGCGCCACCATCGCCGCGCACAACGCCGCCGGCTACGCGGCCGCCACGCTGGGGAACCACGAGTTCGACTGGGGGCTGGACACGCTCCGCGCCCGCATCGGCGAGAGCCGCTTCCCCTGGGTGGCGGCCAACGTGTACGCGGCCGGCACGCAGCGGCAGCCGGAGTGGCTGCGCCCCTGGACCCTGCTGGAGCGCGGCGGCGTGCGCCTGGCCGTGGTGGGCGCGGCGCTCCCCTACACCCCGCAGATGGTCATGGCGGGCCGCGTGGCGGGGCTGGACTTCGGGCCGGTGGGCCCGGCCGTGGACCGCAGCGCGCGCGAGGCCCGCGCCGCCGGCGCCGACTTCGTGGTGGTCACCATGCACGTGGGCGCGGAGTGCGAGGCCCCCGGCGCGGGCGCCCCCCCGGAGCAGGAGTCCACCGGCTGCCGGGGCGAGCTGCTGGAGGCGGTGGAAGGGATCACCGAGCCGGTAGACCTGGTGGTGGGCGGGCACACGCACAACCGGGTGCTGACCACGGTGCGGGGGATCCCGGTGGCCGAGGCCGCGCTGTACAGCACCGCCTACAGCGTCACCGACCTGGAGCGCCGCGGCGGCCGGACCGCCGTCACCCACCGCTCCGTCCGCACCACCTGGGCCGACGAGGTGTCGCCGGACACGGCGGTCGCCCGCGTCGTCGGGGAGTGGGAGGCGCGGGTGCGCCCCGTCAGCGAGCGGGTGGTCGTCGGCTTCGCCGCGGCCATGGAGCGCGAGGGCTCGGAGTACCCGCTGGGCAACCTGGTGGCCGACGCGGTCCGGGCGCAGACCGGCGCGCGCGTGTCGCTGGTGAACACCGGCTCCGTGCGCCGCGCCATGCCCGCCGGCCCCATCACCTACGGCATGCTCTACGAGCTGCAGCCCTTCCAGAACGAGCTGGTGACGGTGGCCGTCACCGGCGCGCAGCTCCGCGCCGCCCTGGAGAACGCCCTGGCGCGCGACGCCGCCCCCGACGCCCACGTCTCCGGCCTTACCGTGACCTACTCCCCCTCCGCCCCCCGCGGCTCCCGCGTCCGCGAGGTCCGCCTGGCCGATGGCCGCCCCCTCCGCGACGCCGACACCGTCACCGTGGGCACCTCCGAGTTCGTCGCCACCGGCGGCGACGGCTACGAGGTGCTGAAGGGGGGGCGCATGACCCGCCTGGGCGTGGTGGACCTGGACGCGCTGGTGGCCTACCTGAGGGCGCAGCCGCAGCCCGTGCAGCCGCCGCGGACGGGGAGGTGGAGGACGGCAGGGAACTAGGGGACAGGTTACAGGGGACAGGGGACAGGGGACAGGGGACAGGGGACAGGGGACAGGGGACA
>DASVQR010000019.1:0-38531 GCA_036389055.1 Longimicrobiaceae bacterium | reverse complement strand
GCCGGCGCCCCCGCCGAGATGCGCCGCTTCGCCGAGTCCATCGGCGGGGCCTCCGCGGACCTGTGGGACGACCGCGTGGGGGACAGGCACTTCACCGGCGCGCAGTGGACCCGCCCGCGCGCCGTGCACCTGTCCGGCGAGGCGGAGGGCGCCCGCGCCGCCGCGCTCCAGCTGGACGTGTACCGCACCGTCCGCTTCGCCCCGCGGTAGCCCCGCGCCGCCCGCTTCCGCCGCGCCCGTCCGTGGCACGTTTCCCGCTAGGAGCGGCCGGCGCAGGCGTTCCCACGTGGGGCAGGAGCAACCCAGGAGTGAGGAGGGGGTGATGAAGCGCGCACTCGTGCTGCTCGCGGCGTTGGCCGCGCTCGTGTCGTCCCCGGACCCGGCCAGCGCGCAGGCGGGCGGCGGGCTCGCCATCGGCCTGCGGCTGGGCGCGTACTTCCCCTCCGACCAGGACGTCTCCGACCGCTTCGGCGACGTCATCCCCATCGTGGGGATCGCCCGCGCCGTGGCGCCCAGCCCCGGGAGCTTCGCGCTCTTCCCCAACCTGGAGATCTCCGGGGCGCGCTCCGGGAGCGACCGCTTCCTGATCATCCCGCTGACGCTGGCGGCGGAGTACCAGCTCCCGGTCACCGGGGTGGCGGTGCCCTTCGTGCGGGCCGAGGGCGGCATCGCCTACTACGACTACCGCATGCGGATCGACACGGCCACGGTGGCGCGCGGCCGGGAGTTCGGCCCGGCGGCGGCGGTGGAGGCGGGTGTGGGCGTGACGCAGCACCTGCGGGCCAGCGCCCGCTACCGCATCTTCCAGGCGTACGACGGCTTCGACTTCAGCGGCCTGGAGCTGAACGCCGTCATCGGCGCGCTGCGCATCTTCTAGCCCGTCCCGCGCGCCCGCGCCCCGTCCCGCCCTCGCGGCCGCGGGACGGGGCGCGTAGACTTTGTCGGCCCGTCCCCGTCCGCCCGGCACGCCCTCCTCCGCTTCCATGTCCTCCGCCCCGTCCCCGCGCCTCCGCCCGCTGCCGTTCCTTCTCGCGTCCGCCGCGGCCCTCCTGCTGGCGCACCTCGTGGACCGGTGGGCCTTCGTCCACCTCGCCGATGCCGGGCTGGCCGGCGAGGACCTGGGGCGGATGCTGCGGGTGATGGGGTTCCTGCCGCTGTGGGCCACGGCCGCCGTGGCGCTGGCGCTGCACGACTGGCCGCTGCGGGCGGAGCGGGGGACGCGCGCGGCGCTGTCGCGCGGGCTGCTGCTGCTGCTGGGGGCGGGGCTGGGCGGGCTGGCGGCCGAGCTGCTCAAGCTGGTGTTCCGCCGCGAGCGTCCCCGGGCGCACGCCGGCGAGTACGTGTTCCGCGCCTGGACGGAGCGCCCCCTCTCCACCGGCGGCCTCGCCCTCCCCAGCAGCCACGCGCTGGTGGCCTGGGGCGCGGCCGCGGTGCTGGCCCACCTCTTTCCGCGCGCCCGCTGGGTCTGGTACGCGCTCGCCGCCGGCTGCAGCTGGTCCCGCGTGGCCGCCGGCGCCCACTTCGTCAGCGACGTGGCGCTCTCCGCGGTCGTCGGCCTGCTGGTGGGCGAGGGGCTGTGGCGCTGGCACCTGCGCCGTTCCGCGGACGGCCCCCACCCGGCGGCCTGAGAGCCGCCACCCTCCCCCGTGCCGGGGGAGGGCCTCCTGACCCTCGGCACAGTCCTGTCCGGGATCAGCCGTTGCAGTTGCAGGCTGTCCCCTGTCCCCTATTCCCTGTTCCCTAGTTTTTCCCGCAGCCCTGCCAGGTCCGCCGGGAGCGGCGCCTCGAAGCTCATGCGCTCGCCGGTGCGCGGGTGCGCGAACGAGAGCCGCGCGGCGTGGAGCGCCTGGCGCTTCAGGGTGTCGCCGCGGGCCGTGCCGCCGTACGGGCGGTCGCCGAGCACCGGGTGCCCCAGGTGCGCCATGTGGACGCGGATCTGGTGGGTGCGGCCGGTCTCCAGCTCCAGCTCCAGCAGGGTGGCGTCCGGGAAGCGCTCCACGACGCGCCAGCGGGTGAGCGCGGGCTCCCCGCCGGGGCGCACGGCGCGCAGGTTGGGGTTGTTGCGGTCGCGGCCGATGGGGGCGTCCACCACGCCGGCGTCGCCGGCCACGGCGCCGCGCACGAAGGCCAGGTAGCTCCTCCCCATCTCCCGCTCGCGCAGCTGCGCGTCCAGGTGCGCGTGGGCGAGCGCCGTCTTGGCGAAGAGCACCAGCCCGGAGGTGTCCCGGTCGATGCGGTGCACCGGCCGCACCTTTGCCCGCAGCCCCTGCCGGGCGAAGTGGTGCGCCACGCCGTGCGCCAGCGTGCGCGTCTGCTCCGGCGAGGTGGGGTGCACCAGCAGGAAGGGCGGCTTGTCCAGCACCAGCACCTCGGCGTCCTCGTGCACCACGGCGAGCTCCATGGGCACCGGCGGGAGCCCGGCGTCCTCCTCCGGCGCCACCCGCGCGGTCACCACGTCGCCCCGCTTGACCTTGCCCGCCAGGTAGGCCGGCCGGCGGTTGAGCTGCACCCCGCGGCTGCGGGTGAGCCGCTGGATCATCCGCCGCGAGATCCCCATGGGCCCGGTGAGGATCTCCTCCACCGTGCGCCCCGCCTCGTCCGCCGCCACCGTGTGCTCCGCCCAGCGGCGCGGCGCCCCGCCGGATCCGCCCTTCGCTCTGCTGTCGCTCATCGTCTCGCTCGTCGCGTGTCCGTCCGCCCGCCGGGATCTTGCGCGGGGCCGGCCATGGGCCGATGATCGGGACCGGCCTCCGTCCACGCCAACCCGCCGCGCCCATGCTCCGCCTCGCCCCGCCTCTGCTGCTCGCCTGCGCCGTCGCATGCACTCCCGGTGCCGGCCCCTCCGCCGCCCCGGCGCCGGCACCCGCCGCCGCCGCCTCCGTCCCCATCCCCGCGCCCCCGCCGGACCCGTACGCGCGCTGCTCCGCCGCCGAGGCCGCGGAGGCCGAGGCGTGCGCCGCCCGCGTGGAGCGCGGGCTGCTCGCCGCGTCCGCGGGCGGGGCACGCCGCGCCGGGGACACGCTGTACCTCCGCGGCCAGGGCGGCGGAACGCTGGCGCTCGCGAACGACGCCGCGGAGGGCGAGCGCTTCGTCCGCTACCGCTACCGGGCGCTCCTCCCCGAGATCGCGCAGCACCTGGTGCAGGTGGACTTCTACGAGGGCGGCGGGTGGCTTCTGGTGAACGCCCTGACCACCGACCAGACGCACGTCCTGGGGCCGCCCGTGGTCGCTCCCGGCCGCGGGCGCTTCGTCGCCACCTCCGTGGACCTGGTGGCCGGCTACGACCCCAACGGGATCCAGGTGTGGAGCATGGCCCGCGGCTTTCCGCAGCTGGAGTGGGGGCTGGACGGCGGCGACGCCTGGGGCGCCTCCGACGCCGTGTGGATCGACGACCGGGTCGTGGAGTTCACCCGCCACGTCGCCACCACCGGCAGCCCCGACGAGATCCGGAAGATACGCACCCGCCTGGTGCTGGGGGAGGACGCCGTCACGCTGCAACCGGTCGGGCGTTGAGCTACGAGGCACTTCCCGCGGAGGGAAACGACTTGGCTGCTCAAGATCCGGAACGTAGCTTTCCCGGAGAGACGGGAGAGGAGAGCGAGGCGACCTCCGGTGCGCTTCTCAGTGAGCCGGCCCTCGCCGACTGGAACCGGGAGGAGGAGGACGCCGCCTGGGCTCACCTGCAGAGTCGACCATAGTCCACCTCGGAGGAACGACGGCAATGGACTCGCGCATCGATGCGACCTCCCACGACGCTGATCCGCACAACGACGGCGAAGGCGCAGCTTGCGAAGCGGCCTGGGCGGAAGAGATTCGTCGTCGGGTACGGGCGTGGCGGGCGGGCGAGGTGCAGCCGATCCCGGGCGAGAGGGTCTTCGAGGAGCTGAAGGACCTTTTCCGGTAAGGAGCCGTTCCGTCGGCACAGCGCGCACCAGGCTGCACGCGATCCCGCCGCCGCCTGGCGTGCCTGAAAAGAGAACCAGGAGCAGATCCCGATGGCGACCCAGGCCGCCCCCGCGAAGAAGAGCCGGCTGCGCACCGCCCTCGGCGCCCTCGTCCCCCTGCTGCTGGGCGCCGCGGTGGGCGCGGCCGGGGCGCTGTGGCTCCCCTCGCTGCTCCCGCGCACCTCTATGAGCGGGGCACAGGTCGCGCTGACCTGCGCGGTGCTGGCCGCGCTGCTGGTGGGGGTGATCGCGGTGCACGAGGCCGGGCACCTGCTGGGCGGACGGCTCGCCGGCTTCCGGGCGATGCTGTTCGTGGTGGGGCCGTTCCGGGTGGAGAGGACGGGGACGGGGATCCGCGCCGCGCTCAACCGCAACCTCGCCATCGCCGGGGGGCTGGCGGTGAGCGTCCCCCAGGACACCCGCGACCTGCGGCGGCGCACCCTGCTGATGGTGGCCGGCGGCCCGGGCGCGAGCCTGCTCACCGGCGCCCTGGCGCTCGGGCTGCGCGGCCCGCTGGGGCTGGCCGCGCTCCCGGCGGGCGCCGGCTACGGGCACCAGCTGGCCGCCATCGTGGCCACGGTGTTCGGGGTGATGTCGCTGGGGATCGGGGCGGCGACGCTGATCCCCGGGCGCACGGGCGGGTTCTACACCGACGGCGCGCGCATCCTCCGCCTGCTGCGCGGCGGCCCGGACACCGAGCGCGAGGTCGCCATCCTGGCGCTGATGGCGCTCTCCATGGGCGGGACGCGGGCCCGCGACTGGGACCCGGCACTGGTGCGGCAGGGGCTCGCCACGGCCGACGCCACCCCGTTCGACGTGGTGGGGCGGCAGTTCGCCTACGCGCACGCGCTGGACCGCGGGGACGTGGAGGAGGCGCGGCGGCACCTGGAGGCCGCGCTTGCCCTGGAGGAGCTGCTCCCGGCGGTGGGGCGCTCCGGGCTCCTCCTCCAGGCCGCCTACTTCGCCGCGGTCCACGACGGCGACCCCGTCCGGGCGCGCGCCCTGTTCGCCCGCGCGGGCGCCGGGCTGATGGTGCCCCCGTACACGCGCCGGATGACCGAGGCCGCCGTCCTCCTGGCCGAGGGCGACCGGGCCGCCGCCGCCGCACTGCTGGAGCGCGCCGAGGCCGGGGTGGGGGAGACGCTGGACCGCGGCGGCGCCGCGGGCGACCTGGAGCGCATCCGGCGCCTCCGCGCCCTCGCCGAGCGGCCCGCGGCCCGCGCGGCCGTCGCGGAGCCGGCCTGACGGCGACGCTCCCCGAGGCACGAAAGCCGCGCCCCCGCCGGGATCTCCCGGCGGGGGCGCGGCTGCTCGGGGGCCCTCCGTCACCGCCCCGGTGACGACCCGGACCCGCTCACGGCGATGGCGATCAGCACCACGACCACCGCGAGAAGCACCAGGCCCAGGGCCCAGCGGTTCCAGGAGGCGGTCCGGACCTGGACCGTTGACGGTGCCGAGCCACCGGCGCTCGCCGCGAACACGTGGAGGAGCGGGAGCAGGTCTTCCGCCGTGAAGTCCCGCCCGTACCCGCCCCGCTGGAGCGGCTCCCGCGCCTCGGGCACCCCGGCGATCCACGCGTCCAGCTCTTCCGGCGTGGCCGGCACCGCGCCCTGTCCGACCATGCGCGACGCCATCCCGCGGGTGGTTTCACGGACCTCTTCGGAAAATCGGTGTCGTGGCGGTCGCATCGGGGCTCCTCTTCCGGGTTCGGCGCGCGGCTCGACATCCGGAGAGGCAAGTCGCAAGCCCACGCCCGCCGAAGCAAGGCGCCGCACGGAAATCCTCCCGTGCGGCGCCGTTCACGTGCTGCGTGCTCCGTACTGCCGTTGCAGGCTGTCCCCTGTCCCCTGTAACCTGTCCCCTGTCCGTTCAGCTCCACCTCAGCTCCCACTCGCAGAACGCGTCCCCCTCCGCCGAGCAGCGCACGTGTCTCACCGAGCCGCCGCGGCCGCCGGCCAGCTCCACGGAGCGCAGCAGCCCGCCCGTCTGGCGGCGGCAGAACAGCGTGTCCACCGGGTCGAAGCCCACCAGGCGGAGGACGGCGCGCCCCGGCTCCACCTCCACCACCTCCATGTTGCCGGGGCGGTAGTAGAGCTGGAAGAGCGAGACGCGCTGCGTAAGGAACTCGGTGGGGTTCGCCTTGCGCAGGATGCCGCCGTACAGCTGCACCCCGAACGACTGGATGGCGTGGGCGCCCGCCCGCTCGATCCAGTCCGGGTGGCGGTCGGCGATCGCGCGGTCCACGGCCCGCCACAGTCCGAGCAGCGTCGCCAGCGGCACCTCGTCGGTAGCGGCGGCGCCCTCCACCACGCGGCGCTCCTCCGCGGGGAGGCCCGCCAGCACCCGCTCGGCGGCGTCGGCGCCCACCTCGGCGCGCAGGAAGTCCAGCGTGGAGCGCAGGGTGGACCCCTTGGCCTGCTGCTGCACGGTCGTGGCTCCGGTCACGCGGTCACCTCCAGCTCGGCGGTCTCCGCCCACTCCGCGAGGGCGCGGCGGTCCGGCTTGCCGGAGCCCAGGCGCGGGATCTCGTCCAGGAACACCACCCGCTTCGGCACCTTGTAGCCGGCCAGGCGGGCGCGGGCATGGGCAACCACCCCCGCCTCGTCCACGGCGCACCGCGCTCGCTTCACCACGAAGGCGCGGCCCACCTCGCCCCAGTGGGGGTCGGCCACGCCCACCACCACCACCTCGGCCACGCCGGGGCAGTCGGCCAGCGCGGCCTCCACCTCGCCGGGAAAGACGTTCTCGCCGCCGGAGATGTACATCTCCTTGCGGCGCCCGCAGATGGTGTACACGCCGTCCGCGTCGCGGCGGGCCAGGTCGCCGGTGCGCAGCCACCCGTCCGGGGTGAACGCCTCCAGCGTGCGCTCCGGGTCGCGCAGGTACCCTGCGAAGAGCTGCGGCCCGCGCAGCAGCAGCTCGCCGGCCTCGCCCGGCTCCGCCTCCCTCCCGTCCGCCGCGGCCAGCCGCATCTCCAGGAAGGGCACCGGCCTCCCCACGCTCCCCGGCCTGCGCGCCGCCTCCCCGTCCGACAGGGCGAAGCAGTTGGGGCCGCACTCGGTGAGGCCGTACCCCTCGCGGAAGCGGTAGCCCGCCGCCCGCACACGCTCGCCCACGGAGGCGGGGCAGGGGGCGCCGCCGGAGATGAGGAAGCGCAGCGCGGGGAGCGGACGGCCCCAGCGCGGGCTCTCCATCAGCATCAGCAATTGCGTGGGCACCGTCAGCGCCACGGTGATCCCCTCCTCCTCCGCCGCGGCCAGGAAGGCGTCCGGCTCGAAGCCGTCCAGCAGCACCACGGTGCCGCCGCGGTGCCAGAGCGGCGTGGCGAACACGTTCCACCCGCCGGTGTGGAAGAGCGGCGTGGACACCGGCGCCACGTCCGCCGGCCCCAGCTCCCAGGCCGTGGCGGTCGCCAGGGCGTTCCACAGGATCTGGCGATGGGGGAGGACGGCGCCCTTGGGCCGGCCCGTGCTCCCGGAGGTGTACAGCACCAGCGCCGCGTCGTCCGGGGACACGGCCGCGTCCGAACCGGCGCCGGAGCCGACGGCCGGCTCCGGGACGGTGTCGAGCTCCACCCAGCCGGCGGCGGGGACCTGCCGGGAGGCGGCAAGCGCGTCGTCGCCCAGGCGGCGGAAGCGCTCCTCGCGCAGCAGCAGCCCGGGGCGGGCGTCGTCCAGCACCACGGCCAGCTCGGCGGCGGACAGGCGCCAGTTCAGCGGGAGGAGCGCCGCGCCCACGCGCCCGCAGGCGAAGAACAGCTCCACCACTTCCTCGCGGTTGCCGGCCAGCACGCCCACCAGCCCGCCCCGCCCGATGCCCAGCTCCCGCAGCGCCGCCGTCCACCGCCCGATCCGCGCGTCCAGCTCCGCGTAGCTGCGGCGCGCGCCCGTGGAGCGGTCCACCAGGGCGATCCGCTCCGGGTATAGCCGGCTCCAGAAGCGGACCGGGTCCGGGAACGCCGGGAACAGGGGCGCGCTCACCGGGCCTCCCGCGGGTGCTCCAGGAAGAAGCGCAGCATCTCCCGGCTGGCGTCGGGGCCGCGCGCGTCGGTGAAGGTGCCCTCCGGCGAGCCGCCGGACCAGGCGTGGCCCAGCCCGGGCACCAGCCACAGCTCCAGCACGGCGCGGCCCGCCCCGTCCACCCAGCGGGTGGTGTTGGGGTGGAAGCTCGCCGGCGAGGGGCCCAGCGGGCGCGCGTCGGCGGCGGGGGGCGGCGGCGGCGGGCCGTACACCAGGTTCTGCACGGGGCGCAGCGGCCGCCCGGCGAGCGCGCTGGCCGCGGCCCACTGGAAGGCGGTCTGCTCGGCGTTGACGGCGCGTACCACCGGGTCCGCGCCGCCGTGGAAGACGATCACCGGGAACGGCCGCGCCCGCTCCCCCATCGCCGCCGCCACCGCCGCGCCCAACCCCGCCGTGTCCGCCGCGCCCCGCTGCATTGCCCCCAGCGCCTGCTGCACGCCGGCCGCAGCGCGGAAGGCGATGCCGGAGTGCGACCCCGCCGCCGCGAACAGCTCCGGGTGCGCCGCCGCCACGTTCAGCGCCATGGCGCCGCCCGCGGAGACGCCGGCCACGTACACCCGCGCCGGGTCCACCCGGTGCGACGCCATCACCTCGCGGGCGACGCGGGCCACGTCCTCCGGCTCGCCCGCCCCGCGCGCCTGGTGCGCGGGGTCGAACCAGCTCCAGCACTTCTGCGGGTTGCCGGCCGCGGTCTGCTCCGGGTAGGCCACCAGCACGCCGCGCTCCTCCGCCGCCGCGTTCATCCGCGTGCCCCGCGCGAAGTCGTCCGGGTCCTGGGTGCAGCCGTGCAGCATCACCAGCAGCGGCGCCGGGCGCGCCCCGTCGTACGAGGCGGGGACGAACAGCCGGTAGCGTCGCCCGCCCTCCCGTCCCCCCAGCGTGTGCCAGTCGAACGACGACTCGCGGGCGGCGGGCGCGGGGCCGGACGGGGGCGCGGGAGCGGTCCCCGCGGCGCAGGCGGCGAGCGGAAGCGACATCAGGGCGGCGGCGAGACGGTTCATGAAAGCAGTACGGAGTACGAAGTACGAAGTACGCTTCGGCGCCGGCACCCGTGGGGTGCCGGCGCCGCCGGGAGCCACCACGTCAGATGTGGTAGCGGGCCCCGATGAACACCATGGTGCCGATGCTCGGCATGTTGATCATCTCCTGGTGCTTCAGGCCGAAGCCGCACTTGCTCGACCGGTTGGTCGGCGACTTCCGGAGGGCGTCGCCGGCCGCGTAGGCCAGCGGCTGGTCGTCGTCCTGCCCGCAGGTGAACAGGTTGCTCACCCCCAGCTGGAGCGTGGTGTTGAGCGCCGGCAGCTTGTAGCCCACGTTCATGTCCACGGTGGTGAAGGTGGGGATCACCCCCATGTTGATGCCCGAGCGGAAGTAGTAGCCGTTGACGTGGCGCAGCGTGGTGCCGCCCTGCCACGACCCGCCGCGGAAGCCGCCCAGGTCGTTGAGGCTGGCGCCCAGCGTCCACTTGGTGGCCGGGGCGTTGAGCGCCGTCGCCTCCTCGCGCCCGGTGGGGACCTCCACTTCCTTGAGGTCCAGCGCCGAGAACGTCCCCGCGAAGCTGACCTTGGGGCTCAGCACGTAGTTGACGCCGGCGTCCACCC
Source organism: Longimicrobiaceae bacterium (assembly GCA_036389055.1). Lineage (GTDB taxonomy): Bacteria > Gemmatimonadota > Gemmatimonadetes > Longimicrobiales > Longimicrobiaceae > JAFAYN01. The sequence continues at coordinate 28,967 of DASVQR010000019.1, read as the reverse complement.
CGTCCAGCCGGGCCGTGCCCAGGTTGAAGTAGGTGAACACCAGCTGCGGCGCGCCCGCGGCGTTGGTCACCAGCTTCCCGTCCTGGTACGCCAGCCCGATGTTGGTGAGCGGGCTGAGGAAGTTCTCGTAGCGAGAGCGGTAGCCCGTCACGTCGATGAACAGGCGGTTGCGCAGCACCCCCTTGTAGCCCACCTCCCAGGTCTGGTTCTCCTCCGGCACCAGCGGGTCGTAGAACGTCTCGGTGCCGTTGGCGGCGCGGGTGGTGAAGCCCCGGGTGTTGCCGTACACCCCCACGCGGATGGTGGGCGTCACCACCGCGAAGTCGGGGATGAAGAAGTCCGTCTGCAGGATGGTGGGCGACTTGAAGGCGCGGTTGTAGGTGACGCGCACCGACTGGCCCTGCACCGGGGTGAACACCAGCCCGGCCTTGGGGCTCCACTGCGCGTCGTAGCGCTCGTGGTTGTCGTAGCGGCCGGCCAGCAGCAGCTGCAGCGAGGGGAGGAGCGGCGTCTCCGTCTGCGCGTACACGCCGTACTGGGTGATGCCGATGTCCTCGCCCGTGAGGTTGTCGCTGAGCCACTGGCGGTCGCTGCTCACCACGTCGCGCCGGCCCTGCACGCCCCACACGAAGCGGGTGTTGAGCACCGGGCGGAGCTGGAAGTTGTTCTGCAGCTCGGCGGCGTACAGCTGGCCGTCGCTGGGCCAGTCGGACATCAGCCGAAGCTCCTCGTCCGTCTTGCCGGCGTTGGCGGGGAGCGCCTTCGCCTCCGAGAAGCGGTTGATGGCGTACGAGTCGCCCGACTTGCTCTGCGTGCGGTAGGCGGTGAAGTACCAGCGCGGCGTCTCCACGCGGGCCTGCACGAAGTTGTAGAGCCAGCCGTCCAGCTGGTTGCGCCCCACGTTGGTCTGGCCCACGCCGTCGGTGCGGCTCATCCCGCCGCTCACCTCCGCCCGCCCCTCGCCGAAGTAGCGCACCAGCGCGCCGCTGCCGCGCGACACCCGCGAGGTCCAGTCCACCTCGCCGCCCACGCCCACCTCGGGGATGGCGCCCGTGGCGCCGTAGCGCAGCTGGTTGGACCAGTCGTCCGCGTCCTGGTACTCGCCCGACACCTTGTAGCCCCAGTCGCCGAACACGCCCGCGTGGCGCAGCTGCACGTCCTTGTAGCTCCTGTTGCCGCCGGTCACCTCCACGGTGGTGCCGGGGAACTCGCGCGGGTCCTTGGTCTGCAGCGTGAGCACGCCGTTGCTGGCGTCCGCGCCGTACAGCGCCGCGCCCGGGCCCACGATCACCTCCAGCCCGGCCAGGTCCACCTTGGGGGTGGCGGTGAACTGCCCCACCGGCAGGCCGTTCTCGGGGAGGACGGAGATGCGGCCGTCCTCCATCATCAGCATGCGGTTGTTGAACGACGAGTTGAAGCCGCGGGCGTTGATCGCCACGCTGGTGGCGCCCACCTGGATGAAGTCCAGCCCCTTGGCCTGCTTGAGCGCGCCCACGAACGAGTTGCCCACGGCGTTCTCCAGCACCTCCGGCCCGATGCGGGTCACGGTGGCCGGCGCCTCGGTGATGCGCTCGGCGCGCCGCGAGGCCGACACCACCATCGCGTCCAGCTCCACCGGGTTCTGCGTGAGCGCCACGGCCACCAGCGTCTCCTCGCCGGCGCGGACCTCCACGCTCTGGGTGGCCGTGCGGTAGCCCACCAGCGACACGCGCAGCTGGTGCGTGCCGGCGGGAACGTTCACCAGCGTGAACGCGCCCTGCGCGTTTGTGGCCGCCGTCAGCCGGGTGCCGGCCACGGAGACCTGCGCGCCGGCCAGCGCGGCGCCCTCGTCGCCGGCCACGGTGCCCCGCACCGTCCCCTGGGCGGCGGCGAGGGCGGGGAAGAGCGCCAGCAGCAGCGCCAGCAGCAGTGCGGAGCGCCGGCGGGGGCGCGGGGTGCTGCGTCGGTTCATGGGACCAACCCTCCACGGTGTGGGGACAGGTGCGCGTCCGGTGTGGCGGGCGCGCGGACGGATCGATCGTTTGTCGAACAGCGGGACGCACGGCGGCCCGTGCGTCGGGGCCGCAGGGCGGGCTACGGGGGCGAGCGCTCGCCCCGGGGGTGCATGCGGCGCGCGGGGCTCATCCCTCGTCCTCCGGGAGCATCACCATGGCCTCGCCGTCCACCAGCGCCTCGCCGTGCTGGTTGGAGCAGGCGGTGAGCAGCCGCACCCGGCGCTTCGCGGGGAACAATTCCGCCACCTCCACCCGCGCCGTCACCGTGTCGCCGATGCGGACGGGGCGCAGGAAGCGCAGCGACTGCGACAGGTAGATGGTGCCCGGCCCGGGAAGCCGCATCGCCAGCGCGGCGGAGATGAAGCCCGCGCTCAGCATCCCGTGCGCGATGCGCCCCCCGAAGCGGCTCTTCTCGGCGTAGACCTGGTCCAGGTGCGCCGGGTTGAAGTCGCCCGTGACCCCGGCGAACAGGACCACGTCGGCCTCGGTGACCGTCTTGGCGTGCGTCGCGGACTGGCCGACGTGGAGGTCTTGGAAGCGCATGGAAAAGCTAGGGAACAGGGAACAGGTTACAGGGGACAGCCTGCTTCATTCGGTGCACGCGCAGCGTGCAGCGTCACTGCCTGGGCTCGGCTCGACCCCCGCCGTTGTCCCCTCTCCCAGAATTGGGAGAGGGTGGCGAGCCTCAAGCGAGCCGGGTGAGGGCGGGCCCGCCCTACACCTCCATCACCAGCTTCACGTCCGGATCGATCACGGCGCCGGCGCCCTTGCGGGTCAGCCAGGAGACGCCGAAGAAGACCAGGATGGAGAGCACCAGCGCGGCCCCGGAGACGGTCACGCCGGTGGGGAAGCTGTACATCCGGAAGTAGGCGAGCGTCTCGAAGACCAGCGTCACGAACAGGCCGGTGCCGATGGAGGCCACGGCGCCCTCGCGGGTGGCGCCCTCCCAGTTGAGGCCGATGGCCAGGGCGGGGACCAGGGTGCTGGCGAACAGGCCCCAGCCGAAGATCCCCAGGAAGGCCACCAGCGCGCCCGAGGCCTGGGCCAGGGCGGCGGCGACCACGGAGATCGCCACGGTGGAGATGCGGCCCCAGCGCAGCTCGTTGCCCACCCTGCGGCCCAGCGCCACGGGGATGTCGTGGGTGACGGCCGCCGCGCCGATGTTCATGAACGAGTTGACCGTGCTCATGATCGCCGCGGCCACGCCGGAAAAGACCAGCGCCGCCAGCAGCACGGGGGTGAAGCGGAGCAGGAAGAGCGGGGTGGCGTCGTCCGGGCGCGCCAGCGGCTCCATCCTCCCCTCCACCACCAGCGCCTTCGTCGCCACGCCCACCCCGAAGTACAGGAGCATGGTGACCAGCAGGGCGACGGTCACCAGCATGGGGTACCACTTCAGCTTCCGCGGGTCCCGGAGCATGTAGAACTTGTGGACCACGTGCGGCTGCCCCAGCGAGCCCATCCCGAACACGAAGAACAGCGACAGCGCCGCCATGGGGCCCATCTTCCCCCAGGGGCCCAGGAACTCCGGGTCGGCGGCCAGCAGGGTGCGCGACAGCCCCTCCATCCCGCCGCCCACGCGCAGGGTGAACACGAACACCAGCACCGAGGCCACCGCCATCAGCGTCCCCTGGAAGACGTCGGTGTACACGCCGGCCAGGATCCCCCCCGCCACCGAGTACGCCAGCACGATCCCCATCCCCAGCCAGATCCCCGGTCCCAGCCCGATGCCGAAGATGGCGTCGATCACCAGCCCCAGGGCCAGGATGTTGGTGGCCATGTAGCCGATCACCGCCAGCAGGATCGCCACCGCCGAGAGCCCCTGCGCCGCGGGCGACCGGTAGCGCGCGCCGATGGCGTCCGGCACGGTGATCAGCCCCCGCACCTCGCCCAGCAGCCGCATGCGCTTGGCGAGCATCCAGGCGCCCAGCGACGAGGTGATGGAGGCGGGGAGCAGCAGGAACATGGCGCCCAGGCCGGTGCCGTACACCAGCCCCGGCCCGCCGATGAAGGCGAAGCCCGAGAGCGTGGCCGACATGGCCGCCAGCGTCAGCGCCAGCAGCCCGATCCCCTCGCCGGCCACGAAGAAGTCGGCGGCGGAGCGGGTGCGCCGCGTGGCCCACGCCCCGATCGCCGCCACGATCGCGAAGTACACGACCGCCACCGCCACGATGACGGGCTGGGTGAGCGGCGGCAGGTCCGCCGTCTGGAAGATCGCCGCGGCCGTCACCGGGCCGCCTCCACCGCGGCGGGCTCCGCCCCGGGGGCGCTCCCGGCCGGCGCCAGGGCGCGGGCGGCGTCGCGGACGCGGGCCAGGTCGGCCTCGCTCAGCGTCATCTCGTCGAAGGTCAGGGCGTACGCCAGCGGGAGGAAGAGGAGCGGGAGCAGGCCGATGCCGTACAGCACGATCGCCGCGCGCGGCGGCAGCCCCAGCCAGAGCGCCGTGTCGGCCGCGTCGGCGCCGGGCATCGCCAGCGCGGCGCCGAAGCCGCCGGCCAGGATCAGGAACACCCCCGCGAAGGGGAGCGCCAGCCGCCCGATCCCGCCGCGCCGCGCCGCGCCCAGCGCCATGGAGGCCACCATGATCAGGGCGGTCCCCATCGCCAGCGCCCAGGGCGCCCACGCCGGCGGGTCGCCGGGGAGGAAGGCGGAGGCGTACCCCGCCGCGATCAGCAGGGTGGACAGGACGAGGCCGGCGAGCGCGCTTCGCTTGGACATGAGGGTCACGAGTAGAGGGCTTCCATCCGGTCGCGGTAGCGGTCCGCGACGACGGGGCGGCGCAGCTTGAGCGTGGGGGTGAGCTCGTTCTCCTCGGCGGTGAGCTCGCGCTCCAGCAGGGTCCAGCGGCGCACCTGCTCGGGGCGGGACAGGCCGGCGTTGACGCGGTCCACCGCGGCCTGCACGCGGGCGGTCACCTCCGGGTGCGACAGCAGGGCGTGGAAGCCGCCCCCGATCCCCCGCTCCGCGGCCCACGCCTCCACCACCGGGCGGCGCAGCGCCAGCAGCGCGGTGACGAAGTGCCTCCCCTCGCCGTACAGCATCGCCTGGCCGATCCAGGGGTCCTGCACCAGCAGCGCCTCGATGGGGAGCGGCGCCACCTTCTTGCCGCTGGACAGGGCGATCAGTTCCTTCTTGCGCCCGGTGATGCGCAGGCAGCCGTCCGCGCCGATCTCGCCCAGGTCGCCGGAGAGCAGCCACTCGCCGTCCGCGGAAAAGGCGTCGCGGGTGGCCTCCGGGCGGCCGTGGTAGCCGTCGAAGGTGAGCGGACCGCGCCGCACCCACACCTCGCCGTCCGCGGCGATGCGCAGCTCGGTGCCCGGCATGGGCGGGCCGGAGGAGTCCAGGGTGTAGCGGTCCGGCCGGTTGAAGGCCACGCACAGGTGCTCGGTCATCCCGTAGGCGCCCAGCACCGTGAGCCCGAGCGCGTCCAGGTGCTCCGCCACCGCGCGCGGCAGCGTGGCCCCGCCCGAGGTGGCCCGCCGCACCCGCCCCCCGAACAGCGCCGACACCCGCTCGAACAGCGGCGCCCCCGCCTCCCGCCACTCCGCCTCCAGCTCGGCGGGCACCGGCTCGCCCGCCTGGCGCAGCCGCGAGCGCTCGCGCCCCAATGCCAGCGTGCGGTTCCAACGTGCGCTCTCCTCCGCGGGGGCGCGCTCCTGCTCCGCGCGCAGCGCCTCGTACGCCTTCTCGTAGAAGCGCGGCAGCCCGCCGAACACGGTGGGCGCGTAGGCGCGCGCCGCCTCCCAGACGCGGGCGTGGTCCTCCACCAGCCCCGCCTCCATCCCGCAGACGATGCGCGTGTACAGCCCGAAGACGCGCTCCGCGCCGTGGCAGAAGGGGAGGAAGGACAGGCTGGTGTCGTCCTCGGTCAGCCCCAGCGCCTCGCGGATGGAAAGCGCGGAGTCCAGCAGGTAGCGGTGGGTGATGCGGGCGCCCTTGGCCTCGCCGGTGGAGCCGGAGGTGTAGACGAGCAGCGCCACGTCGTCCGGGCCCTGGCGGGCGGCGCGCCGCTCCAGCTCGTCGGCCACGCCGCGCCCGCGGGCCAGGGCGCGGGAGCCGCGCGCCAGCCAGGCGTCCCACCCCAGCGTCCAGGTGCGCGAGGGGCGCAGCCGCTCGCACACCACGGTGTGCAGCCGCGGCGCGCCGGTCCGCACCTGGGTGGCCGTCGCCAGCCGCTCCGCGGTGTCGACGACCAGCACCACGGCGCCGGAGTCGGCAAGGAGGCGGCGGAGCTGCTCGGGGCTGCTGGTGGGGTACACGCCCACGGCCACGCCGCCCGCCATCAGGATCCCCAGGTCCGCCACCGGCCAGAGCGGCCGGTTTCCCGCGAACACGGCCACCGCCTCCCCCGGCCGGTGCCCGGAGGCCACCAGCGCCGCGGCGAAGCGGCGGGCGTCCTCGCCCCACTGCCGCCAGGTGACGGCCTCGTCGCGCGGGGCGCCGCCCGCGGCCAGCACGCGGAAGGCGACGCGGTCGCCGTAGCGCTCCACGCGCTCCAGGAAGACGGAGAGCGCGGTCTCACTCATGGCCGTGCCTCCCGCTTCCGTTCCCGTTGCCGTTCCGCGTCCAGCGCAGCGCCACGCACCCCATGGAGAGCCCCGCCCCCGAGCCGGTGAGCACCACCAGGTCTCCGGGGTTCAGGCGGCCGGCGCGCGCGGCGTCGTCCAGCGCCATGGGGAGGCAGGCGGAGCCGGTGTATCCCCACTTGCCCATCACCGTGTGCGCCTTGTCCATGGGCTCGCCCAGCCGCTCCATCACCGTCTGGATGGTGGAGCGGTTGACCTGCGTCCACAGCCACAGGTCCACGTCCTCCACCCCCTCGCCGATGCGGCCCAGGACGGAGCGGACGATGCGCGGCCACCCCTCCTCGTTGACCTCTTTCGGGTACTTGCGGACGAAGCGCAGCCGGTTGCGCGTGCCGTCTCGGAGCACCTCCTCGGTGACCGGCTCGGCCGTCCCCCCGGCGAACACCCCCATCCCGTCGGCGAGCGTGCCGTCCGCGAACAGCTCGGAGGCCAGGATCCCCGGCTCCCGGGACGCTTCCAGCACCACGGCGCCCGCGCCGTCGGCGAAGATGGTGGCCGTCTTCTTGTCGGCGTAGTCCAGGAACTTGCTCATGGCGTACGCGGCCACCACCAGCACCCGCCCGTAGCGCTCGTCGGCGCGCAGGTACTTCCAAGCCACGTCCAGCGCCGTGGCGAAGCCGGCGCAGGCGCTGTTGACGTCGAAGGTGCCGGTGCGCCCCGGCATCCCCAGCCGCCCGTGCAGCACCGACGAGGTGGCGGGCGACACGTACTCCGGCGTGTCGGTGGAGACGATCAGCAGGTCCACGTCCTCCGGCCCGACGCGAGCGTCGGCAAGCGCCCGGCGCGCCGCCTCCTCCGCCAGGTCGGCGGTGGACTCGCCGGGCCCGCACACGTGCCGCTCCTCGATCCCCAGCGTGCCCCGGACGAAGTCGTCCACGTCCTCCCCCAGCATGCGCGACAGCTCCGCGTTGCCGAGGACGCGCTCCGGGACGAACGAGCCGGTGCCGGTGATGACTGCGTGGCGCATGGAGATCTTGTTCGAGTGAGTGCTTCGTGGGGCCGCTCCGGAACCAGGCCAAACAGCCGGCCTGTTTCCTACGCGGGCTCCGGGAGCCAGCGGAAACTGCCCCGCTGTCTCCCTCCGCCGGAGTGAGCCAGGCCAAACAGACGGCCTGTCTCCCTCCGAACAGATTCTGGGAACTATCGGAACTGCAACGCCGGTCGGTCGTCGCTGCCGTTGCAGGCTGTTCCCTGTTCCCTATTCCCTGTTCCCTCTCTCCTCAAGCGCCGCGGTGGTGCCCCTCGCCACCAGCCTCACGGGGAGCAGCCTGCCCGGCCTCGCCTCCGGCTTCCCCTCGATCTGGCGGAGGAGGAGGCGGGCGGCGCGGGCGCCCAGCTCGCGGGCGGGGACGGCGACGGTGGTCAATTCGGGCGTGACCACGCGGGCCATCTCGATGTCGTCGCACCCCACCACCGACATCGCCCCGGGGACCGGCACGCCGGCGGCGGCGCACGCCTTGAGCGCGCCCAGCGCCGCAAGGTCGTTGGCGCAGAAGACTCCCGTGGGGCGGGCGGCCTTCTGCGCCAGCAGGGCCCGCATCGCCGCCTCGCCGCCGGCCACCGTGGCCGGGGCGCGCCGCAGCCGGGGGGAGGGGAGGGCCACCCCCGCGGCGCGCAGCGCCCGGGCGAAGCCGCGCTCGCGCATCCGGAAGGCGTGCTCCTCGCTGGCCGGGCCGATGAAGGCCACCTCCGTGTGCCCCAGCCCCAGCAGGTGCTCGGCGGCCAGGCGCCCCGCAGCCTCGGCGTCGCTCGCCACCCCGGGAAAGCGGTCGGCGGGGCGGTCGGCCACCACCACGTTGAGGTCCGTGAGCGCGTCGCCCGGGAGCGAGTCGGCGCCGGACGGGTCCAGGATCACCCCGTCGATCTGCCGCGCCCGCAGCGCCTCCAGGTGCCGCGCCGCCGGGGTGTCCCGCGCGTCGCACAGGAGCACGGCGTACCCCGCCTCCGCCGCCACCCGCTCGATCCCCCGCACCACGTCCAGGAAGAACGGGTTCGCCAGGTCGGGGACGATCACCCCCAGCGCGTACGACCTCCCCCGCACCAGCCCCCGCGCCAGGATGTTGGGGCGGTACCCCAGCTCCTCCGCGGCCCGCAGCACCTTTTCCCGCGTCGCGGCGGCGATGCGCGCCCGCTGGTTCCCCCCCATCACCAGCGACACCGTCGCCTGGGACACCCCGGCCGCGCGGGCGACGTCGTGGGCGGTGACCGGGCGGGGAGAGGACGTGGACATACTTGCTAATACGTATTAGCAAACCGGAAGTCAAGGGTTTCGTGCGGACGGCCACCCGGCGGGGTGGACGCGGAGCCCCTCGCCGCGCCTTGACCGGAGCGGCGTACAGCGGCAATTTTCAGGGATGAACGAGTGGGAAGACACCAAGCCTTGCGGCGCGACTTCGCTGGCGCTGCGGATCCTGCACACGGGGTCCGGCGTCGGCGACCGGATCGAGCGCAGCCTGGAGCCCGTGGGGCTCTCGCTGGCCAAGATGGGCGTGCTGCGCCACCTGGTTGCGGCCGGCGAGTCGCTCCCCCTGGGGCAGCTCGCGGAGCGCCTGTCGTGCGTGCGCTCCAACGTCACCCAGCTGGTGGACCGGCTGGAGGCCGACGGCCTGGTGCGCCGCGTCCCCGACCCCGGCGACCGCCGCAGCGTGCTCGCCACGCTCACCGAGGACGGCCTCCGCGCCTACCACGCCGGCGCCCGCGCCCAGGCGGAGGCGGAGGCCGACCTGCTCAGCGGTCTGTCACCTGAAGAGCAGGCGCAGCTCGCGGAGCTGCTCACCCGGCTTGGCTCCCACGCCGCCGTCTGATCCGGCACCCGCCGGGCTTTTCGTTCGGAAGTAGATCGAGCGGCCCCACACCCTCCAGGTGTGGGGCCGATTTGCTGCAGCGGCGTCGACAGCGCGGGCCGGCTTCCTTGCTCTCCCGGTCGCTAGGCGCACGGGCAGAGGTCGGGAGTTGCCACGCACTTGCCCGGCCCCAGGCACGGACACGGGATCGGTGCCGATGCGGGACATGCACGTGCGCCAGCGGACGGGCTCGCCTGCGACTCCGCGAGCGTGACGGCGGCACCGAAGCCCATGCAGCCCACGAACGCGATGCCGAGGAGCCCCCGGCGCAGGTAGGAAAGCGAACGGCTCATGACGTCCTCCGGGTGTGAGTGGAGCCCGCGTGTGGCACGGGCGCGACATCGTGAAGCGGATTCGAGCGCAGCGTACGGCAGCTGCTTTCGACAGGGCGCGCCCGTGTCAGGGCAACGGGCCGCACTTGCACCACCCCTGCGCCGAACAGTACCCACCCCCGGTGGGGCCGCACTTCAACGAGTAGTTGCAGTACGCGTACGCATAGTCGTCCCCGGTCGCGGGGCAGCTGGTCACCCTGGGCGATGCTCCGGGATGACCGACCGCTTCGGAGGCCCCGGCCCCCATGACGATCGCGCAGGAGACGCCGAACAGGGCCCGGCGCAGGTGGATGAACGAACGGGTCATCGGGTCCTCCGGTCTGAAGACGGAGATGCGGAAGCGGCACCCGCCGCAGGGTCTCCCGGAACGCGGGTCCGGTCAGTAGCAAGCACACTGGGGACCGGCTCCCGTCATCCAACAATCCCCTCCGGGCGGGGGGCACCACGAATTGCAGTATTCCACCATTTCTGGTTTGCACTGGTTGACGGATGCCTGCACTGGAGATGCGAGCGCCTGCGAAACGCCGAACCCGAACACGGCGGCACAGGAGGCGCCGAGAAGCCCCCGGCGCAGGTAAGAAAGCGAGCGGCTCATGACGTCCTCCGGGTGCGAGGTGCGATTCTCCCTCTGCGACCGGAACGGCCTTTCTCCGAACAGGAGCCGTTCCAGTCACGCTCACGTCCAGCAGCACTCCCATGTTGACCGAGCGAACCGCTCACCGGGTCCTGCCGTGCCTGCCGGCTCCCGACTAGACGCACTGGCACACCCCCTCCGCGTCGCAGTAGCCTCTGCCGGGTCCCCCGTTGCACGCATCGTCACAGAACGGTGTGAAGTACGGCTGGGGATCGGTCACATGCCGCAGGCAGTGCAGCGTCCTCCGCGCCGCCTGGTCCGGCATCGCGAACGCCTGCGTGGCCCCGAAGCCGAACACGACCGTGCAGGAGACGCCGAACAGCGCCCGGCGCAGGTGGATGAACGAACGGCTCATGACGTCCTCCGGGTGTGGGGTGCAGCCTCCCTCCGCCGGGTACGACGCGGGAGGCTGGTCGGCCCCGATCCCGCGGACGGGGGCACAGCGAAGAAGCCGGCCCGCTCTCTTCCGAGGCGCGGGGCCGGCTTCGTCCTGGTCAAAGGCAGGCGCAGAACCCGAAGCGCGTGCAGGTCCCGTCCCGGTATTCGAGCGACTGCGACTGGCACCAGCTGCGGCAGTACGCCCGCGCGCCCGGGTCGCCGTACAGGCAGGTGCCGTCGTCGCTGGACTGCGGGGGCGTGGCGAGCGCCTGGCTCGCCCCGAAGCCGAACACGATCGCGCAGGAGTCGCAGAACAGCGCGCGGCGCAGGGCGATGAACGAACGGCTCATTGACGTCCTCCGGGTACGGGTACCGCTCGCGAACACATCGGGGCGCGAGATCGTAGGGCACGTTACACGACAATTAGCGGAATGGCAACGATCCCGTGATCGGCCGCTCCGAACGGCGGCGTCACGACTCGCCGGGCGGCTCGGGCTCGATGTCGAGGATGCGCAGGCGCCCGTCGGAGCCGAACTCGAAGTCCAGCCACACGCCGTCCACGTCGGCGCGCAGGATGGGAAGGGCGGGCTCCGGCGCGTCGAGCGCGAGCGGGCCGAACCGGCGCTCGATCTCGTCCCGGCGGGTGTCGGCGGTGACGCGGACGCGCTCTCCGCCGCCCGTGCGAAGCTCGATCGCGCAGGGCCGAAAGTCGGGGTGGCCCTCGATCTCCGTGTTCGCGGCATTCGCCTGGAACACGCAGGCGACGGATCGCACGTGGTCGGCGCCGAGGTGGACCTGGATCCCCAGGCGCGGGTAGGCGAAGATCCCGATCCACGAGGGTTTGCGGTTGCCCGGCCTCCCGAGCGCCCGCAGCCGCTCCACGGGCGCGCCCTCCGGGATGCCGTTCAGCTCCCGGCGCGCGAGGTCGTAGACGAGGGGGACCGGCCTGCACTCCGGCCAGTCGTGGGTGGGGTCACGCCGGAAGTAGTCGAGGATGGACATGAGGCGGAGGGTGGTGTGGCGGTCCGCGGATCCAGCAATATCCCCATGAAGCGGTACGGAGGGAGACACCTGGTGCAGCTTCCGGTGCCTCCCTCCGGCGGAGCCCACGGGCGCGATGCCGCGGAGTGCTCAGTACGGATCGGAACGCGAACGGCTCATGTGTTCCTCGGGGTCGTCGGGGTGCTCGATCTCGAGGATGCGCAGGCGGCCGCCCGAGTCGAAGTCGAAGTAGAGCCACACGCCGCCCGCCGTCGCCTGCAGCACGGAGCCGTCCTCGTCCGCGTGGAGGGCGCCCCTGCCGAAGTGTCTCTCGGCCTCCTGCAGCGTGGTGCCGGCGGTGACGCGGACGCCCTCCCCCTCCTCGGGCTGGAGCACGATCTCGCAGGACCGGGGCGCAGCCCCCTTCCCGGCGCGGGGATCCGCGCCGGGCGGCCGGAAGAGGCAGACGAACGATTCCACCCATTCCGGGGAGCGGGCCGTGGAGAGCTCGATCTCCAGGCCCAGGGCCGGGTAGCACGCGGCTCTGGAGTGAGGGGACAGCTCCCTGAACGCGGCCGGACGCCCGAGCCCCCGCAGCCGTTCCGTAGGGGCTTCGAACGGGATCCCGTTCAGCTCCCCCCGCGACAGGTCGAACACGAGCGGCACCGGCCTGCACTCCGGCCAGTCGCGCATGGGATCGCGGCGGAAGATGCCGAAGATGGACATGTGGCGGCCGAAGGAAGAAGGTTTTTCGCAGTTCCCGCAGTACCCACATGAAGCTGTACGGAGGGAGACGGCCGGGTTGTTTCGGCTGGCTCCCTCCGGCGCAGTGAGACCCCGCAGCGTCGGCACAGCAGTTCCGTGCCGACCGAGGAGGCTCGCGGAGCCCGCGCAGGAGACGGACGGCAGTATCGTCCGGCTCCGGAGCGGCCCACGGCAGAAGATCCAGGAAACGAACCTCACCAGCGCGGGTCGTCCTCCAGCAGCCGGTCCGCGTCCTCCGCGTCCAGGGGCCGCGAGAACAGGTACCCCTGCGCGTACTCGCAACGCAGCCCCCGCAATTCCTCCAGCTGGGCCGGCGTCTCCACCCCCTCGGCCACCACGGTGAGCCCCAGGTTGTGCGCCAGCGCCGCGATGGTGCGGACGATGGGCTCCGCGTCGCCCCCGTTCCCCACCCGCATCACGAACGAGCGGTCGATCTTGAGCGTGTCCAGCGGAAAGCGGTGCAGGTAGCTGAGCGACGAGTAGCCGGTGCCGAAGTCGTCCATGCACAGCCCCACCCCCGCGTCGCGGAGCCGCCCCAGCATGGCCGCCGTGGGCCCGGCGTGCTCGATGAGGAGGCTCTCGGTGATCTCCAGCCGCAGCGCCGAGGGCTCCACCTCGGTGTCCGCCAGGATCTCGCGCACCCGGTCCACCAGCTCCGGCCGGGAAAACTGCCGCGGCGACAGGTTGACGCCCACCGTGACCCGGCGCCCGGGGAAGCGCTCCCGCCAGCGCCGCAGCTGCCGGCACGCCTCCTCCAGCACCCACTCGCCGATGGGGACGATCAGCCCCGTCTCCTCCGCCACCGGGACGAACTGCTCGGGGAGCACCCGGCCGCGCACGGGGTGCTCCCAGCGCAGCAGCGCCTCGAAGCCGGACACGCCCCCGTCCAGGAGCGACACCACCGGCTGGTACACCAGGCGCAGCTCGCCACGCTCGGCGGAGAAGCGCAGGTCCATCTCCATCTGCAGGCGGTCCATGGCCTCCGCGTGCATGGCCCGGTCGAACACCTCGCAGCGGGCCCGGCCGCGCGCCTTGGCCCGGCCCAGCGCGGTGCCGGCGCTGCGCAGCAATTCCTCGGGCGAGGCGGCGCCCCCGGTGTGCAGGGCGATGCCGGCGCTGGCGGTGGTGTACACCTCGCTGCGGCTGAGGTGGAAGGGGCGGGCCAGCGAGTCCAGGATGCGCTGCGCCACGTGCGTGGCGGTGAGCGCGTCGGACACGCCCTCCAGCAGCACGGTGAACTCGTCGCCGCCGAAGCGGGCGGCCGTGTCGCCGGGGCGCAGCGCCTCGCCCAGGCGCGCGCCCAGGGCGCGGAGCAGCTCGTCGCCGGTGCCGTGGCCCAGCGAGTCGTTGATGACCTTGAAGCGGTCCAGGTCCAGGAACAGCACCGCCAGGGCGGCGCCGCCCTGGCGGCGCACCCGCTCCACCGCCTGGGCCAGGCGGTCCAGGAACAGGGCGCGGTTGGGGAGGCCGGTGAGCGGGTCGTGGAAGGCGCCGTAGGCGAGCTGGGCCTCGGCGCGCTTGCGCTCGGAGATGTCGTGGACGATGCCCTGCACGGCGCCGCCGCGGCCGCCGGAGCGCCGGGTGGCGGACATCAGGCAGTCCACCACCCCGCCGTCGCTGCGGCGCAGCCGCACCTCGTGGTCGCGCACGGAGCCGGCGCGCTCGATCTCGGCGTCCATCCGCTCGCAGTCCGTGGGGTCCACGCACAGGTCGCGCAGCTCCATCCCCAGCATCTCCTCGCGCGCGTAGCCGAACAGCTCCAGCGAAGCCTGGTTGACCGCCTCGAAGCGCCCGGCCTCGCCGGTCATGTAGATGGCGTCGCGCGACTCCTCGAACAGGGCGCGGTAGCGCTCCTCGCTCTCCCGCAGCGCGGCCTCGGCGCGGCGCCGCTCGGTGACGTCGCGGTTGACGCCCAGCGTCCCCGCCCGGCGCCCCCGCTCGTCCAGCACCGGGACCACGGTGGTCTCCGTGATCCCGCTGCTCCCGTCGCGCCGCACGAAGCGGATCTCGCCGGACCAGCGCCCCTCCCGGTCCACCGCGTCCAGGATCTCCGGGATCACCGTGTCGGCGTCTCCCGGGGGGAGCCACAGCTCCGGCGTCCGCCCCAGCGCCTCCGCCTCCGCGAAGCCGTAGAGGCGCGCGGCGGCCGGGTTCCAGCCCACGATGCGGCCGTCCCCGTCGGTCTGCACCACCGCGTCGGACAGGTTCTCCAGGGTGAGCAGCTGGCGGCGCAGCTCGTCGGTGGCGCGGCGGCGGTCGGTGACGTCGAAGGCGGTGCCCAGCGCGGCCGGCTCGCCCCCGTACTGCACCGTGGCCGAAGTGAAGTCCACCCAGCGCTCCTCGCCGTCGCTGCGCACGATGCGGAACTCGTAGCGGGAGGGGACCCGCTCGCCGCGCTGCCGGGCCAGCCCCCGCTCGCGGATCACGTCGCGGTGGTCGGGGTGCACCAGCTGCCAGAACTCCATCCCCAGCAGCTCCTCGGCGGTGTAGCCGGTGAGCGCGGTGGCGGCGGCGTTGACGTACACGTAGCGGGTGCCGCGGTACACGAACACGGCGGCGGAGATGGTCTCGGCGAGGGCGCGGAAGGTGGCCTCGCCCACCGCGGGCTCCTCGCCGCCCGCCTCGCCGCCGCCCCAGGCGCGGTCCACCGCCGCCAGGAAGGGCCCCCACCCCGGCGGGAGCGCCGTGCCCTGGCCGAGGTGCTCTTCGAAAAGGCGCCGGAGGAGCGGGTGCATGGTGCGGCCGGGTGCGGGGACGTGCGCGCTCGAAGCGGGGGAGGCCGGGGAGGCGCCCCCGTCACCAGCGGGGGGCGGCCTCCAGCAGGGCGCGGGCCTCGGGGGCGGCCACCGGGCGGGCGAACAGGTACCCCTGCGCCGAGCCGCACCCCAGCTCGCGCACGGCGCGGAGCTGCTCCGGGGTCTCCACCCCCTCGGCGATCGTTGCAAGTCCCAGGCTACCCGCCAGCGCCGCGATGGTCCGTACCACGGGCGCGGCGTCCTCCTCCGCCGCGCCGATGCGCCGCACGAAGGACCTGTCGATCTTGAGCGCGTCCAGCGGCAGCGTGTGCAGCAGCGCCAGCGACGAGTAGCCGGTGCCGAAGTCGTCCATGTGCACCCCGATCCCCAGGGCGCGGAAGCGGGCCAGCACCGCGGCGGTGGACTCCGGGCTCTGCACCAGCACGCTCTCGGTGACCTCCAGCCGCAGCCCGCGCGGGTCGGCGCCGGAGGCGGCCAGCGCGCCCTCCACCTGCTCCGCCAGGTCCGGCTGCTCGAACTGCCTCACCGACAGGTTGACGCTGATGGCGAGCGGGACGCCGGGAAAGTCGTCCTGCCACTCGCGCAGCTGGCGGCACGCCTCCTCCAGCACCCAGCGGCCCACGGGGAGGATCATCCCCGTCTCCTCGGCAAGCGGCACGAACTCGCCGGCGGGCACCGTCCCCCGCTCCGGGTGCTCCCAGCGGATCAGCGCCTCGAACCCCTCCACCCGGCCCGTGTCCAGCGCCACGATGGGCTGGTAGAGCAGGCGCATCTCCCCGCGCTCCAGGGCGTGCCGCAGCTCCGTCTCCTGCTGCAGGCGGAGCAGCGCCTGGGCGTGCATGGCCCGGTCGAAGGTCTCGTGGCGGCCCGTCCCCGCGGCCTTTGCGCGGTACATGGCCATGTCGGCGTTGCGGAGCAGGTGCTCCGGCTGGCCGTAGTCGGCGGAGGAGAGCGCGATGCCGATGCTGGCGGAGGTGAACACCTCGTACCCGTCCAGGTTCACCGGCTCGGAGATGGCGCGCTGGATCCGCTCCGCCACCTCGGCGGCCGTGGCCGCCCCGGCGATGTCGGGCAGCAGCAGCGCGAACTCGTCGCCGCCGAAGCGGGCCACCGTGTCCGCGGCGCGCAGGCACCCCCGCAGCCGCCCGGCCACCACCGACAGGAGCCGGTCGCCCACGTGGTGGCCCAGCGAGTCGTTGATGACCTTGAAGCGGTCCAGGTCCAGGAACAGCACCGCGAACAGGAAGTCGGGGCGCTCCCGGGCGCGCAGCAGCGCGCGGGCCAGGTGCTCCAGGAACAGGTGCCGGTTGGGGAGGCCGGTGAGCGGGTCGTGCAGCGCCTCGTGGCGCAGCTGCTCCTCCGCCCCGCGGCGGCCGGTGATGTCCTCCGCGAACAGGTGCACCACCCCCAGCGCGGGGTGCGGGTGGTAGGTCCACGACAGGATGGTCCCGCCCACCGCCACCTCCACGCTGCGGAAGCCGCGGCCGGTCTCCAGCGCGGCGCGGGACAGCTGGGCGTGCCCGGAGGGGAGCAGACCCACCAGCGGGGTCTCCGCCTCCGCCGCCGCCAGCTCCGCGGCCGGGTTGGCGTACACGATCGCCCCGCGCGCGTCGCACTCCACCACCGGGTTGGGCGTCTCGCGGGGAAAGGCGGCCAGGCGCTGGTTCTCCTGCTCCACCCGGCGCCGCTCGGTGACGTCGCGGATGGTGGCCATCACCCCCAGCACCTCGCCGTCCGGCGCCAGCAGCGGGGCGTAGCGGCCGGCGGCCAGCCCGGAGCGGCCGGTGCGGCGCACCCGGAAGGGGATGTCGGGCGACCGGACCGTCTCGCCCTCCAGCGCCCGCGCGAACAGGCCCTCGATGCCGAAGCGGCGCAGCTGCGGGAACAGCTCCGGCACCCGGCGGCCCAGGGCGTGGGCCTCGGGGATGCCGGTGAGCTCCTCCATGAAGCGGTTCCACACCCGGCAGCGCAGCCCGGGGTCAACCACCACCACGCCCTCGCCCACGCTGGACAGCAGGGTGCGCAGCAGCCCCTCGCCCTCCGGCAGGGCGGCGTCGGGGTGGGCGGCGGGCGCGCGCAGCGCGGTGAGCACCGGGTCCGGGAAGGCGTTCACGGGGCGGGATTCAGGGGCGCGGGGGGAACACGTGTCCACTCAGCATACGTTTCGGCTCGTGAAAGTACAAGCTTGAACTCAAAGAATGGACTGCGGGGGTCGGGCGTGCCCCCGCTGGCGCGGGGTCGGGCTGCGGCTCCGTAACGCACGATACAACCGTGCGTAACGGAGGCGAACCCCGGCAAACTGCCGCCGGGTTTCGCCGCTTCGCGCTCGCATCCCTCACGCGGGGTTTGCGCTGGCGTCCGCCGCTTTTACCACCTGGGGTCGGTGGCGAGGAGGGCGCGGACGCCTTCGGCTTCCAGCGGAAGCGAGAAGTGGTAGCCCTGGGCGTACTCGCAGCGCAGGCCGCGCAGGATGCCGAGGGCGGAGGGGGTCTCCACGCCCTCGGCGATCACGGCGAGGCCCAGGGTGTGGGCCAGGGGGACGATGGTCCTCACCAGCTGGCCGGTGCGGAAGTCGCTGTCCATGCGGCCCACGAAGGAGCGGTCCACCTTGACGGCGTGCAGCGGCAGGCGGTGCAGGTAGCTGAGCGAGGAGTAGCCGGTGCCGAAGTCGTCCATGTGCAGCTGCACGCCCAGGGCGCGCAGGGCGTCCAGCGACTCGGCGGCGGCCCCGGCCTTTTCCATGATCACGCTCTCGGTGATCTCCAGCTTCAGGGAGCGCGGGTCCACGCCGGCGGCCTCCAGGGCCGAGCGCACCTCCTCGGCGAGGCCCTCCTGGCGCAGCTGGCGCACGGACAGGTTGACGCTCACGGAGAGCGGCGTGCCGGGGAACTCGTCCTGCCAGGCGCGCAGGCGCCGGCACGCCTCCCCCAGCACCCACCGCCCGATGGGGAGGATCAGCCCGGTCTCCTCGGCTACCTCCATGAACTCGCCCGGGGACACCAGCCCGTGCTCCGGGCGGTCCCAGCGCAGCAGCGCCTCGAAGCCGGCGATGCGGCCGGTGCGCAGCGACACGATGGGCTGGTAGTGGAGGACGAACTCGCCGCGCTCCACGGCGCGGCGCAGCCCCATCTCCGTCTGCAGGCGCTCCAGCAGCTCGGCGTGCATCCCCCAGTCGAACACCTCGTAGCGGGAGTCGCGCGACGCCTTTGCCCGGTACATGGCGGTGTCGGCGTTCTGGAGCAGCTCCTCCGGGGTGTCCTCCAGCCCGGAGGGGAGCGCGATGCCGATGCTGGCGCCGGTGAACACCTCGTGCCCGCCCAGCGTGAACGGGGCGGCCACTGAGCCCTGGATGCGCTCGGCCACGCGGGTGGCGCCGGCCGGGCCCTTGAGGTCCTCCAGCAGCACCGCGAACTCGTCCCCGCCGAAGCGCGCCACCGTGTCGGAGGGGCGCAGGCACCCCCGCAGCCGCCGCGCGACGCCGCCCAGCAGCTCGTCGCCGGCGGGGTGGCCCAGCGAGTCGTTGACCAGCTTGAAGCGGTCCAGGTCCATGAACAGCACGGCGTAGCTCTGCTCGCCGCTGCGCCGCGCGCGGGCCATGGCCTGCCCCAGCCGCTCCATGAAGAAGAGCCGGTTGGGGAGCCCGGTGAGCGAGTCGTGCAGCGCGTCGTGCAGGAGCCGCTCCTCCACCCGCTTGCGCTCGGTGACCTCCTCCGCGAACAGGTGGACGGTCTCCGCGGGCAGGTCGGGCTGGTACGTCCAGGCGAGGACGCGCGCGCCCACCCGCACCTCCACGTCGCGCGAGCCCTCGCCGTGCTCCAGGCAGGCGCGCACCAGGTCGGCGTGCGCCGGCGGGAGGAAGCCCGCGGGCTCGGCCAGGCCCAGCTCGCGCAGCAGGCGCTCGGCGGCGGGATTGAGGTACACGGGGGCGCCGTCCGGGCCGCACTCCAGGATGGGGCTTGGGCTGTTGCGCGGAAAGGCGGCCAGGTGGAGGATCTCCTCCTCCACCCGCCGCCGCTCGGTGACGTCGCGCGCGTTGACCACGATGCCGCCCACCGCCGGGTCGTGGCGCAGGTCGCGCCCGATCCCCTCGAACAGGCGCCAGGAGCCGTCGCGGTGGCGGACGCGGTACTCCAGCGGCCGCCCCCCGCCCATCTGGGTGTAGAGGGTCGCCCCCACGTGGCGGCGGTCGTCCGGGTGCACGCGCGCCAGCGCGCTGCGCCCCACCAGCTCCTCCGGGGTGAAGCCCAGCGCCCGGGCGGCGCTGGGGGTGATGGAGCGCACCCGCCCGCCGCCGTCCACCACCAGGATCAGTTCCAGGGTGTGCTCCAGCAGCGCGCGGTGGTACGCCTCGCGCTCGGCCAGCGCGGCCGCGGCGCGGCCCCGCTCGGCCTCGGCCAGGCGGCGGGCGAGCTCGGCCTGGACGCCCGCGGCCGCCCCCTCCAGCAGCTCCAGCTCCTCCCCGCTCCAGGGGCGCGCCCGGGTGTCCATGGCGCACAGGCATCCCACCGTGGTCCCGCACGGCGCCCGCAGCGGGACGGCGGCGTACGCCAGCACCCCCAGCTCCCGCGCCGCGCGCGCTTCCCGGGCGCGCCGGCTGCGGCGCACGTCCTCCAGCGCCAGCTCGCCGCCCTCCTCCGCGGCCAGCGGGCAGATCCCCCACCCGGCCGGCCACTCCCGCTCGGCGGCCCACGCCAGCGGCAGCCCCGACTCGGCGAGCACCACGTGCCGCTCGCCGTCGGCCAGCGACACCAGGGCGAACGCGGCGTCCAGCGCCCGCGCCGCCAGCGCGGCCTGCCGCGCCAGCGTGGCGTCGCCGGCGGCGTCCTCGCCCTCCAGCGCGCGCAGCAGCCGGGCGCGCTCCGGGTCGCGCGGCGCCTCCGCCCGCACGATGCGGAGCGCGGGGATCGTGCGCGGGCGCTCCGGGGCGTCGCGGAGGTCGGTCGCCGCGCTCCGCCGGGGGGGCGGCGGAGGTCCGCCCCGGGCGGGGTGGAGCTGGAGGATCTCGGCCATGGGTGTCGCGGAATGCGAGAGGGGCGGGCGGAATGCGAGGCCGCCGGGGCGCCGTGTGCGAACTTCTGGAGAGCACGGCAGGGATTTTCGGCGCCGGCTGTAAAGAACCTTGGCAACTTCCCGGCCCGTCGTCCGTTCCCGGTGCCCTGGCCCCGCCGCGGGGGGCGCGCTATCCTGTCGGGCCGCCCCGCGCGCCCACGGCCGCACCGCCACCCCCGCACCGTCAGCCCCTGGATGAACCCGGTCGACCCGGAGATCGCGCGCTTCGTGGAGGAGTGGCGGCGCTGCACGACCGCCAGGGACGTACGGGGCATGGAGCGGCTCCTGGACCCGGCGTACCGGGGCACCCAGCCGAGCGGCGAGGCGATCACCCGGGACGCCCAGATCGCGCTCCTCGCGTCCCCGGAGATCGAGGTCCGCTCCATGGAGATCCGGGAGCTGCGGACGACGCGGAGCGGGAGCCGGGCGACCGCCGAGGCCCGGCTCACCGTGGCCGGCACGGTCGCCGGCGAGAGGTTCCACGGCGAGTACGGGTGGATGCTGGAGCTCCGCGGGACCGGCTCCGGGTGGCTGGCGACCGGCTCGCGGCTGGTGGAGGAGGCGGGCGGGCAGGCGCCGGACCCGCCGCGCTCCCGGGTCCGCTCGGCGGCCGCCCGGCTGAAGCGCATGCTGCGCCGCCGTGACGCCCCCGCGTCGTTCCAGGAGATGGCATACCTTCCCTTCCGGCCGGGGCAGAGCTTCGCCCTCCCGCCCATGGAGCCCGCGCCCGCCCGCGTCGGGTCCGCGGACCAGCTCCCCGTCCCCCCGCGGGAATTGTGGCTGGGCTACAACTACCCGGCCCACGGCGAGCTCCACGTCCGCACCATGCTGGACGTGGCGTACGCGTCGGGCCTCGCGTTCGCGCCGGGCGACCGGATCCTGGACCTGGGGTGCGGGGCCGGGCGGATGATCCGCCACCTGGTGGAGCTGGCCGCCACCTGCGAGATCTGGGGGATGGACATCAGCGCCGAGCACATCATCTGGTGCAGGGCGAACCTGAGCCCCCCCTTCCACTTCGCCACCAACACCAAGGTCCCGCACCTCCCCTTCGAGGACCGGAGCTTCCGCTTCGTCTACTGCGGCTCCCTGTTCACGCACATCGACGACCTGGCCGACGCGTGGCTCCTGGAGCTGCACCGGATCCTCGCGCCCGACGGCCGCCTGTACGTGACCCTCCACGACACCCACACCATCCGGCTGTTCGAGAGCGGAAAGTTCCCGTCCTCCCCCCTCGCCCGCCACGTGCGCAGCCAGGCGGTCTACGAGGAGTCCAGGGCGGCGCCGGGGATGATCTCCATCGGGCGCGACCACCTGTCGCAGGTCTTCTACGGCACGGAATACTTTTCCCGGATGGCGAGCTCCATGTTCGAGGTCGTGTCCGTGGTCCCGGAGGCGTACTTCTACCAGACCGCGTACCTGCTGCGCAGGAAGCAGCCGGGCGCGCCGGGCTGACCGCGATCCCCCCGACATGCACACCCCTCCCCCCGCCGCGGCCGACCGCGGGCTCCGCCCCCGCGCCGGCCTCGTGCTCGGCCCGCTCCTGTTCGCCGCGCTGCTCCTGGCCCCCGCCCCCGACGGCCTTTCCGCCGCCGGCTGGCGCGCGGCCGCCGTGGGCGCGCTGATGGCCGCCTGGTGGGTCACGGAGGCCGTCCCCATCGCCGCGACGGCGCTCCTCCCCCTGCCGCTCTTCCCGCTGCTGGGCGTGGCAAAGATCGACGCGGCGGCGGCGCCCTACGCCAACCCGCTGATCTTCCTGTTCATGGGCGGGTTCCTGCTGGCGCTGGCGATGCAGCGCTGGGAATTGCACCGCCGCATCGCGCTGAACGTGATCCGCGCCATGGGGACGCGCCCCGCGCACCTGGTGGGCGGGTTCATGGCCGCCACCGCGTTCATCAGCATGTGGGTGAGCAACACGGCCACGGCGGTGATGATGCTCCCCATCGGCATCTCGGTGACGGAGCTGGTGCTGCCCAGGAGCGGCGAGGCGGGCGAGGAGGAGCGGGGCTTCGCGGCGGCGCTGATGCTGGCGATCGCCTACGCGGCGAGCATCGGCGGGTTCGCCACGCTGATCGGCACGCCGCCCAACGCGCTGCTCGCCGGCTTCGTGCGCGAGACGTACGGCCGCGAGGTGGGCTTCGGGGAGTGGATGCTGGTGGGGGTGCCGCTGATGCTGCTGGTGCTGCCGCTCACCTGGCTGCTGCTGGTGCGCGGCACGTTCCGCCTCCGCGCGCCGGAGATCCCCGGCGGCCGGGAATTGATCGAGCGGGAGATCGCGAAGCTGGGCCCGGTGTCGCGCCCGGAGTGGACGGTGCTCGCGGTGTTCGGCGCCGCGGGGGTGCTGTGGGTGGCGCACCCGTTCCTGCGGGCGTGGGTGCCGGAGGGGGCGCTCTCGGACGCGGGGATCGGGGTGGGGGCGGCGCTGCTGCTCTTCGTGCTCCCCGCCGGCCGCGCCCGGGGCGGCTTCGTGCTGGACGCGGGCGCCTTCGCGCGGCTCCCCTGGGAGGTGCTGCTCCTGTTCGGCGGCGGGCTGAGCCTGGCCGACGCGCTCACCGAGACGGGCGTGGCGAAGTGGATCGGCGCGGCGCTCGGCGGGGTGGGCGCGCTCCCCCTGCCGCTGGTGGTGGCGGTGGTGTGCGCGGTGATCGTGCTGCTGAGCGAGGTGGCGAGCAACACCGCGGTCGCCGCGGCGCTGCTCCCCGTGGTGGGCTCGCTTGCGCTGGGGATCGGCCAGGACCCGCTGCTGCTGGCGATCCCCGCCGCGCTGGCCGCAAGCTGCGGCTTCATGCTCCCCGTGGCGACCCCGCCCAACGCGATCGCCTACGGCACCGGCCACGTGTCCGTCCCCCAGATGGCGCGCGCCGGAGCCTGGCTGGACGCGATCTGCGTCGCCGCGATCCTGGTGGTGGCCTACACGACGATGCTGTGGGCCTTCGAGATCCGCATCGGCGTGGTGCCGCCCTGGGCGCGTTGAGCGGCGGAAGAGGAAACGGAGCTATTCGGGTCAGTAGTGATACCGCGCCTGGAGAACGTCGATGTGGCTATTGGTTACGCGGTACACGAGCCGATCCTCCTGCGTGATCCGCCGGCTCCAGACGTCGGGTCCCATATTTCTCAGCGGCTCCGGCTTGCCAATTCCGCCAAAGGGGTCCCGCCTGGCGGCCTCAATCAGGTCGAGAGCCTTTATGGCGATCCGCCGATCCTGTTGAACCCAGTATCGGAGGTCTTCCATTGCTTCGGGCTGGATCTGAATCGTCCGGTGAGGGGGCGTTCCACTGCCTTCCGTTTTCGGCATGGATTACCGTTCCAGCCCGACTTCGGCGGCGAGCGCCTCAAGGGTCTCGAACTCCATGCCGCCCTCGCCGCGTGAGCGGGCCAGCGCCTGGAGCAGGCGCAGCGCATTGCGGGGCGAGCGCAGCAGGTGGGCCGTTTCCTTGAGGCTGCGGAGCTCGTGCGCCGGAATCAGGGCAAGATCTTCGTGCCCGCGGCGGCGAAGGATGACTTCTTCCCGGCTGTCCTCGATCTCGTCCCAGATCTCGGCCAGCTTCTCCCGTGCGGCGCTATACGTCACCGTGGTCATCGGCTTCTCCCGGAGTCGGCGTCCAGCAATGCGAGGAACTTGTACAACAAGGTTGTACAATATTCGTCCGTGTTCCTTCGCCTGTCAACGCTAGCTCGATGCCCTGCGTGAGGGATGCCGGCCCGTCAGGGGCGAGACCGCGCGGCTGTTTGCGCGGTCTCGACTCCGTTGCAGACGGTAGTTTCGTCTGCTACGGAGCCGCAGCCCGACCCCGCGCCAGCGGGGGCACGCCCGAACCCGCCGTCGAACGCCGTTGCCGTCTACGTGAGCCAGAGAAACCCGACG
Organism: Longimicrobiaceae bacterium; assembly: GCA_036389055.1. Classification (GTDB taxonomy): domain Bacteria; phylum Gemmatimonadota; class Gemmatimonadetes; order Longimicrobiales; family Longimicrobiaceae; genus JAFAYN01. Next base: position 4,790 of record DASVQR010000019.1, on the reverse strand, counting down.
AGCGCGACCGCGGCCGCCGCCACGTAGACCTCGGCGAGCGCCCACGCGGACAGCTCCGGCGCCCTGCCGTGCGCCCGGTGGTGCTCCACCAGCGACAGCCCCAGCAGCACCGGAACCACCAGCAGGAGCACGCCGATGCCGATCCACCGCACCAGCGTGGCCATGGCCAGGAGCAGCGCCGCCGTGCCGGCGAAAGGCTCCGGCGCCACGACGGAGACGGTGTCGGCAAGGGTGGCGAGGACCCAGGCGAACAGCCCGGGGACGACGCCAGCCAGCGCGGCGAACAGCAGCGTCCCCTCGGCGCGGTCCAGGTCGCCCGCGGCGTCGCCGCTGGCCCAGGACGAGAACACGGTCCTCATGGCTTCCTCCCCCGACTGGATTGTCCCGGTGCGATGCTGCATCCTTGCACCATGGAGGGTAGCGCCGCCGGGGCGGGGCCGGCTGTCCGGGGGCGCGGGACACCGGTGTGGGGGATCTTCCCGGCGGGCGTGGGGGCTCGCCTCCGAGTGGCGCACACCCGAGCGCGCGAGGTGCGGCGATGGGGCCGATCTGGGAGACGGAGCGCCTGCGGGCGCGCGAGATGCAGCCGGCGGACCTGGACTTCGTGGCCGCGATGCTGGCGCACCGGGAGGTGATGAGGTTCTACCCGCGGTGCTACACGCGCGACGAGGCGCGGGGGTGGCTGGAGCGCCAGGTGGCGCGCTACCGCGAGCACGGGCACGCCCTGTGGCTGATCGAGGAGCGGGCGGGCGGCGAGCCGGTGGGGCAGGTGGGGCTGGTGATGCAGCAGGTGAACGGCCGCGCCGAGCCGGAGGTGGGCTACCTGGTGCACCGCCCCTTCTGGCGGCGCGGCTACGCCACGGAGGCCGCGCTCGCCACGCGCGACCACGCCTTCGGCGCGCTGGGGCTGCCGCGCGTGGTGTCGCTGATCCGCCCGGAGAACCTGCCCTCGCAGGGGGTGGCGCGGAAGCTGGGGATGCGCCCGGAGGGCACCACGACGCACGCGGGGACGGAGCACGTGGTGTTCGCCGTGTCGCGGGCCGACCTCCCCGGCGGTGGCGGCGCCGTCCCGTAGCCCGTCTCCTCTCCCGTCCCGGCCGCGGGCCCCGCCGTCCCGCGCTTCACCGCCAACCGCCCGGAGGCTCGATGCGACGTCCCGCCCCGCTCCCGCTGGTGCTGCTGCTCGCCGGCTGCGCCGCCTCGCTCACCTCGTCGCCCGGCCCCCGCCAGGTGAGCACCGTGATCATCGAGGACCCCAGCGGGCCCACGGGCTCGCTGGCGGTGTCGGGCGCGCCGCGCTTCATGGGCGGCGGCGTGGCGGTGCCGGTGGCGCAGGCGCGCGCGGCGCTGCCGGCCGTGTACCAGGGCCTCGGCCTCTCCGGCGGCGGGCCCACGGCGGAGGGCGGCTACGCGGCGCCGCGGGTGCAGGCCACGCGCGCGCTGGCCGGGGTGCGCCTGTCGCGCTACCTGGACTGCGGCTCCACCGTGTCCATGGCCAACGCCGACCACTACGCCGTCACCCTCCAGGTGGCCACGCGCCTGTCGGAGACCACGCCCGGAGCGACGCTGGCGGAGACCATGGTGCAGGCGACCGCGAGGCCGATCGGCACCTCGGGCGAGGCGGTGGCGTGCACCAGCACCGGGCAGCTGGAGCGGGAGATCGTGCGGCGGCTGGGAGGATGAAGGGCAGTGCGGAAGTGCGTGAGTGCGAAAGTGCGGGAGTGAACGGAACGTGAGCAGCGCCCCGGCCGGGAGATTCCGGAGGGGGCGCTGTTGCGTGAGGGATGCCGGCCCGAAGGGGCGAGACCGCGCGGCTGTTTGCGCGGGCTCGACTCCGTTGCGGACGGTAGTTTCGTCCGCTACGGAGCCGCAGCCCGACCCCGGCGCCAGCCGGGGGCACGCCCTAACCCCGTCGTCCAATAGCCGTTCAGTGCTGGTGCATGTCACCGCGCCGCATCCCCGGCGGCGCCTCGAACGGACGGTGCGGCACGGGGTCGCGCTCCGGTACCGCGTACTGCCGCCGCAGATCCCGCAGCTTCGCTTCGAGGTCGCGGAGGACCGACGCGTACCGGGGATCCCCGTACACGCTGCGCAGCTCGTCCGGGTCGCGCTCCAGGTCGAACAGCTCCCACTTCCCGGCCTCGTAGTAGTGGATCAGCTTGTGGCGCCGGGTGCGCACCCCGTACTGCCGCTGCACCATGTGCCAGTCCGGGTAGGCGAAGTACTGGTAGTACACGGCGTCGCGCCATCCGGCCGGCGTCCGCCCGCGGAGCAGCGGCACCAGGCTGGCCCCCTGCATGGTGGCGGGGGCCGGCGCGCCGCCCATCTCCAGCAGCGTCTGGGCGAGGTCCAGGTTCATGGCGAGCGCGCCGCTGACGGAGCCGGGCCGGACCACGCCGGGCCAGCGCACCAGCAGCGGCGTGCGCAGCGACTCCTCGTACATCCAGCGCTTGTCGAACCAGCCGTGGTCGCCCAGGAAGAAGCCCTGGTCGGAGGTGTAGACCACGGCGGTGCTCCCGGCCAGCCCCAGCCGGTCCAGCTCGGCGAGCACGCGGCCCACCGCGGCGTCCAGCGCCATCACCGCGCGCATGTAGTCGGCGATGTAGCGCTGGTACTTCCAGCGCGTGGCTGCGTCGCCAGTGAGCCCCGCGGCGCGGAACGCCCGGTTCTCGGGCCCGTACGCCCGGTCCCAGGCGGCGCGCTGCTCGGGGGTGAGCCCCTCGGGCGCTTCCAGCTTGAGGTCGCGGGGGAACAGGTCCTCCGCGATGGTCATCTCCGCGGCGCGCGTGGGAAAGGCGCGGCCCGCGCCGTCGTCCCACAAGCTCGCCGGCTCTGCGAACGCGGTGTCGCGGAACAGCCCCAGCTGGTCCGGGCCCGGGTCCCAGTAGCGGTGCGGGGCGTTGAAGTGCAGCATCAGCAGGAACGGCTCGGCGCCGCGGCTCCGCTCCGCCAGCCACCCCAGCGCCCGCCCGGTGATGATCTCGTTGGTGTAGCCGGTGTAGCGGACGGTGTCGGTGGCGGAGCGCAGCTCGGGGTTGTAGTAGGGGCCCTGGCCCACCAGCAGCTCGTAGCGGTCGTACGCCTCCGGGTCCGGGGCGTCGTGCAGGTGCCACTTGCCGAACAGCGCCGTGCGGTAGCCGGCCCGGCGCAGCAGCCGCGGAAAGGTGACGGTGGTGGGGTGCAGTGGCTCGGCGTTGGTGACCACGCCGCTCAGGTGCCCGTACTGCCCGGTGAGGGTCGCGGCCCGGCTGGGCCCGCAAATGGAGTTGGTGACGAAGGCGTGCGTGAACAGCATCCCCGACGCGGCCAGCCGGTCCAGGTTGGGGGTGTCCGGGAGGCGGGCGCCGTACCGCAGGTGCGCGCGGTACGCGGAGAGCGCGTGCGCGGCGTGGTCGTCCGCCAGCAGGAACACGATGTTGGGCCGCCGCAGGGCCTGTGCGTCCGCCTCCCCTACCGCGGCCAGGGCGAGCCCCGCGAGCAGCATCCGTTGCGCCGTCCGTCCCCACCTCCGCGCCGAGATCCGCATCAGCTCTCCGCTCCCGTGCCTGTGGACGGCCGGCGCGGAGTGCGCCGCCGTCCGGGTGATCCGTCGTGTGTTTTCCCCAATATGCGCACCCGGCGCCCGGAGCCGGACACGGCGGCCGCACCCGGGCCGACAGCTCGTGCGGGGGTGCGCCGGCGCGCGATTTTCGGCCGCTGTGGAACGGACGTCCCCGGCGCGCTTGCGACAGGATTGTCCAACGTGCACAGTAGGACGGCGGCGCTTCCCGGCGCCGCCACCCTCCCCCGGGCCGAACGCCGCGCACGCGGCGGGGCGCCCCCCGGCACACCCCTCTGGGAAAGGAGTCCGCCATGGCGAGCAAGCTCGCTGCACCCCAGCTCGTGCTCGACAGCCGCATGGTCTACACGAGCTGGATCCCCGCGGACCCGGAGGCCTGCGCCCGGCTCCTCCCCCGCGCGCTGAAGCCGGCGGCGAACCGCGCCGTGTACATGAACCAGTACGTGGTGGACCGCGCCGAGCAGACCACCGGGTTCGGGGCGTACTCGCTCACCTACCTGGGGCTGGACATGGGCGGCCTGTTCGCCCCGGACGGCGCCACCCCGGCGCGCTTCTTCACGCACTACTTCAACTCGTCGGAGGTGATGCGCGAGTACGCGGCGGAGCGCGGCGTGCCGGCCGGGCCGGGATCGACCACGGTGGAGGTGGAGGGCGGCGTGGTGACCGCCACCACCTCGGTGGACGGCACGCCCGTCATCCGCACCCGCGCCTCCGTGGGCGGCGGCGTGGCGGACCTCGTGTTAGGGGGGCACCTGCGCTACATCACGCGGGTGGGGAACCGGCTGGTGGCGGGCAACTACCCGTACGTGGGGGAGCTGGTGAGCAGCTTCCAGGTGCAGTCCATCGAGTTCCTGGCGCCGGACCACCCGGTGTACGCGCTGCGGCCGGCGTCGCCGCTCCAGGTGGTGGCGGGGTCGTCGTTCTACGCGCCCAAGGACTCGTTCGTGTATCCCGGCGGCGAGGAGGACATCGGCCCGGCGGAGGGGGGAGGCAGGGGGGCCGCCGTGTCGTCCGCGGAGGCGGAGGCCGGGGCGGGGTAGCGGACGGCGACGGCTTTGAACGGCGGGGTCGGGCGTGCCCCTCGCTGACGCTCGGGTCGGGTTGCGCGCTGCGTAGCAGACGAAACGACGATACTGTCGGCGAATTGGCCCACGGTTCGCAGGCGAGGGAAATCCCCTGATCCAAGCTCCCTAGCCGCGAGGGGTTCCATGTCGCTGAAGCCGATGCCCAT
>DASVQR010000018.1:0-20116 GCA_036389055.1 Longimicrobiaceae bacterium | reverse complement strand
TACTTTCCGGAGAGCACCCCCGCGCCCGACCCCACACGCGGAACCCCGGCAGTTGCTCCCCTCTCCCAGGATTGGGAGAGGGTGGCGAGCCTCAAGCGAGCCGGGTGAGGGCCTTCCGTAAAAAAGCGCCGCCGCGGCTCGGGGCCGCGGCGGCGCTGCGTCGTCCGGTGCGTGCGGGGCTTACAGCCCCAGCACCTGGGTGCCCTGCTCGAACACGATGTCCACGGGAATCCCCTTGCTCCCCAGGCGGTCCAGGTCGGCCTGGAGCTGCGGGCCGATCTTGCCGTGCTGCTCCTGGAACTGGCCCACGGCCTCGTAGTCGCCGTTGCCCTGCATCACCAGGATGTCGCGGGCCAGCGCGTTCATGGCCGCCTCCATCTTGGGGAAGTCCACGCGGTACTTGCCGTCCGCGCCGCGGGTGAAGGCGCCCTGCGACTGCATGTAGTTGAACGCGGCCACGTTGGCGCGGCCGTGCGCGCTGCTCGCACCGAAGCGGATGGAGCGGAACAGGCTGGCCAAAAAGGTCACGTAGTTGTTGCGGATGTCCTCGCCGCGGAGCTCGCCCTGGCGGTTGAGCTGCTGCACCATGTACAGGCCCAGGATGTCCGCCTTGCCCTCCTCCAGCGAGCCGGCGCGCTCCTTGAGCGCCTCGCGCACCGTGCCGCGGCCGTTGACGGTGTTCTTGATCCCCAGGCCGTGCGCCACCTCGTGGAACATCACGTTCCCGAAGAACGCGTCGAAGTTGATGTTGGCCTGCTGGTCCGCCACGATCAGCTCCTGCGCGATCGGCACCAGGATCTTGTCGAACTTGGCCCGCATCGCGTTCTTGAGCTGAAGGCGGCGCGTCCCCTTCTGCAGCTGCACCTGCTCGTCGTTGGGCAGGTTGATCGCGATGGTCTTGGAGCCCGCGTTGGCCTGCCCCGCGTAGAACACCACGTCGTACGCGTTCAGGTCCGAGTCCGAGCCCGGCGTCTCCTGCTTGTAGCGCGCGTCCACGGGGATGCCGCGCTGCAGCGCCGGCAGCTGCGCCACCAGCCGCGACAGGCGGCGGCTCCAGTCCTGGTCCTTGATCAGGACGTACGCCTCGTTGGACGCCTTGTAGCCGAAGAGCAGGTCCTCGTACGTCTCGATGGGGCCGACGATGATGTCCAGCGTGTTGCTCTTCATGTCCATCCACGCCAGGTCGCTGGGCTGGTAGCTGTCCGTCAGCAGCGCGTCCGCGCGCAGCGTCAGGTACCGCTTCAGCCCCGCGTCCTCCGCCAGCGCCGCGGCCGCGCGCAGCTTCTCCGCCGTGCGGCGGTTGGCGTCCGCGTACGCCCGCGAGAACGGAGTCGCCACCAGGCGCCCGGCCGCGTCGCGGCTCACCACCGTGTACAGGCTGCGCAGCGAGTCCGCCCGCGCCCCCCCGCCGGCCACCGCCCGCTCGAACTCCTCCTTGGTCATGTCCGCCGGGTAGTACGCCGCCCCGGCCGGCTTGGCGCCCACGCCGGGCAGGAAGGGCTCGTCGCCCTCCAGCCGGTCCCAGGGGCCGTAGTTGATCTCCACGAAGCGGCGCATCTCCGGGTCCGCGACCCGCGCCAGCAGCGCCTCGCGGTCGCCGTACGCCTGCTGCCAGTAGATGCCGTCCTGCTCGCGCGCCGCGTCGATCAGCAGCGGCAGCATCTGGCGCTCGCGGGCGCTCAGCTTGGACACGTCCGCGGTCAGGCGGACCGTGGTGTACTTGGCCAGGCGCTCGGCGATGGGCGTCGTCGCCGTGGCGGCGGCCCCGCCCGGGGCGGTCCCGGCCGGCGCGGCGGCGGGCGCGGGCGCCGGGGTGGCGGTCTCCTCGGTCGCCGCGGCCGCGCACCCGGAGATCCCGAGCGCGAGGAGGGCGGCGGCGGCATACGGAACTCGTTGCATGAACGTTCTCCAGGGGGATAGATCGCGGCACGATGTGGCCGGTGTACCCCTGCATCATAGCCGGGGATCCGGAAACGGCAAGGGACGACGGCTCAACCGCTGGGGTCGGGCGTGCCCCCGGCTGCGCCGGGGTCGGGCTGCGGCTCCGTAACGCAGCAAACAACGCTGCGTAACGGAGGCGAGCCCGCGCAAACTGCCGCGCGGTCTCGCCGCTTCGCGCTCGCATCCCTCACGCGGGGCTGGTGCTGGCGTCCTCGGGGGCCCCCTCCCCCCGGCCCCCTCCCCCGCAAGCGGGAGAGGGGGAGCACGACGATCCTGCCCCCCGGACAGCCCTCCCCCAGAATGGGGGAGGGTGGCGGCTCTCAGGCCGCCCGGTGGGGGCCGGCGAGGGTGCCCGACGCGCGAAGGGGAGCCGGCCAGCGCCGACTCCCCTTCCGTTCAGTCCTTCCGCCCCATCTGCTCCGCGCTCAGCTCCCCTGCGGGAAGCTGCGGCGCAGGAAGGGGTTCACCACGTCGAAGAAGGCGTCCGGCCGCTCCAGCCAGGGGAAGTGCCCCGCGCCGGCGATCACCTCCAGGCGCCCGCCGGGCACCGACGAGGCCCACGCCTGCGAGCTGGAAAGCGGGATCGGGTCGCCCGCGCCGTGCACCACCAGCGTGGGCACGCGCACGGCGCCCATCGGCTGGCGGAAGTCCCAGAACCCCAGCGATCCCACCACCCGGCCGATCGTGGACCACATCTCGGCGGCGCGCTGCGGCGACACGTCGCACCAGGTGCCCCTGAAGGCCGCGGTCGCCGCGGGGACGGCCATGTACGCCTTCACCAGGCTCCCGAAGTAGGCCTCGCAGGCGCCCACCGGGTCCGGCCCGCCGAGCATCAGCGGGAACAGGCTGTCCTGCCGCGCCGCCTCGGCCGGGGTGATGTTGGCCGCGCGGTTGTTCAGGAACTCGAACTGCGCCGGCACGTCGATCGGCGCCGGGTTCGCCAGCACCATCCGCTCCACGCGCCCCGGGTGCTCCATGGCGTACAGCCCCGCCAGCATCGCGCCCCAGGAGTGGCCCAGGATCGACATCTTCGCCAGCCCGAAGTGCTGCCGCACCGCCTCCAGGTCCGCCACGAAGCGCCCGGCCGTGTGCAGGGTGGTGTCCGCGGGCAGCCCGGAGCGCCCGGCGCCGCGCTGGTCGTAGAAGATCAGCGTGCGGCCCGGCACCAGCGGCGCGAAGTCCTTGACCAGGTAGCTGGACGAGAACAGCACCGGCCCGCCGTGCAGCACAACCACCGTGTCGCGCCCGCTGCCCACCACCTGGAAGCGGAGCTGGACGCCGTCCGCGCCGGTCAGCCACCCCTCCTGCACGGGAGCGTTGATCGCGGCGGTCTCGCTCGTGCTGGGCGCGCCGCTCGGCGCGAAGGGCTCGGTCCGGTCACACGCTGCAAGGCCGAGGGCAAGGCAGAAAAGAGCAGAGTATCTCACGTTGACTCCATCTATGTAGAAAGGTCCGCCGCGGCGGAAGTGGGCCGCGGTCCGGTCGTGCGTCGCCGCCTTTCGCACGGCCGGTGCCTTCCACGGGGCATGGAGTGATGCGGGAGGTATGTTGTTTTTCTGCTTCTGCTTGGGGCTCGAGCGAGGGTCCCGCGGGCGGCGGGGCGGGGGAGGGACATCGGGAGACGCTGGGACGGAGAGCGTGTCCCGGTTGGGCGGATGGGGCGTGCGCGGGTGGGTACTTTTACACCGGTGGGGGCGGGGGCGCCGCGGGCGGCGGCGCTCCCCGGCCGCCCTGCTCAGGCCTGCCGCCGCCGATAGACCAGCAGCAGCGCGCCCGCCGCGAACATCAGCGCCACCATCAGCATGGCGAGAGTGCCCATGTGGCTGTGGCCGTGGGCCACGTCGAAGACGACGTGCCCCAGCGCGAGCAGCACCAGGAAGGCGCCGACGAGCTTGCGGATGACCATGATCTTCTCCTGGAACGGGGTTGCGGGTGCGTGGGCGGAGGGAGCCCGCCGTTCGGCGAAGGCGGCCAGGTGCTGCGAGGGGAGCGAGCGCAGGGCGTCCGCCGCCAGCTCCAGCCAGAAGCGCGCTGCGCCTTCGCCGCGCCGGGCGGCGTCGCGCCGCCGGTCGCGGAAGAGCTGGCGCATCTCCGCGCCGAAGCGCTCGCGGAACGCCGCGGGGTGGGCGCGCACCAGCAGGTCGAACACCCGCTCGGCCCAGTCCGGCCGGTCGCGGCGCGCGCTCACGCCGGCTCCGGGCCGATCAGGCGCTTGCTGCGCGCCAGGCGCACCAGCGCGTCCAGCCTCCGCGCCTCCGCGGCGGCGGCCGCCCGGCCCAGCGGGGTGATGCGGTAGTAGCGCCGCCGCTCGTCGCCCAGTTGCGGGTCCGCGCGCTCGCCGCCCTCCTCGACCAGCCCTTCGCCAAGCATCCGCTTCAGGGAGCCGTACAGCGTCCCCGGCCCCAGCCGCAGCTCGCCGCCGGTGCGCTCCTCCACCTCGCGCATGATCCCGTAGCCGTGCCTCTCCTCGTCCACCAGCGCGACCAGGATGTGGAACGTCGCCGGGGTGAGGGGGAGGAGGCGCTGCGGGTCCGTTCCGCTCTGCTCGTCCTGGGGCATGCTGACGCTCGGGTGTCGATGTATCGTTGGGCGATATATTAGTGCGTGCCGGGCTCGCGGTCAACCGTCCTGTACAGGGGCGCACCGAAACGAACGGGCCGCCGCTCCGGCGAGAGCGGCGGCCCGTGTTCGGCGGGTGCGGCCTGGTTCAGTCGAACATCAGACCGACCATGTACCCCATGATCCCGAACAAGACTCCTCCGACAAAAGGGTGCTCGCCCTCGGACCAGGCGTACAGGGCTCCCACTCCCGCGCCGACCAGCGTCCCGGTGTGCGCGTACCGGTTCTTGGGCCCGAACGGCCAGGGCGCCCGCAGGTCCGGAGGCGGCCGGCGGAACACCTCCGGCAGCTCGGGGATCGCCGGGAGTCCGGGAATCGGGTGCCGGATGGAGTCCGCCCGCACGCTGTCTCCCGGCGCGACCGGGATGGTGTCGCCTGCAAAGCCGCTCCGTGCCTGCGCGTGGACAGGGCCGGGGGCGAGCAGGATCCCGAAGCAGGCCGAAAGCACCAGGAGGGCGCGCTTCCGCCGCTGTGACCGATGGCGCGGCTTCACTGGCAGCTCAGCGCGTAGGCGGCCTTGTTGCCGAGGACGAACGCGCGCTTCCCCGCAACGGCGAAGCCGGAAGTCGTGAACTCGTTGTCGGAGTCGTGCATACGCCTTCGCAACTGCCCATTCCGTGGATCGATGACGGCAACCCCCTGGTAGTTCACGACCAGGCTCTCCCCGCAAAGGGCGAGGGCGGTATTCGCAGCCGGAGTCCTGCTCTTCCAGTGAAGGCGGCCCACGTGGAGATCGACCGCGTACACGTACGTATCCCCCGACGCGAAATAGACAGTGTCGCCGCGGGCTTCCGGTGCGCCGATGGGACCGATGAACCCTGCTTCGCCCTGGATGCGCCAGACCTCGCGCCCGGTGAACCGATCCACCGCCACGACACGGTTCCCCTTGAAGTCGCTGGCGACGACGAGCCGGCCGGCGACCGCCGGCGACGATCCGAAGTTGCGGAGGTCGTCGCCGGTCCCGTTTTGATACTTCCACAGGACGGCGCCGGTCAGCCGGTCCAGGGCGACGATCCACCCGGAGGCGAGGTGCCCGTTCGCGGCATGGGCCTGTTCGGCCGCGGCGTACACCGTGTCTCCCGCAACGGATACTCCTTTGACGATGCCGCCGTGCTGCCACTGGGGCCCGATGTCGCTGGTCCAGAGCGCGCGGCCATCGGACGCGCGCAGTGCCTGCACCTTGTGGGATGCCGTTCCCACGTAGACGGCGTCCTGGTCGGCCGCGATGCGGCCCAGTCCGGCAGTCGCATCCGGCGTGAATCTCCACATCTCCTTCCCGCTTTCCGCGTCGAGCGCAATCACGGCTGACCCGGCCGAGAAGACTCGTCCACCGCGTGTGACGACGTTGCTCGGGGCATCCGCCGGACGCGGAGTGGACCAGAGGATCCTGCCGGTCTCCACATCGAACGCCGTGATGCTCCTCCCGACCTCCGCGAACAGCCGCTTCCCATCGGTGGCGGGAATCCCGAGCGGCCCGCCGACGCCGTTGAGCTCCAGGGGGGTACGCCAGCCGGCATCATCCGCAACGGGCTTCCCGCTGGTGATCTCCGTGCACGCCGCTCCTGCGAGTGCCACGAGCAACGTCGGCAGCAGAAGCGGCACAGCAGTGCGCCGGTCGGAACGCTTGATCATGACTGTGTCCTCAGCGTAGCGGAACTGCAAACATCTCCCTGAACGCCTGGCTCAACGAGCCACGCGTCTTGTCGCTCTTGTTCTCGCCGACGTGCGAATCCCCCAGGTGGATCGGGTATTGCCGCGAGGCGTTCGGGTACACCTGCGAGCTCCCCTGCACGATCCCGTCGGTCCGGTCGCCCGGAGCCGTGAGCCGATCGTAGAACCGGTCCAGGTCGTCCAGGTTTCGCGCCCGGGCGATGCACCATGCCGCCCAGCCGGGCCGCACCACGAAGATACTCACCACGCCGCACGCCCAGAAGCCGTTGTACGCCCACTTGGTGTAGCGGACCACGTTGCGCCCCCCGAATCCGTCCTCCGGGTTGCTCTTGAAATCTGCCAGCACGCGCATCAGCACGAACCGCTTGTCGGCGTAGCTCTGGATCCCGACGCGGGTGAACGGCTCGTACGTGGAGTTCAGCTGCACGGTGTACGGGCTCGCCGGGCGGAGGTCGCTGCTGGCGGGGACCGCCTGGTCGAACGCATGCCGGCTCACGGCGCCGGCGGCGCGGGTCGCGATCTGGTCGCCGATCCAGCAGCCCACGCTCATGTACCTCGAAAAACACCCCCCGAACAGCCGCGCCGCGTGGCTCCCCAGCGCGTTGTCCACCGCGCTCTTGGGGTTCCGCGCCAGGTACGCGCCCTGGTGCGGCGTGCCGATGGTCACCACGCCCCTGACCATGTCCGGGCGTCCCGCGGCCACGTAGCGCTGCGCGACGTCGCGGGAGATCAGGCCGCCCTGGCTGTGGCCCACGAACAGGAAATTGTTCTGCGCAGTGGCGTCCACGTCCGCCTTGAGCCGCCCCGCCTGCACAGACAGCCCCGACTCGGACCCGGTGTCCGGCTTCCGCTTGGTCCCGAACCGGAATTCCGCGCTGAGCCACGGATCCATGCGGTCCCAGGTGTCCGGGCCGGAAAGGATGCCGTGCTGGAAGACGATGTTCTGCCCCGTGGCCGGCGCCGGGGAGGTGGGGGGCGGCGGCTCCGGCGCCGGGGTGCAGCCGCCGGTCTGGTCCGGCGCGCAGATGGCGGTCGGCTGCACCTCCGGCTCGCGCGGCGGCCGCTTCCCCGCGGACACCGGGTCCGGCGCCGTGGGAGGACGGACGCCCCTCGCGGCCCGTCTCCCCCTGCGCCGCTCCTCGCCCTCCGGGTCCTCGTGCCACCTGACCTTGCGTACCCGCAGCGTCTGGCGCGACTGGAAGACGGCGCCGGGAGTCCGCGTCTCCATGGCGAAGTCCACCTCCTCCAGCACGTACTTGCGCCCCTGTCTGCGGAAGGTCCTCACCATCTTTCCGCGTCCGCCCTCCCCCGGATCCTCTCCCAGGGCCGCCACCCCGCCCCCATCGGCGGATGCCCGGCCGGGGAAGCTCGTCGTGACCAGGAGCAGGTCCTGCCGCCGCTCGACGCCGTGCGCGCCGTTCGCCGGGCTCAGCGGGTCGTCCTCGGGGAGCATGCCCGCCGGGCGGGGAGCGTTCGGGTCCACCGAGGCCTCGTCGATGATCACCCCGGAGGTGATCGCGGCGTTGTCGAGCGAGCCGATCTCGGTGAGCGGGCTGAACGGCACCGCGTCGGGCGGGATCACCACGGGCACCGTCTGCCCGGCCGCGTCGTACTCGGTGAAGCTGCTCCCGGTGGACCGGATCGTCCGCACGTCCTCGGCGATCCCGAGCTGCGGGTCCACGCCGTCGGGCGCGCGATAGTGGTTCACCCGCACGCGGTCGAACCCGTCGTACCCGGACTCGATGTACAACTGCTCCGGCGGCGCCGAGAACGACACGCTGGTCGTCTGCTGGCCGGTGACGGGATCGTAGACGGGCTCCTGCAGCGTCACCGAGCCCGAGTTGTACGCGGTCACCTCCATGGAGAGGTGCGTGTCGCCCTGGTCGATGGCCTCGAACGCGACGGGCGCGCTGAACGCGGACGGCCGCACATCGACGGGGTCCACGGGTGACGAGGGGCCGGAGCCGTCCTGGCAGCCGAGGAGGAGTGCAGCCGCACCGGCGAGGGGGACCAGCGGACGAGCGAGCCGGAATGTCGATCGCATCGGAATTCTCGCTGTGAATCGGAGTGGTCGGAAGGGGGACCGGCGGAGGTCGAAGATCGGAGCGAGATTCAGTGGCCTGTGGCTCTCCCTGGGCTGAAGTGGAATTTGGCACAATCGTGCTGCTGATGGAATATCGGCAGTGGCTCCGCGTGGCTTGAACGACGGCGGGCGGTGGGTCGGGCGGGCGCAGCCCGCCGGCGCGACGCCGAAACACGATGCCCGGCGGGGAGCTGGTCGCAGCTCCCGCCGGGCCGTTCAGTCCACTTCTGTCCGCGCCCTACCCCCGCCGGCGCCGCCCCCCGCCGCGCCCGCCCCCGCGGCCGCCGCGCTTGGGCGGCTTCGGCCCCGCGTGCGCCGGCTTGCCGCCGCGCCCCCGTCCGTGCTGCCCTTTCCGGCGGGGGCGGTCGCCCACCACCTCCATGAACTCCTGGTCCTTCCAGGCCTGCGCCTGCTCCGCGCGCGCCTCGTCCAGGCGCATGCGGGCCTCCTCCACCGTGGCGGCGCGGATCGCCTCGTGCTTGCCGCGCGTCACCGTCCAGTGGACGGGCCGGTCCAGCTCCGGCAGGTCCTCGTCGTCCACCCAGCGCAGCGCCTTCGCCGGGATCCGCACCCGCACCACCGGCGTCTGCCCCTCGAAGCCGTAGTCCAGCGGGTACTCCGCGTCCTGGAGCGTCACCGTGCCGGGCAGCGCCATCCACTTCTCGCGCTCCGCGGCCGGCGCGAACTCCTCCGGGTCGATGCGCAGGTCCGCCTCCATGAACGCCGCGTACGAGCCGATCCCCGCCATCCGCTCCATGAAGTACGCGGTCAGCTCCTTCTCGCTCGCGTCCCGCGTGCTCCCCGAGGAGCGCCGGAACACCTCGCGCAGCTCCTTCACCGTCTCGCGGTTCGCCTTCGCCGAGGGGTGGTACGACCCGCCCGACGCCATCGCCTCCGCCAGCGCGCGCCGCGCCACCTCCGCCAGCTCCGGGGGGAACTGGTCGATCGCCTGGACCTCCGAGTCCAGCTCGAAGCCGTGGAAGCTCCTCACCCGCTTCACCCGCAGCGGCGTGCGGCGGTGCCCCGGGTCGTACAGGATCTGCGGCTCCCCCTGGTCCGCGAACTCCCACAGGAAGTTGTACGGGATCTCCGTCCCCTCGATGGCGCCGCGCGCCCGCCCCGCCCGGTCCGAGAAGTAGCGCAGCTCCCCCGCGATCGCCCCGTACCTGCCGCATACGCTGCTCTGCGACACCCGCACCTCCTCGCCCCAGCTGGTCTCCTCGTCGATCACCAGGTCGAAGGGCATCACCTCCGCCAGCAGCCGCTGCCACTCGCGGTGCAATTCCTCGCTCATGCGCGGCAGGTGGCGCGGCAGCTCCAGGTCCAGCGAGCGGTAGATGGAGGCGATCGCCAGCGCCGCGTCCTCGATGGACCTCACCAGCACCCCGCGCTCCTCCGCCCAGGCGGCCAGCGCCTCGTCGTCGAACACGTGGCGCGGCAGGCCGTACACGCTCCCCAGCGCGCCGCAGCTGCGCAGCGCGTCCTCGTAGATGCGGTACGCCGTCAGGTGGTCGCTCCCCGGCACCACGAACTGGCCGATGTCGTTGTCCGGGCGGAGCATGCGGTGCAGCGACTCGATGCTGGAGCACGCCGCCACCACGGGCACCAGCCGCTCCGGGCTCTTCACCAGCAGCTCGCCCCAGGGGCGGTCCACCGGGAGCACCTCCACCTTGCGCCCGTAGTCCGTCAGCCGGTTTCCGGCGATCAGCCCGCGGCGCTCCAGCGTCTCCACCGCGCGGCGGTAGGCGATGCGGTCCAGCGGCACCGGCAGGTCCAGCTCGTCCGCGCGCACCCCCATGTCGGCGCAGGTCATCGCCACCCGCTCCGGGTCGCCCGCCAGCTGGAAGTTGGGCTCCGTGGGCTCCAGCTTGGCGAAGTCGATGGCCCGCTCCGACAGGATGTACACCTCGCCGTTCTCCACCCGGCCGTGCACCCGCCCCGCCATCTGCAGGATCTCGTTGGCGCCCAGCGGCAGGCGGGTGAGCACCCGCTTCCCCTTCTTCACCAGCGTGGTGAACTGCGCGTCCTCGATGATCACCGTGTCCAGCCCGCGGATGTTGAGCGCCGACTGCCCCGCCGCCGTCATCGCCAGCACGTACGGCTTCGGCGCGTCGCCGCCCAAAAAGGGCGCCAGCTTGGCCACCGGCTCGCCGCCGTGGTAGTACTCCGCGAAGATCCCCGGCCACTTCTCCCCGATCTGCTTGGCCACCTGCTCCGTCCCCGCCCGCGTGGGGACGAACACCGCCACCCCGCGCCGCTCCTTCTTGACGTGGCGGAGGAAGCGCTCCGCCAGGAAGTCCAGCGGGCTCGCGGTGTTGGACACCCGCACCCGCGCCGCCTTTGCCGGGTCGTACGCCGACGAGGCGATCACCGTGGCCGAGTACAGGTACTCCGCGTAGAACGACGGGTCCACCGTGGCCGACAGCCAGATGAAGCGGCACCCCGCGCGCTTGGCCAGCGCCAGGCACAGCTCCAGCTCCGCGGACGTCTGGTGGATCTCGTCCACGATCACCACGTCGTCCGCCGTGATCAGCTCGTCCTGCAGCCAGCGCCGCGCGATCCCCGTGGTGACGATCACCACGTTCCAGTTGGGGGTGTCCGGCGTCGCCTCGCGCTCCCGGTTCACCACGCCCACGCGCAGCTCCCGCCCCACGATCTCCTGCGCCATGCTCCGTACCGCCAGCGTCTTGCCCGTGCCCGTCCCCGCCACGATCCCGAAGCCCTTGCCCGCGCGCGACAGCTCGCGGATCTCGGTGCCGTGCTCGCGCTCCAGGATGGTCTCCACGTCGGTGAGCTGCACCCCGATCTCGATGGTCTCGCACGAGGCCCGCGTGGGCGCGATCACCACCAGGCGCCCCTCGGGCGGGCGGCCGGGGTAGCGTTCGGAGGGGGGCGTGGTAGAGACTTCGACCATGGCTGGGATTCCGGTCTGGCGGTGGGAGCTCTGGTTGACGCGGTGCGCCGGGCGGACATAGCATGTAGCCCGCCCGACCTGGAATTCGCAAGAACTCCGCCATGTGTGGCTTTTGTGGATTTCCGGGGATCCTGGTGCCGTGGGGCCGCTCCGGAACCAGGCCAAACTGCCGGCCTGTTTCCTACGCGGGTCGCGGAGCCACCGGAAACCGCCCCGGTGTCTCCACTCCGGCTCCGGGAGCCTCACGCAAACAGCCGCGTGAGTCTCCCTCCGCAACGGATTTGGGGGGTACTGCGAAACGGCGGACGGCAACGGCTCGCGACGGCTGGTGCCGGCGCGCCGTGGCAGGCCCCCTCCCCCCGGCCCCCTCCCCCGCAAGCGGGAGAGGGGGAGAACGGCAACCGCCGTTCGTGCCCTCGCGGGGATGCTCGCCAGGGAGGGTGTGGGAGTGGTCGGAGGGGAGAGTCGGGGGAGTGGCGGGGTGGAAGGCTGGACTCTCCCCGGAGACCACTCCCGCCCCGACCGCCACGCACGGAGCCTCGCCGTACCACGGCGGGGCAGGCTCGCAGGACCCCGACCTCACGCTCCCGTATCCACCTTCCACGCAGCGCCGCCGATGCCCGAATCCGCCACTTCCTCGACTGTGCTGTTCGTCAACGCCGCCCAGGTCGCCGCCTGCACCGGGCCCACGTCGTCCGCGGACGGCCGGGACCCCGCCGCGGTGCAGGAGGGCGCCGCGGTGGCCGTGCAGGACGGCCGCATCGCCGCGGTGGGCGCGGAGGGCGAGCTGGCGGCGCGCTGGCCGGGGGCGCAGCGGGTGGACTGCGAGGGCGGGCTGCTCACGCCGGGGCTGGTGGACTCGCACACCCACGCCGTGTTCGGGCGGTGGCGCGCGGACGAGTACGTGCTGCGCTGCACCGGCGTGCCGTACATGGAGATCGCGCGGCGGGGCGGGGGGATCAACGCGTCCGTGCGCGACCTGCGGGAGCGCAGCGAGGACGAGCTGGTGCGGATGGCGCTGCCGCGGCTGCGCGAGATGCTGCTGAGCGGCACCACCACCGCCGAGGTGAAGAGCGGCTACGGGCTGAGCACCGCCGACGAGCTCAAGACGCTGCGGGCCATCCGCCGCCTGGCGGAGCTCCAGCCCATCGAGCTGGTCCCCACCTTCCTGGGCGCCCACGAGTTCCCGCCCGAGTTCCGCGAGCGGCGCGGCGCGTACGTGGAGCTGCTGGTGGAGGAATCCATCCCCGCCGTGGCCGAGGCCGGGCTGGCGCGCTTCTGCGACGTGTTCATGGAGCCCGGCGTGTTCGACCGCGCACAGACCGAGCGGATCCTGCGCGCCGGGCTGGACCACGGCCTCCGCCCCAAGCTTCACGCCGACGAGCTGGAGGGGAGCGGCGGCGCCGAGCTGGCGGCGGAGCTGGGCGCCGCCTCCGCCGACCACCTGGGCGACGTCTCCGAGGCCGGCATCCGCGCGCTCGCCGCCTCCGGCACCGTGGCGACGCTGCTCCCCGCGACCCTGTTCTTCCTGGGGCGGCCGAAGTTCGCGCCCGCGCGGGCGCTGCTGGAGGCCGGCGCCACGGTCGCCCTGGCCACCGACTTCAACCCCGGCTCCTCGCCTACCCCGTCGCTGCCGTTCGCAATGACCGCCGCCTGCTCGCGCATGGGGATGAGCCCCGCGGAGGCGCTGAGGGCCGCCACCGCCGGGGGGGCGGCCGCCCTGGAGATCGCGGACGGGCGCGGCACCCTCGCCCCCGGAGCCCCCGCCGACCTGGCGCTCTGGCGCGTGGGCAGCGTCGCCGAGCTCCCGTACCGGCTCGCCGCGCCCGTCTGCGCCGGGGTGTGGAAGCGTGGACACCGGGTGATCTGACGCGCCGCAGGGAGCGTTGCTTGTTCGGGTCCCGCAAAGCCGTTATTTTGCGGGGCTTGCTCACCGCGAGCGCGCCGCTCGGGCCCCGCCCCGGCGGCGCCGTTTTGTCCCGGCTCCCCGCCCCTCGCGGGCGAGCGAGTCCCCGTTGTTCCCCCCTCGGTCCGTCCATGGCGAACGTCGCAAAGCTCAGGGAGCGCGCCCGGGTCCTCGAACAGAGGGACCAGTGGAAGGAAGCGCTCGACGTCTACCTCCAGCTCGTCGAAGAGGCGCCCGAGGAGATCGAGGTCGGGCTGTGGAACCGCATCGGGGACATCCACATCCGCCTGGGGCAGTCCGACCGGGCCGTGGAGGCGTACGACCGCGCCGTGGACGCGTACGCCGAGGCCGGGCTGCACAACAACGCCATCGCCCTCTGCCGCAAGGTGCTGCGCATCGCCCCCGCGCGCGCCTCCGTGTACCTCAAGCTGGGGCAGATCAGCGCCGCCCACGGCTTCCTCGCCGACGCCCGCCAGAACTTTTTGGAGTACGCCGCGCGCATGCAGCGCGCGGGGCAGCTGGACGCCTCCTTCGCCGCGCTGGAGGAGTTCGCCGACCTGTCCCCCGACGACACCGAGGTCCGCGTCCTCCTGGCCGAGCAGCTGCTCGCGCACGGCAACCAGGAAAAGGCGGTCGCCCAGCTGCTGACGCTGCGCGACCACCAGCGCGCCCGCGGCGACGAGCAGGCGGCCGAGGCCACGCAGCAGCGCGTCCTCGCCATCGACCCGCACGCCGACCTCACCTCCCGCGGCACCACGGCCCGCGCCGGCGCCGCCGAGGTGGAGGACTTCAGCTACCAGGACGAGGCCGGGGAGGAGGAGGGCGGCGACGACCCGTTCGCCCTGGAGTTCCACGGCAGCATCGAGCCCTCCGCCGACGAGCCGGCGGAGGCCGCGCCGCTGCCGGGGCTGGACCTCCCGGTGACCGCCGAGGCCGCGGGCGCGGCGGAGATCGGCGCGCTGGAGGGGCTGGAGACCGCCGAGGGGTACTCGTCGTGGGGCGGGGAAGCGGAGGTCGAGGTGGACGACGCGGCCGCCCTCCCCCTGCTGGACTCCGGGCTGGAGATCGAGCACACCTCGCTCGCCCCCGAGCCGGACGCGCCCGCCCCGCTCCCCCTGCTGGACGAGCCGGCCGCGTTCGGCGGGCTCCAGGAGCTGGAGGTGCTCCCCGGCTTCGGCGACGCCGACTTGGACGAGGAGGGGGACGCCGGCGACCCGCTCCCCTTCCTGGACATGGACGCCGAGGCCGACGACGGCGGGGACGGCGGCATCCCCGGGCTGCTTGACACCGGCTTCGACCTGGCCCCGGAGCCGGCGGCCGCCGCCCCCGCGCGCGACGCGGTGGAGGAGCTGCGCGAGCGCGTCGCCGCGGCGCCCGACGACACCGCCGCGCTGCACCGGCTGGTGGACCTGCTGGAGGACCGGGGCCAGGGCGCGGACGCCGAGGAGGTGCTGGTCGCCGCGCACCGGGACCTGGGCTCCCGCGGGCTGTACCGCGAGGCCATCGGCGCGGTTCGGTCGCTGCTGGCGCGGCGGCCGGAGGACACGGCCGTCTACCAGAAGCAGGTGGAGTACGCCTTCCGCGCCGGCGACACCGAGTCCATGGTGCGCGCCTACTTGGACCTGGGGCGGCACCTGGGCTCCCCCGCCGAGAACCCCAAGTCGCGCGCCGTCTACCAGCGCGTGCTGGAGATGGACCCGGCAAACGAGGAGGCCCGCCGCGTCCTCGCCGTGCCGGCCGCGCCCGCCGCGCCGCCGGCCGCCGCGGCGCCGGCCCTGCCGGCCGCGCCCGCCGGCGACTACGTGGACCTGGGCTCGCTGATCATGGAGGACGAGCCCGCCGAGCGCACCACGCGCTTCGTGGTGGAGGAGGAGGAGCCCAGCGGCGACGAGGACCGCGACTTCGCCGACATGCTCGCCGTGTTCCGGCAGAAGGTCAACGAGAACATCTCCGCCGAGGACGCCGCCAGCCACTACGACCTGGGGCTCGCCTTCATGGAGATGGGGCTGGTGGACGAGGCGATCGCCGAGTTCCAGGTGGCGCTGCGCGCCGGCGCCAACCCCCTGGCGACGCTGGAGCTGCTGGGGCGCTGCTTCGTGGACAAGGGGCAGAGCGCCGTGGCCGCCCGCGTGCTGGAGCGCGCGCTGCGCATCCCCGGCGCCGCCGAGGCCGACCTGGTGGGCGTGGTGTACCAGCTGGCGCGCTGCCACGAGGCAATGGGCGACTCCGCCGCCGCGCAGGAGGCGTACGAGCGCGTGCTCGCGTTCGACATCCGTTTCCGCGACACCATGACCCGCCTGGAGGCGCTGCGGCGCGCCTCCTCCGCTTCCCGTTTTTGACAACCTCCGGGGCCCCGGTTAGGTTTCGCCGCTTCCCGGGCCCCCTGCAAGATCGTACGATGCTGCGCACCGCACCGCCCAGACTTTCCGACATCCAGGCCCCCGTCCGCGGGCGCCTGGACTCCGTGTTCGAGGAGATCCGCCGCATCGTGACGGCGGACTTCGGCATGGTCGCGGAGGTCAACGAGCACCTCCTCAAGGTGCGCGGCAAGCTGTTCCGCCCCACCCTCACGCTGCTCTGCAACGAGGTGGGGGGAAGCCCCCGGGCGGACGCCGAGACGCTGGCCGCCGTGCTGGAGCTGGTGCACCTGGCCACGCTGGTGCACGACGACGCCGTGGACCACTCGGTGCTGCGCCGCGGGATGCCCACCGTCAACTCGGTGTGGAGCCACCAGGTGGCCGTCATCATGGGCGACTACCTGTATACCCGCGCCCTCACCGAGATCACCCGGCTGGGGCAGGTGGAGCCCATCCGCGTCCTCGCCGACGCCGCCAACGCCATGACCGTGGGCGAGATGCGGCAGCTCGCCTCGCACGACGCGCTGGACTTCGGGCAGGACGACTACTTCGCGCTGAT
Source organism: Longimicrobiaceae bacterium (assembly GCA_036389055.1). Lineage (GTDB taxonomy): Bacteria > Gemmatimonadota > Gemmatimonadetes > Longimicrobiales > Longimicrobiaceae > JAFAYN01. The sequence continues at coordinate 4,066 of DASVQR010000018.1, read as the reverse complement.
CGCCTCCAAGACCGCCTCGCTGATGTCCGCCGCCTGCGAGCTGGGCGCGCTGGCCGGCGACGCCGAGCTGCGCGAGCCGCTGGCGCACTTCGGGCGCGAGCTGGGGATGGCGTTCCAGATCGCCGACGACCTTCTGGACTACACCGCCGACGAGGCGGTCACCGGCAAGCCCACCGGGCTGGACCTGCGCGAGCACAAGGTGACGCTGCCGCTGATCGCGGTGCTCCCCTCGCTCTCCGCCGCCGAGCGGGACGAGGTGGACGCCCTTTTCCGCGACCCGGAGCCGTCCGACGCGCGCATCGCCGCGACCGTCCGGATCGTCCGCGCGCGCGGCGGCTTGGATTATGCGAGGGGCACGGCCCTTGAGTACGCCCGTCGCGCGGAGGCGGCGCTGGAGGGGCTCCCCGAGGGGCCCGCGCTGGACGCACTGCGCACGAGCATCGCGTACGCAATCGAGCGCCGCCGCTGAGCGGCGTCTTCACATGGGTCGGGAGGTGAGATGAACGTCGCCGTACGCCGCCGGGTCGGTCGCCTGCTCCTGGTCATCCTCGTCGGAATGGTCCTCGGTGCCCTCCTCACCGAGCTCGCGGTGAACTTCATGCCGGAGAGCGCGGCGCGCACCTTCTTCACCACCTCCGTCGCCGCGGCCTTCGGCCCGCTGGTGATCGACCTGGTGGCGGTGGGGGTGACCCTCGGCCCGCTGGTGTTCCATCTCAACTTCCTGAGCGTGATCGGGGTTTTGGTAGTCGCCCTAGGCGCCCGCACCTGGCTGTAGTTCCGGCTCGATAAATCGCGCAGCTCTGCGTTGCCCTGCGCGCGGCTCCCTGCGGCGTGAAACAACCACGCCTCAGTCGCCGTCCTCGCCCGCCTTGATCTGCGCGATTTCTCTTCGCCTCCGGGGTTCGGCACGGCTGCGCGACTGCGTCGCGCGTGGGATCAGAGAGGGGACGTGCAGGAGGTAATAAAAGACAGCACCGACTCCCGGTGAGGGGGGGCGGTGCTGTTGTCGTTGCAGGCTGTTCCCTGTCCCCTGTAACCTGTCCCCTCAAACAGGAAGCCCGCCCCTCGCGCGAGGGGCGGGCTTCTCGTCTGCGCCGGCCGGAGCCGGGAGCTCCGCCAGTCCCTCAGGCGCTCTGGTTGAAGCGCTCCTCGCGGTAGTCCTCGATGTCCGCCTTCTTGCGGACGCTGCGGAGCCAGCGCTCGAAGGCGGCCTGCTGGAGGCGGGCCGTGGCCATGGCGCGCATCTGCCCCTTCTGCGCCTCGAACGCCTTGCGGTCGGCGGCGGTGCGGGCCACGGGGCGGACGATGAACAGGCCGGCGGAGGTCTTCACCACGTCGCTCACCTTGCCCACGGGCACCCCGAAGGCGGCGCCGACCGCGGCGTTGGCCTGGCCGAGCGCGGGGTTGGGCGCGCCGCGGGTGAAGGGCCCGGCCTGGCGGACCTCCAGGCCGCGGGCGGCGGCCGCCTGCTGCAGCGTCTTGCCGCCGCGCACCTGCGCCACGATCTGCTGCCCGACCTTGCGGGCCTGCTCCTGCTTCTTCTCCAGCACCAGCCGGCGGCGGATCTGCGGGGCGGCCTGGGCCAGCGGGGTGGTCCCCTCGGGCGTGAACGCGTCGAGGCGCGCCACGTAGAAGGCCTGGTCCGTCTCCAGCAGCTCGCTGACCGCGCCGGCCTTGCCGCCGTCGCGGATCGTCTGCTCGGCCCACTCCACCGCTTCCAGCGTCGAGCCCACGCCCGGCACGAACGGCGAGCTCTCCGACGCCGTCACGTCCCTGCGGAGCGCCGCGCCCGTGGCGCGGGCCGCGCGCTCGATCCCGTTGCGCTCGGCGAGGTCCTCCAGCGAGTCCGCCTTGGCGTAGAAGCGGTCCAGCTCCTCGTCGGCCTTCGCCACGGGGATCAGGACGTGGCGCGCCTTGACCCGGTCGCCGGTCTTCTCCTGCACCTGGATCACGTGGTAGCCGAAGGGCGAGAGCACCGGCTGCGAGATCTCGCCCACCGGGAGCGCGAACGCCGCCGCCTCGAACGCCGGCACCATCTGGCCGCGCCCGAAGGTGCCCAGGTCACCGCCGCGCTCCTTGGAGCCCTCGTCCGAGGACTCGCGCTTGGCCACCTCGGCGAAGTCGGCGCCGCCCGCCAGCTCCGCGCGCACCCGCTCCGCCCGCTGCAGCGAGGCCAGCGTGTCGCCGCGGGTGGGCTCCTTGGAAAGCACCGCCACCGTCAGGCGGGCGCTGGCGCCACGCTTGAAGTCGTCCTCGTGCGTGTCGTAGTAGCGGCGCACCTCGTCCTCGCTCACCTGCACCTCGCCGGGCACCAGGCGCGACACGTCCAGCGCCACGTACTCCACCGTCGCCGTCTCGTTCTGGTCCTGCCAGGCGCGCCACAGCTCCGCGTCCGACACGTACGTGCCCGAGGTGAGCTGGCTGAACAGCTTCTGCCGCGGCACCTCCACGCGGAAGTACTCTTCCAGCCCCAGCAGGATGTCCTCGCTGGTGGAGGGGCTCTGCAGGTAGCGCTGGTACTTCGCCATGTCGAACTGCCCGTTGGTCTGGAACAGCTCGTTCTGCGCGAGCGCCGGGTGCGGGACGTTCAGCGCCGCCAGGCGGATCTCCTCGTCCGTGGCCCGGATCCCCCGCTCGCGGATGGCCTGCTGGATCAGCTTCTCGTCCACCAGCTGGTTCCAGGTCGCCTCGTCCAGCTCACGCCGCTGCTCGGCGGTGAGCGACGTGCCGCTCTGCTGGGCCCGCTGCGCGAACTGCTGGTAGACGGACTGGTACTCCTGCACCTGCAGCGCCTGGCCGTTGACCCGACCCAGCTCGTTCATGTTGGTGTTGCGCCCGCCGCCGGTGACGTCGAGTCCGATCTCGAAGAACATCCAGCCGACGAACGCCAGCGCGAAGATAATGCCGAGGACCTTCCCGGCCTTGCCGCGCATGCTCTGCATCATAGGGATTCAAACTCCGGATCTTGGAACGGGAACGGCGAGAGGGGACACCGGGGGCGAAGATGAAGGCGGAAAAATTACTTACGAACGCGCGGGGGCGCAAGCCGCGCCCGCGCACGGGGCCGAAGCGTGTTGACACGTCCGGCGGCCGTCCAGTAAGTTGCTCCTCCTCTCGCCGGCCCACCCCCGCTTTTCTTTACGCGCGTAGGAGACTCATGGCTGAAGTCCCCCCTGAGCTTGCTGCCGAGGTTCAGAAGCTCGAGCGCTACCACGCAGAGAACCCCCAGGGACGGTACTTCGTTCCCCTGGCCAACGCGTACCGCAAGATGGGCGCGCTCGACCAGGCCGAGACTCTGCTGCGCGAGGGGCTGCGCCGCCACCCGGACTACCTCAGCGCGCACATCGTGCTGGGGCGTTGCCTGGCCGACGGCGGCGCCGTGGACGCCGCCGTGAGCGAGTTCCGCTACGTGCTGTCGGTGGACCCGCAGAACCTGATCGCCCTGCGCTCGCTGGGCGAGATGGCGAGCGAGGGCGGGAGGGTCGAGGAGGCGTCGCGCTGGTACCGCGAGCTGCTGGCGGTGGACCCCATGAACGAGGAGGCGCGCCAGGCGCTGGAGGCGCTGGAGTCGCGTCCCGCTCCCGCCGCCGCGGAAGCGACGGACGCCGGCGCCGCGTGGTGGGAGAGCCCCGCCGGGGCCGGGCCGGCCGACGAGGGGCTCCCCGCGAGCGGGATCGTGGACGACGACCTGATCTGGACTTCGGACGCCGGCACCGCCGCGCCCGCCGCGGACCGCCCGGACGAGGCGCTGTCGTGGGGGGCGGTGGACCTGGACGCCGGCGCCCCGGTGGAGCCGGCGGCCGAGGAGCCCGCGGCCGCCGAGCCGTTCGCCGCGCTCTCCTTCGGCGACCTGGAACTGAGCGACGCCGCGCCCGAGCCGGCGCCGCGCCAGGAGGCGCAGCCCTGGGGCGCGCCCGACGCGCCGGGCGGGTGGGACCCGTACTCCGGGAGCACGGTGGAGCTGGACGCGGCCGCGTTCGGGAGCGGCGAGGCGGCGGCGGAGCCCGAGGGCGACGAGGTGGTCACCGAGACCATCGCCGAGCTGTACTCCCGGCAGGGCTTCCAC
>DASVQR010000017.1:0-50036 GCA_036389055.1 Longimicrobiaceae bacterium | reverse complement strand
GGCGGCCTGAGAGCCGCCACCCTCCCCCGTGCCGGGGGAGGGCTGTCCGGAGGTCGGGATCGTCGTGCTCCCCCTTTCCCCCGCTTGCGGGGGAGAGGGGGCCGGGGGGTGAGGGGGGCCACCTCCGAGGACGCCAGCGCGGAGCCCGCGTGAGGGATGCGAGCGCGAAGCGGCGAGACCCGGCGGCAGTTTGCCGGGGCTCGACTCCGTTGCGGACGGTCGTTTCGTCCGCTACGGAGCCGCAGCCCGACCCCGGCGCAGCCGGGGGCACGCCCGAACCCGCCGGCAAAAGCAGTTCAGTTCAAAGACCCAGCACGTCGCGCATGGTATAGACCCCGGCCGGCTTCCCCGCCATCCACCGCGCCGCGCGCAACGCACCCTCGGCGAACAAAGCCCGGTCCTGCGCCAGGTGCGCCAGCTCCAGCCGCTCCCGGTCGCCCAGGAACATCACCCGGTGCTCCCCCACCACGTCCCCGCCCCGCACCGCGTGGAACCCGATCTCCCCCGCCGGCCGCGCCCCCGCCTGCCCGCTGCGCCCGTCGCGCCGAACCCCGTCCAGCTCCACGCCGTGGCCGAGTGCCGCCGCCCGCCCCAGCTCCAGCGCCGTGCCGCTGGGCGCGTCCACCTTGCGGCGGTGGTGCGCCTCCACCACCTCCACGTCGTAGGCGGGCCCCAGCACGCGCGCCGCCTGCTCCACGAGGGCGGCGAGCAGGTTGACGCCCACGCTGAAGTTGGCCGCCACCAGCACCGCCGCCGAGCGCGACAGCTCGTCCAGCAGCCCCTCCTCCACATCGCCCAGCCCGGTGGTCCCCACCACCAGCGCCCGCCCCGCCAGCGCCCCGCCCTGCGCGCGCACCAGCCGGGCAAGGAACTCCGGCGCCGAGAAGTCCACCACCACGTCCGCCCCCGCCACCAGCTCCCCCGCCTCCTCCGGCGTCAGCACCACCGGGCAGCCGATGTCGCAGGCGCGCTCCGCGTCGCCCTCGCGGTCCAGCCCGGCCACCACCTCCACCCCGCTCCCCTCCGCCGCCAGCCCGGCGATCGTCCGCCCCATCCGCCCGCTCGCCCCGCTGAGCACCACCCGCACCGACTCCGCCATGGGGCTACGCCCCCCCCGCCGCCGCGGCCGAAGCGACGCCCAGCCCCAGCGCCAGCATCTCGCGCTCCAGCTCCTCGCGGGTCTCCGGCGACGCGCCCAGCAGCGGCAGCCGCACCTCGCCGGTGGCGAAGCCCAGCATGGACACCGCCATCTTCACCGGCACCGGATTGGGCTCGCGGAAGAGCGCCGCGACCAGCGGCAGGTAGCGGAGCTGGAGCCGCCGGGCCTCCTCCACCTCGCCGGCGAGGAACGACTTGGCCATGCGCGAGGTGTCGGCCGGCGCCACGTTGCCGAGCACCGAGATCACCCCCTTGCCGCCCAGCGACATCAGCGGCACCACCTGGTCGTCGTTGCCGCTGTAGATGGCCACGCGGTCGGCCAGGCGGCGCGCCAGCTCGGCGACCTGCGAGATGTCGCCGCCGGCCTCCTTGACGCCCACCACGCGCGGGTCGTCCGCCAGCGTCTCCACGGTGGCCGGGAGGATGTTGCACGCAGTGCGGCCGGGGACGTTGTAGACCACGGTGGGGAGGTCCGCCGCGTCCATCACCCGCCGGAAGTGCGCGACGATCCCCTGCTGCGTGGGCTTGTTGTACGGCGGCGGCGACAGGAGCAGCCCGTCCGCCCCCGCCTCGCGCGCGGCCCGCGCCAGGCGCGCCACCGCCGCGGTGTCGCTCCCGCCCGCGCCCGCGATCACCGGGAGCTGCCCGCCGACCTCGTCCACCACGATCTCCAGCGCCTGGCGCTGCTCCTCCGGCGACATGGTGGTGGCCTCGCCGGTGCTGCCGTTGACCACCAGCGCGTCGGTCCCCTCGCGCAGGTGGAACCTCACCAGCTCGCGGAGCACGTCCTCGTTGATGCCGTCCGCGGCGAAGGGCATGACCAGCGCCACGCCCGAGCCGACGAAGAGTGGAGTCTGCACCGTCCTAGAGGTTGTCGAGGTCCATCAGGTCGCCGGGGAGCGTGTCCCCCTCGGGGTCGTCCGGGTCCAGGTCGCGCTCCGTGGAGTCGCGGAAGTCGTCCGCCGCCTCGTCGCCCACGCTGTCCTGGAACGCGCGGAACACGGTGCTCCCGCACTTGTCGCAGGCCATGTCCGGCTCCGGGGCCTCGTCCTCGAAGAAGTAGCTCTTGCCGCAGGTCTCGCAGATCAGCGTCAGCACCTGCGTGACGGGCTGCTTTCCGCTGGGCGCGTCCGGGTCGGCGGGGTTGTCCCGCGGCTGCTCGGTCGCGGTCTTCGCGGCCACGATGGTGGTGTCGTCCGACGTCGCGGCCTCGGCCCCGTGCAGGTGTTCTTCGCGCATACCTGTGCCTCCCGGCTTTTTTGTCAGTGGTCTCTCGTGGAGCAGCCAGGGGGCGTTCAGCACATCCCATACCGGGTGTTGGTTGAACTGCTTTTGACGGCGGGTTCGGGCGTGCCCCCGCTGGCGCGGGGTCGGGCTGCGGCTCCGTAGCGGACGATACGACCGTCCGCAACGGAGGCGAGCCCCCGCCAAACTGCCGGCGGGGTCTCGCCGCTTCGCGCTCGCATCCCTCACGCGGGGCTGGCGCTGGCGTCCTCGGGGACCCCCACCCGGCGGCCTGAGAGCCGCCACCCTCCCCCTTGCGGTGAGGGGCCGGGGGAGGGGGTCGCCGTCGCCGTTGCAGGCTGTCCCCTGTAACCTGTCCCCTGTTCCCTTCCGTTCCTCACCGCAGCCCGATCGCCACCCGCACCCGGTCCATGGTGACCGCCGCCACCTCGCGGGCGCGCTCGGCGCCCTTGCGGAGCACCTCGTCCACGTAGTCGGGGTTCTGCTCCAGCTCGGCGCGGCGGGCGCGCATGGGGCCGAAGTGGTCCATGATCGCCTCGAACAGGCGCTTCTTGAAGTCGCCGTATCCGGTGCCGCCGGCGCGGAACTCGTCCTCCATGCGGCGCACCTCGTCGGGCGTGGCGAAGAGGCGGTAGAGGGAGAGGACGTTGGAGCCCTCCACGGGCTTGGGGTCCTCCAGCGGGGTGGAGTCGGTGACCACGGACATCACGCTCTTCCGCAGCGCCTTTTCCGGGGCGAACATGTTGATGGTGTTGCCGTAGCTCTTGCTCATCTTCTGCCCGTCGGTGCCGGGGACCACCGCCACCTGCTCGGCGATCTCGGCCTCGGGGAGCTTGAGCGTGCCCTCGCCGAAGGTCTCGTTGATCTTGACGGCCAGGTCGCGGGTGATCTCCAGGTGCTGCTTCTGGTCCTTGCCCACGGGGATCAGGTCCGCGTCGTACAGCAGGATGTCGGAGGCCATGAGCACCGGGTACACGAACAGCCCGGCGCTGGCGGCGATCCCCTTTGCCACCTTGTCCTTGTAGGCGTGGGCGCGCTCCAGCAGCCCCATGGGGGCGACCGTGCTCAGGATCCACATCAATTCCGAGTGCTCCGGCACGTCGGACTGCTTGAAGAAGATGCTCCGCTCCGGGTCCAGCCCCGCGGCCAGGAAGTCCAGCGCCGCGCTGCGGGTGTTGGCGCGCAGGGCGGCCGCGTCCTGCAGGCTGGTGAGGGCGTGCAGGTCCACCAGGATGGCGAACACCTGGCCGCGCTCCTGGTTGGCGATCAGGGGGCGCATGGCCCCGAAGTAGTTGCCGACGTGCAGGGTGCCGGACGGCTGGATGCCGGTGAGGATTCTGAGCATGCTCGGGTTCCGTATGTGGGGGCGCCCGCGGCGCGGGCGGCCCGCCGCTCGCCTGGAAATCCGGAAAAGAAGCGGTAAGTTAGCGCTCCCGCGAGACGCGGAGCAAGCGAACGCCACCCCCGAGCCCAGCCCATGACCGAGCCCACGCCCGACCCGCTGCACGGCCTGCGCGCCGCGCCCGACCCGCGCGACCCCCGGGCCCCGTCGCTGCTCCTCCCCGCGGAAGCGTCCGCGCCGCTGGACGGCCGCCGGGTGGTGCTGGGGCTCCCCTACGACGGCGGCATCCCCTCGCGCCCGGGGGCGCGCTTCGGGCCGCGCGCCATCCGCGAGGCGCTGGCGTCCTTCGGCACGTACGACGGCGAGCGCGAGGTCCGGCCCGCCGCCGACCTGGGCGACCTGGCGCTCCCCTCCATGAACGGCGCCGCCGCCCACGCCCGCATCGAGGAGGCCGCCAGCCGCGTGTTCGCCGCGGGCGCGCGCCCGGTGTTCCTGGGCGGCGACCACGGCTGCACCGGCTCGGTGATCCGCGGCCTGGCCGCCGCCCGCCCGCAGATCAGCCTCGCGCTGGTCACCATCGACGCGCACCTGGACGTGCGTGAGTACGACGACGAAGCGTCGCTCAGCAGCGGCACCCCCTTCCGCCGCGCCCTGGAGACGCCGATCCTGGCCGGCGCGCGCGTGGCGATGCTGGGCATCCGCCCCTTCGCCAACTCGCGCCACTACCTGGACTGGGCCGCCGCCCAGGGGATCCGCCTCACCACGGTGGACGAGATCGAGGCGCACGGCGCCGCCCGCGCCGCGAAGGCCGCCCTGTACACCGCCACCGCCGGCGCCGACGCCCTCTACCTCAGCATCGACATGGACGCCGCCGACGCCGCCTTCGCCCCCGGCGTCAGCGCCGCCGGCATCGGCGGCCTGTCCGCCCGCGAGATGATCGCCCTGGTGAGGACCGTCGCCGCCGACCCGCGCCTGGTCGGCGCCGACATCATGGAAACCTCGCCCCCCCACGACGCCGACGGCCGCACCGCGAAGCTTGCCGCGCGGCTGCTGCTGGAGCTGCTGTAGGGAACAGGGAACAGGGAACAGGGAACAGGGAACAGCCTGCAACGGCGCCCGCACCGGGATCTCCCGGTGCGGGCGCCGTTTGCAGTTCCCGCAGTATCCATCAAATCTTCTGCGGAGGGAGACCCGCCGGCGGTTTGGCGGGGCTCCCGCAGCCGGAGCGGAGACACCGGGGCAGTTTCCGGTGGCTCCGCGACCCGCGTAGGAAACAGGCCGGCAGTTTGGCCTGGTTCCGGAGCGGCCCCAAAGACAGACCATCCGCAGCGCACAAAAGAACTCGCCCCCGGCGCCAGGAAGGCACCGGGGGCGAATCCGTCCATAAGACCTGCGGATCGAGAAAGCCTTACGGCTGGCGGCTCTCGCGCAGGATCTGCTCGCGGTACTGCTCGCTGGCGAAGATCGCCACCTCCACGCGGCGGTTCTGCGAGCGCCCGGACTCGGTGGCGTTGCTGGCGATCGGCTCGGTCTCGCCGCGGCCCGAGGTGCGGATGCGCCCGGACGACACGCCGCGCTGGATCAGGTAGCTGGCCGCCGACTGCGCGCGGCGCTGCGACAGGTCCATGTTGTACTGGTCGCTGCCCACGTTGTCGGTGTGGCCCACCACCAGCACCTCGCTCCCCGGGTTGCGCTGCAGGATGTCCGCCAGCTTCTGCAGGTTGCTGCGGCCCGCCGGGTACAGGTCGGTGGAGTTGAAGGGGAACAGGATCCCCGACTCGAAGGTCACCGCGATCCCCTCGCCGATGCGCTCGACGGTGGCGCCGTCCACGCTCTCCTCGATCTCCTCGGCCTGCCGGTCCATCTGGCGGCCGATGATGGCGCCGGCCGCGCCGCCCAGCACCGCGCCCAGGATGGCGCCGCGGGCCGTGGAGCCGGTGTTCTTCCCGATCACCGCGCCGACCGCCGCGCCCGTGCCGGCGCCGACCACCGCGCCGCGCTCGGTGGTGTTCAGCGACGCGCACCCGGACAGGCCGGTGGTGCCGAGAGTGGTCACGGCGACGAGCGCCGTCAGTGAGCGTCCGTACTTGGTCATCGTCCGATTTCCTCCCCTAGATGTGGGACCACACCGCAAACTTCCCGACGCGTAACCTTGCGGGTCGCCGTCCCCGTTTGCAAGGGCAGTGCCCGGGACGGGCTCCGGACCGCGCCGGGAGAGGCTCGCCGCCGCCGACTCCGTGCGTCGGAACGGCGGAAACCCGTGCCGCGCGTAGACTTCCGACATACCCCGACCCGGGAGAACGCGAGCTAAATCCATGCGGATTATGAGGTTCGCTCGCCCGGAGGACAGTGCTGCCCGTCCACTGGAGGGGACAGGAGGAGGCCCGCCAGGGCGACGCCGACGCGCCCGGTGCGCCGCGGAACGGCGCCGCGTGGTCTGGAGATTGCCTCCTCCGCCGGGGCGAACGTCGGACGCAGGCACACCCACGAACAGCCACGTGACCACCGCGACACAGACCACTCCCGAGGCCCTCCGGACCACCCTCCGCGAGAGCTTCGGCCTGGAAGACTTCCGCCCCGGGCAGGAGCAGGTGATCCGCGCCGCCCTGGACGGCCGCGACACCATCGCCGTGATGCCCACGGGCGCCGGCAAGTCCCTGATCTACCAGCTTCCCGCGCTGCACCTCCCCGGCCTCACCCTGGTCGTCTCGCCGCTCATCGCGCTGATGAAGGACCAGACCGACAAGCTGGAGGAGCTGGGGGTGGACGCGCTCACCATCAACTCCGGGCTCACCCAGCGCCAGCAGACCGCCAACGAGCAGGCCGTGGAGCGGGGCGAGGGCAAGATCCTGTACGTGACCCCCGAGCGCTTCCGCGACCGCGACTTCTTCGAGGTGCTGCTGGAGCGGCAGGTGTCGCTGTTCGTGGTGGACGAGGCCCACTGCGTGTCGCAGTGGGGGCACGACTTCCGCCCCGACTACATGATGCTGGGCGCGATCGCCGACCGGCTGGGACGGCCGCCGATCATGGCCGTCACCGCCACCGCCTCGCCCGAGGTGCGCGACGACATCGCCCACCAGCTCCGCATGCGCGACCCGTTCGTGCTGGTGGCCGACCTGGTGAGGCCCAACCTGTTCTTCGAGGTGCTCCCCACCGTCAACGACTCCGAAAAGGACGCGGCGCTGGACCGCATCCTCCGCCGGGCCGAGGGGACGGGGATCGTGTACGTGGCCACCGTCAAGGAGGCCGAGCGGATCTTCGAGCAGTTCGGGGAGCGGCACGCGCTGGCGCTGTACCACGGCAAGCTACCGGCCAAGGAGCGGCACGAGGCGCAGGAGAAGTTCATGGCGGGCGAGGTGAAGGCCGTGGTCGCCACCAACGCCTTCGGGCTGGGGATCGACAAGCCGGACATCCGCTTCGTGGTGCACTTCCACTTCCCCGGCTCGCTGGAGGCGTACTACCAGGAGGCGGGGCGCGCCGGGCGCGACGGCGAGACCTCGCGCTGCACCGTGCTGTACCGGGTGGAGGACCAGGCGGTGCAGGGCTACTTCCTGGGGGGCAAGTACCCGGACATCACCGAGGCGGCGCAGGTGGCGCGGGTGGTGAACGCGATGCCGCTGGAGGAGCGCCGCGACCTGGACGACATCGCCGAGATCGCGGACGTGCCCCGGCGCAAGGCGCGCATCGTCCTCACCCTGCTGAAGCGGCACGGGATGATGCGCGAGCATCGCGGCGGCGCCTGGGAGCGCCTGGCCGAGGACGTCACCACCGCCGACCTGAGCCGCGAGCTGATCGACTACGAGGAGAGGCGCAAGCGCGACCGCGAGAAGCTGGAGGTGATGGTCCGCTACTGCCGCACGGCGCGGTGCAGGACCAAGATGATCCTGGAGTACTTCGGCGAGGAGCACCCGGACGGCTTCCGCTGCGGCCACTGCGACAACGACGCGGCGCCGGAGCAGGACCGCGGGGCGGAGCGGGAGGAGCCCGCGGCGGAGGCTCCGGTGTCCGCCGAGTCGTTCCCGTCGGCCGCCGGCGGGGCGGAGGACCAGCCGCACGCGCTCTGGGCGGGCGAGGAGGTTCGCCACGAGACCTTCGGCGAGGGGGTGGTGCTGGAGGTGTCCACCGACCGCGCGGAGGTGGACTTCGCGGGGCACGGCACGCGTACCGTCAAGCTGGAGTTCCTGGAGCGGGTCTGACCCGCGGGAACCGCCGGAAGCGAAGGGGGAGGCGGCAGATCCGCCTCCCCCTTCGCGTTCACCCCGGCCGCGGCCTCATCCCATCGCAAGCAGCTTCTGCTTCTGGGCCTGGTACTCGTCCTCCGTCAGCCCGCCGGCCGACTTCAGCTCCAGCAGGGAGCGGAGCCGCTCCGTCGTGTCCCCGCCGCCGGTGCTCGCCGTGTTCGCCACGTTGACCACGATGTTCTGGGGCTGGGCCGCGGCCAGCCCGATTCCGCCGTTGTACTTCAGGTTGAAGCTCGCCTCGCTCATGGTGAAGTAGATGATCGCCTCCACGAACGAGATCGCCACGGGGATGAACGACCAGCAGAATACCAGGTACAGCAGCCCCTGGATGGGCTGTCCGAGGTAGAACTTGTGCACCCCGAAGCCTCCGAGGAACAGGGCGAACAGGCCGGCGGTCGTCTTGGACTTCATGGGTCTTTCCTTTCCGTTCAGGGGGAGAGTTCGCCCAGGCGGGCATCGAGGCTCCGGGGCGCGGGGGACGGCTCGACGAAGTAGAAGAACTCGCCGGTGTCGGTATCCAGGTCTTCCACGACCAGGCCGCGGGAACGCATCAGCGCGAGTGTGCGCAGCACCCTGTCTTCGGGCCAGCCGCTCCGCTGGACGATCCAGGGAACGGTCTGCCCCACGTCGGGCCTCCGCAGCAGGGCGGAAAGCTCGTCCACGTACCTGGCCGAATCGGGCCCCAGGCTCGCGGCGTGGCGCAGGTCGGGTCGGCGCGCCAGGTAGGCCTTGGCGATCCCGGCGGCGAGCAGCCCCGCGCCCACGGGCGCCAGGAAGCCGCCCTGCACCAGGGCGCCGAAGGGATCGTCCAGGGCTCGCAGCAGGATGTTGGCGACGGTGCCGGCCGCCGTGAGCACGACCCCCACCCCCACCAGCACGGAGGGCGGGACCGGCACCCGGTGAAGGAGCCGGAAGGCTTCGGCGTTGCCGGACTGACGGAGCCCGCTCGCCCGGGACCCGGCCGCGTGCAGGGGCGACGGGTCGTCGATGGTGACGTTCCGCCCGTCGATGGTGACGTTGCCGACGCGAAGACGCGACATGGCTCTCTCCTTTCGGGGCGCGAGTGACGACGATCGCGGAGGAGTGCGCCCGGACGTGGAAGCTCCGCGGCGCATGCCGTTTCCAACCAAGTGGACGCCTGCCCCGTCCAACCCCGCATGGCCCTGCGTCCGGTCCCACCTCCACCTCCCGAGCCCCATGTTCCCCAGGCGGACCCTCACCCCTGCCCTCCTCGCCCTGCTCGTCCTCGCCGCGCCGGCGGCCGCGCAGGAGGGCCCGCACTCCACCGGCGCCGTCCCGCGGGTGCAGGCAGTGGAGCGCACCGAGCCGGTGGTGGTGGACGGCCGGCTGGACGAGGCGGTGTGGCGGTCGGCCCCGGCCGCGACCGACTTCGTGCAGCAGGACCCGCACGAGGGGCGGCCGGCCACGCAGCGCACCGAGGTGCGGCTGGCGTACGACGGGGACGCGCTCTACATCGGCGCGCGGATGTTCGACTCGCTGGGCGCGGCCGGCGTGCGGGACCGGCTGTTCCGCCGGGACCAGGTGTCCAGCGGCGACTACGTGCAGCTCACCTTCGACACGTACCACGACCACACCGGCGTCACCGCAATCCTGGTCAACCCGTCGGGGGTCAGGAACGACGCCGGGCAGGCCTCCGCGTACGCCGACCCCTCGTGGGACCCGGTCTACACCGTGGCGGCGCGGACCGACTCGCTCGGGTGGACCGCCGAGCTGCGCATCCCCTTCAGCCAGCTGCGCTTTCCGCGCGACAGCGTGCAGACGTGGGGGATGCAGGTCAACCGCTTCGTGGAGCGCCTCAACGAGAGCTCCGTGTGGAGCTTCTGGCCCAAGCGCGAGAGCGGCGGCCCCGCCCGCTACGGGCACCTGGAGGGGGTGCGCGCGCCGCGCAGCCGCGGCCGGGTGGAGCTGCTCCCCTACGCCCTGAGCCGGGCCAGCTACGTGCAGCCCACGCAGCCGGGCAGCCCCTTCCAGAGCGGCAGCGAGTACAGCACCCGCCTGGGCGCCGACCTCAAGTACCAGCTCAGCTCCACGCTCACGCTCGACGCCACCGTCAACCCCGACTTCGGCCAGGTGGAGGTGGACCCGGCGGTGGTCAACCTCACCGCGTACGAGACCTTCTACGCCGAGAAGCGGCCCTTCTTCGTGGAAGGGAGCGGGCTGTTCGGCTTCGGCGGCTTCTCGTGCTTCAACTGCTCCAACGTGTCGTCCATGTCGCTGTTCTACTCCCGGCGCATCGGCCGCTCGCCCCAGGGCGGCGTCACGCGCGGCGGCACGGAGTACGTCCACTCGCCGGAGAGCAGCACGATCCTGGGCGCCGCCAAGGTGACGGGCCGCACCCACGGCGGCCTGCAGGTGGGGCTGCTGAACGCGGTCACGCGCTCCGAGCGCGCGCTGGCGCAGGACACGCTGGGCGGCCGCTTCACGGAAGAGGTGGAGCCCGCCAGCAACTACTTCGTCGGACGGGTGCGGCGGAATTCCCGCGGGGGGAACCTGACCGTGGGCGCGATCGCCACCTCCGTGGTCCGGCGGTTCGGCTCCGACGCTCTGGAGCGGCGCCTCCCCGGGCACGCCGAAGCCGCGGGGCTCGACTGGGAGGCGTGGTGGAGCAACCGAACCTACCGCCTGATGGGCAACGTCGCCGTGTCCAGCGCGGCGGGGGATTCCGCGGCCGTCCTGCGGCTGCAGCGCTCGTCCGCCCGCTACTTCCAGCGGCCCGACCGGCAGAGCGGCGGCAACGGCGTGTTCTCGGACCTGCTGGACCCGTCGGCCACCGCGCTGCGCGGGCACGGGGGCTACCTGCGGCTGGCCAAGGACGCGGGGGAGTGGCTGTGGGAAGGGGCGGTGAACTACCGCAGCCCGGGGTTCGAGGTCAACGACGCCGCCTTCCTGAACCGCGCGGACTACGTGTGGACGCTGGCGAACGTGATGCGCCGCTGGGACACGCCCACGCGGTACTACCGTTCCTGGCAGGCCATCGTGGGGGGCCAGCAGGAGCACAACTTCGACGGCGACCGCACCGCCGCCCAGCTCCACGTCTTCACCGGCGGCCAGCTGGCCAACTACTGGAACGTGGCGTTCTACACGGAGCTCAAGCCCGAGGTGAACGACGACCGCCTGACGCGCGGCGGGCTCGTCGTGCGCCAGCCGGGCGAGCACCTGCTGCACGCCCGCATGAGCACCGATCCGCGCCACCAGCTGCTGTACTCGCTCGCCGGCGACTACGTCCCCGACACCGACGGGGGCAGCTACACGGGCGTCAACGCCAGCGTCCGCTACCGGCCGGCGCCCAACGTGCAGCTCACGCTGGGCCCGTCGTACAGCTTCGTGAGGAACACGCAGCAGTTCGTCCTGCGGCGCGACGACCCCACCGCCACGCACTTCGCCGGGCAGCGGACGCTGGTCGCCGACCTGGCGCAGCACCAGCTTTCCATGAACACGCGGCTGAACTGGACGTTCACGCCCGCGCTCTCGCTGGAACTGTTCGCGCAGCCGTTCGTGTTCGCCGGCGACTACTCGCGCTTCAGCGAGTTCACGGGGCCGCGCACGCTGGCAAAGAAGGAGTACGGCAGCGACTTCGGCAGCATCTGCTTCGACGAGCGCGCCAACCGCTACACCGCCGACCCGAACGGCGACTGCGCCTCGGCGTCGGCGCGCTCCGCGCAGGCGTTCTCGTTCGACAACCCGGACCTGAACGTGCGCTCGCTGCGCGGCAACGCGGTGCTGCGCTGGGAGTACCGGCCCGGCTCCACGCTCTTCCTGGTGTGGCAGCAGCAGCGGGCCGGCGGGCGCGCTTTCGGGGACTTCGACTTCGGGCGCGACGCGGGCGGCATCTTCAGGCAGCGCGCGGACAACATCTTCGTCGTCAAGGCGAGCTACTGGATCGGGAGATGATGGCGGGCAACAGAAGTTGACGGCGGGGTTGGGCGTGCCCCCGGCTGGCGCCGGGGTCGGGCTTCGGCTCCGTAACGCACGATACGACCGTGCGTAACGGAGTCGAGCCCCGGCAAACTGCCGCCGGGTCTCGCCCCTCCGGGCCGAAATCCCTCACGCAGGGCTGCGCGCATGCCCATGGAATGCGAAGCGGGGCGCCGCCGGATTTCCGGCGGCGCCCCGCTTCTCGTCTGCCGGCCGGCTCAGCGCGGGCGGCGCAGCGCGCGGCCGGGTCGGGCTCCCGTCACGGCGCCGTTCCTCACCACGGGGGTGCCGTTGACCAGGACGTGCTGGATCCCCACGGGGGTCTGCACCGGGTCCTCGAAGGTGCCGCGGTCGCAGACGGTGGCGGGGTCGAAGAGGGTGAGGTCGGCGTACATCCCCTCCTTGACCACGCCGCGGTCGTCCAGCCCCACGCGGGCGGCGGGGAGCGCGGTGAACTTGCGGACGGCGTCCTCCAGCGGGATCACGCGGCGCTCGCGCACGTAGCGGCAGAGGATGCGGGGGAAGGAGCCGTAGGCGCGCGGGTGCGGCTTGCCGGTGATGGTGGAGTCGGCGGCGCGCGCCCCGGCGTCGATCCCCACGCTCACCCAGGGCTGCTTCATGGCGTACTCGATGTCCTCCTCGCTCATGGAGAAGTAGATGGCCGAGGTGGAGGCGCGGTCGGCCAGGAGCACGTCGAAGAGCGCGTCCACCACCTCCTGGCCCCGCGCGCGGGCGACCTGGTCCAGCCGCATCCCCTGGTACTTCTTGAGCGAGTCGGCGCCCACGCCGGCGATCATCACCCCGTTGGGCCCGCCCGCGGAGGTGCCGATGCGCCAGTCCGAGCCGCCGCCGCCGTCGCCGGACAGCTCCGCGCGCAGCCGGGCGCGGGCGGCCGGGTCGCGCAGGCGCGCCAGCAGCGAGTCGGTGCCCCCGGCGTGCGCCCAGTTGGGGATGATTGCGTCCAGCCCGGTGCCGGAGGCGGGGTACGGGTACTGGTCGGCGCTCACGTCCACCCCGCGCGCCCGCGCCGCCTCGATGGCGGCCACGGCCTGCGGCATCTTGCCCCAGTTGGAGCGCCCGGAGGCCTTGAGGTGGTGCACCTGCACCCAGGTCCCCGCCCCCTCGCCGATGGCGATGGCCTCCTCGACGGCCTCCACCAGCCGATCGCCCTCGGAGCGGATGTGCGAGGCGTACCCGCCGCCGTAGCGGGCCGCCACCCGCGCCAGCTCGGTGATCTCCTCGCGCGAGGCGAAGGAGGCCGGCGCGTAGATCAGCCCGCTGGAAAGCCCCATCGCCCCCTGCCGCATGGCCTCGGCGACGTGCGCCTTCATCCGCTCCAGCTCCTCCGGCGTGGGCGCGCGGTCCGCGTCGCCCATGACCGCGCGGCGCACCGAGCCCACCGTGACGAAGGTGCCCAGGTTGATGGCCGGCCGCGCCGCCTCCAGCGCGCGGAAGTAGCCGTCCAGGTCGCGCCAGGACACCCGCTCCCGCCCGCCGCCCAGCTCCCGCAGGGTGTTCTCGTTGACGGGGACCACGCTGGTGACCTCGCCCGTGACCTCGGAGGTGATCCCCTGCGTGATCTTGGAGATGGCCCGCCCGTCGCGGAGCAGCGGGTACTCCGAGTGCCCCAGCATGTCGATGAACCCCGGCGCGACGATCAGCCCCGTTGCGTCGATGGTGTCCCGCGCCCGCGCCCCCGCCAGCAGCCCCACCGCCGCGATCCGGTCGCCGAGCACGGCCACGTCCCCCCGGTACCACGGGCTCCCCGTGCCGTCCACGATCCGCCCCCCGCGGATCAGCAGGTCGTAGGTGCGCGGCGCCCCCCCCGCGCGCGGGTTCGCGGCGCACGCCGCGAGCGCGGCGAGCGAGAGAGCGGCGGCGGCGAAGCGGAGCCTGTGCATGACGGACGGCGTGGAGGTGAGGAGAAAAGGACCCGAAGCAGAGAAGAAGCCGCCGGAGCGGCACGAACCCGACGCCACGGGCCGTCGCAGTTCCCCGCAGCACCCATCAAATCTTCTGCGGAGGGAGACCCGCCGGCAGTTTGGCGGGGCTCCCGGAGCCGGAGCGGAGACAGCGGGGCAGTTTCCGCTGGCTCCGCGACCCGCGCAGGAGACCGGCAGCAGTACCGCCGGGCTCCGGAGCGGCCCCTACGACAGACCCAGTCGAAGCAGCTCAGTCGGAAGCCAGAGCAGCACGCGCCAGCCGGAGCGCCCCCGCCACCGCATCCGCAACCGGCGGCACCACGCGCAGCACCGGGTCCGCGTCGGCCAGCGCCCGCTCCACCATCCCCGCGTACAGCGCGGACCCCAGCACCCCCCCGTGGAACACCACCGGCACCCGCCCCGGCCAGGGATCCAGGTGGCACCGCAGCGCCACCGCGTGCTCGGCGACCGCCCGCGCCTCCGCCTCCACGATCCCCAGCGCCACGGCGTCGCCCTCGTCCGCCGCCCGCACCACGTGCTCCGCCAGCGCCGCGATCTCCGCCTTTGCCGCCCGCCCCGCCCAGGGCGGGATCCCCCGCACGTCGTCCACCCCCAGCAGCTCCAGGAAGAGAGGCAGCAGCCGCGTCTGCCCGCCGCGCCCGTCGGTCGCCCGGAGCGCGGCGACGAGCCCGCCGCGCCCGATGGCGAACCCGCTCCCCTCGTCCCCCACCACCATCCCCCACCCGCCGCAGCGCTCCACCCGCCCGTCCGGCCCCCGCCCGTACGCCACGGAGCCCGTCCCGGCGATCAGCAGGATCCCCGGCTCCCCGCCCAGCACCCCCTCCAGCGCCGTCTCGCCGTCGGTGACCACCTGCACCCGCCCGGCCACCCCGGCGGCGAGCAGCGCCTCCCGCACCGCCTCGCGCTCGGCCCGGTTCCCCACCCCGGCCAGCCCGGCGCACAGCACCACCGGCGCGCCCGGGAGCCCGGCGTCGCGCACCGCCTCCCGGACCACGCCCGCGACCACCTCCGCCGCCGCGGTCGGGTGGCGGGGATCGACCAGGCCCGCCGGCCCGCTGCGGCGGATCAGCTCGTTGCCGTTCTCGTCGGCGAGGGCGACGAGGGTCTTGGTGCCCCCCCCGTCCACCCCCGCCAGGATCCGCTGGGCCAACTCAGCGCGCCCCCACCTCGAGCCCCGTCTTTCCGCCCGCCTCCCCCACCTCGTCCGGGGCGAAGGCGTGCGTCGGCGCGCCCGGGTGGTCGGTGGCGCGGCGCAGGCGCGGCGGCGCGGCCAGCTGGGCCGTGGAGATGGTCTCCTCGTCCAGCGGACGTCCGTTCCGGCGCACCACGTACGCCTCCATGGCGTAGTACTCGGGGAGCCCCAGCCGGTCCACCATGCGGGCGGTGCCGGCGTTGCGCTCCTGCACGCGCTGCCAGAACTCGCGGTCGTCCTGCCCCGGGAAGGGGGCGCGGTCCTTCTGGCTCTGGTGCTTGAAGATGGCCAGCGTCTTGAGGGTGAGCTCCTCCTCGGACATGGGCACCAGCACGTCCGCCTCGGACACGGCCCACTCCTGCCAGGCGCCGCGGTAGTACCACACCTCGGGCTGCTCGCCGGAGTACCGCTGCAGGGCCAGCTCCACCGACTGCAGGCACATGCGGTGGGTGCCGTGCGGGTCGGACAGGTCGCCGGCCACGAACACGATCTCCGGCCTCTCCCGCTCCAGCAATTCCAGCGTGATCTCCACGTCGCGCGGGCCGATGGGGTCCTTGCGGACCTTGCCGGTCTGGTAGAACGGCAGGTTGAGGAAGCACGCCTGCTCGCGCGTCATCCCGAAGGTCTCGATGCCGGAGACCGCCTCCGCCTCGCGGATGCGCTGCTTGATCTTGAGCACCTCGGCGGTGTCCACCTGCCCCGGGCGCTTGGAGTCCAGGAACGCCTCCACCCGGTCGGTGAACTCGGTGACGGTGCCGCCGGCCACGTGGAAGTCGCGGTCGAAGCGGCGCAGGAAGTCCAGGTAGCGCCGCACCTCGTGGTCGAAGACGGCGATGTTCCCCGAGGTCTGGTAGGCGACGACGATGCGGTTGTCGTTCTGGTGCAGCTTGTTGAGGATGCCGCCCATGGAGATCACGTCGTCGTCCGGGTGCGGCGAGAAGACGATGATCTTCTTGCCCGCGGGGAGCCGGCTCTTGCCGCGCAGCTTGGAAAGCAGGGCGTTGAACACCTCGCCGTTGAGCGGCCCGGCCGAGCCGTAGCGCGCCACCAGCGCGGACAGGTGGTGCTCGCGGTAGTCGTTGGTGTCCAGCTTGAGGATGGACTTGTCCGTCATCTGGCCGAGCCAGATCACCGCCTCGATCTCCAGCTTGCGGTCCCAGCGCACCTCGCCCACCACCCACGGCGTCTTGATGCGGGTGAGCTCCGCGGAGGCCGCGGGGTCCAGGTAGAAGGTGGCGTCGGGGTGGTCCTGGAGGTAGGTGGCCGCCACGTCCGGGTCGGGCTCGCCCTCCACCGCGCGGCGCACGATGGCGGCCTTGTGCTCGCCCGTGGCGATCAGGGCGATCTCCCGGGCGTCCAGGATGCTGGCGACGCCCATGGTGATGGCCTCCATGGGGACGTTGTCCTCGCCGAAGAAGTCGGCGGCGGCGTCGCGGCGCGTCACCGTGTCCAGGGCCAGCAGCCGGGTGCGCGACTCCACGCCGGAGCCGGGCTCGTTGAAGCCCACGTGCCCGGTCTTGCCGATCCCCAGGATCTGGAAGTCGATGCCGCCGGCGTCGCGGATGGCCTGCTCGTACGCGGCGCAGTGCGCCTCCACCTCCTCGCGCGGCACGTCGCCGCGGGGAAGGTGCACGTTCTCGGGGCGGATGTTGATGTGCTCGAAGAGGTTCTCCCACATGTACCGGTGGTACGAGTGGATGCTCTTCGGGTCCATCGGGTAGTACTCGTCCAGGTTGAACGTGACCACGTCGGAGAAGTCGAGGTCGTCCTCCCGGTGCATGCGGATCAGCTCGCGGTACACGCCGATGGGTGTGCTCCCGGTCGCCAGGCCCAGCACCGGCCTGCCGCCCGCGCTGCGCTTGGCCTGCATGACCTCGGCGATGCGCCGCGCGATGGTGCGGGCGATCTCGTCGTACTCCACGATGACTACGGGGACCCGTTCGCGTACCTGTGCCATGAGCCTTTCGATCGATTCGGGTAAGTGGTTGGACCACAAACTCGCGGAGCGCCACCCGCCCCGCAAGATTCCGGTGGCCCGCCCGGTTGACAGCATCCGGGAGGCGCGCTTAACGTTCCCTTCGCGCCGTTTCCCGGCAAAGGCCGATTCAGGACCGGAGCACCGCGGCGTCCCACGATCCACGTGATCCCCACGGCCTGCTGCCGCCCTCGCAGGTCTCCCCCACCGAAAAACCCGTTCCCGACCGTCGCCCGGCCGCGCACGCGGACCGGTCCGCCCTCACCGCGAGCAATCCCGTTCGATGAAGCTGCGCCGTGTTTCGCGCCTTCTCCTGGCTCTCCCGGTCGCGCTGCTGATCGGCTGCCAGGACTCCACCCACCCCACCACGCCCGTGGAGCCGCCGGCACCGGGAGCGGCGTGGAGAAGCGCCCGCCCGGAAGCGCCGCGCCCGCCGAGGCTGGAGACCGCGACCCCCCGGTACCCGGCCGTGGCCCAGTACATCGTCTACCGTGAGTTCGTCAACCGGCACCCGGACGCGGCGAAGCTGATCCGGCAGGGAGAGCCGTACTGGCAGTACGTCGAGAAGCGCCTGATGGAGCTGTATCCGGGGACGGGGTACCGCGGGATGGTGCGGGACGCACACGAGGACGTGCGGCGCTACCGGGCCGCGTGGGCGGGGTACCAGGCACGCCTGCAGGACATCGGCGCCATGGTGATCGAGCCCTGCACCAGCACAGACGGGGGCTCGTGCCCCTACGCGAACCCGTACGGCTACGAGGACGACCCGAGCTGGGAGGGGCAGACGGAGCCGGAGCCGGACCCGTACGCCACCCCGACGCTGGAAGAGGAGGTCCAGACGCTCCGGATGACGCAGCCGGAGACGAGCGAGATGTACTACTACGAGTCGCTGGCCTGGCAGACCGTGCACGGCTACCAGCCGCTGGCCGCCGCGAGCACCGACGACCTGATCCGCGAGGCCGGTGCGGGGCGGCGGCCGGACGGCGAGATGACCGTCCAGTCGCCGTGGCTGCTCGCGGGCGCCGCCGCGTCCCTGGGGTACATCGGCTACGTCTACTGGCGCGCCAGGGTCACCCAGGAGCGCGCGGAGAACCGGTCCACGGCCCTGTTTCCCGGCCTGGGACGGGACAACACCCAGCGGGATGCTCACCGCCACATCTTCGGGAGCGTCATGCTGCGCGCGTACGTCGGCGAGGCCGTCGCCCACGCGATCACGGACTACCACGAGAGTACCAACGCCAACCTCCCGGTCGGGCACGTGATGGACTACCACAACAACGACCTCGGCCGCTCCGTGAAGTACAAGCACTTCCGCGGCAACTTCTTCACGGACTTCCTCCAGTGGGAGAACTGGTCGGGCCGGGTCTACCGCTACGTCACAGACCCCCGCAACGGGGAGTACATCCCCGGCTGGGAGGCGAATCCCGCAGCAACGACTTGGAGCGATGCATGGAACCGCGAGGCCAGCGTACCTCGTTGGAAGTACATATACTTCAGCAATCAACCCGCGTAGAGGAGATTGGACGTGAGATCTTGGCTCCACCAGCCGCGCCTGTTGCTGTTCGGGCTCGCTCTGTTCATGCTCGCCGCCTGCGACGCGCTGTTCGATAGTGCCTTCAAGCGCTACAACGGGCCGCAGCCCGCCACCCAGGACCTCGTAGAGGAACGGGTGATCCTGCGGGCTTTCCAGAGCTACATCGGCGACAAGCCGCAACACTACTATCTCGATAGGCTGCAGATGCTCGATCGAGGCGACTCGCTCCACATCGACCGCGTGGTCATCGGCACCCCGGGCGCACTTCAGGCCAGGCTCGACTCGCTGGGCGTGAAACGGGGCGACACCCTGGTGGTCAGCACGAAACACGAAGCGATCATGTATTCGGGAGGTTTGGAGATGTACATCCCCAACTGGGGAGCCAATCGGTACTACAACGGCTACCCGGTGGCACTCCATACGATGACCAAAGTGGAAAAAGTGAGCCGGTAGGCGTCAGATCCATTCAGGAGATTCGACGTGAGAACTTGGTTCCACCAGCCGCGCCTGTTGCTGTTCGGGCTCGCTCTGCTCGTGCTCCCCGCGTGCGACGCGTTGTTCGACAGCGCTTTCAAGGTCTACCGCGGGCCGCAGCCCGCAACCCAGGATCTCGTGGGTGAAAGGGTCATTCTACGAGCGCTCCAGGGCGACTCGGTCGTGGCATGGGATTACTACCTTGATCGGCTCCAGTTTCTCGACCGCGGCGACTCGCTCCACATCGACCGCGTGGTGATCGGCAAGCCGGGCGCACTTCGGGCGAGGCTCGACTCGCTGGGAGTGAGGCGGGGCGACACGCTCGTGGTCAGCACGAAGTACAAGGCGTTCACGTACAACGGGGGCCTGGAGATGTACATCCCCAACTGGGGAGCGAACCGGTACTACAACGGCTACCCGATTGCCGTCCACACTCTCGTGAAGGTCGAGAAGGTCAACCGGTAGCCGTGGCGTGAGACCGCCCTCCAGGAAGACAGGGTTCCTGCCCACTCCGGCAGGAACCCTGTTTCCGTTGCGGACCGTCTCCTGCGCCGGGCTCACCCGCCGCGGCGCGCCTCCCAGTTCGTGAGCGGGGCGTCCAGCACCGCTTCCATCACCGCGTCCGCCACGGTGCGGCGGAGGGGGACGTGCTTCTGGTTCTCGGCGGTGGGGTTCACGCGGTTGGTGAGGATCACTACGAACACGCCGCGCTCCGGGTCGATCCACAGGGAGGTGCCGGTGTAGCCGGTGTGGCCGTAGCTGCGGGGGCCGAAGAACCGGCCGGCGCTGCTCCGCCCCGAGGGGGTGTCCCACCCCAGGGCGCGGCTGGAGCCGGCGAACTGGGGGGCGGTCCAGCGGGCCACGGTCTCGGGGCGCAGGATGCGGACGCCGCCGTACTCGCCGTTGTTGAGCAGCATCTGCGCGAACACGGCCAGGTCGCGCGCGGAGGAGAAGAGGCCCGCGTGGCCCGCCACCCCGCCGATGGCCCAGGCGTTGGGGTCGTGCACCTCGCCCTGGATCAGCCCGCCGCGGCTGCGGTCCACCTCGGTTGCGGCGATGCGCGGGCGCAGCGCCGCCGCGGGGCGGAAGCCGGTGTCGTGCATCCCTAGCGGACGGAAGATGCGCGCGTCGGCGAACTGGTCCAGCGTCTGCCCGGAGATGTGCTCGATCACCCGCTGCATCAGGATCAGGTCCCAGTCGCTGTAGACCGTTTCCGTGCCCGGCGCGTGCTTGAGCGGGCGCTCGTTGATCTTGCGCAGGTACTCGGCCTGCCCGCGGGTGTTCTGGTACAGCGGCGCGAACGCCTCGAAGCCGCCGCGGTGCGTCAGGATCTGCCGCACCGTGATCCCCGCCTTGAGGGTGTCGGTGAGCTCCGGGACATAGTAGGCGACCGGCCGGTCCAGCTGCAGGCGCCCCTCCTCCTCCAGGATCATCGCGGCCGTGGTGGTCGCCACCACCTTGGTGAGCGAGGCCAGGTCGAAGATGGTGCTGTCGCCGGCCGGCGGCGCGCCGGGCGCCCAGTCGGTGGCGCCGTACCCCCGCTGGTGCACCAGCCGCCCCCAGCGCCCCGCCGACACCGCCACTGCGGAGGCGGCGCGGTCGGCGACCGCCGCCCGGGCGATGGAGTCCAGCCGCGCCGGGAGCCCGGCGGCGAGCCCCACCGCCTCCGGCGCGGCGGGGACCAGGACCGCGGCTTCGGGGAGTCGCATGGGCGCGGGGGGTGGAGGTGGACGCGAGGGCACGCAGGCGCCCAGCGCCAGCGGCGCGCCCACCGCGAGGATGAACCAGGGCGCCCGGACCCGTACCCGGCCTGCCGTTCCCGCCATGCGAGCTCCCTTTGCGTGTTCCGTGTTCCGCATGCTACCTCCCCCTCCGCAGCCCCGTCCCGCGCGGCAGCGAGGGCGGGATGGAGATGGGGAGCGTCCCCGTGATCGGCGCGCTCCCCACGAGGGCGCGCGCCGCGGCCTGCTGGCTGACCTCCGCGCCGCCCCAGGCCAGCAGGTACGCGGGGACGGAGGGGTAGGACGAGACCAGGTACGGGCTGCCGAAGGTGACCGCCACCACCGGCCTCCCCGCGGCGGCGAGCGCCTCCACCCAGCCGGGGAAGCCGCCCCCGGCCCCCACCGTGCCGCGGTTCTCGCGCGGCGACACGTACGCGGAGGCGACCACCACCTCGGCGGAGTCGGCGCGGCGCCGCAGCGCCTCCCACTCGGCGGGAGTGGTCCGGTCGTCCACGCGCGCGGAGGTCACCACCGCCCCGCCGGTGGTCAATTCCCGGTCGAAGGCGCGCCCGGCGACCAGGTCCGCGATGTCGGCGTAGGTGACGGACAGGACGCGCCGCCCCGCCGGCAGGGGGACCAGCCCCCGCGGGTCGCGCGCCAGGGTGATGGAGCGCCGGGCGATCTCCGCGGCCACGCCCTGGTGGGCGCGCGTCCCCACCCGCTCGTCCACCGCGTCCAGCCGCACCCGGCGCTCCCGGTGGAGCCCCAGGCGCGCCTTCCACTCCAGCACCCGGCGAACCGACCGGTCGACGCGGGCCTCGGACAGGCGCCCGGAGCGGACCGCGGCCGCCACCGAGTCGATCGCCGCCGCGGGGTTCAGCGGCTGGAGCAGGACGTCGGCGCCGGCCTCCAGCGCCAGCACCAGCGCCTCCGTGGGGCCGTAGCGCCGCGTCACCCCGCCCATGTCCATGGCGTCGGTGTACACCATCCCCCCGAAGCCCATCTCCCCCCGGAGCACGTCGGTGACCCAGTGCCGCGACAGCGACGCGGGCGGCGCGTCGCTCCCCTCCACCCCGGTGACCGCGATGTGGGCGATCATCACCCCGTCCGCCCCGGCGCGCACGGCGGCCCGGAAGGGGACCAGCTCCACGGCGTCCAGCCGGGCGCGGCCGCCGGGGATGACCGGCAGGTCGATGTGCGAGTCGACCGCGGTGTTTCCGTGCCCCGGGAAGTGCTTGGGGACGACCAGGAGCCCGCCGGAGCGCATGCCGCGCAGGAACGCGCTCCCCAGCCGCGCCACCTGCTCCGGGTCCTCGCCGAAGGAGCGGGTGTTGATGATGGGATTGGCCGGGTTGTCGTTGACGTCCAGCACCGGCCCGTAGTTGACGTGCACCCCCACCGCCCGCGCCTCCTCGGCCACCACCCGCCCGGCCAGGTACGCCAGCGAGTCGGAGCCGGCGGCGCCCAGCGCCATGACCGGAGGAAAGCGGGTGCCGCCGCCCTGCGGCAGCAGGTGCGGCAGCGAGTACACGCCGGCCAGCCGCATCCCCGGCCCGCTCTCCATGTCGGTGGTCACCAGCAGCGGCACGCGGGCGCGCGCCTGGAGCCGGTTGAGCTTGGCCGCGTAGCTGTGCGGCAGCCCGATGGAGATGACCACGCCCCCGACGCCGTCCCGCTCCACCCACTTCGCGATGGAATCCAGCTCCGGCGCGTCCACGGCGGCGTATTCGCCCCCCATCCAGGGGATCACCAGCTGCGCCACCTTCTGCCGCAGCGTGAGCCCCGCCAGCGTGCTCTCCACCCACGCCCGCTCCGCGGCCCCCGATTCCGCGAGGGGCCCGGGCGCCGGAGCGGACGGGGGCGGCGCGGAAGCCGCCTGCGTGCCGGGCGCGCAGGCGGCGAGCACCGCGACCGCGCCCCCGAGCAGCGCGGCCATGCGGCGAATACGGGACATCGACTCTCCGGAGGAGGTAGGTAG
This sequence comes from Longimicrobiaceae bacterium, assembly GCA_036389055.1. GTDB lineage: Bacteria > Gemmatimonadota > Gemmatimonadetes > Longimicrobiales > Longimicrobiaceae > JAFAYN01. Next base: position 27,297 of record DASVQR010000017.1, on the reverse strand, counting down.
CGATTTTCGGTATCGTACGCCCGCTCCGGGCGGCGCGTCAAGGCGGGCCCGGCGCGCCGCGGAGTTTCGGGGAGACAGGCGGCGACATAGGTTGAGAAGATAGGGAACAGGGAACAGGGAACAGGGAACAGGGAACAGCCTGCAACTGCGACGGCCCTCACCCGGCCCGCTTGAGGCTCGCCACCCTCTCCCAATCCTGGGAGAGGGGACGAACTGCGGATGCCGTGCCGTTCTCCCCCTCTCCCGCTTGCGGGGGAGGGGGCCGGGGGGAGGGGGCCCGCCGTTCCCGCAGTATCCCCCAGAATCTGTTCGGAGGGAGACAGCCGGGCGGTTTCGGCTGGCTCACTCCGGCGCAGGGAAACCCGCCGGCAGTTTGGCGGGGTTCCCGGAGCCCGCGCAGGAGACGGACGGCTGTATCGTCCGGCTCCGGAGCGGCCCGTCGAAGCCCGACGACGCAACCGAGACCGGACGACATGAAAACGCTGCTGCTCCTGACGCTCGCCCTGGCCGCCTGCGCCCCGATGAATCCGCGCGCCGACATGCCGACCTCCGACGTGAAGCCCGGGATCGACGTGTTCCTGGACGATCCGCCCGCCGCGGTGCGGGGGAAGCGGATCGGGCTGATCACCAACCAGACCGGCGTGGACCGCGCGGGGACGCTCAGCATCGACCGGCTGGCGGCCTCGGACGCGGTGGAGCTGGTGGCGCTGTTCTCGCCGGAGCACGGCATCCGCGGCGCCGCCGCCCCGGGCGAGAAGATCGCCTCGGGCCGGGACGAGCGCACCGGCCTGCCCATCCACTCGCTGTACGGCGACACGCGCAAGCCCACGCCGGAGATGCTGCGCGGCATCGACGCGCTGGTGTTCGACATCCAGGACGTGGGGTCGCGCACCTACACCTACGTCTACACCATGGCGCTGGGGATGGAGGCCGCCAAGGAGGCGGGGATCCCGTTCGTGGTGCTGGACCGGCCCAACCCCATCGGCGGCGTGCGGGTGGAGGGGAACCTGCTGGACACCGCCTACGCCACCTTCGTGGGGATGTACCCGATTCCCGTGCGGCACGGGCTGACGGCGGGGGAGCTGGCGCAGCTCTTCAACCGCGAGTTCGGCATCGGCGCGGACTTGACGGTGGTGCGGGCGGAGGGGTGGACGCGCGGCGCCTGGTTCGACGCCACGGGGCTCCCCTGGGTGGCGCCCTCGCCCAACATCCCGCGGCTGGAGTCGGCGATCCACTACCCGGGCACGGTGTTCTTCGAGGGGACCAACCTGTCGGCGGGGCGCGGCTCCAGCCACCCGTTCGAGCAGGTGGGCGCGCCCTGGCTGGACGCCGCGGCCGTCGCGCGGGAGATGAACGCGCGGGGGCTGCCGGGGGTGAGGTTCGAGGCGGTGGAGTTCACCCCGGTGAGGCCCGGCGACCAGAAGTTCGACGGGGTCGCGCTGCGCGGGGTGCGGCTGGTGCTGACGGACCGCGACGCCTACCGGCCCGTGGCCACCTCGCTGGCGCTGGCGGACGCCGTCTTCCGCCGCCACCGCGCGGACTTCCGCTGGCTCCAGTCGCACTGGGACCGGCTGGCGGGGACGGACCGGCTGCGCAAGGCGATCGAGGCGGGGACGCTGGACGCGGAGCTGCGCGCGTGGGACGCGGACGCGGCGCGCTTCGAGGAGACCCGCCGGCCGTACCTGCTGTACTGATGGGGCCGCACACCCCCGTCAGCCGGCGCGACCTGCTGAAGCTGGGGCTCGCCGCGGCCACCGCCCCGGCGTTCCGCTGGCTCCCGGCCGCGCCCGGCTTCACCTTCGCGCACTTCAGCGACACGCACGTCGCGCTGGCCCGCAACGCGGACGAGTGCCACGCGCTGCTGCTGGAGATGGGCCGCGACGTCCGCCCGGCGCTGGCGATCAACGGCGGCGACGTGGTGGACTACGGCTGGCCGCGCGAGTACGACAACTACGCCCGCGCCGCGGCCGGGCTCCCCTTCCCGCTGCACCACGTCCCCGGCAACCACGACGTCCGCTGGGCCCCGCGCGGGCTGCAGATCTTCCGCGAGCGGCTGGGCGAGCCGTTCCGCTCCTTCGCGCACGGCGGCTGCCGCTTCGTGCTGCTGGACAGCACGGTGCCGCTCTCGCACTACGGCCACTTCGAGAGCGCGCAGCTCCGCTGGCTGGAGGCGGAGCTGCGGCGCGCGGGGCGGCGCACCCCGGTGTTCGTGGTCACGCACCACTGGACCGGCCGCGCGCCGGTGATGGTGGACAACGAGCGCGCCCTGTTCGACGTGCTGGAGCCGTACAACGTCAAGGCCGTGCTCACCGGCCACGGGCACGCGGACCTGCTCTGGGACTGGCACGGCATCGCCTGCACCATGAGCAAGGGGCTGTACCAGGGCTCGTACCTGCGGGTGGACGTGGACGAGGCCGCCGGCGAGGTCCGGATCGCGCGGCGGACGACGGAGCACCCGGAGCCGCGGCCGCTCACCACGATCCCGCTCGCCCCCGCGCGCGACAAGCGCCCGGTGTGGGCGCTGGGCGCGCTCACGGTGCGGGCGGGCGAGCCTGTGCCCGCCGGCGCGGAGGGGATGCGGGAGGCGCGCTGGAACGGCGGCGCCTGGGCGCCGCTGGCCGGCGCGTCGGTCGGCACGGACGCGCTCGCGGCCGGGCACAACCGGCTGGCCCTGCGCGCGGGCGAGGGCGGGCGCGAGGTGGAGCGGCCGGTGCTGATCCGCCGGCCCGACGCGCCGCTGCGTCCGCGGTGGGAGCGGCGGCTGAGCGGCGGGGTGATGTCGCACCTGCTGCTGCGGGACGGCGTGCTCTACGTCAGCGCCATGGACGGGTCGGTGAGCGCGCTGCGGGCGGCGGACGGGCGGCCGCTCTGGAAGGCGACGACCGGAGGCTACTGCCACTCGTCCCCGGTGCTCGCGGACGGCCGGCTGCTGGTGGGGAGCGCGGACGGCTCGGTGTACGCCTTCCGCGCGCGCGACGGGCGCCGGCTGTGGAAGCGTGCGACGGGCGGCCCCGTCTACGCCTCGGCCGCCGTGGCGAAGGGCGTCGCGGCGATCGCCTCGGGCGACGGGTCGGTGTACGGGCTGGAGTTGGAGAGCGGGGAGCCGCGCTGGAAGTTCACGCTGCCGCCCGGCAACTCCGCCTTCGCGCAGAGCCCGGCGGCCACGGACGGCGAGCGCGTCTACCTGGGCGCGTGGGACACCTGGGTGTACGCGCTGGACGCGGCCACCGGCGAGCAGGTGTGGCGCCGGCCGGGCACCGACCGCTCCTTCGCGTACTCGCCGGCCATCGGCGGGCCGGCCGTCGGTGGCGGGAGCGTGTACGTCCCCGCCAACGGCAACGTGCTGCACGCCTTCGACGCGGCCACGGGCGCGACGCGCTGGACCTACACATCGCCGGGCGACAAGGTGGGCTACTCCTCCCCCGCCCTGGTCGGCGGCCGCGTCTACGTCGGCTGCCTGGGCGACCGGGGCGAGGTGCGCTGCATCTCCGCCTCCGACGGAAAGGAGGTGTGGACCGCGGCCACGGGGAGCGTGATCTACGACTCCTCCCCCGCGGTGGCGGACGGGCACGTCGCCATCGGCTCGGTGGACGGGCTGCTCAACGTGCTCGCCGCCGCGGACGGGCGCATCGTGGCGCAGTTCCGGATGCCGGCGGGGCACTTCCTGTCCTCTCCGGCGGCGGGCGGGGGATCCGTGTACGCCGGCACCTACTCCGACGTGGTGATGGGCTTCGACCTGCGAGTCTGAGGGTCGACGGCTCGAACTGCATTGACGACCGGGGTCCGGGCGTGCCCCCGCTGGCGCGGGGTCGGGCTGCGGCTCCGTAGGGCTGCAAACAACGCAGCCCAACGGAGTCGAGCCCCGGCAAACTGCCGCCGGGTCTCGCCCCTTCGGGCCGGCATCCCTCACGCGGGGCCCGTGCCGGCGTCCGCGGGGCACCACCCGGCTCCACCCGACCCGCCGCTTGCCGGCTCTCCCCGTCCAACTCCCTGCAAAGGAGCCGTTCTCTTGAAACGGAAAGCCCGGTGGGCACTCGCCGGAGTGCTCGCGCTCGCCGCGCCGGTCCTGCTCGCCGCGTGCGGGACGCCCCCGCCGCTCGACGTTTCCGCCCGGGTGCTGCAGGGCGCCGCGCCGGACACCGCCTGCGGGCAGTCCCTCTGCTCCATCCTGCGGCTGGGCGAACCGATCGACTTCATCGCCGGCGAGCGGGTCCACCCCGCCCGCTGGCAGGAATACCCCGTGGATGCGATGTGGCGCAGCCCGAGCGGACAGATGTGGGCCGTCGGCTTCTCGGGGCTCGGGCTGGTCCACTGGGACGGGCGGCGCTGGCTGCACTACCCGCGGATGGGCGGATTCAAGAGCGTCTGGGGAAGCGGCGACGACGACGTGTGGGCGGTGGGGGACAACGTCGTGCACTGGGACGGCGCGCGCTGGGAGCGGCGGTCCGCCGGGCTGGAAGGGTCGTACGGTCTGCTGTGGGCCGTCTGGGGCTCCGGCCGCGGCGACGTCTGGGCGTCCGGCGAGTTCGGCCGGGTGGTGCACTGGAGCGGAACGCGCTGGGAGGAGCGCCCCATCGGGGTCGAGCGCGACGTGGTTGCGATCTCAGGGAGCTCGGCGGACCACGTGTGGGTCGGGTCCTTCGATCGCGAGATCGCTCGGTGGGACGGCCGCTCCTGGCACGCCCATCGCCCGCCCGCGTTCACTTCCGTGCTTCCCTCGATGGAAGCGCTCGCGGTGGTCGCGCCCGACGAGGTCTGGCTCGCCGACGGCCGGGATCTCTTCCGGTGGGACGGCCGGCGCTGGACCCATGTGCCGACGGACTTCAACGCGGACCACGTCGTGGCCGCGCACGGCCGCATCCTCGCGGCGGGCACCGTGGGGCAGCAGTTCGTGACCGGAGACGGGTCCAACGTGGGAGCCTGGGAGTGGCGCGAGAACCGCTGGACGCGGCTCGGCATCAGGACCAAGGGCGGGATCGCCGCCCTGGTCCCGGACGATCGCGGCCGGATCTGGATCGGCACGGACGCGGGAGAGGTGATGCGGCTGGACCCGTAGGGGCCGGATCGCCCCGCGGAACAATTCCCCGCGTCCCGCGGTCCAACTCGCGCGCCTTCCACCGGCGACCCTCCGCGCCGCCGGGCTCCTCCACTCCCGCTCCCTGCCCGCCATGACGCTCCCCCGCGCCCTCCGGATCGCTCCGCTCGCCCTGCTGCTCGGCGCGTGCGGCGGCAGCGCCCCCGACAACGTGCAGTACGCGGAGGAGTCCGCGTCCGCACCGGCAGTGGCCCCCGGGGCTGCGCCGGCACCCCAGGGCGCCCGGGGGATGCAGGACCTGGCCGGGCCCGCCGAGCCGCCGCAGTCGGGCGGCGGGGCGGCGCAGGGCGTGGAGAGCGGGCAGGCGGCGGGCCGGGCCCCGGGCGCCCCCGCGGACACGGCGGCCGTCCCGGCGATGATCATCCGCACCGGCAACGCCGCCGTGCAGGTGGACTCGCTGGAGCCGGCGATCGCGCGGGTGAGGCAGCTGGCGCAGCGGGTGGGCGGCTACGTGGCGAACACGTCGCAGCAGGGCGGCGAGCGGGAGACGCGGCAGGCCACGCTGGAGCTCAAGATCCCCGCGCGCCGCTTCGACGAGGCGCTGCGCGGGCTGAACCCGCTGGGCGAGGTGGAGTCGCTGCAGGTCAACACCGAGGACGTGGGGGAGGAGTTCGTGGACGTCACCGCCCGCGTGGCCAACGCGCGGCGGCTGGAGACGCGGCTGCTGGAGCTGCTCCAGAACCGCACCGGCAGGCTGGAGGACGTGCTGGCGGTGGAGCGCGAGCTGGCCCGCGTGCGCGAGGAGATCGACAGGTTCGAGGGGCGTCTGCGCTTCCTGCGGACGCGGGTGGCGGTCAGCACGCTCACCGTCGCCCTGCACGAGCCCCACCCCGTGGTGGGCGACTACCCCGGCGCGAACCCGATCCCCGACGCCTTCCGCCAGGCGTGGAGCAACTTCGTGGGCTTCGTCGCCGGGTTCATCGCCTCGCTGGGGATCCTGGTGCCGCTGGGCGCGATCCTGTGGGTGGCCTGGCTGCTCCTGCGCCGCATCCGCTGGCGCCGCCGCCGGACCCCTCCGCCGCCCCCGCCCGCCGACGCGCCGCGGGTGTAGCGCTCCGAGGCCGGCCTCCACGGGGGAAACGCACGAGGCCCGCGGGATCGCTCCCGCGGGCCTCGCCGTCGGCGGGAGACATGCCCCCGCTCGCCACACTCAGCTTATAGCACCCCCGGGGACTTGCGGCAAGGCCCCGGGGCCCCCGCACTGTTCGCGGCCGAAAATTCCTCGGCTCCGGCCGGAACCCGCGGAACAGGGAGGTACGAGATGCGTGTGACCGAGCATGCGGTGGTGATCGCCGGGGCCGGCCCCACCGGGCTGATGCTGGCGGCCGAGCTGGCGCTGGCGGGGGTCGACGCCGTGGTCGTCGAGCGGCGCCCCACCCGGGAGCTCGCCGGCTCGCGCGCGGGCGGCCTGCACTCGCGGACCCTGGAGATCCTGGACCAGCGCGGGATCGCCGACCGCTTCCTGGCGGAGGGGCAGAAGGCCCAGACCGCGGGGTTCGCCCACGTCCGCCTGGACATCGGCGACTTTCCCACCCGCCACCCCTACGGCCTCGGGCTGTGGCAGAACCACATCGAGCGCATCCTGGCCGGCTGGGCCGACGAGCTGGGGGTGGCCGTCCACCGCGGACGCGAGGTGGCGGGCCTGGCGCAGGACGAGGGCGGCGTGGACGTGGAGCTGTCCGGCGGCGGGACGCTGCGGGCGCGGTACCTGGTGGGATGCGACGGGGGACGCAGCCGGGTCCGCAAGGCGGCCGGCATCGACTTCCCCGGGTGGGACGCGACCACCAGCTCCCTGATCGCCGAGGTCGAGGTGGCGGAGATGCCCGAGCTGGGCATGCGCAGCGACGCCCACGGCGTCCACGGCTTCGGCCGGGTGGAGTACGAGATCCGCGACGGCCAGGTGGTCTTCCTGGACCGGGGTCCGCTGCGGGTGATGGTGCCCGAGCGGCACCCCGGGGCCACGGGAGAGCCCACCCTGCGCGACCTCGGCGAGGCGCTCGTCGCCGTCTACGGCACCGACTACGGCGTCCACAGCCCCACCTGGATCTCCAGGTTCACCGACGCGGCCCGGCAGGCCGCGGCCTACCGCGACCGGCGGGTGCTGCTGGCCGGCGATGCCGCGCACGTGCACGGCCCGGTGGGCGGGCAGGGCCTGAACACCGGCGTGCAGGACGCAGTGAACCTGGGATGGAAGCTGGCCCGGGTGGTCCGGGGGACGGCGCCGGACGGCCTGCTGGACAGCTACCACATGGAGCGCCACCCGGTCGCCGCCCGGGTGCTGCGCAACACCCTGGCGCAGACCGCGCTGCTCCGCCCGGACGACCGCAGCCGGGCCGCCCGCGACGCGGTGGCCGAGCTGCTCGCCATGGACGAGCCCCGCCGACGGGTCGCCGCCGAGATGTCCGGCCTGGGCATCCGCTACGACCTGGGCGAGGGCCACCCGCTGCTGGGGCGCCGCATGCCCGACCTGGAGCTGGCGACCGCCGGCGGCCCGCTGCGGGTCTACACCCTGCTGCACGACGCCCGGCCGCTGCTGCTGGAGCTGGGCGGGGCCGGCGGCCCCGACGCCGCTCCCTGGGCGGACCGCGTCCGGCGGGTCGACGCCGCGTACGACGGCCCCTGGGAGCTCCCGGCGATCGGTGCGGTCGCGGCTCCCACCGCCGTGCTGGTCCGGCCCGACGGGTACGTGGCCTGGGTGGGAGAGGGGAGCCGGGCGGGGCTCGCCGACGCGCTGACCACCTGGTTCGGGCCGCCCTCCGCGGCGTAGGCCGCCGGAAACGGCGTCGGGCGCCCCTCCGGAGGGGCGCCCGAGGTGCTTCGGCCTACGGGAGCCGCACCACGGCGGGCGGCCCCTCGTTCCCCACCCGGTCCACCGCGGCCACCCACACTTCGCCGGGCGCCGCCCCGGCGCTGTCCGCCGCGACGGTGTGCGTCCGGGTCCACCCCGGCAGCACCTCCCGCCGCCACCGCCGGTCGAAGCGCGAGCGCACCGTCCACCAGGTGGGCTGCGCGCCGCCGCCCGGCTCCAGCGCCAGCCCGGTCCCCCCGGCCCCCGGACGGACCTCGACGGTCGGTCTGCCCGGCGCCCCGGCGTACAGCCAGGGCGAGGCGGGGACCAGCGCCGGCTCGCGGTACGCCTGCCCCAGCTTCTCCACCAGGCTGTCGGGGTTCTGCATCAGCACGCGCATGCTGAAGTGGACGTTCCCGGTGGCGCCCGCCTGCCCGCGGGTGGCGTACACCTGCCCCAAAATTTCGGACGCGGGCCAGAACGGGCGGTCGCCGTACGCGACCCGGCTGGTGAAGTTGCCCGGCCACATGTGCCGGCCCAGCCGGTTCTGCTCCGTCCACCAGCGCAGCAGCACGGGGTAGCTCTGGGGCGTCTGCGCCATGGGCCAGTAGAGCTGCGGGGTGAAGTAGTCCATCCACCCCTCCACCAGCCACTTGCGCGCGTCGGCGTACATCTGCGCGTACTGGTCCATGCGCGAGGTGATCTGCTCCGGGTGCCCCGGGCGCCACACGCCGAAGGGGCTGATCCCGAACTTGACCCAGGGCTTCTCCCGCTTGATCCCGTCGTACAGCCGCCGTACGAACACGTCCACGTTGCGCCGGCGCCAGTCGTCGCGGGCGAGCGTGCCGCCGCCCTGCACGTAGCGCGTCCAGCTCGCCTCGTCCGGGAAGTCCACCTGCGCGCCGGCGGAGTCCGTCTCCGGGTACGGGTAGAAGTAGTCGTCGATGTGCACCCCGTCCACGTCGTAGCGCTTCACCACGTCCAGCATCACCCGCAGCGAGTGCTCCTGCACCAGCGGCTCGCCCGGGTCCATCCAGCGGTTGCCGCCGTACTGCTTCACCACCTCCGGGTGCGTCCGCGAGACGTGCCCCTCCACCTCCGGCGTGGTCGCGCTGGGGTGCCGCGCCCGGTACGGGTTGAACCAGGCGTGCAGCTCCATCCCCCGCCGGTGCGCCTCCGCCACCGCGAACTCCAGCGGGTCCCACGCCGGCTCCGGCGCCCTCCCCTGCGCCCCCGTGAGGTACTCCGACCACGGCTCCAGCTCCGACCTGTACAGCGCGTCCCCCGCCGGCCGCACCTGCAGGATCACCGCGTTGAGGTTGAGCGCCCGCGACCGCTCCAGGATGGCCAGCAGTTCCGCCTGCTGCCGCGCCACCGGCAGCCCCGGCCGCGACGGCCAGTCGATGTTCGCCACGCTCGCCACCCACACCGCCCGGAACTCCCGCTGCACCGGCGGCGGCGCGGAGGAGGAGCCGACGCTTGAGGACGGCGCCGGGTTCCCCGAGCACGCCGCCAGCGCGCACGCCGCGGCGACGAATGCAGTTCCAAGAATCTTCAAGTCCACTCCTCCCCAGGAGAAACGCGCCGAAGCCCGGCAACCACGCGCCGCCACCGCCGACGCGCACGACGACCCGCGTGAGGGATTTCGGCCCGAAGGGGCGAGACCCGGCGGGGCAGTTTCCGCCGGGGCTCGACTCCGTTACGCACAGTTTTATCGTGCGTTACGGAGCCGAAGCCCGACCCCGGCGCCAGCCGGGGGCACGCCCAAACGAGCAGTCAACCAGTAAAACCGCAACCCGAGAAAAAGCCCGACGATCTCTCGCCGGGCCTCTTCCCGAAACCACTTAGCCGAAAAACCCGGACATCACCGGTAGTTCGGATTGGCGTTGATCTCGCCCCGGTTCACCGGCAGGCACTCCACGTTGGCGTACTCCACCGTGGCGCTCCCCAGGTACGGCCCCCGCTGGAACTCGTTGTAGTCCTCGATGTCCCCGTACTGGGTCTTGTACCGGCGCAGGTCCCCCAGCCGGTGCGCGTCCATGTACAGGTCGCGGCGCCGGTTGTCGCGCACGGCGACCAGGAAGTCCGCGCGGCTCACCGTGGCCGGGAGCGCCGCCTGCCCGCCCAGCGCCCGCCGGGCGTTGATGAAGGCGACGGTCGTGGCGGTGGGCCCCTCCGCCTCCGCGCGGATGTACTGCGCCTCCAGCCCGGACGCGATGCGGATGGCCGCGGCCCGGGTGAACTCGCCGCCCGGCAGCGTCCCCGTGTAGGTGCTGTACGCCGTGGGCGAGTTGGGCACGAACGCCCGCCCCCCGCCCTGCACCGTCTCCATGGCGTCGGGGAGCGGCACCCGCGGGTCGCGCAGCCCCTCGAACGGCGTCCCCGACACGGACGCCGCGATGGGCGCCGTCATGCGGCCGAAGATCACAGAGTTCTCCTCCGTGCTGTTCTCCGAGTAGAACGAGCGGAACACGAAGTCGTTGGGCACCTGCGCCGCGAACTGCGCCGCCACCGGCCGGTCGCCCAGGTTGAGCGCCGCGCGGGCGATCCCCACGCGGGACAGGTTGATGATGGAGTCCGCGCCCGCCACGGTGCGCGCGCTCGCCGTGGTCGCCGGGGTCGTGGCGGCCGCCGCGGCGCGCGCCGCGGTGGCCACGGTGATGGCCTCGTTGAAGCGCGGGATGGCGAAGTCGCGGAAGATCTCCGCGGGGGTGTGCGGCGCGCTCAGGTTCACCGGGATGCCGCAGTAGTGCTCGCCCAGCAGGTTGTACGTGGTCCCCGCGTAGGCCAGCACCCGGGCCATGCGCAGGTCCGAATTTGCGGTGTCGCCGCGCAGCGCCTTGAAGCGGCCCACGGTGCTGTCCGCCAGGAAGCGCGCCCGCTGCACCTGCGTGTAGGCGATCGCCGCGGTGCCGTTGTCCGGGTCGACGAAGCGCTGGTCGATCAGCTGCTCCTCGACGATGGTGGTGTGGTTGCGCAGCTCGTCGGTGAAGACGGCGCTGTAGTAGACCAGGTCGTCGTAGGCGCGCTGGAAGTCGCCCACCACCCCGTTGGTCAGCAGGGTGAGGTAGAACGGGTCGTCCAGGTTGCCCGCGTCGATCGCCTGCGGGTTCTCCACGTCGAGCAGCCCGTCGCACCCGGCGAGCGCGCCGGAGGCCGCGAGCGCGACCCCCAGGGCGGCCGCGCGGCGCCGGACGGTGTCAAGGAAGCGGTTCATCGGAATCGTCCCCGCGTCAGAAGTTCAGGTTGATCGAGGCGGACACGCGCCGGTTCTGCGGCATCGCGTACGCGTCCACGCGCACGAACGAGCGGTTGCCGTAGGTGTTCACCTCGGGGTCGATCCCGGAGTACTTGGTCCACAGCGTCGCCACGTTGTGGCCGGCCAGCGTCAGCGTGGCCCCGGTGGCGCGGGTGAACTCCAGGTAGCGCGAGGGGATGGTGAACGACACCGACACGTCGCGCAGCTTGAGGAAGTCGGCGTCCTCGATGTACGGCGAGAACAGGTTCGCCGGGGCCCCCGCCGGCGTCAGCGCCTGGCCGCGGAAGATGGCGACCTCGCGCGCGAAGGCCGAGTCCGCCGCGCTCACCGGGGCGAGCACGCGCAGGTCGTTGACGATCTCGCAGTTGGTCTGGAACCGGCAGCGGTTGTACTCCTTGTAGTTGAACACCTTGTTGCCGCCCTTGTAGTCCAGCTGCGCGAACAGCCGCACGTTGCGGAAGAGCGTCAGGGTGTTCGAGAAGCCGATCTCGCGCGTGGGCGCCGGCGGGCCCAGGTACTTGAACGCGGTGTCGATGACCGGCACGCCGCGGTTGTTGTACACGTAGCCGCCGCTGGCGTCGCGCGCCGGGAGCTGCGCCCAGAAGCCGCCCAGCGGGTAGCCCGGCCGGTTCTCCTGCACCGCGCCGTACGCCTGCCCGATGAGGACGCTGCGGGTGAGGTCGGCCCGCCCGAAGGTGATCAGCTCGTTCTTGTTGGTGGCCAGGTTGAGCTGGCTCTCCCACACGAAGCGGTCGCGCTGCACCGGGGTGGCCGTCAGCAGCAGCTCCACGCCGCTGTTGCGGATGTCGCCCAGGTTCTCCGTGCGGCCGGCGAAGAAGCCCTCCGACGGGGCGATGGAGACCGCCTGCAGCAGGTTGTCCGTGCGCTTGTTGTAGTAGGTGAGGTCGATGCCGAAGCGGTTCTCGAAGAAGGCCGCCTCGAAGCCCAGCTCGAACTCCTCGCCGCGCTCCGGCTCCAGGTTGGGGTTGCCGAAGTTGAGCGTGCGCACGCCGCTCACCGTGGTCACCCCGGACGCGGTGGGCTGGGTCACCTTGACCACCGTGTACGTCTGATTGGCCTGGTTCGCCGTGGGGGCGCGCCCGGCCTGGCCGTACGCCGCGCGCAGCTTGACGTCGGCGGCGCGGACGGCGTCGAAGAAGCCGGTCAGCGCCGGCTCCTCGCTCACCACGTAGGAGAGCTGCGCCTTGGGGTAGACGATGACGTCGAACTCCTCGCCGAAGCTGGAGAAGTCGTCGGCCCGCAGCGCGCCCACCAGGAACAGCCGGTTGTTGAGGCTGAGCTGCTGCTGCACGTAGTAGCCGATGGAGTTGACCTCCTCGAACGTGTTCGACCCCGAGGTGATCGCCGCGTTCTGGATCGCGGTGATGTCGGGCGCGCCCAGCCCGGTGCCCGAGCCGGCGAGCTGGTCGAAGCGGCGGGCCAGGTACTGCGTGCCGAACGAGGTGGACGACTCCAGCCACGACGTGAGCGGGACGTCCACCGTCCCCACGTAGTCCACCGTGAGCACCCGGTTGCGGGGGTAGCGCAGGTTGCTGGCGCCCTCGGGCGTGCCCGCGAAGTCGGCGTCCGTGGATCCCGGCGGCGACAGCAGCCGCGCCTCGTTCTGCGTCAGGTCCAGCCCCAGCGTCAGCTTGTTGCGGAGCCAGCCGAACGGCGCGTAGTTGGCCGTGGCCCCCAGCGTGGTGCGGTCGGAGTAGGTCTGGTTGTCGTAGCGCACCGCGTGGATGCCGCTCACCGAGCCCGGGTACCCCGGGTACACGTTGGCGAAGTCGTTCCGGCGCCCGGGGATGCCGCGCACCGAGAGGAGGTACAGGCCCTGCCCCGACTCGTCGCCCACCGGGAGCCGCAGGTGGTTGCGGACGTAGTTGGTGGAGACGTTGAAGTTGAGCTGCTCGGTGGCGAAGGCCGTGAAGTTGGCGCGCACCGAGCGGCGGCGGTTGAAGCTGTTGGAGAACAGGCCGTTCTCGCTGTCCAGGTCGCCCGAGACGAAGTACGAGAAGCGGTCGCCGCTGCCGCGCACCGACAGGTTGAGCCGGTTCACGTCGCCGTCGCTGATCCCGTACGGGTCGTCCAGGATGGGGCTGCGCTGGCGGAGCACCGTGCCGGCCGTCGTCCCCTGGCACCCCGGGTAGAACGGCACGCGCGCGCCGTTCACCGTGACCATGCTGTCGATCAGCCGCTGCGTGCAGGTGGTGAAGTTGTCGGTGATCTCCGACCCGATCTGGTTGCGGCCGTACTCGTACTTCATGCTCCAGCTGGTCCGCGCCTGGCCGCGCGGGCCCTTCTTGGTGATCACCTGGATCACCCCGCCGGCCGCCTCGGCGCCGTACAGCGTGGCCGCCGCCGGCCCCTTGAGCACCTCGATGGACTCGATGTCCTCGGGGTTGATGAAGGAGAGCGCCGAGGTGACCTGGGTGGCGAACGAGGTGGCCCCGGCGCCCGACGCGCCGAAGTTGCCCAGCGACGCGTCGCTGTAGCGGATCCCGTCCACGTAGATCACCGGGCGCACCGAGGTCAGCGAGCCGGCGCCGCGGACCACGATGTCCGCCGCCGCGCCCGGGGTGCCCGAGTTGGAAAGGATCTGCACGCCCGGGGTGCGGGACTGCAGGATCTCGGTGACGTCGCTCACCGTGGTCCGCTCGGTCACCGTGGCGGCGTCCAGCTTGACCATGGAGTTGCCCAGCTCGCGGCGGCTCACGGCCCCCGGCGTGCCGGTGACCACGATGGCGTCCAGCGACACGGTGGTCGCGGCCAGCGCGAAGTCGGCGCGGGCGGTCTCCCCGGCGGCCACGGCGACCGTGGCGGTGGCGGGCGAGTAGCCCAGCATCTGCGCGCGGAGCTGCGCGCGGCCCGCGGGGACCCCCGCGAGGGTGTACTCGCCCGAGGCGTCGGTCACGGCGGCCTGGCCGCTCTCCGCCGTCACCCGCACCCCGGCGACGGGGGTCCGGTTGCCGGTCTGGGTGACCGTGCCGCGCACGGTTCCTGTGGCCTGGGCGCTGAGTGCGGGGGCGGCCATGCCCAGCAGGGCGGCTGCTGCCACGAGCAGCCGCGCGATCGTCCGGCGGCCTGGAAGGGTCATTTGTTTCTCCTTGAGACGAATTGCTTCACATCGATGGGACCGCGAGCACGAAGGCAGGACGAGGGGACACCTTCCTTTCGCTGGGGGACGGGAGCCTGGAATGGCGGGAGCGGGGCGCACCGGCGCCGCTGCCGCGGGCACGGGTCCGACGGGACCGGACCGGGACTGGCTGAAAGCCGGCGCGTGGACAGCTGCTGGGACCCGGAAGAGCGTGTAGGATTCCGCAAAGGGGATGACGAGGCAGCAGCTTAGCGCGCGGGAACACGCATGTCAACGCGGCGGGCGGCCAAAAAAAGCGCGGGGCACCGTGCCGTCCGGCACGGTGCCCCGCGAAAGCGCCGGCCCGCCCGGGCCGGCCTACAGCTTCCAGATCCGCTCCGCGTACTCCTTCACCGAGCGGTCGCTGGAAAAGAAGCCGCAGCGCGCCACGTTGAGGATGGCGCTGCGCGTCCACGCCTCGCGGTCGCGGTACGCCGCGTCGGCCGCGTCCTGGGCCGCCAGGTAGGCGTCGAAGTCGGCAAGGAGCATGAAGCGGTCGTCGTGGAGCAGCGTGTCCACCAGCGGCCGGAAGAGCCCCGGGTCCTCCGGCGACAGCTCGCCGGAGCAGACGAAGTCCAGCACCCGGCGGAGCCGCGGGCTCGCCTCCACGAAGCGGCGCGGGTCGTACCCCGCCGCCTTCGCGGCGGCCACCTGCTCGGCCGTGAGCCCGAAGATGAACACGTTGTCCGGCCCCACCGCCTCGGCGATCTCCACGTTGGCGCCGTCCAGCGTGCCGATGGTGAGCGCCCCGTTGAGCGCGAACTTCATGTTCCCCGTCCCGGACGCCTCGTACCCCGCCGTGGAGATCTGCTCGGACAGGTCGCTCCCGGGGAAGATCCGCTCGGCCAGCGACACCCGGTAGTCGGGGAGGAAGGCCACCTGCAGCCTGGGGCTCACCGCCGCGTCGGCGTTCGCCTTCGCCGCGATGGCGTTGATCAGCTGGATGATCAGCTTGGCGGTCCAGTAGGTGGGCGCCGCCTTGCCGCCGAAGAGCACCGCGCGCGGCACCACGTCCAGCCCGGGCTCGTCGCGCAGCCGCAGGTACAGGTCGGCAAGGCGCAGGGCGTTGAGGAGCTGGCGCTTGTACTCGTGCATGCGCTTCACCTGCACGTCCACCAGCGCGTGCGGGTCCATCTTCACCCCCGCCTCCGCGAGCACCGTCCTGGCCAGAGCGGCCTTGTTCCCGCTCTTGATGGAGCGCCAGCGCTGCCGGAACGCGGGGTCGTCGGCGTGGGCCTCCAGCCCCCGGAGGAGCGGCAGGTCCACGATCCACCCGTCGCCGATGCTCTCCGTGATCAGCCCGGAGAGCCCCGGGTTGGCCTTGAGGAGCCAGCGCCGCTGCGTCACCCCGTTGGTCACCGAGGTGATGCGCTCCGGGTACATCTCGTCGAACTCGTGGAAGATGCGCTCCTTGAGGATCTGCGTGTGCAGCGCGGCCACGCCGTTGACCGTGTGGCTCCCCACGATCGCCAGGTGGGCCATCCGCACCTGCCCGCCGGAGATGATGGCCATGCGCTCCACCCGCGCCGGGTCGTCGGGGAAGCGGCTGGCCACCCGCTCGCGGAAGCGCCGGTCGATCTCGCGCACCAGGTCGTAGTGCCGCGGCAGGAGCCGCGAGAACAGGTCCGCCCCCCACGCCTCCAGCGCCTCCGGGAGCACCGTGTGGTTGGTGTACGCGAAGGTGCGCCGGGCGATGTCGAAGGCGTCGTCCCACTCCAGCCCCTCCTCGTCCATCAGGAGCCGCATCAGCTCGGGGATCGCCACCGCCGGGTGGGTGTCGTTGAGCTGCACCTGCACCTTGTCGGGGAAGTCCGTGAAGGTCTTCCGCTCGCGCTTGTAGCGCAGGATGATGTCCTGCAGCGTGGCCGACACGAAGAAGTACTGCTGCTTGAGGCGCAGCTCCTTGCCCGCCCCGGTGTCGTCGGGCGGATACAGCACCTTGGAGATGGTCTCGGTCTGGGTCTTGGCCTCCACCGCGGCGATGTAGTTGCCGCGGATGAAGCCCTCCAGGTCGAACTCCTCGGTGGCCTTTGCCGCCCAGAGCCGCAGGGTGTTGACGGTGTGGTTGCAGTAGCCGGGGATGGGCGTGTCGTACGCCATGGCCAGCACGTCGCTGGTGTCCACCCACTTGAAGTGGACCCGCCCCTCGGAGTCCTTCTCGCCCACCACCCGGCCGTAGAACTTCACCGGGTAGGTGCGGTCCGGGCGGGCGATCTCCCAGGGGTTGTCGTCGTGCAGCCAGTTGTCGGGCATCTCCACCTGGCGCCCGGCCGCGTCGATGCGCTGCTTGAAGATGCCGTGCTCGTAGCGGATCCCGTAGCCGTAGCCGGGGATCTCCAGCGTGGCCATGGAGTCCAGGTAGCAGGCGGCGAGCCGCCCCAGGCCGCCGTTGCCCAGGCCGGCGTCCGGCTCGCGCTCCTCCAGCACGTCCAGGTCCCAGCCCAGCTCGCCCACGGCTTCGGCGGTGACGCCGTCGAGCCCCAGGTTGACGAGGGCGTTCCCCAGGGCCCGGCCCATGAGGAACTCCAGCGACAGGTAGTAGACGCGCTTGACGTCGTCGCGCCGGTACGCGGCCTGGGTGGCCGCCCAGCGCTCGGCGAGCCGGTCGCGGACGCTCCACGCCGTGCTCATGTAGACGTCGCGCTCCGTGGCGCTGGACTGGTCCAGCGCCAGCGTGTAGGTGACGTGGTCGGAGATGGCGCGCTTCAGCTGGTCTATGCGCGTGGACCTGCGTCCCGTGTCGGGCCGTGGGGTCTGGAGCATGGAAGTTTTCGGGGGAAGATTCGGCCGGTGACATCCCGGCCCGCCTCGGTGGGCGGACAGCAGGGCCTCTGGAGAGAGGCTTCAAAGATAAGGGCGCCCGCGAGCGCCGGAAAGGTTCAACCCCCGTCCACCGTCAACGTTCCTCGCCGGCGCGCTCGCCCACGCGCCTGCAGGGGAGCGCCAGCGCGAACGTGGAGCCCTCCTCGCCGAACTCCGCCCAGGTGCGCCCGCCCATCGATTCCGCCGTCTCCCGCACGATGCTGAGCCCCAGCCCGGTCCCCTCCACCCCGGTGACGGTGCCGTGCGCCCGGAAGAAGCGCTGGAACAATTTGCCGCGCGCCTCCTCCGGCACGCCGATGCCGTTGTCGCGCACCTCCACCACCAGCTCGCACCCGTGCTCCCCCGGGTCGCCCCGCAGCGAGGCGCGCACCCGCACCCAGCGGCCCGCCCGCGACGGGTCCGAGTACTTGACGGCGTTGGACACGTAGTTGGAAAGGCACAGCTCCACCGCCGCGGCGTTGACCTCGATGCAGGGGAGCTCCCCCTCCACCCGCACGTCCACCCCGCGCGACTGGGCCATCTCGCGCAGCTGCCGGATCACCTCGCCCACGGCCTCGGGGAGGAGCACGTTGCGCTGGCGGCGGACGTCGTTGTCCAGCCGCGACAATTCCAGCAGGTTCTGCAGGACGTCCTGCATGGCCTCGGTGTTCTGCACCACCATGCCGGCGAAGCGGGCGCGCTTCTCGGGGTTGGCGGCGATCCACTCCTCCTGGAGCATCTGCGCCGCCCCCAGCACCGTGCCGATGCGGTTCTTGAGCTCGTGCGAGACCATGCGGTTGAAGCTGCGCAGCCGGTTCTCGCGCTCCCGCACCTGCTCGGCGGAAAGGCGCAGGTAGTGCCCGGTGGTGTGCTGCTGGATGATGGACACGGCGCGGAAGAGCCGGTGCGCGCAGGCGAGCAACTCGGAGCGGGTGCACGGCTCCTCCACCGCGTCCACCGTCCTCACCAGGAAGGCGAAGAGCACGCCCCCCAGGATCTCGTACTCCTTGAGGATCTCGTGGGCGTCGAACCCCTGGTTGTAGCGCAGCTCGCCCAGCTCGATCGCCTTGGCCACCACGGGGACGTCGGCGCTGATCTCCTGCGCCGGGTCCTCCAGGTAGTCGGCGATCCCCACCATCAGCAGCGGCACGTGGTCCAGCAGCTCGTCGGTGGGGAACACCCGGTTGGGGTCCAGGTTGACGCGCGCGGCGATCCGCTCCAGCCAGCGCCGCGTCAGCTCCTCGCGGGCCTCGCGGATCTCCCGTGCCAGCGCCACGGCGAGCCTGCAGTTGACGGTGATCTCCATTGGGTCTGCCTTGCCGTGCGCGCACTTCGCCGCGCGTCGTGAGAGCGGGAGCCGCACCCGGATGAGCAGGATGCGGGCCAGGCAGCCGCTCCCGCCCGCCCCGCGGCAGCTCCCGGGTTTGTCGCGGGCGCCGCCGCCGCCGCGGCACTTTCGCGCGCCCCGCCGCGGGCCTTATCATCCCCCGGACCCACTGGCAGGCACCCCGTTTCACGAAGGAGGCAGGATGACGCGAAGGCTCTTCGCGCGCGCGCTCCCGGCGCTCGCGCTGCTCTTCCTGGCGCCGCTCGCCGCGGCGGCCCAGCAGCCGCAGCAGCGCCCGGTCGCCAGCCCGCGCGACACCGCCAGCATGCGGCTGGGCGGCGCCACGGTGTCCGTGGACTACGGCCGCCCCTACGCGCGCGGCCGCAAGATCATGGGCGGGCTGGTGCCGTTCGGGCAGGTGTGGCGCACCGGCGCCAACGCGGCCACCACGCTGGTGACCAGCGCGGACCTGCGCATCGGCGGCACGGACGTGCCGCGCGGCACCTACACGCTCTACACCGTCCCCACCGCGGACCGCTGGCTCCTGGTGATCAACCGCCAGACCGGGCAGTGGGGCACCGTGTACGACGCCAAGCAGGACCTGGCCCGCGTCCCCATGCGCGTGGGCGCCCCGCGCTCGCCGGTGGAGCAGTTCACCATCACGCTCACGCCCGGGCAGAACGGGCGCGGCGAGCTGGCCATGGCCTGGGAGAACACCCGCGCCACGGTGCCGGTGGAGCTGAAGCGCCCCGCCGCGCGGACCAACTGAGCACGCGGCGATGACGGACGCTTCCCCGTCCGCGGCGGCGGACCCGGGCCCGTTCGCGCGCTTCGGCGAGCTGCTGGAGCGCGCCCGGGCCACGGACCTCCCGGAGCCCACCGCGATGGCGCTCTCCACGGTGGGCCCGGAGGGGCGCCCCTCGTCGCGGATGGTGCTCCTCAAGGAGTTCGACGAGCGCGGCTTCGTGTTCTACACCAACCTGGGGAGCCGCAAGGCGCGCGAGATCGCAGGCAACCCCTGGGTGGCGCTCTGCTTCCACTGGCAGCCGCTGGAGGTGCAGGTGCGCGTGGAGGGCCGCGCCGAGCCTGTCACGGGCGAGGAGGCGGACGCCTACTACGCCTCCCGCCCCCGCGGCAGCCGCATCGGCGCGTGGGCCTCGCGCCAGAGCGAGGAGCTCCCCGCGCGCTCGACGCTGGAGGCGCGCATCCGCGAGACGGAGGAGCGCTTCCCCGGCGAGGAGGTGCCGCGCCCGCCCTTCTGGTCCGGGTTCCGCGTGGTGCCGGACCGCATCGAGCTGTGGTTCGGCAGGCCCAGCCGCCTGCACGACCGCGACGTCTACACCCGCGACCCCGCCGCGCCGGGCGGGTGGTCGCTGCGGCGGCTGTATCCCTGAACGGCAGTGCGAAAGTGCGGGAGTGCGGGAGTGCGAAAGTGAAGGGCAGTACGGAGTACGCAGTACGCTGAACTGCACGGCGGCGCCCCACCGGATCTCCCGGCGGGGCGCCGCTTCGGCCCTCCCCCGTCGGCGGGCCCGCCTCCCTCCTCTCCCCTCCTTCCCTGCACGAGGTGCCCGTGAGAGCCTACGTCATGACCACCGGGATCGTCTTCGGCCTGCTCGTGGTGGCCCACCTCTGGCGGATCGTCGCGGAGTCGCCGGCGCTCGCGCGGGACCCCGCCTACCTCCTGATCACGCTCGCGGCGGGGCTGCTCAGCCTGTGGGCCGCGCGCCTGCTGGTGCGCCGCCCGGCATCCTGACCACCACGGACGCCGGCGCGATCCCCCACATGAGGGATGTCGGCCCGAAGGGGCGAGACCGCGCGGCTGTTTGCGCGGGCTCGACTCCGTAGAGCAGCGTAGTTTGCTGCTCTACGGAGCCGCAGCCCGACCCCGGCGCCAGCCGGGGGCATGCCCGAATCCAGCCGTTGCCGTTCGAAAATCACCAGGTGCCGACCGTCAGCTCCTCGGCGACCCCGGCGAGCGAGACGAACGATGCCTGACCCAGCAGGTCGAAGATGGCGCGGGTGCGCTGGCCGGCGCGCGCGGGGTCCAGGCAGCGCACGTAGTAGCGGAAGCGGAAGCCGCCCTGGGCGCGGAGCAGGAAGTCGCCCGGCGAGGGCCAGGGGAGGCGGGGCACCGGGCCGCGGGCCCGCTCGGCGAAGTCGCAGGGGTGGAACTGGAGGTTGAGCACGCGGCTGCCGCGCCAGCGGGCCTCGGCGGCGAGCAGCCCCACCAGCGCCAGCGAGCCGCGGTGGCGGAGCGTGGCGAAGGTGGGGTTCGCGGCGGGCACCAGGAACGAGCTGGTGGGCACCTCCAGCAGCGTGTCCGTGAGCGGGTAGGGGCGGCGCGGCGAGTACGTCCACACGTTGCCGAACGGGGCCGAGCTGAAGATGCCCAGCCGCTGCGGCGTGGCGCTGGAGTCCACCCGGTAGCCCAGCTCCGAGAGCCGTTCGATGGCCGCGGGGCCGAGGAAGCACCAGGCGGGCGAGCGGAAGGAGACCGGGCGCTCGCCGAAGGCGTCCTCGTGGACGCAGCGGGAGTGTTCCAGGAAGTCCAGGTCGGCGCCGCTCCCGCCCACCAGCGCGGCCATCTCGCGGCCGTCGTGCAGGTGCGTGTGGCTGGCGGCCTCGTGCCCGTACGAGGGGATGCGCCGCAGCACGGCGGCGTACTCGCGCGCCTCCAGCAGCGCGGAGGGGATGAAGAAGGTGGCCGGCACGCCCCGCCCGGCCAGGAACTCGCAGGCGAGCAGGATGTCGTCCGGCTCGTCGCCGTGGTGCAGGTCCAGCGTGATCGCCACCTTCATCCGGAGCTCCCGGGGGAACCGGTCGCGGCGCCGGTGGGCGCCCTCACGCGGACCGGCCCCCGGGGGGCGGCCCGCCGCTGACGACGTGCAAGACGCCGCGGGGTGGGCGGAGGTCACTACGATCTCTACATACCCGTGAAGCTCCCCTCGGCGTGGGTGCGGGCGCCGTCCTCGGACACCACCCGGAAGGCGTGCCGCCCGTCCAGCTCGCCGGCGACCAGGCGGACGCGCGCGGGGAGGAGGAGCGGCGCGCGGAAGGAGATGGTCAGGCGGCGCAGCG
Source organism: Longimicrobiaceae bacterium (assembly GCA_036389055.1). Taxonomy (GTDB): domain Bacteria; phylum Gemmatimonadota; class Gemmatimonadetes; order Longimicrobiales; family Longimicrobiaceae; genus JAFAYN01. The sequence continues at coordinate 5,806 of DASVQR010000017.1, read as the reverse complement.
CCGCGGGGTCGCCGCGGAAGCGCCGCTCCACCAGCGCGTGGGCCACCATCGCCTCGGTGCAGAAGCCGTGCAGGATGGGGCGGCGGAAGCCGAACGGCCGCGCCGTCCACCCCCACAGGTGGATGGGGTTGTAGTCGCCGGAGGCACGGGCGTAGCGCCGCCCCGCCCCGCCGTCCAGCGACCAGCGGGCCACCTCCTCCCACCCGGGCGGGAGCGCGGCGGGCGCCGCCTCCGTCTCGCGCGGGCGCCCGCCCTCCCGCGCGGGCGCCGCGCCGCGGGTCTTCACCAGGAAAGCGGCGCTCCCCTCGGAGCAGAGCTGCTCGGCGGCGTTCCAGTTGCGGGTGGCCACCCCCAGGCGGAAGCCGCGCGGGGTCTCGTCCACGCGCTCCAGCTCCACCCGGCAGCGCACCCGGTCGCCCGGGCGGAAGGGGCGCAGCGGCACGGTCTCGCCCTCCAGGTGCACCACCCCGGCGAAGGAGGGGAGCGCGTCGGCCACCTGCGTCAGCAGCCCCAGCGTGGCGAGCGTCTCCCAGGTGGCGCAGAACAGCGGCGGCGCCACGGCGTCCGGCCCCCTGAACGCGGCGATGCGCGCGCCGTCGGTGGCGCGCAGGTACGCGGCCATCCCCTCCGCCGGAGGTACGGTGGCGCGGCGCTCCACGGCGATCCTGCGGCGCGGCGCCGCCGCGGGGGGCGCCCCGGGCTTCGGCGCGCGCAGCCCCCGCACGGCGAGCCGCGCCATGGCGAGCAGGGCGTCCGCGCCGCCGGTCATGCGCCGCTCCCCGCGGCGAGGATCCCCCGGCGCGCCGGCATTCAGGCGTGCGCCGCGGCGAGGAGCTGCACCGCCACGCGCCGCTCGCGGGGGCCGTCGAACTCGCACAGGTACACGCCCTGCCAGCTCCCCAGCACCAGCCGGCCGCCGCTCACCAGCACGGTCAGCGACGGGCCGAAGAAGCTGGTCTTGAGGTGGCTGTCGCTGTTCCCCTCGGCGTGCAGGTAGAACGCCTCGCGCTGCGGCACCATGCTCTGCAGCTTGGCCAGCAGGTCGTGCTGGACGTCGGGGTCGGCGTTCTCGTTGACGGTCAGCGCGGCCGTGGTGTGCAGGCTCTGCGCGACCAGCGCGCCGTCCTCGAGGCCGTTCTCGTCCAGCAGCTCCTGCAGGCGCTCCGTGATCTCCACCAGCTCGCAGCGCTTCGACGTCCGTACGCGGATCTCGTTCATTCGTCCGGTTTTCCGGTGTCTGGGACGGGCCGCTCCGGAGCCCGGACGATACTGCTGTCCGGTCTCCTCCGCGGGCTCGGCGAGCCCCCGCAAACTGCCGCGGGGTCTCACCTCGCCGGAGTGAGCCAGCCGAAACTACCCGGCTGTCTCCCTCCGTTCAGGATCATACGGGTACTGCTGGAAACTGCCACCACAGAGCCGCCGTTCAGCGTACTGCGTACTCCGTACTGCCGTTGCAGGCTGTCCCCTGTAACCTGTCCCCTGTCCCCTACCCTCCGTTGACCTTGGCGACGATGAACGGGGTCTCGTGCAGCTCCAGCTCGTCCGCGGTGACCACGAACTTGTAGACGCCGGGCTGCCCGAACTGCACCCCCACCAGGGTGAAGATCTGGTTGGCGGTGGAGAACTCGCCGGGGCCGACGCCGGGGGCCACGATCTCGCCGTTGGCCTCGAAGATCACGCCGCCGTCCTCGTCCATCAGCCGCACGCGCACCGCGAAGGTCTGCCCCGCGTCCGCGAACTCGGCGTGGACGCGGAAGGCGAACACCATCTTGGGGTGCACCGTGGGAAAGGACGCCGCGGCGATGCGGTCGAAGATCCCCAGGACGTTGAGCTTGCCGTCCTGCGAGATGTTCGCCTCGTCGGCGAGGAAGGCGACGGGGATCTTCAAAAGGTCTCCTCGAGAGGTCGGGGGAGCGGGCACGCGCGCGGCGAGCCGCGCAGGGCTCGCGAAAATCGCACCACGGTCCCGGAATTGCTACTCCGGCGCCCGCCGCTTTGTCCCGGAGGCCGCCGCCCGCTATCTTGCCGCGTCCGCGGCGGCGCTCCCGCCGCCACGCGAACCCGCTCACCCCCCACGGAGATGTCCGCACCCGAGCAGCCGAACCCCTCGCTGAACCGCGCCGCGCGCCTGGGCAACGCGACGGAGGACGAGCGCCTGCTGGAGTCGCCGGCGACCTCGCCGGCGCAGGCCGCCGACTTCCTCCACTCGGATCCCTGGCGGGTCTTCCGCATCATGGGCGAGTTCGTGGAGGGGTTCGACACGCTGGCGAACGTGGGGCGGGCGGTGACCATCTTCGGCTCGGCGCGCGTGAAGCCGGACGACCCGCAGTACCACGCGGCGCGGGAGACCGCGCGCCTGCTGGGGGAGGCGGGCTTCTCGGTGATCACGGGGGGCGGTCCGGGGATCATGGAGGCCGCGAACCGGGGGGCCAAGGAGGCGGGGGCGCCGTCCATCGGCTGCAACATCGAGCTCCCCTTCGAGCAGGGGATCAACGCCTACGTGGACCTCCCCATCAACTTCCGCTACTTCTTCGTCCGCAAGACGATGTTCGTGAAGTACGCGGAGGCGTTCGTCATCTTCCCGGGCGGCTTCGGGACGATGGACGAGCTGTTCGAGGCGCTGACGCTGATCCAGACGGGCAAGGTCCGCGACTTCCCGGTGATCCTGTTCGGCTCCGCGTTCTGGAAGGGGCTGCTGGACTGGCTGCGCGCCACCATGCTCGCCGAGCGCAAGATCTCCCCCGCGGACCTGGACCTGCTGGTGGTCACCGACTCGCCCGAGGAGGCCGTCCGCGTGATCCAGGACCGCTGCCGGCAGCCGGTCGCCCCGCGCGGCGCCAGGCGGGACCCGGAGCCGCCCCCGGCGCAGGAGGAGGTCGTCAGCCCGGAAAAGGCCGACGCGCAGTGAGGGAACAGGGAATAGGGAACAGGGAACAGCCTGCAACGACCGGAACAGCTCGCTCGCACCGTGATCTCGTCGTCTGGCAGAAGGCGATGGACATGGTGGTGCAGGTGTACCGGCTGACGGCCGCGTTTCCTGCCACCGAAACCTACCGCCTCACCGCGCAGGTAACCCGTTCCGCCGCATCCGTCCCTGCGAACATCGCGGAGGGGAATGCCCGCGGCACGACCAGGGACTACGCGCACTTTCTCGCGATCGCGAAAGGCTCACTGATGGAAACCGAGACCTTTCTTCTGCTCGCAGTCCGGCTGGGCTACCTCCCGGAAGATAAAGCGACGCCGACCCTGGACCTCGTGACGGAGGTCAGCAAAATGCTCACAGCTCTACGAAGCCGGCTGTTGTAGTGGCAGGCTGTTCCCTGTTCCCTATTCCCTGTTCCCTAAGATGGCACAGAGCAAGTTCCTCAGCGGCAAGCGCATCGACCCGAAGCCCATCCGCCCCGGGATGTCCGTCACCGAGCTGGTGGAGGGGACGTTCCAGGCGTACAACGCCGCCCGCCTCCGCGAGGGGTGCCTCCTGCTGACGAAAAAGATGCTGGAGGACGACGTCACCATCGGGCTGACGATGACCGGGGCGCTGACGCCGGCCGGGCTGGGGATGAGCGCGGTGATCCCGCTGATCGAGGCCGGGTTCGTGGACTGGATCATCTCCACCGGCGCCAACCTGTACCACGACACGCACTTCGGCATCGGGCTGGAGCTGCGGCAGGGGAACCCGCACGTGTCGGACGTGGTGCTGCGCGACGAGGAGGTGGTCCGCATCTACGACATCTTCTTCGACTACTCGGTGCTGCTGGACACGGACGCCTTCTTCCGGCAGATCATCGCCTCGGAGGAGTTCCAGCGGCCCATGTCCACCGCGGAGTTCCACTACCTGTGCGGCAAGTACGTGGCCGCGCGCGAGGCGGAGCTGGGGATCGGGAGGAAGTCGCTGCTTGCGGCGGCGTACGAGCACGCGGTGCCCATCTACACCTCGTCCCCGGGCGACTCGTCCATCGGGATGAACGTGGCGGCCAAGGCGCTGCAGGGGAACAAGCTGGTGTGGGACGTCAACGCGGACGTCAACGAGACGGCGGCCATCGTGCTGGACGCGAAGCGCCGCGGCGGCAAGAGCGCCATCTGGATCCTGGGCGGCGGCTCGCCCAAGAACTTCGCCTTGCAGACGGAGCCGCAGATCCAGGAGGTGATGGGGATCGACGAGCGCGGCCACGACTACTTCCTCCAGGTCACCGACGCGCGCCCGGACACCGGCGGCCTCTCGGGCGCCACCCCGGCGGAGGCGGTGAGCTGGGGCAAGGTGGACCCGGACCGGCTCCCCGACGCGGTGGTCTGCTACCTGGACTCCACCGTGGCGCTCCCCATCCTGGCCGCGTACGCGCTGGACACGCACGCGCCGCGCACGCCGCGCCGCCTGTTCGACCGGCGCGACGAGATGATGGCGCGCATCCGCGAGGAGTACGAGAAGTCGGAGCGCAACGAGGCCACGCAGGAGGCCGCGCGCGAGCACGCGGTGCACGAGAGCATGCTGGACCGCGACCGGTAGAGGGAAGCCGACGATGGGCGACGTCACCGTCCACCTGGACGATGACCTGGAGCGGCGGCTGGAGCAGGCTCGCGCGTGCGCCGGGGTGAGCCGCGAGGATTTCGTCCGCGATGCGCTGCGCCGCCACCTGGCGCGCATGCAGTTCGAGCACTTACGCGGACGGGTCGTCCCGTTCGCCGCAGCACGGGGATACCGGGTGGACGAGGACGTCTTCCGCGAGGTGTCTTGAGGATCTTTTTCATCCAGGATCCGAGGCGCTCCGGGAGATGCACGCTGCAGGGGAGCATGCCAGGCCACGACCGATAGGGCACACCTGAACGACGGAGAAGGACGATATGGCGCGACGCCCCAATTATGGCTTCGAGAAGCGGCAGAAGGAGCTGGAGAAGCAGAAGAAGAAGGACGAGAAGGCGGAGAAGAAGCGCCTGAGGAAGGAGGCCGGCACCGACGAGTACGGCAACTCGCTGTACGTGGACCCGGACGAGGTCGTGATGGAGGAGGACGGCGAGGAGGGCGGGGCGGAGTCCGGGGGCGAGGACGAGGCCGAGGACGGGCGTCCGGGCGAGTCGCCGGACGCCGGGTGACGGGCGGCGTGGACCGGGCCGCCACGCCGGCGGGGGACGGGCTGGACCCGGCCCTGCGCGGGCGGCTGGAGGCGCTGTGCGAGGAGGGCCGCGAGATCTGGGACCGGTTCGACCACGAGGTGCGCAGCAAGGACTTCCACCCCTTCGTGGCCGCCGACTACGACCAGGTGCTCGACGCGCTGCTCAGGGTGCGCGCCCCCGGGCTGCGCTTCCTGGAGTGGGGCTCGGCCACGGGCATCATCACCATCATGGCCGACCTGCTGGGCTTCGAGGCGTACGGGATCGAGCTGGACCCCGCGCTGGTGGAGCAGGCGCGCGAGCTGGCGGCGCGGCACGGCTCCGGGGCCCGCTTCGTGGCCGGCAGCTTCGTCCCCGCGGGCTACCGCTACCGCCCCACCGGCGGCGACGGCCGCCTGGGCACCATCGGCGACGGCAGCTCGGCCTACCCGGAGCTGATGCACCCGCTGGAGGACTTCGACCTGGTGTACGCCTTTCCCTGGCACGGCGAGGAGCCGATGATGGTGGACCTGATGCGCGCCTACGGCGCCCGCGGCGCCCGCCTGATGATCCACGGCGTCGCGGAGGGGGTGCGGGTGTACCGGGACGGCAAGGTGGTGGGGTAGAGGGAACGGCAGGTTACAGGGGACAGGTTACAGGGGACAGCCTGCAACGGCAGCGGCGCCCCCGCCTCGGGATCGAGGCGGGGGCGCCGTCGTCG
>DASVQR010000016.1:0-116143 GCA_036389055.1 Longimicrobiaceae bacterium | reverse complement strand
GCCCCACGGAGGTGGAACTCCACGAAACGTTCCCCGAGTACGCACGTGTCTCGGTTGCGCTGCTCCATGGATTGGATGCGGCAGATCTGATTCCGGTAATTCGGTTGGCCCCGAATACACGGGACGGCAAGCTCACGAAGGCAGTGGTTCGGCAGCGATTGGAACGATGGGCGGATGCCACCAATTGCTACTACGTACTTTGGACTGCTGCCGAGCAGGCCGGGCTAACCCTGGATCCGGAGCCTGGCGGTAGGACTGTAAGCCGAATGCGAGTAGTAGCGGCCCTGAGGGCGCTCGCAGAGTCTGGACATTGTCCGGACGACTTCTACAACATTGGAGATCTGCTGCGAGCCTGGAAGGTGAAGTTTCCTTTCGTCAACCGGAAACGGATCAACGATGCGGTTGCTCGCGGCTGGGTCAGGTCCGTCCGCATACCAGCCGATCCGGACGGGAAACGGAGCTCCGACTACATGTGGGTGTTCGTCCACGTAGCCCCCGAGGTGATGCGATCAGAGGATCCCGATGTGGTGCGCCGTTGGCTGTGGGAGGGGGGAGTACCTCCCGAGCGGGCTCAGGGGTGGACATGAAGGCAGGGAACTGTCGGCGTTCCGTCGAACCTATGGGCAATCCAAGGGCATTTGACCAACGGACACGTTCGGGAAAACAGCGAGGGGGCTGAAGGGGGTAGGACGCAATCTTGGGGGATCGATCTGCACGTTTTGTACACTGCGGGGAAAGCCTGAACTGCGGGCGGCGGGAGGTCGTTCGTGAGGAACCGCCGGACTCAGCGGTCGATCGGCAGGTGCTCGGGGGGCTCACCCATAGGACCGCGATCACTGCGATCCTGCTCAAGGGCCCGCCGTGCTGCTCTCCGGCCAGCTTCAAGTTGCTCCGGCGTAGCCCGCCGGATGCCGTCAAGCGCCGCCTGCACATCATCGGGTGCAGGCGGCGGCGGCAGGCCGCGTACGAGCCGCTCCAGCGCCTGAAAAAGGCCACGGAGTGCTTTGAAGGAGAAAACTCCCATTCGAGACCGGTTGGAGGGGAGGTTCATGGGGGCAACTGGCAACGGGTTTCACATCGCATTCTTCTTCTCTTGCTTTCTGTGGTGGAGGGGACCAGGTCCGGTACGGCCTGTCGCGCCCCCGAATCTAAGTTCACCTTCCGAAGCGGCGTAGAAAGGCCTGGACCACCGCGCGCTTTCTGGGAGGTAGCTTCTCAGCCCGCTGGAGGAGCTCACGGCGCAGGGCAACCTGTGCTCGCTGGAAGCGGCGCTTGGCTCCCGCAGCCGTCGTACCAAGAGAGTCCCCGACCTCCGTCCAAGTCGCCCCCCGAAGTACGCGCAGTTCCAGCAGGCGCTGCAACTCTGTCGGGAGCCCGGTCATCGTAGTTCGCATGAGGCGCTCCATCACGTTCTCGGGACGGTATCGCTCGCAAGAATGAGGGTGGTCGCCAGCATCATGGTACGCGACGGCCTCGAGTTCCGGTGAGAGGCGCCGCACGTCGACCCGAACATGCCTCCGGTATTCATCGATCACGACTCGGTGAGCGATCGTGAGTGCCCACGAGACTACCTCTGCATCGACGGTTGCCCGACAGAGCCAGAGTTTCGGGAGGAGCCGGAGCAGCGTCTCCTGGGTCAGGTCCTCCGCGAGGTCCTCAGCATCGTCCCTGTTGCGGATAAGCCCATGCACATACGGGAAGATCGCCACCCACAGCCGCGCGAGAAGTTCTTCTCGCGCGGTCTCGCTTGCGCCGACGGACCTGTACAGGAGCGCGACCAGCGCACCCTCAGGAAGAGGCTCTTGCATCCTGAATCGGGTCGGCGAGTGGGCTCGTAGCGGATGAAGACCGGATCTGCGGCTCGCAAAGTTCCCAGTAGTTGCACTCGGGACAGCGGGCGGGGCGGGCGGCCAGTGGAAAGCTCGTGATAGGCCGAGGCAGACCCTGCTTAGGATCTAGGAGAAGCGCGTCCATCGCTTTGACGCTCTCCCTGATTCGATGGTCGGCGGCGGCAATCTCTAGTTCAGTGAGGGCGAACTCCCATGTTTCCCCGTGTTGCAGGTCTGCGACCTTGCCGATGAAGCCGCGAGCGGGGAGGGGTTGGGCGAGCGAATCCTTGACGAATCGCGCGTAGATCCCGAGTTGGGCGAGTGCCTTCTCGCCCACCACTCGTCCGGTCTTCCAATCCACGATGGTGGGACATCCGTCCGTGCCGGCGAAAACGAGGTCCGGAGTGGCCCAGATCGAGATCTCTTCGAAGATGAACGCGCCGGGTGCGTCGGTGAGCCACACGGAGGCCGGGTGGCAACGCCCGAGGGCAACCCAGATCGGGGATTCGAGGAGATGTACCAGGCAGGCCTTCATCTTGACGCGGATGCGCTGCAACGTGCGCTCGGCCACGCCTCGACCGTAGTAGACACTGAGTAGGACCGGGTGAGCGCCCGGGTCCCGCCGAAAAGCAGTGAGATCCTTGGAGCCGAGATAGAGCCTGTTGAGCTCGGCCCGGGTCCGTTCCTCCAGCAGCGCGAGGGAGGGCAGGGGAGCGCCTTGCAGAACCGCGGCGGCGATTTCCCTGGCGCGGGCGTGGATCGCGATGCCGAGGGCTTGATCGAAGCTGGTCAACTGCGTGAGGCGGTAGATACGCCGCGTCATCTCTGGTGCGCGGAGGCTCCACCCGCCCGCACCTCCGTAGTAGCGGTAGTAGTACTTCCGCGCGCAATCGCGGAAGATCTCATCGCGGGTATGCGACCACTGTTGCATCCGAGGGCTCGAGCGGGGTGCGCTGGATCTCCGTCTCCTGGAGGGTAGACGGAGGAGCGGCACCGGCGCCGAGCCGATCCTCGAGGCGCTGCAGCGAGTGGCCTTCATCCACTCCGGGGCTCAGGCGATTCCAGACAGTCGAGGTCAGTTCACCCGCGGGCTAGAACTCGCACATGGGTGCGGATCGGGCTCCAGGCTCGACACGGAATTTGGAGAAAGGAGCGGTTGGGAGGATGCGGAGAGGTGGTCGGGGAGATGACAGCGAAGTAGCCCCCTGCCGTTACCCGTCTTTCAACAGGCGCCTGAGCCAGCGTGGCCGTGGGAGTTCCAACTCATCGTACATCTGCTGATAGAACACGACTGAGCGCCGGTATGCGTCCTGCCGCCCATCGGGGGGAACATCCCTGATCAGGACGGAGAGCGCGATGGCCTGCATGGCGTCCCCAGTAGTGTCGCTGCTGGATGCCATCTGTCGCAGGTACCAGTCCTCATACTTGCGGCGCGTCGTCGATCGGGGTTCGCCGCCCGCCAAGAAGTACTTCAGGCCGTTCGGCTCAACGCCAACATCGCGCGCAACGCTCCGCAGACCGCACGCGTCAACGCGCGCGGCCGCGAAGGCCCGCAACTCAGCCACCAAGGGCGCTCTGCTATCCCCGGCCATGATCCTGGCCGGGGGCGCGCGCTACCTTGCGGTGTGGAAATTGTGCAAATAGATTTTTCTTACACGCGCGAACTTAGGCCTCGACCCACTCATCCGCAAGCGCGGCGGGCCCACACGCATGCCCGGACGCAGAAGGTCCGCTGCTCGCTCCCCCGTACAAACTTCCGCCGCCATTCTGGAGGTCACCAATGCAGTTCCTACGGATGTCCGCCGTCGTGCTGGCAGCTGTGCTTGCCGCCTGCTCGCGTGAAGAGAGCAGCGCGATCGAAGGACAATGGAAGCGGGCCGACAACCGCGTGGTACTGGAGTTTGCCGAGGATGGTACCGTCACCCGTCTGGCTACGATTCCATCGATGTCCGGGAGCGACTCCAAGGTCACGATAGGCGGGACCTACAGCTTTCCGGCGGAGGGCAAGATCCAGCTGACACAGGGTCCGGACGGGCCGCAGAACTTCGATCTTCGAATGTTCCAAGATTCGATGCACCTGACGCAGGTGGGGGGGCAGCGTGAGACGTACTTTCGCGACCGGGGAGACAAGCCCAGCGTGACGTACGCGCTCTCGGCTGTGGATGGGCAGCCCCTCCCGCGCGTCGTTCAAGCCCAGGTCCTGGTGCGGCCGGGATTCTCACGCACGATGAGCCTCGAGTACCAGGGAGGAGAAATCACTCTCGATCCACTCACCCGTACCTTCGTCCAGACCCTCACCGCCGTGGAGCAGGGAATGGTTCGCTCCGGGGGCAGCTGGACAACCACCCTTTCCGGCAGCTACTCGCAGCAAGGGGAAACCGTAACGCTCCGGTACGAAGACGCGAGAATTCCGCCGGCTGAAGGGACAATCAAGGGCGAACGGCTCTCCTACCCGACCTCAATCGAGGCGCCCACTTCGCAGCCGACGTTCGTACCTGGACCGGTGGTAGAGTTCATGAAGCGTTGACAGATCGGGGAGATTCCCAGCCAGCAAATAGCTGGTGACCCCGTACGCGCACGCTGTCGCTGACAGTACTCAGGTCGATTTCTGCTGCTGTCGTTCGCTCCCTGGTGCCTCGCACCAGGGAGCGAACTCGTTCTGCTGGCCGGAATGCTTCCGGGGGGTGCCGCGATGCCGTCCTCGTACGGACGCTAACCGCTGGACCAGCGGATCCCGCCCGGCGCGCCGTCTTCGACTCGGACGCGTTGACCGTGATGAGCTGCTGATATCCTGGGACCAACGATGCTGCGTGAGGACCTGAGGGGAATGCGGCTGATCACCGATCTCAAGCGGAAGTTCCGGCACAGGCTGACGATCTGCTCCCCGGACGAAGAATCGGGCGTGTGGATGGTCGAGCTGGCCCACCGCCACGGTGCTCCGGTGATCCGCATCGAGACCTGGAACCTCGCTTCGGCGTTCTCAACGCTGCTTGCCGCTGCGGAGCATGACGGGTTCCGGGACGAACTGGCCGAGTCTGAGAAGGAGTAGAGGATGTCCGGCGAACTCGCCTACCGATCGGCGTCCACTCAGGCGCGCACTTCAGCACCGGGTGCACAGCGGCGGTTGCTGATCGAACCGGATCTTCACGAACTCGGGCGGACCAGTGGCTGAGTCCGAATGGTGGCTCGAGCCGGAGGTGGACCGCACGGCTGTCGTGCGGGAAAACGGTCCGGCAGCCGGGACGATCCTGTGGCAGGTTCTCGAGAGCGTGCGGGCCGCTCTTTTTCAGGCGGAGGGTTCTCCCAACAGCATTGTGCTGCCGCCGCCGACCGAGCGGGATGAGCGATACCGCCACCTGCGACCCATCGCCGCATGGCTTGGTCTGCTCGACCAGCTGGTCAGGGATGCGCGCGTGGCGGAAGTAGAATCCGAGCAGGAGCGGAAGGAGCTGATCAACAACATCGCCTCCTTCACCGCGGAATGGCTGGAGGAGCGGGCCGCCTACGCGACCGCACTCGCGTACGCGCAGATCGCCGTCGCCGTGGAGCCGTCGATCCCCTGGAACGCGTACCACGTGGGCCGCCTCGCCCGGAAGGCGGCTGCGCCGGCATATGCCGTGACTTGGCTCCGCCGCGCGTGGCGTGCCGCGCACGAGCGGGGCGACGTTCATGTGCTTGTACTAACACACGAGGGTATCGGACATGTGCACCGGATGGGCGGCAGGCTCTTGAGAGCGAGAAGCTACTTCCGCCACGCCTTCGAGTGCGCGCGCCGCCATGACCTCGTTGCGCTCGCGGGAGACATGCTCGCGGATCTCTGCCTCGTCGAGCTGGAACTCGGCGAGGCTGCGGCTGCCACTCGCCACTGGGATTGGGCGCTCAGCCTGTTCGAGACCGGAGACTCCCGGCTGCACCTGCTGGCCCAGAACGCGGCAGGGCTGCTCATGGACCGATATGGGGTCTACGAGCAGGCGTTTTTCCTCTTTGACGCGCTGCTCGACCACGCTTGGCGGCCGCAGGAACGCGTCCTTCTGCATGGCCAGCGAGGGCGGGCTGCCGCGGGGGCGCGACTCACCGATGACTTCGAGCTGTCATGGAACCAGGTGTTCGCGTCCGTACGCGACCCAGGGGATAGACGAGCTGACGCTGCAGCACTCATTCAACTCGCCCACGGGGCGGCCCTGCTCCGGCAGTGGCACCGGGCCGAATTCGCTCTGTCGCAGGCAATGTCCATAGCCAGGGCGGCGCACGATGATGTCACCGCTCTGCAGGCCGAGTTGCTTTTAGATGCACGGCCTGAGGATGTGGACCTGGCGCGCGGATGGCTGGGGCTGAATTCGCGTCTCCACTTCCAGCCTGAGATGGACGTTGTGGAGCACTTCCATACGTCCGGAACCATGCGAGTAAGGCAGCGCGACCGAGGAGATCTTTTCACGATCCGGTGAACTTGACCCAGGCGCGATCTCTGCACACCGCAGCCGCTACAGCATGAGTCAGTTTGAACGCAGAGTCATCGGCAATGCGCCACTTCCTCCAAGTGAGCGCTCTCCTGCTGATTATTTGACAGGCATGTTCCGCGTCAGCCCTGCACAAACACGGTTCTCTAATCTCCTCACTCAACTTGTAGTTGCGGCTCGTGAATTGGCTCGCTGAGCACCTTTAGCACTAAGCGTAACTTGAGTTGCAGCCGTTGCATCGGATTCGGTTCACGATTCTGCTGCCACTAATGGCCTGGAATCTTGCCAAATAAGATCGAAGTAGCGCCCATAAGCTTCATAGAATTCCCCTTTCCCGAAATGGAAAGTTGGTCCTTTCTTCCCGCCTCGCATACCATTGTAAAAAGCGATGAACAGGCCATCATCCGTTAGGATCACTCTGCCAATATGTGGAGCGTCGTACAGGGCAACTTCAAAAGTCCCTGGCGCAACGTTGCTGCTCAGGTCACGCGTCGCTGACACAATCTGTTGTGCCAGCCTATCACGATCGTAAGGTGGTCTCACGTTATTCAGTTCCCCAGCACGGTGTGCAATCCAATCCTGGCCTCGGGGCGCATCATCTGCGTTCGGCAACAGAATCTGCCAGCGCCGCCTTGATAGCTCTGCCGGTGTCAAGAATTCGTCATAAGTCCCGTCGCGTCCGGTTTGGAACTCGGTTCCACGTCCGGCGAGTATTCGAACCGACTTGGACTCTTTCACGGCTCCGTGTATCGCAACTCTCGCTTCATTGTCTTTGTAAACGGCACGGAGATCTAACTCCGTGAAAGCGAGTCTTAATCGGCGAGGAAACTTGATCAGCGCACGCGCATGCCCGGCCATGTACCCGATAGCAAGTACGATGACACCAGCTATTACCTGCTGCCAAACTCCTTCCAAGAAACCCATTGGACCCTCCCTGAAGTGATGTTCAACCAGCACTTGCTATCGACTGGTTAGCAACTTTTTCGCCAAACTCCTCAATTGACTCACTCTCGTCTCCAACTCGTCCGCGTGCTTCTCCGCTAGGTCCGCCACCACCGCTTCCCACCCCTTGGGGGCCGAACGTGCGTGCGGCCCACTCATCCGGGCACGACGGATCGTGTGCGGATCCTTTCCAAGCCGCTCGGCAATTTCGATTGTAGTCACGGGCTCGGTGCTGAGGAGGATGTCAGCAGCAGTCTTGAAATCTATAGTTGGTATCGCAGTGTTGAGAAATCGGGCTAGAGTATTACGGTGATAGCACGCAGGGCTAAAAGCAAGGCTGACCGATCATCCCCTCAAAGAAGCTCGGCCAGCCCCGTTCACGTCGTCTTCACGGGGCAGGTGCAGGCGTCCCGCACCGTGCAGGTGCGGGCGCAGGCTGCCGGTGTCATCGTGCCCTCTCGTTCACGGAAGGCGCCGAGGTCCACGCGGGCGACGTTCTGTACCGCATCGATCCTACCACGTCGAAGGCGGACGTGCGGAGCGCCCGGGCACGGCTGGCAGAGGCGCAGGCGAGGTTCGACAACGCTGCCACGAACGCGGCGCGGCTCCGCCCGCTGCTCGCGGCGAACGCGGTGGCGCGCCAGGAGGTCGACAACTCGGAGTCCCAGGTGGTGCAGGCGCGCGCGGCGGTGGAGGAGGCGCGAGGGGCCCTGGACGCCGCGCGGGAGGGGCTCTCCGATACCGTGGTGCGCGTGGAGATCGGCGGCCGCGTCGGGCGCGGGCTGCTGGACATCGGCACCCGCGTGGCGGGGGTGGGCGACGTGCTGACGACGATCAGCGCTCCCGCCACCCCGCCGTCTGGCGCCGCGCCCGCCGATCTCTTGAAGTCTCTACTGGGGCCAGCGAAGCGGAACCAGCAGCTCGCCCCGCGATCCCACGGACGGCGGGGGCGCCGTGCAGTTGCCGCGGACGATCCCCCACTGGAGCGGCGGGGACGGCCTTGGGGAAGCGTCCCGCCCTCCGTACTGTGAAGCAGCTCTTATCAGGTTGAACGACCTGTCAAGTTTATCGTAAGTCTCGCCGTCCCTAGATTTCCGCACACGATCTGCGGACCGGTTCGCGGTCGCGTGCCGCGCCGGCGGCTCGGCTCAAGGCTGGCCATTCCCGGAGCGACGCTCAACGAAGAAGAAAGAAGATTCACGATACGAGCAACTGTCATGTACGGCGCCAGCGATGCCTGCGTCGAGAACGTTCCCTCCGCCGGGATCATCGAGCCGACCGACGCGCTCGTCACCGTCACGCGTGCCTGCATCTGCGGTAGCGACTCCGGGCGGTAGGAGGAAAACAAACGCCCCAATCCCGGTTGGGAGTCGGGGCGTTTGCGTTGTCCGGGCGGAGACTTCTCAGGGGCTGCCCTGTTGCGCTCCCATGTAGGATCCGAAGTCCTTCCAGATCGCCTGAACAGTTCTGGGAGCCAGCGTGAACTGAACCGGCCGTTCGGGCTTGCGGGCATCGGAGATCGTGACCGTGTAGGTCGCGAAGGTGCCGTCCTCCTTTGGAGCGAAATCCTCTGGACGGTAGACGTAGATCCCCTGGTACGCATAGTCCTTGCCCCGCGCGGTCCACGTCTGCACGTCGAGCACCGCCGGCGAGCGGTTCCGGTCAACGGGGATGACCTCGACCCCGTCACGAAGGAGCTTCATCTCCCGGAAGTCACCCTTGAACTCCAGGTCGTAGTTGCCTGCATAGGTCGTCCCCGCCATCCCGGCGGCGACCGCGCCCAGCGCGTTCGCCCACCCCGACGCCCTCGTCTCGGCAACCTTTGGCACGACGTGGAAGGCCACCACGGCCTTTCTGCCGCCGATGTATTCGTCCCAGCCAGGCCAGTTCTGCATCGGATCGACCCGCTCATTCTCCCCGACCCCGGCCCTCGTCTCCCTCTGCCTCCGGCGTGCCAGCAGCGCCTCGCTCGCCTTTGCCGCCCTCCACGCCATCGAGAGCGGCGTCATGAGCACGTAGTCGAACCCGGTCGCTGATCCCGAGTACGGGCGGAGGTCGAAGCGCGGGGCCGCTGCGACCGCCTTGATCGCATCGAGCGGAAACGGGTCCCTCGGAGCGTTCGGCAGGAGCGAGTCGGCGGGCGCGCGCTCGCCGGCCGCAAGCCGGGCACGCGCCTCCGCAAGCGTGGGCTCCGCCTGCGTGATCAGGATCGATCCCGAGATCCCGGGGCCGCCCTGGTCGGTGAAGTCGCCGAAGGTGTTGATCGCGATCACCTCACCCGCGCCGTTCAGCAGCGGTCCGCCCGAGTTGCCGTGGTTGATGTTGACGTCGCTGATGATCGCGCGCTCCTCCAGCTTGCTCACGATGCCGAGCGTCATCACGCCCGTCTGGTTGAGCGGGCTGCCGATCGCCAGGACCCGCTCGCCCGTGACGGCGATGGGTCCGGCCGAAGCGTCAGCGAGCTTCAGCACCACACAGGAGGCGCACCGGGCGGCCGGGATCAGGAGCGCAGCCACGTCCCGATCCTTGTCGACGTGGAGGATCTTCGCCCGGACCTTGGTCTCGTCGTTGACCTGGACTCTCACCTCCGACGAGCCCTGCACGACGTGCGCATTGGTGAGAACGACGCCCGTGGCGTCCACCAGGAAGCCGCTCCCCTTGCCCTCCTCGCCCCAGACCGTGAACACCCCGCTCCGGACCCGCTCGAAGATCGCCGCCTCCTCGCTGACGCGGCGTCCGGCCGGCCGGGCGGCGGAAGCCGCGGCCGAAGGACCGTTGGCGGGCGTCCTCGCGTTCCGATTCGAGATCTCGACCTTTCCGCCCCCCGCCGCGAGCTCCACCGGCGTGTCCCACACGAGGTCAGACCCGGAGAAGCGAAGGGGCGCCGTACTGACCACCCGGTACGTTCCCGGGGTGAGGGAGATGCTTGCCGATCCATCTAGATCGGTTTCTACCCGCGCCGTATCGGTGCCGGAGATCACGTAGAGCGGCAGGTGCGGGATTGGGCGTACGGACAGGTCCTCGGAGATGATTGCGGCGCGGACCACCAACGGGGCGCTGCGCGCCTGCCCGGAGAGGGAAGTCGCGCACAGGAGTGCAACGGAGGTCGCGCCGGCGAGCGAACGGAGGGGGTGAGTACGCATGGTTGCTGCTGAGATTGGAGGATGGTCGGGATGGTGGTGATCGGATCGGCTGGGTGAACTCTTCCTGGCGGTCAGTGCTGGAGAGCTTGCACAGCCGAGCTCCATGGCCCGGTGCGGTCAAGCGCAGTCGTGGTGTGGGCGATCAGGCCGGTGCGGAAATCATCGACGAGGGCGGGGAAGGGTGAAGGGGCAGGTGAAATGGCGCAACGCAGAGAGCCCGTGGCGTATCCAATGCCACGATACGCAATCCCGGAACGAGAGTCCGGGAGTGTGCACTCGACAAAATTGTAGGGGGATTCCGCCGCGACCCAGGTGGGCATGTTCGGACGCCGCGCTTTTGCGAAACACATTATTACTACGTCTCGGCACAACGCGCCAGGGTTTTCGCTCCCGGCAAGCGGAACCAGTCCGTAATTGGCAGGACCTGTGATTGCCGCACAAAAACCGAAACGGTAGATTGCCCGACCGCTCCACATTCCCTTCTGCGGGAGGACTGCCGTGGCCCACCACGCCGTCTTCATCGGAATCGACAAGCATTCCGATCCTCACATTCCCGAGCTTACCGGCGCCCGACGCGACGCGCTCGCCCTCTCCGCGATCTTCCTCGACTCCATACCCGGTCTCGACGCAACTCGTCTGGTGGACGAAGGCGCGACCGGTGAGGCGATCCGCGCCGCATTGGAACGGACACTCGGGGACGCCGAGCCCGACGACACCGTCATCGTCACCTATTCGGGGCATGGCTCGCCGGACCACCGCCTCATCCCGTACGACACGCAGCTAGACTCGCTTGACCGGTCCGCCATCTCCATGGGCGAGCTGGCGGCCCTCTTCAACCGTACCCGGGCCCGCGCGGTTCTGTGCGTTCTCGATTGCTGCTACAGCGGGGGCGCGCCCGCCCGGGTGCTCAGCGATGCGCCCGTCCCCCGCGCGTTCGGTGAGACGGTTCGCGTGCTGGAGGGGGAAGGGCGCTTCATCATCGCCGCGGCGAACATCAACGAGCCCGCGTGGGAGATCGACGGTCAGGGGCTCCTGACGCGCGCGCTCCTGCAGGTGCTCTCGGAGGGTGACGGGCCCGTGAACCTGCAGGTGGCGATGGGACGCGTGATGGACGTGGTGCGAGCCGATGCCGCGCGGCTCGGGAAGACGCAGACGCCGGTCTGCTGGAACCACGTTCAGGGCGGGCTCTACCTCCCGCCGCTCCGTCGGGGAGAGCACTACCGCGCCGCCTTTCCGGAGACGGCAGGAGCGACGGTCTCGGCTGACCTGGCCGACCTGGAGGAGTTCGGGATTCCGGCCGCCATCATCGCGGCGTGGCACGAGCGATTCCCCGCGCTCAACCTGCTGCAGCTCGCGGCCGTCAACGACTTCCGGGTGCTCGACGGCGAGTCGCTGCTGGTGGTGGCCCCTACGAGCTCGGGGAAAACCTTCATCGGCGAGCTTGCGGCCGCCCGCGCGGTGCTCGCCGGGCGCAAGGCCGTCTTCCTCCTCCCGTACAAAGCGCTCGTCAACGAGAAGTACGAGGAGTTCTCAGCGCTCTACGGTGAGCGCCTGGGGCTGCGCGTGGTCCGCTGCTCCGGCGACTACTCCGACCAGACGGGCGCGTTCATGCGCGGGCGATACGACCTGGCGTTCCTCACCTACGAGACCTTCCTGGCCATCGCGGTCGGCAGCCCGGGGGTACTGGAACGGATCGGCCTGGTCGTCCTGGACGAGGCCCAGTTCATCACCGACCCCACGCGGGGGATCACCGTCGAGCTGCTCCTCACGTACCTCATCACCGCACGGGCACGCGGGGTGCGCCCGCAGCTGGTGGCGCTTTCCGCGGTGATCGGCGAGGTCAACGACTTCGACGGGTGGCTTGGGTGCAAGCTCCTCCTGTCCGAGGACCGCCCCGTGCCGCTGGTGGAGGGAGTGCTGGACCGGACGGGCACCTTCCAGTATCTGGACGCGTCGGGCGAGGTGCGGACGGAGCGCCTGCTGGAGCCGGCGCAGGTTCGACAGCGCCGGGACGCGCCCAGCTCGCAGGACGTGATCGTTCCGCTCGTGCGCCGGCTCGTCGGCGAGGGGGAGAAGGTCATCATCTTCCGCAACCAGAAGGGATCCGCTCAGGGGTGCGCGAGCTACCTGGCCGCGGACCTGGGGCTCCCGCCCGCGGAAGATGCCCTCGGTCAGCTTCCCGGGCAGGACCTGCCGTCCACTTCGGCCGCGCTCCGCAGGGCGCTCGCCGGCGGCACCGCCTTCCACACGGCCAACCTGACGCGTGAGGAGAAGGCGGTGGTGGAGACCGCTTTCCGCGATGCGGACGGGCGGGTGCGCGTCCTGGCCGCGACCACGGGTGTGGCTGCCGGAATCAACACGCCTGCCTCCACCGTGATCCTCGCGGAGCAGGAGTTCCTTGGGGAAGACGGCCGTCCGTTCACGGTGGCGGAGTACAAGAACATGGCGGGGCGGGCGGGGCGGCTCGGATTCAAGGAGCAGGGCAGGGCGATCATCCTGGCTGACACCGGCTACCAGCGCGATGGGCTCTTCCGGCGCTACGTGCTCGGCCGGCCGGAGCCCCTGCGCTCCTCATTCGATTCCGGTGCGCCGGAGACCTGGGTCGTGCGGCTGCTCGCGCAGGTGGAGCGCGTGCCGCGCGATGACGTGGCTACGCTCCTCGCGAACACGTACGGCGGCTATCGGGCTGCCCGCCAGAATCCGGGATGGCTGACCAGCGTCAAGCCTGCCCTTGAGGGCCTGGTCGCGCGGATGATTCGCCTCGGACTGCTGGAGCCGGACGGTGAATACGTACAACTGACCCTGCTCGGACGCGTATGTGGGGCGTCGCACCTCAGCTTCGAGTCGGCGTTGCGCCTGGTGGAACTGCTGCGCGACAGCGACCCGACCCGGCTCGACGCGGTCAGGCTGATGGCCCTGCTGCAGATCCTGCCCGAATCCGACGGCGGCTACACGCCGGTGATGAAGAAGGGGCAGAGTGAAGCCGTGCGGCCGCGGGAGGTGGCGGAGCGGTATGGTGCCGATGTCGCACGTGCCCTCCAGCGGCTCGCGGCGGACATGGTCCAGTACCATGCTCGATGCAAGCGGGCAGCGATCCTGTGGGATTGGGTCGAAGGCGCGTCCGTGGAAAGCATCGAGAAGCACTACACCCCGAACTTCCGCCAGGGAGTGATCGGGTACGCGGACATCCGCCGCTTCGCGGACCTCACGCGCTTCCACCTCCGCTCGGCGCACCAGATCGCGAGCGTCCTCTTCCCCGGACAGGCGCCTGACGCGGACGCAGTGGAGAAGGTCCTGAAGCGCCTGGAAGTTGGGCTACCGGAGGATGCCCTGGAACTCCTCGAGCTTCCCGTTGCGCTGACCCGGGGACAGTACCTGGCCCTGTACCGGCTGGGTGCGCGGACGGCGGAAGACGTGTGGTCGCTGGGTGACGGGCACCTGTCGAAGCTTGTCGGCGAAGGCATGGCCGAGCGGCTGGCACGATCACGCCCGCTCCCGGCTGCGGCAGCGTCGGAGGAATCATGAGCCTTCTTCTAAATGTCCTTTGTTGATTTACACTAGAAAAGGACATATATTCCTGTGCCCCTGGTGAGGAGACGCGCGTACGATGCCGTTCGCTCTTGAGCTGCCGGAGCCCTGGAGGAGCCGCGGATGGAAAGCGAAGATCGCGGAGCGGGAGCGGGTGGAGCCGCCGCACGTCACCATCTCTCACCGCACGCGCAGGTGGCGCTTGGGGCTGCGGGACGGCGAGTTCCTAGACACGGAGCCCGATCCAGCCGACGTGCCGCGCGACCTGGTCACGACCGTGCGCGCGAAATTTCCGGCGCTTCGCAGTGCGTGGGACAGGATGTACCCCCACAACCCAGTGTCTTCCGATGAGCCCAGCAGTGAGTGAAAGTGTGCTTCTCCTCGAGGAGAAGGCGAGCGCAGCAAAGCCGCCCGCCGATGTGCCGGGCCGGAGACTGTCCTCTGCCGAGGAGATCGCCGACGCCCTCGCATCGGAGCGCGGACCCATGTACTGGATCGCCCACGGGGTGTCCACGCTTCTGAGTACCCTCGCCACGGGGCGGAGCTCACACGGCGACCACAACATCGTCGTCCTGGAAGCAGTGAACGCCGCCCGCCAGGCAGTTCTCGACGCGGTCTTCCGGCGTGTCCTCGTGCTGGACAAGAACACGCACGTACTTCCGCTCGAGGAACTGGCCGAGGTGTTTGTCGCACCCCACCGAGACGAGCTCTTCATCGGCGGGATCGTGGATCGGCAGGATGGGGTCGTGGTGCTGTACCGCGGCAACATGGAGCCGCTGCTGGTCCCGGCGTCCTGGTTCGAGCCCTCCGGGAACGGGGTCCGGCCGGACTTCGCAGACTTCGAGGTGACGGATTTTGGGCAGACGGTTCGTCTGGGGCCATACGAGGCCTCTGGCGATGCGATCCTGTACGAGTTCGATCCGGAGTACCGCCGGCGAGCACGGAAGCGCCTGCGCGCGACCGACAACTCCTTTGGCGCGTGCTTGCGGCGCCTACGCCTGCAGAAGGGCGTACGGCGGGATGACTTCCTGGGTGTCTCGGAGAAGCAGATCGCACGGATTGAGCGAGGAGAGACTGGTAAGCCGCGCGCTGCTACTCTCGCGAAGATCGCGAGCCGGCTAGGGGTGCAGCCGGAGGAAATTGAGGATTACTAGGGTCTGTCGTGCCGCCGAAAAATCTCCCTACCTGGTGAGACGGATACCCCGTGCATGCTGACCAGCCAGAACTCCTGGCTACTGACGCATACCATGAACAGCTGGTCTACGAGAGGGAGCATCCTATCAAGGTGGCGGATTCGCTCCAGTATCCTCACCCTCTGGTCAGGCGCACGGCGACCGTCCTCCGACGAAGGGAACAGGTACGCCACGGTCTCGTTTGGCCGGACGGTGCGAAATGTCTCGATGTCCGAGTCAGCAAGAAGTCACTCGACCGAGCACTTCGGATTCTGGACGCGCTCTTGAATGCGCTGGACGAACGAGGCTACACCGTCTCGCTCCTGGAGGGTGACGCCCCTGGCACCTGCGCGACTATCCATGGCGAATCCGTGCCCTTTCGCCTGGAAGAGAAACTTCGGCAGACCAAGCCGGAGCGGCCTGTCCGGAGGGGCCCCAGGCGCCATGTTCGGGACAGCCTGAAGGAACTGGAATTCCGCGTGCTCCGGTACGATCTCGTCCCGACTGGGGAACTGTCGCTCCGGCTGGTCGGTCGCACGTGGAATTGCAAGTCCGGCCTCCGTCAGCGGTGGGCCGATGGGAAGAGCCAGCGTGTAGAGGAGTGCCTGAACGACTTTATCCTGGGGCTGATCGGTGCGGCACGGGCGGTCCGCGCGAACCGGCTCCGCCGCGAGGAGCGGGAGAGGGAGCGACAGGAAGCGCAGCTCCGATGGGCGGAGGAGCAGCGGCTTCGCCTCGAGGAGGAGGCACGCATCCGTGACCTGGAGCAACAGGCCGCAGCCTGGGAGAAATCCCGGCACCTTCGAGAGTACCTGAACGCCGTGGTGGAGGCGGTGACTGATCGCGGAAGACGGATCGAGCCCGATAGTGAGATGGAACGGTGGCTCCACTGGGCGCGGAGCTACGCGGACCGCATCGACCCCATCCAGAAGCTCACCTCATCCGCAGAGCCGGCCGTTCCCGGCAATTCACCCAACCGGCCCGCGCGCTGAGCATCACACCCGACCCGGCCACTACATCCTGCCAACCACCATCCGGACTTCATCGCTGCCTCCAGCTGCCGCAGATCCGCCGCGGGGCCGCGCCCCGCCCGCGCCTCCGAACGCGCACCAGTTCAGGCTCATCGTCTGTCGACCTGATCGCAGCTCGTCCGTGCTGTGCCTACGACCGAGACATAATCCAACATGTTCGATCCGATCTCCTGGATGGTGGGGAAGGCGCTGGAGTGGCAGTTCGCGAAGGCGCTGGACCGGATGTTCGCCCGTGATCTGCTGGACCACTTGCGCCAGGCGGTCCGCGAGTGGGCCGAACAACTACCGGGCGAGGCGTACGCACATCCTTCCGCCATGTGGCCTCCGCTCGCACCCCACCGCCTCGGGAGCGCGATCGGGGATCGCCCCGAACTCACGCACGTTCGCAGCGTGCTCCTTGAGGGGTATCCTCCGGTAGCGGACCTCTGGGCCGCAGTCCTCCGCGAGCACTGGGAGATCACCCGGAAGCGCGCTGGGGGAGACCCACAGCCCTTCTTTTCTCGAACCGCGGCCGAGGTGGAGCCGCATCTCCAGCGGCTTGCAGGCGCTCTGCACCGGGTCTGCACGGAGGATCCCAAGCTCTTCCAGCGGGAGATGCTCCGCCGGACCGACGCACTCGCCGCACCCCCGGCCTCGACCGAACCGACGGTGCTTGTCTCGCCGGCTGAGTTCTTTCGCCCGTTCATGGGGCGGAACCGGCTGTTCAATCACGCGTGGTCTCTGGTCGGCCGGAAGCAGGTGCTTGAAAACCTGCACTCGTTCACTCATTCGAGTCAGCACCAGGTCGCCGTCCTTCCGGGGCGAGGCGGAATCGGAAAGTCAAAGCTCCTCCAGGAGATGGCACGCCAGCTTGAGGAGGCACATCCACCCCTGCCCGTGCGGTTCGTCGCCCCGGGGATGCCGATCACCCCGGCTGTGGTGGACGAACTCCCGGATGGACCGTCCGTTGTGGTCGTCGACGACGCACACAGGCACGAGGGACTCGATCTGCTCCTGACTCTGCTCCACCGCCACAATTCTGCGACGAAGATTATCCTTTCGGCCCGCCCGAGTGGAGTCGACCGGGTTCTGCTGGCGACGAGCCGTGCCGGGTTCGATGTCCGCGAGATCGTGCGCCTGGACGAACTCCGCGACCTGAGCCGCGAGGAGATCAAGGAACTCGCCCACCAGGCCCTCGGAAATCGGCAAGAGCACTGGGCCAGTGCGCTCGTCGCCGCTACCCGGGATTCCCCCCTGCTGACAGTGGTCGGCGGCCGATTGCTCGCGGAGGGCCAGGTACATCCGGCCCTGATGCAGCAGCACGAAGACTTCCGCCGGGTCGTGCTCGACGCGTTTGAGGATGTACTCCTCGGAACGGTCAGCGAGCGACTTCCCCAGGACATCTGTCGCGCACTCCTGCGAGTACTGGCGGCTGTTGCCCCGGTAGACCCCGGAACCGAGAGCTTTCGGGCGCACGCTGTTGCGCTGCTCGGGATCGGGGAGCCTGCCCTGATGGAAGCGGTCGGGGTGCTGGAGGAAGCCGGGGTTCTCCTGAGGCGCGGCCGCACGGTGCGGATCACCCCGGATGTGCTCGCGGACCACATCCTGGAAGAGGCTTGCATCACCCGCGGCGGGACTCCAACCGGTTATTCTAAGCAGGTATATGCTGCCTTCGACTCAGGTCAGCGCGCGCACGTCTTCAGGAACCTGGCCGAACTGGACTGGCGTCTTCGCCATTCCGACCTTGAGCGTGTGGACCTGCTTGGCGACATCTGGTCGGATGTCCACGCAGAGTTCCGGGCAGCCCCCGGCTCCGGGCGCTCGGAGATGATGCGGACCCTCGTGGATGTCGCGTTCTACCAACCCGCGCGCTGCCTGGACCTGGTCGAGTTCGCGATGCGGAGTCCCCCGACGACGCCCGAACCTGAAGTGCTGGCAGCATTCTTCCTGCCGCTCAGGTCTTCGCAGGAGAGCGTTCTGGCCGAGATCCCCCCTGTGCTTCAACGCATCGCGTACAACCGGGATTTCACGTCCCGCGCCTGTGATCTGTTGTGGGTGCTCGGACGCGACGACGCCCGCGAGACGAACCCGCACCCCGAGCACGCCATTCGGGTGCTGGCGGACCTCGCCGCCTATGAAATCGAGAAGCCGGTTGACTTCAACGAGGAGGTGTTCCAGGCCGTCCAGCGGTGGATGGAAAGTCCCGATGCACACGACTATCGGCACTCGCCTTTGGATGTCGTGGATCCGCTTCTCACGAAGGTTGCGATGTCGACTGAGCCGGAAGGTTCGACTTTCACGCTTGGCGCGTTCCAAGTCAGCCCTGCCGTAACCCGAAGATTGCGCGACCGGGTGCTGGAGGTCGTCAGCCAGACCGCGCACGCGGAGCGGCTCGATGTTTCGGTCCGGGCGATCCGAACCCTTGATGAGGCCATCCGTCCGCCGATGCCTGTTCTGGGGCTGGAGTTCACCGAAGTGGACTACGAGGCGTGGCTGCCGGAGCAGTTGAAAGCGATGAGTATCCTCGCGGGTCTGTGTGCTCAGCCGAGGGACCCCGTGGTGCACCTGATGTGCGTGCGGGCCGTGGACTGGCATGCCCAGTATGGCCCCGCGGGGCGTCTGAGGGATCGCGCGAGGGAGATCGTCGCCTCCGTGCCCAGGAGCTTCGATCTGGCCTTCACCGAAGCCCTCCTCGCCCAGCCGGTGGAGGCGCTCTACCCGGATGGTTCCGACGAGTCCGACCGGGCCGCTCTCGCGTCCTGGGAACGCTATCGGGAACGGCGAAGGGTAGCGGCGACGGAGTTCATGGCGCGGTATCCTGGCGCGCGCGAGGGGTTCGATGTCTTTGCTCGACGGTGGGAAGCGATCCGGGCGAGCGGCGTGGAGGGCTCCCCGTCCGAGGTACTGAGCTACCTCGCGCAGTCGTCTCCAAGCTACGCCGCCGCGTGGTGCGACATTGCAGTCGAAGAGGTGGAGACCCCTCTCAGCCCGTATCTGGGTGCGTTGCTGGGTCCCCTCAGGGAGCAGGATCCAGATCGGTTCAGCACCATAGCCCGCCGCATCCTGCAGGGAGGCGATACCCCGCTCTGTGGATCCCTCGCGGCGGCACTCCGGGGAGCGGAATGGGAAGGCGAGCCGAACCCGGACCATGTCCGGGTGCTCCAAGACCTACTCGCGCACGACGACGAGTGGGTACGACGGTCGGCACTCCCCGCCCTGCGCGATCTGGGGAGGGCGCGTACCCGGCTCGCGATTGACCTAGGGGTCGGCGCGAGCATAGGAACCAGTTCTGCGCTGGCAGACACGCTGTGCAGCATGTTCGATCCAGATTGGGGGCTCAACCC
Source organism: Longimicrobiaceae bacterium (assembly GCA_036389055.1). GTDB lineage: Bacteria > Gemmatimonadota > Gemmatimonadetes > Longimicrobiales > Longimicrobiaceae > JAFAYN01. The sequence goes on along the minus strand of DASVQR010000016.1, from coordinate 96,718 downwards.
GGGGCTCCTCACGGACGCGGACTGGGACGCCCTGCTTTCGAAGCTGGAAGATGCGGACGAGATCGGAGGCTACGACACGATGCGGTTCCTCTCCAACGCGTCGATCCATGTCCCGCGCCGCCTGCTCCGACTCTTCCTGACCCGGGTGGAGCGAGGCGGAGAGCAGCCGCCGGCGTTCCGCCCCCTACCCTTTGAGTTCCGGCAGTCACTTCAAGGGCTGACCCAGAGCGCCGAGTACGACGACATGCTGCGGGATGTCCGCGACCGAATCCTGGACGACGTTGCACTCGGTGATTTCTGGCTTCCAAGGCTCTATCGCACCATATCGAACGGGTACGATGAGGGCGGGCTCAAGGTGCTCGCCGAGTGGATCCAGTCCGGGAATGCGGAAAAGATCGAAGGTGTCGGGAGCCTACTCAGCGCGGCCGGGCAGGGCTTCGTTTTCGAACACGCAGGTTTCGTCTCGGAACTTCTGGGTCGCGCCGAGGCGGTCGGTGAGGATACGTACCAGGCAGTCTTCGCCGACCTCTTCGGGATTGCGGTCTCCGGGACACATTCACGCACCGTCGGCGAGCCGTCGGCGCGTGACGTACGGATGCGCGACAAGGGACGTGAGCTGTCCGAGCGTCCCGACCTGACTTCCGCGGCGCGACGCTTCTATTCACATATGTCGGAACGGGCCGAGAGAGCGATCCGCGATGCACTCGCCCGCGACGAGGAGGAGATGTGAAGGCAGGGGACGTAGCTTTGCGCCGGATTCTCGGTCGAAGGAATTCGGCTCGGGATCGTCGGCTCGGAACGGGTGGATTACCCCCACGGCCATTGGAGAGCCGCCGACGAACTGCATGTCCCCCATCTGCAAGCCTGGCGACATTTTGCATTTCTCGGCCGCGACAGCACCCCAGTGGGGGCCTGGCTAAGCAGGCGACCTCCAGAAGCTGGACGTGGGTACCGGGCACCAGCGGTCCCCGCTCGATTGGCCCGATGACGCTCCTGCCACTGGCGTGATGTCGCGCTACCTCCTCCCGCCGATGCCACGTCCGAGGACATCGATCACGGCAACGATGATGTTGAGCGGCTTCCCTCGCGCGCTGGAGTGGTTCGCGGTGCCTGCCTTGCGGAGTTGTTGCCTCCGTTACTGCATCCATCCATCCGGCAGCAGGCGGCAAAACCGGGCAGGGCAGGGGGTGCAAATGCCTGGAACGGCAACACCCGGCAGCCGAGACGACGGACTTAAAATCTTTCCTGTCCTGTATGTGATTTTGTGACAAAAGTTTAAGTCTATTCGCCCTCCCTGGGTGACTGCCTCCGTTCTTGTATCCGTTGGATGTTCGCCCGGGTGGTGAAATGGTAGACACTGGGGTCTTAAAAACCCCTGGCGAAAGCCGTGCGGGTTCGAGTCCCGCCCCGGGCATTTGAGTGAGCTCCCGCCGGTGTTCCGGCGGGGGCTCTTCTCATCACCCATCCGGGATGTACACGCCGCCTCTGCCGCTCACGGGTGCAACAAGTCGCTGATCGAGGTCGCGGCGGGTCTCCCCGACCGTCCCTTCCCTGGTTGAGACAACGATTCGCTCGCGCCACGGCTGGCGCATTTCCCTGCTCCGCTACGGCTCTCCCATCGAGCTCACGATGGAAAACGCCGAGACCACCTATCCGTTGGCTCCCGGGTAGGAGGCCATCCTGCTCCATGGGGTGCGCACGGGCGACGAAGAGCACTGCTTCCTGTGGAGCTACCGCCTCACCCTCGATGGCTGGTCGGTGACGCTCCTCCTGCGGGAGGTGCTGGCCGCGTACGGCGCATACTGCCGCGGGAAGGAGTCGCCCGAGGAGCCGAAGTACACCCCCGGCGCGCCGCCTGCATCATCCTCCCGCACGACGGGGGAAGGACCCGCGCCTGGTGGTGCTGGTGCTCGACGACCGCGACCAGCGGCCGGAGCAGGTGGGGCCCGCGTGGGACGAGGCGCTCGAGGCGGACCGGCCCGTGGTGATCGACTCGCTGGTGGACCCGGACGCGCCCACCGTCCCGCCGGAGATGGAGCCGGAGCAACGGCACAAGGCTGGACCGGGCGCTGGGACCCGGAGGCCGCGGGGGTGCGGGAGCAGTTCCGCGAGCAGCGCATCGGCACCCGGGGCGGACAGCGACACTGAAGGCGCGCCCCGCCGGCGCGCCCGTCCCTGCAACCTGACCAGAGAGGGAGCCTTCCATGCAGTCCATCGTCCGGGTAGTGGGGCCGGAGCGGACCGTCGAGTTCTTTGGGGTCCGGCTCCTCGGCATGGATGCGGGCACGGGACGCAAGCTGCTCCTGACGGCCGCCGTCGTCCTTCTCGTCTGGCTGCTGGCGCGGCTGCTGAAGGCCGCCCTGCGTGCGCTGCACCGGGGGAGGACGGACGTGCGGGCACGGTTCTGGGCCGACCACGCCGTGAGCCTCTCCACCACCGCGCTGCTGCTCCTCCTGCTGGTCTCCATCTGGTTCGACGACCCCGGCCGGCTGGCCGTGCCGGCGGGGCTGCTGACCGCCGGCCTCGCCGTCGCCCTCCAGCGGGTGATCACCGCTGTCGCCGGCTACTTCGTGATCCTGAGCGGCCGCATCTTCGACGTGGGCGACCGCATCACCATGAGCGGGGTGAGGGGCGACGTGATCGCGCTGGGGTTCACGCGCACCAAGATCATGGAGATGGGGCAGCCGCCCTCGGTCCAGGAAGACGAGCCCGCCATGTGGGTGGGGGCGCGGCAGTACACCGGGCGCATCGTCACCGTGACCAACGACAAGATCTTCGACGAGCCCGTCTACAACTACACCCGCGAGTTTCCCTTCATCTGGGAGGAGCTTCGCGTCCCCGTCCGCTACGAGTCCGACCGGCAGCGCGCCGAAGCGATCCTCCTGGAAGCCGCGCGGCGCCACACGGCCGAGGTCGCGGAGCGGGGGCGAAGAGCGCTTCAGACCCTGTCGCGGCGGTACTTCATCGAGGACGCGGACCTCGACCCGCGCGTCTTCCTCCGCCTGACGGACAACTGGCTGGAGCTCACCGTGCGCTTCCTCGCGACGGACCACGGCGTGCGCGCGCTCAAGGACGCGATCAGCCGGGACATCCTCGCTGCGTTCGTCGAGGCGCGGATCGAGGTCGCGTCGGCGACTTACGAGATCGTGGGCGTGCCGCCCCTCCGGATCACCGGAGACGACGCGCGGGCGGACGGGAGCGGTTCAGGAGGGCCGGGGGACGGGCGCCCGGACGGCGGCTGAGCATCGCCCGGGCAGAGCTGCCCGGTCCGTGGCGGCCCCCTCGCGGCGCACCACGGCCCTCCCTCGGGCGGCACGCCTCTCGCATCACGACATCGCGAACGCCATCCGCTGGAATCAGGCCGTCCGACACTCCCACGTCTGCACCCATGGCGCACCGGCTCCGCCGCCAGCTGCAGGTCGCCCTCGTCGCGTGCGCGCTTGCCGGAACGGCAGCGTGCCGCACTGCCTCTCCCTCGTCCGAGGCGCCTCCCCGGGCGCGCAAGGTCCTCACCGTCCGCGGGCTCGGCTTCCCGGAGTCGGTGAAGTACGACCCCGACCAGGATGCCTACTTCATCTCCAACATGGCCGGGCCTGGATCGCTCCACGACGGCAACGGCTACATCCTGCGCGTGGCGGCGGCGGATCCCCGCAGGATGGAGGTAGTGGTGCAGGGGGGGAAGAACGGGGCGACGCTGGACGCCCCCAAGGGGATGGCGCTGCACGGCGACACCCTGTGGGTGGCGGACATCGACGTGCTGCGCGGCTTCGACCGGCGCACGGGGGCGCCGCTGGCGACGGTGGACCTTCGCGGGCAGGCGGTGCTGCTCAACGACGTGGCGGTCGGGCCGGACGGGTCGCTGCACGTGACCGACACCGGCATCAAGATGACCCGCAAGGGCGTCCTGTACACGGGCGGGGACCGCATCTTCGCCGTGGGGCCGGGCGGAACGGTGCGCGTCGTGGCCGAGGGGCGGCAGCTGGGCCGGCCCAACGGGATCACCTGGGACCCGGACGGGAAGCGCTGGATCGTGGTGTCATTCGACCCGTTCAACAGCGAGGTGTACGCCCTGCGGCCCGGCCAGAGAGAGCGGACCATCCTTGGGCGGGGCCCGGGCAGGTTCGACGGGGTGGAGCGATTGCCCGACGGGCGCATCCTGGTGACCTCGTGGAGCGACTCGTCGCTGCACGTGTTCGCGGGCGGGCGGAGCGAGCGGGTGGTCCGCGGACTCTGGCAGCCCGCGGACCTGGGGGTGGACACGCGGCGGGGGCTGGTCGCGATCCCGCTCGCGCTGCAGGGCCGGGTGGAGATCTGGCGGCTCCCGCCGGCCGGGCGCGGCGAAGCGTGACGGCTCGCGCGCTGCTTCTGGGGGCGGCCGCAGCGCTGGCGCTCGGGGCCTGCGACTACCGGGTGCCGCGCGAGAAGCCCGAGTACCCGCGCGACATGCTGAAGAACGAGTCGGTGCCGCTCCAGCCCTCCACCGCCGGGCTGCCGGTCGAGCTGACGCGGGCGCGCCCGGCGGGGGCGGCCACGCGCCCGGAGGACGGGCAGTGGGTCATGCCGCTGCGCGACTACGCGGGGACCCGCTACAGCGCGCTGGACCAGGTGGACACGCGCACGGTGAAGGACCTGAAGCTCGCCTGGAGCTACGACCTGCGGCTGTCGCGCGGGCAGGAGGCCACGCCGCTGGTGGTGGGGAGCACCATGTACGTGGTCACCTCCTTCCCCAACCTGCTGTACGCCTTCGACCTGGCGCGGCCGGGGCCGGCGGTGAAGTGGGTGTACAATCCCCGGCCCGCGCGCGCCTCGCAGGGGGTGGCGTGCTGCGACCACGTCAACCGCGGGGCCGTGTACGCCGACGGCAAGCTGATCTACGCCACCTTGGACGCGCACGCGGTTGCGGTGGACGCGGCCACCGGGCGGGAGGCGTGGCGCACGCGCATCGGCGACTTCCAGACGGGAGAGACGGTCACCATGGCGCCGCTGGTGGTGCGCGACCGGGTGATCTTCGGCAACAGCGGGGGCGAGTTCGGGGTGCGGGGGTGGGTCAAGGCGCTGGACGTGGCCACCGGGCGCCCCGCATGGACAGCGTACAGCACCGGGCCCGACCGCGACGTGCTCATCGGGCCCGGCTTCCGGCCCTTCTACGCCAAGGACCGCGGGCGGGAGCTGGGGGTGTCCACCTGGGGCCCGGAGCAGTGGAAGATCGGGGGCGGCAACGTGTGGGGGTGGCTCAACTACGACCCCGAGCTTGACCTGCTCTACTACGGCACCGGCAACGCCGCCCCCTGGAACCCCGAGCAGCGCCCCGGCGACAACAAGTGGACGGCCACCATCTTCGCGCGGCGGCCGGACACGGGGGAGGCGGTGTGGGCCTACCAGTGGGACCCCCACAACGTGTTCGACTGGGACGGGGTGAGCGAGAGCACCCTGCTGGACATGCCGGTGGAGGGCCGCATGCGCCGGGTGATGGTGCGCGCGGAAAAGAACGGCTTCATGTACGTGATGGACCGCGCCACGGGCGAGGTGCTCTCGGCCACCCCGTTCATGCACAGCACGGTGGTCAAGGACGTGGACACCCGCTCCGGGCTCCCCGTTGAGAACCTGGAGATGAAGCCCCGCTTCGGCCACACCGCGCGCGGCATCTGCCCCGCGGTGCCGGGGGCCAAGGACTGGGCGCCCACCGCGTTCTCGCCGCGCACGGGGCTGCTCTACGTCCCCGCCAACAACCTGTGCATGGACGTCGAGGGGATGGAGGCGAACTACATCGCCGGGACCCCGTACATGGGCGTGGACGCGGTCATGCACCCGGGGCCCGGCGGCCACCGCGGCGAGATCATCGGCTGGGACCCGGTGGGTCGCCGGAAGGTGTGGACCATCAAGGAGAAGTTCGTGTCCTGGAGCGGGCCGCTGGCCACCGGCGGCGACCTGGTGTTCTACGGCACCATGGACCGCTGGCTCAAGGCGGTGGACGCGCGCACCGGGCGGCTACTCTGGCGCTTCCGCACGCAGACGGGGATCATCGCGCCGCCCGTCACCTTCCGCGGGCCGGACGGAAAGCAGTACGTGGCGGTGCTGGACGGGCCCGGCGGCTGGGCGGGGGCGGTGGTGTCCGTGCCGCTGGACCCGCGCGACCAGACGGGGGGCAAGGGGTTCGCCAACGCCATGGCGGACCTGCCGGAGTACACCGGGCGCGGCGGGCACGTGTACGTCTTCGGGCTGCCATGAGGTCGGGTTGAACGGCTACGGCAACGGCTGGTTTGGGCGTGCCCCCGCTGGCGCGGGGTCGGGCTGCGGCTCCGTAACGCACGATACAACCGTGCGTAACGGAGGCGAGCCCGCGCAAACAGCCGCGCGGTCTCGCCGCTTCGCGCTCGCATCCCTCACGCGGGTTCTCGCGGGGGCGGGGACGGCTCTCTGCGCCTTGCTTGCGCTTGCGGGGTGCAAGCGGCACGACCGGTTCGCGAAGGCCGAGCACGTGTCGCAGATCGAGGAGGCGTGGGACACCGTGCAGCGGGTGCGGCCGGGGCCGGGGAAGCCGGGGGCGGAGGCGTACCGCTCGCGGGCGCTCCCGGTGGAGAACCCGTACGAGGGGGACGCCAGGGCCATCCAGGAGGGGCGGCGGCTCTACCAGTGGATGAACTGCAACGGGTGCCACGCGCAGGGGGGAGGGTCCATCGGGCCGCCGCTGTGGGACGACCAGTGGCGCTACGGGGGGCGCGGCGTGGACATCGCCGAGTCCATCCTGTTCGGGCGGCCGGACGGGATGCCCGCCTTCGCCGGGCACCTCCCCGTGGACCAGGCGTGGAGGATCGTGGCGTACGTGCAGTCCATGGAGCCGCGCGGCGGGCCCTACCACGTGGGGGTGAAGTGAGGGCGGCCCGGGGGGCGCTCGCGCTGGCCTGCGCGGCGGCGCTCGGGGGGTGCCTTCGCGACCTGGACCCGCGCCTGGAGGAGCGGCGCACGGTGGCCGGGGGGAACCCGTCGCACGCCCCGGCGGCCATGCGGGACTACGGCTGCGGCAGCTGCCACGCGATCCCGGGGGTGCGGGGGGCGGACTCGGGGGTGGGGCCGCCGCTGGCCGGGTTCGGGCGGCGGCGCTTCATCGCCGGGCGCGTCCCCAACGAGCCCGACGAGCTGGTGCGGTGGATCCTCCACCCGCAGGGCGTCAAGCCGGGGACCGCCATGCCCGACCTGGGCGTGTCCGACCAGCACGCCCGCGACATCGCCGCGTACCTGTACACCCTCCGCTGATGCGACACGGCTCTTCGCTCCCCGCCCGCTCCCGCCTCGCCGCCGGCGCGCTCGCGCTGGCCGCGGGCGGGTGCGTGGGCACCGGCGCGCAGGACGTGCTGGCGCCGAAGGGCCCGCAGGCCGCGCGCATCGCCGACTGGTTCTGGATCAGCTTCGCGCTGGCCGTGGCGGTGTTCGTGGCCTTCGTGCTGGTGCTGGGCTGGGGGCTGGTGCGCGCCCACCGGCGGCACCGGCGCAACCAGGACAACGAGCTGTCGCCGGCCACGGGGCGGCGGCTGGTGGTGTGGGGCGGCCTGGTGGGACCCGCTGTGATCCTGCTCGGCCTGCTGGTGGCCAGCACCTACACCGACCGGCGCATCTCGCGGCTGGGGCGGCTGGGCGGGCCGGAGCCGCTCACCATCGAGGTCGCGGGGCACCAGTTCTGGTGGGAGGTGAGGTACCTGGACCCCGCCAACCCGCACCGCGAGTTCACCACCGCCAACGAGATCCACGTCCCCGCGGGGCGCCCGGTGCGGCTCCTGCTCCGGTCGCGCGACGTGATCCACTCCTTCTGGGTGCCCAACCTGCACGGCAAGATGGACCTGGTCCCCGGGCGCACCAACGACCTCGTGTTCCGGGTGGACGAGCCGGGGGTGTTCCGCGGGCAGTGCGCCGAGTTCTGCGGCGTGCAGCACGCCAAGATGGCCATACTGGTGGAGGCCCACCCCCCCGCGGAGTTCGCCGCCTGGTGGGAGCGGCAGCTGCGCCCCCACGCCCCGCCCGCGGACTCCATGGCGGCGCGCGGACAGGAGGTGTTCATGACCCACGGCTGCGGGGCGTGCCACACGGTCCGCGGCACGCCGGCGCACGGGCGCGCGGGCCCGGACCTGTCGCACTTCGGGAGCCGGCGCACCATCGCGGCTGGCGTCCTCCCCAACACGCGCGGCCACCTGGGCGGGTGGATCGCCGATCCGCAGGGCGTAAAGCCGGGGAACCGCATGCCCGCCGTCCCCCTCACCGGCGAGGAATTGCGGTCCCTCCTCGCCTACCTGCACAGCCTCAAGTAAGCGGAGCGCCGCCGTGGCCGCCACCCGGGACCCCGTCCTCACCCGCAGAGAGCCCGCCGGCAACCTGGAGGCCCTGGAGCGGGCGTGGAGCTCGCCGCCCGGCCTGGCGGGGTGGTTCGCCGAGGTGAGCCACCGCCGCATCGGCAAGCGCTACGTGATCACCGGCTTCGCCCTCTTCCTGCTGGCCGGGCTGGAAGCGCTCGCCATCCGCATGCAGCTGGCCGTGCCGGAGAACGACTTCCTGGGGCCGGAGGTGTACCGGCAGTTCTTCACCATGCACGGCGCCACCATGATGTTCCTGTTCGCAGTGCCCATCATGCTGGGGATCGGCATCTACCTAGTCCCCATGATGATCGGCGCGCGCGACATGGCGCTCCCCCGGCTCAACGCCTTCGGCTACTGGATCTACCTGATCGGCGCCGTCACGCTGTACGTGGCCTTCCTGCTCGGGGTGGCGCCCAACAGCGGCTGGTTCAACTACCCCCCGCTCTCCCGGCGGGAGCACGAGCTCACCATCGGCATCGACGTGTGGGTGTCGGTGATCACCCTGCTGGAGGTCGCGGCGCTGGTGGGGGCGGTGGGGCTGATCGTCACCATTTTCAAGCAGCGCGCGCCGGGGATGTCGCTCAACCGGATGCCGGTGTTCGTCTGGTCCATCCTGGTGATGAGCTTCATGATCGTCTTCGCCATGCCCACCCTGATGACCACCAGCATCTTCCTGGGGCTGGACCGCATGGTGGGGGCGCACTTCTTCGACCCCGGGGGCGAGGGGGACCCGCTCCTCTGGCAGCACATGTTCTGGTACTTCGGGCACCCCGAGGTCTACATCATGTTCCTGCCGGGGCTGGGGATGGTGTCCATGGTGCTCGCCGCCATGTGCCGGCGGCCGGTGTTCGGCTACACGCCCATCGTGCTGTCGCTGCTGGCCACGGGGATCCTCAGCTTCGGGCTGTGGGTGCACCACATGTACGCCACCGGGCTCCCCCGCCTGGGCACCAGCCTGTTCACCGCGGCCAGCATGCTGGTGACCATCCCCACGGCGGTGCAGTTCTTCTGCTGGACGGCCACCCTGTGGGGTAGCCGGCCGCGCTTCACCGCGGCGCTGCACTTCGTGCTGGGGTTCCTGGTGATCTTCCTGATCGGGGGGATCACCGGGGTGCAGCTTGGCGCGGTGCCGTTCGACCTGCAGGTGCACGACACCTTCTTCGTGGTGGCGCACTTCCACTACGTGCTGCTGGGCGGGGTGGTGTTCCCGCTCTTCGCCGGGATCTACTACTGGTTCCCCAAGATGACGGGGCGGATGCTCTCCGAGCCGCTGGGCAAGGCAAGCTTCTGGCTGATGTTCGCGGGGGTGCACCTGGCCTTCTGGCCGCAGCACCACCTGGGCTTCATGGGGATGCCGCGCCGCGTCTACACCTACCTCCCGGAGATGGGGTGGGACGGGCTCAACCTCCTTTCCACCGTGGGCGCCTTCGTCCTGGCGACGGGGGTGGCGGCGACCGTGCTCAACACGCTGGTGAGCGCGCGGCGCGGCGCCCCGGCGGGGAACGATCCCTGGCGCGGCGAGACGCTGGAGTGGAGCACCACCTCGCCCCCGCCCGACTACGGCTTCCGCTACCCTCCCACGGTGCGGAGCCGCACCCCGCTCTGGGACGACGACTGGGACCGTCAGCCGGTGGTGGTGGGGCTGCGCGACGACCACCGCGAGATGCTCTCCACCACCCTGCTGGACGCGCGGCCCGACAACCGCGAGATCCTCCCCGGTCCCTCGCTGGTCGCCCCGCTGGCGGCGCTGGCGGCGTCCGTCCCCTTCGTGGGCGTGCTCTTCGGCCTGCACTGGGTGCCCATCGGCGGGGCGCTCTCGTTCCTCGCCCTGGTGGCCTGGAACTGGCCCGGGGCCATGGCCCACCGGGTCGAGGAGGAGGGCGGGCGGGAGCACGTGCTGGCGCAGCGCGACCGCGAGGCCGGGGAGCGGCAGGAGGCGGAGGCGGCCGAGAAGGCGGAGACGGAGACGGAGGACGCGAGATGAACGGCGAGCGGCTGGTCCTCGACGTTTCGGAGTACCCGGCCCTGGTCTCGGGGCCGCGCGGGGGGCTCTGGTGGGGGATGATGGGGCTGATCCTGGTGGAGGTGGTGGTGTTCACCGCCCTGATCGCCACCTACTACTACCTCAAGTTCCTGGCGCCGCACTGGCCGCCGGCGGGGGAGCCGCTCCCCAAGCTGCTCCTCCCCACCGTCAACACCCTGGTGCTGGTCGGCAGCAGCTTCGCGGTGCACTACGCGGACACCTCCATCAGCGAGCGCGGCGACGTGCGCGGCCTGCGTATCGGGATGGGCGTCTCCCTCGTGCTGGGGCTCGTGTTCCTGGCGCTCAAGGTGCTGGAGTACAGCCAGGTGGAGTACTTCTGGGACAGCCACGCCTACGGCTCCATCGTGTGGACCATGGTGGTGTTCCACTCCTCGCACGTGCTCTCGGTGGTGCTCAAGACCGCCGTGGTGATCGCGCTGTCGGGGCACGGCCACTGGACCCGGGAGCGCCTGCAGGGGATCAAGGTCAACGGCATCTACTGGCACTTCGTGGTGGTGATCTGGCTCCCCCTGTACTTCACCATCTACTGGTCGCCCAGGATCCACTGATGCCCACCGCCGCGGAGGAGCACTTCGAGGGGACGCGCGGGGTCGCCCGGCTCTGGTACGGGCTGCTGGCCGGCGCCGCCGCCTGGAAGCTGCAGCTGGTGGTCAACTACGCGGTGGTCCCCTGGGCCTGCTGGCACCGGGTGGAGTTCGTCAACCACCTTGCCTCCTTCGCCATGGCGGCGCTGGCGCTCAGCGGGGCGTGGGTGGCGTGGGGGAGCTGGAAGGCGACGGGGGAGGGGTGGGACACCGACCCGGGCGGCGTGCTGGGGCGCAGCCGGTTCATGGCGCTGGGCGGGATGGCGCTCAGCGGTTTCCTGGCGCTGGTCATCCTGGGGCAGTGGATCCCCAACCTGATGCTGAGCCCGTGCGACGGGATTCACTGATGCGCGCCCGCGTGCGCCCCCCCGCGGCCTTCCTCCTGGCGCTGTTCCTCGTCGGGCTGGCGGCGTGCCGGGCCCCCCGCGCCCCGCGCGAAAAGGCGGGCGAGAAGCTCACCGGCCGGTGGACCGCCGAATCGGCGGCCGTGGGGGCGCCGCTGGACTCGGGGCACGTCACCTGGACGCTGGCGCTGGAGGAGCAGGCCGGCGGCAAGGTGGGGGGGCGGGGCTCGCGGACGCACGGGGGGCGCGCCGACGCCTTCGCGATCGACGGGCTGCGGGGGGAGAGCGAGCTTACGCTGGAGTTCGAGCTGCGCGGCCAGGGGGTCAAGTACCACGGCAGCATCCTGGACGCGCGGACCCTCGTCGGCGAGCTGCAGACCCCGCGCGACACCCTGCCGGTCAGCTTCGTCCGGGAGTAGCCGGCGCGAAGCCGCCGTCCGGCGGGCCCCCGGCTGACGCCCCGCGGTACTCCTCCCACCCCCTTCCCTCAGCCGGAGCCGCGGGCCCGCAGCCGCCGGAGGGCCTCCCCCACCACGGCCACCACCGCCACCCCGATCGCCACGTTGACGGTGTCGCGCACCGTGGGGTGAAAGGAGCCCAGCGCCGCCAGCAGGGTGGTGGCGGCGGCCGGCGGATGGGAGGCGCGGAGCAGCATCTCCAGCGCGGCCGCGATCGCCACGGCCAGCACGGCCGCCGCGAGGCGCACCCCCGAAAGGTGCCCCACCTCGAAGACCGACTTCTCGTGGGCGATCCCCAGGAGGGTCACCACCAGGAACGCCGACCCCAGGCCCAGCAGGTGGGAGACCACCACGTTGTAGACGCGCGACGAGGGGTGGTCGGGGTCGTGCGCCTGCATCAGCGCCGTGGGTGCCAGGCTGGGGAAGAGCACCGGCCGTCCCGTGGCGAGGGACACCAGCCCCGGGGCCAGGATGAGGAGGGAGGTCACCAGCGGCGTCCACACGCCGTCGGGGAGGGCGCGGACTGGCGAGCGCGTCCCGGGGCCGGCTTCGGGTTCGGGCATCGGACCTCCCGGCTATGGGAATGGATGGTACCGGGGGCCGGCGGACGCCGGGTCCCCTCACCGCCCGACGGCGATCCCCCAGGGGCGCCGCCCCACCTTCACCGCGCCCACCACCCGCAGGGTGCGCGCGTCCACCACGGACACGTCGTCCGACAGGCCGTTGGCGGTGTAGATCCAGCGCCCGTCGCGGGACAGGGCGATCCCCCAGGGACGCCGCCCCACCCGCACGCGCCCCACCACCCGCAGGGTGCGCGCGTCCACCACGGACACGGTGCTGGTCCCCCCGTTGGCGACGTACACGCGCGCCCCGTCGGGCGAGACCGCCACCCCCACCGGCTTCCCCTCGCCGCGCTCCAGCTCCACCGTGCCCACCAGCTCGTGCCTGCGCGCGTCGATCACGGACAGCGTGCCGCTGATCTCGTTGGTGACGTAGGCGCGCGCCCCGTCCGCGGAGAAGGCGGCGGCGCGGGGGCGCACGTCCACCAGGAACGAGGCGGCCACCCGGTTGCCGCGGGTGTCGATCACCGACACGGTGTTGCTGGTCTCCGCGGTGACGTAGACCCAGCGCCCGTCCGGGCTGACCGCCACCCCCTCCGGCTCGATCCCCACCACCAGGGTCGCCAGCACCCGCCCGGTCCGCAGGTCGGTGGCGCTGGCCGTGCCGGCGTCCTCGTTGGAGGCGTACAGGCGCAGCCCGTCCGGCGTCACGCCGAACTGCTCCGGATCGGTCCCCACGCGGTGGCGCGCCACGATCCTGCGGGTCGCCACGTCGATCACGGCCACGGCGTCGCGCCCGCTCTGCACCGTGGGCTGGTCGTCGCTGAGCGCCACGTACACGCGCCGCCCGTCGGGCGAGAGCTGGATCCCGCGCGGGCGCTCCCCCACGGGGATGGTGGCGACCACGCGGCGGGTCGCGGCGTTCACAACGGACACGCTGCGCCCCGCCTCGTTGCTGACCCACAGCAGCGGGGCGCGCTGCGCGGGGGCGGGGCGCGGGAGGGCGAGCAGCGCGCAGGCCGCCAGGGCGGCCCCCGCGCGCCGGAACCGGGACGGCGTCATGAGGACGTGCGGGTGTCTGGAAGCCGGCGCTTCGGCGCGCCTGCAGGCTGGCCGGACTGGGTGGTCACCGGGCCCTGCGGCGGACGGTGTCGGCGGGCACGGTGTCGGCCGGGGAAGGGCCGGGCGGCGGGAGCGGCGCCGCGGTCCCAGCACGCGCCGCGGCGCCGCCGATGGGGCCGCACGCTTCCGGCCTGCCGCCCCGGCCGTAGACCACCACGTGCGGCGCGCCCGTCAGGCTGTCGACCGGCACGGGCACGTCGCTGGACGACCGGCCGCCGCCCAGCGAGTCGGCGGTCGCCGGCACCAGCGAAGCGACGGCGGCCCCGAACCGGGCGCAGCTCCCCTGGCGGACCGCCCCCTCGTACGTGGCGCCGCCCATCGCCTGCGTCAGCGCCACGGAGATGGAGGTGGAGGTGCCCACGGCGGCGACCTGCCCGCTCCCGCGCACGAGGGCGTCGCCGAGCGGCGCCAGCGCCAGCCCCAGCGTGTCCTGCGGCGGGAGCGTCGCGGGCGCGGTGTCCGGCCAGGGGACGGCGCGCGCCGGCACGGCCGAGGTGTCGTCCAGCGAGGTGGAGGTCCTGTCGTTGCTGGGCGTGTACCCGGTCTGCGTGCGGTCCTCGTCGCCGCAGGCGGCGGCGAGGAGGAGCACGAGGAACGACAGTGCGGGAGCGCGGAAGTGCGGGAGTGCGAGAGTGCCGTGGCGCCGCATCGGCTTCCTCCTCACCGGGTGGGCGTGCAGGTGGCGGCGGGCGGGCCGCCAAGGCGGTCCAGCAGCTCGTGCGACGAAGGGCCGCCCTCGGCGGGGCGGGCGGGTACCTCGCCCACTACGCGCGTTCCGCCTTCCACCGGGGCCACCAGGTAGAGCGGCTGGCGGAGCTGGCCATCCCGGGCGCGGAAGGAGAGCGGCCACCCCTTGTGGCCGTCGAACCGTACCCCCTCGCCCGTCAGGTGGGCGCGCAGCCCGGCGGGCTCGGTGGTGCGGGCGCGCAGCGAGGCCTCCCAGAGCACTTTCACGGCCATCCACCCGGCCCAGGCGGGCCCGTCCATCTCCGCCGCGAAGCGCGCCCGGAAGCGGTCGTTGAGCTGCGCGGCCCCGAAGCGCTCCAGCGTGGGGTGCCAGAGGACCGCGCTCGCCTCACCTGCTCCCGCGGCGCGGCCGGCCAGCGCGTCCCGGCGCATGGCCTCGCTCGCTTCGACGTGGAACGTCCCCCACCGGCACTCCGCTCCGCGCAGCGCGTCCGAGGCGCAGCCCACGTTGAGGAACGGCACGCCGGCCGAGTCGGCCAGCGCGCCCAGCGCGCGGCACGACGCCTCGTCCCACCCCCCGACCAGCGCCGCGACCCCGCCCGCGCCGGCCAGCGCCTCCGCGGCGTCCGTGCGGAGCTCGATCGTGCGCCCGAACAGCTCCCCGGTGCGCGCTGCCTCCTCCACCCCCAGCGTCACCCCGCGCACCACGCTCTCCGCCGCCGCTCCGGCCGGCGGCGCCGCCAGCCCGATCCGCAGCACCTCGGCGCGGCGCGGCGCGGGCCATGCGGAAGCGGGGGCCAGGAGCGCCCCACCGGCGCCCAGCGCCAGGGAGCGCAGGAAATTCCGGCGCCCCATCCCGGGCGGCGTCCCCGGCTCCCCCGCCCCTTCGTCGGATTCAACCTGGACGGGTCGATTCATGGATTCACGCGGCGCGGGACGGGGGCGGCGGAGTGGACGTGGAGGTCGCGCGTGCAGCCGCCGTTTGCGCAAGAGCGGGGCCAGTTCCGGGCTCCTCGGCGGCCTGTCCACCGTTAGTCCCGCCGGAAACGGATACGGCACGGAAGCTGCGAATCCAGAGTAGATGATGGAGCCGCCGCGCCACGGCGGCTCCGCCCTTCAGCTGCGTCGCGGCCCCGGCCGCTGCGGTCCATAGATCTGTAGTTTCCGATACAAATCGACCGGCCCCGCCTCGCGCGGGCCCCTATCCGTCCGTACGCCGGAGGCTCCATGCGGCCGTCCGCGCCGGCAGCGCCTGCGCCCGTTCTCCGCCTGCTGCGGAGCGCCGCCCTGTGTGGCGCGCTCGCCGCGTCCGCCTGCTCCCGCGAGGGAGCCGGGGCGGAGCGCGGCGCCGTGGCGCCCACCGCGCAGCGACCCGCCATGGGCCCCTCGCGGGCGCCGGTGGCGGAGGACGGCCAGTGGCTCATGCCGGCCAAGGATTTCCAGAGCACCCGCTTCAGCGGGCTGGACCAGATCACCGCCGCCAACGTGCGCTCCCTGCGCCCGGCGTGGACCTTTTCCACCGGGGTGCGGCGGGGGCACGAGGCGGCGCCGCTGGTGGTGGGGAGCACCCTGTACGTGGTGAGCCCCTTCCCCAACCAGCTCTTCGCGCTGGACCTGGCCCGGGACGGCGCGCTGAAGTGGACCTACGCGCCCCCGCTCCAGCGCGCCGCCGCCGGGGTGGCGTGCTGCGACGTGGTGAACCGCGGTGCCGCGTACTCCGACGGCAAGGTGTTCTACAACACGCTGGACAACCAGACCGTGGCCGTGGACGCGGAGACGGGCAAGGAGGTGTGGCGCACCCGCCTGGGCGACATCAACCGCGGCGAGACCATGACCATGGCCCCGCTGGTGGTCAAGGACAAGGTCCTGGTGGGAAACAGCGGCGGGGAGATGGGCGTGCGCGGCTGGCTCACGGCGCTGGATGTGAACAGCGGCCGGATCGCGTGGCGCGCGTACAGCACCGGGCCCGACCGGGACGTGCTCATCGGCCCGGACTTCAGGCCCTTCTACCCCAAGGACCGCGCCCCCGACCAGGGGGTGAACACCTGGCCGTCCGACACCTGGAAGGTGGGGGGAGGCACGGTGTGGGGGTGGATCTCGTACGACCCGGAGCTGGACCTGATCTACTACGGCACCGGCAACCCCGGCCCCTGGAATCCCGAGCAGAGGCCCGGCGCCAACAAGTGGACCGCCGCCGTCTTCGCGCGCGACCCGGACACGGGCCAGGCGCGCTGGGCGTACCAGTGGAGCCCGCACGACGTGCACGACTACGACGGCGTCAACGAGAACGTCCTCCTGGATCTGCCCATCGGCGGGCGGACGCGGAAGACGCTGGTGCGCGCCGAGCGCAACGGCTACATGTACGTGCTGGACCGCGCCACGGGCGAGGTCCTTTCCGCCGACCCGTTCGTACACGTCACCTCGTCCCGGGGGGTGGACCTGCGCACCGGCGAGTACATGCCGGCGGCAGACAAGTACCCGCACATGGCCAAGGTCGTCCGCGACATCTGCCCCGCGGCGCCGGGGGCCAAGGACTGGCAGCCCACCGCCTACTCGCCCCGCACCGGGCTCCTCTACGTGCCCCACAACAACCTGTGCATGGACGTGGAGTCGGTGGAGGCCAACTACATCGCCGGCACCCCCTACGTGGGGATGATGGTGGTGATGAAGCCCGGGCCCGGCGGCCACCGCGGCGAGTTCACCGCCTGGGACCCGGTGCGGCGCCGGGCCCTGTGGAAGGTCCGGGAGAACTTCCCCGTGTGGAGCGGCGCCCTGGCCACCGCCGGCGACGTGGTGTTCTACGGCACCATGGAGGGGTGGTTCAAGGCGCTGGACGCCCGCACCGGTCAGCTCCTCTGGCAGTTCAAGACCGAGTCGGGGATCATCGGCCAGCCCATCTCCTACCGCGGCCCGGACGGCAAGCAGTACGTCGCCATCCTGTCCGGCGTGGGCGGCTGGCCCGGCGCCGTGGTGGCCGGCCAGCTCAACCCCGAGGACCCCACCGTGGCCCTGGGCTTCAACGGCGCCACGGGCGACCTGCCCCGGCACACCGAACGGGGAGGCACCCTCTACGTGTTCTCGCTTCCGTGAGCGCGGCCGCCATGACGACGAGTGCGAAAGTGCGAAAGTGCGAAAGTGCGAGCGTGGTGCCGTGGCGCGTCCGCCGTTCCGCACTCGCGCACTCACGCACTCTCGCACTTCTGTTCATCCTCTCCGGGTGCATGGAGAGCGGCATGTCCGGAGAGCGGGGCGCGCGCGAGGAGGCCCGGCAGAGCCAGGCGCTGCCGGAGCTGAAGACGACGTTCGCGGCGACTCCCAGGCCGGTCGCGGTGGCGGAGGACGGGCAGTGGACCATGCCTGCCCGCGATTACGCCAGCACCCGCTTCAGCGGGCTGGACCAGGTCAACCGGGGGAACGTGGCCCGGCTCCAGCTCGCCTGGACCTTCTCGGACGGCAACTTCTACGGGCACGAGGGAGCGCCGCTGGTGGTGGGGAGCACGCTGTACTGGGTGAGCCCCTTCCCCAACCAGCTGTTCGCGCTCGACCTGGCGAAGCCCGGCGCGCCGCAGAAGTGGGTCTACAAGCCGCCGCTCCAGCCCGCGGCGCAGGGGGTGGCGTGCTGCGACAAGGTGAACCGGGGGGCCGCATACGCCGACGGGCGGGTGTTCTTCAACACGCTGGACAACCAGGTGGTGGCGGTGGACGCGGCCACCGGGGCGGAAGCGTGGCGGGTGCGCATCGGCGACATCAACCGGGGAGAGACCATGACCATGGCGCCCCTGGTGGTGAAGGGCAAGGTGCTGGTGGGGAACAGCGGTGGGGAGATGGGGGTGCGCGGCTGGCTCACCGCCCTGGACGCCGCCACCGGGCGGATCGCCTGGCGCGCGTACAGCACCGGCCCCGACCGGGACGTGCTCATCGGCCCGGGCTTCAGGCCGTTCTACGCGCAGGACCGGGGGACGGACCTGGGGGTGCACAGCTGGCCGCCGAACGCCTGGGAGACGGGGGGCGGCACGGTGTGGGGATGGATCTCGTACGACCCGGAGCTGGACCTGGTCTACTACGGCACCGGCAACCCCGGCCCCTGGAACCCCGAGCAGAGGCCGGGCGACAACAAGTGGACCGCCGGGATCTTCGCCCGCGACCCGGACACCGGGGAGGCGCGCTGGTTCTACCAGTGGAGCCCGCACGACGTGCACGACTACGACGGCGTCAACGAGAACGTCCTCCTGGACCTCCCCATCGACGGGCGGATGCGGAAGACGATCGTGCGCGCCGAGCGCAACGGCTACATGTACGTGCTGGACCGCGCCACCGGACAGGTGCTCTCCGCCGACCCGTTCGTGCACGTCACCTCGGCGAAGGGGGTGGACCTGAAGACGGGGAAGTACCTCCCCAACCCCGCCACCAGCCCCAAGCTGGGGACGGTGGTGCGCGGCATCTGCCCCGCCGCGCCGGGGGCCAAGGACTGGCAGCCCACCGCCTGGTCGCCGCGCACCGGCCTGCTCTACGTGCCGCACAACAACCTGTGCATGGACTACGAGGCGGTGGAGGCCAACTACATCGCCGGAACGCCGTACGTGGGCGCCAACGTCACCATGTACGCCGGCCCCGGCGGGCACCGCGGCGAGTTCACCGCCTGGGACCCGGTGCGCCGCCGCGCCGCCTGGAAGATCCGCGAGCGCTTCCCCGTGTGGAGCGGCGCCCTGGCCACCGCCGGCGACGTGGTGTTCTACGGCACCATGGACCGCTGGTTTAGGGCGGTGGACGCCGGCACCGGCAGGATCCTCTGGCAGTTCCGCACCGCCTCCGGGATCGTGGGGCAGCCCATCACCTTCCGCGGCCCCGACGGCAAGCAGTACGTCGCCGTGTTCGACGGCGTGGGCGGCTGGCCCGGCGCCGTCGTCTCCGGCGACCTGTCCCCCGAGGACCCCTCCGCCGCGCTGGGCTTCGTGGGTGCCATGCGCGACCTGCCGCAGCACACGGAGAAGGGGGGAACCCTGTACGTGTTCGGCCTGCCATGACGATGGAACAGCGGCGGCTTCGGGAGCTACCCCGGCTGCGCCGGGGTCGGGCTCTATTCTCCTGGACACGAAACGACCGTGTCCAGGAGAACGGAGCCCCGCGATACTGCTGCGGGTCTCCGCCCTTCGGGTCACGATCCCTAGCTCGGGGGCTGATTGCCCTTTCCGTGCTCCTGCTCGCCGCCTGCTCCGGAGCGGACGCGAAGCCCGCGCGCGAGCTGCGCGTCTGCTCGGACCCCAACAACCTCCCCTTCTCCAACCAGAAGGGGGAGGGGTTCGAGAACCGGCTGGCGGAGTTGATCGCCCGCGACATGGGCGCCCGGGTGAAGTACACCTGGTGGGCGCAGCGGCGTGGGTTCATCCGCAACACGCTTCGGGCGGGGGAGTGCGACCTGGTGATGGGGATCCCCAGCAGCTTCGAGCTGGCGCTCCCCACGCGGCCGTACTACCGCTCCAGCTACGTGTTCGTGTACCGCGAGGATGCGCCCTTCGAGGTCCGCTCCTTCGACGACCCGGTGCTCAGGGAGCTGAAGATCGGGGTGCACCTGGTGGGTGACGACGGCGCCAACACCCCGCCGGCGCACGCGCTGGGCTCGCGCGGCATCGTGGGCAACGTGCGCGGTTACATGCTCTACGGCGACTACTCGCAGCCCGATCCCCCGGCGCGCATCCTGGACGCCCTGGCGCGGGGCGAGATCGACGTGGCGGTGGTGTGGGGGCCCCTGGCTGG
Organism: Longimicrobiaceae bacterium; assembly: GCA_036389055.1. Lineage (GTDB taxonomy): Bacteria > Gemmatimonadota > Gemmatimonadetes > Longimicrobiales > Longimicrobiaceae > JAFAYN01. The sequence continues at coordinate 76,820 of DASVQR010000016.1, read as the reverse complement.
GTACTTCGCGCCCCGCGCTCCGGTGAAGCTGGAGGTGGTCCCCGTGTCGCCGCAGATCGACCTGCCCTTCCTCCCCTTCGTCTTCGACATCTCCATGGGGGTGGAGCGGGGCGACACCGCGCTCAAGCAGGAAGTGGAGCGGATCCTCGACCGCCGCCGCGCGGAGGTCGACAGTGTCCTGGCCCGGTACGGAGTGCCGCGGGTGGACCGCCCCCGCGCCGCGCCCACCCCGTGAGGAGGAAGCCGATGCGACCCGCCGGCACGCCCGCACGTTCGCACGCCCGCGCTCTCGCGCTGCTGCTCGTCCTCGCCGGCTGCGGCCGGGAGAAGCGGGACTTCCACGAGGTGCCCCCCGGCGCCACGGCGTCCACCGCCGTGCAGACCACCGAGCTGCAGGCCGGGCCAAAGACCACCGACCCGTCCGCCGGAGCCTACCAGGAGAGCCGCTGGGCGGTGAGCCAGGGGCAGACCTTCTACGAGCAGTACAACTGCGCGGGGTGCCACGCCCCCGGCGGCGGCGGGGGGATGGGGCCGCCGCTCAACGACGAGGAGTGGATCTACGGCAGCGACCCGGAGAACCTCTTCGACACCATCGTGGAGGGGCGCCCCAACGGGATGCCCTCCTTCCGCGGCCGGATCGACAACGCACAGCTCTGGCAGCTGGTGGCGTACGTGCGCTCCATGAGCGGGCTGACGCCGCGCGACACCTGGCCGGCGCGGTCGGACCACATGCAGGAGGCCCGGCCCGACCGCAGCGCCGAGCCGCAGAGCCAGCTCCCGTGAGCGCGCCCCGCCTCCCCGCGCGCCGCGCCGTCCGCGCCCTGGCGGGCGCTGCGCTCCTGGCCGGGTGCGGCAGGGACATGTCCGCGGTGGACCCGGCCGGGCCCCAGGCGGAGCGCATCGCCGACATGACCTGGTACCTGACGGCGGTGGGCTCCGCCGTGTTCCTGGTGGTCACCGGCTTCCTGCTGTACGCGGCCTGGCGGGGGCACCGGCGCGAGGAGAGCGCCGCGGGGCCCGAGGCCGAGCGCCGGATCACCCGCTGGGTGGTGGGCGCCACCGCGGCGACCACGCTGATCCTGCTCGCCACGCTGGTCTACAACTTCTACACGGGGCGCGCGCTGGCTGCCTTCGCCGACCCCGGCGCGCTCACCATCCGCGTGACGGGGCAGCAGTGGTGGTGGCAGGTGGAGTACCAGGACCCCGTGTACAGCCGGCGCGTGCTGACCGCCAACGAGATCCACGTTCCCGTGGGGCGCAAGGTGCGCCTGGAGGTGCAGTCGGGCGACGTGATCCACTCCTTCTGGGCGCCCAACCTGCACGGCAAGCTGGACCTGATCCCCGGCTACGGCGGGACCACCTCGTTCCGGGTGGACCGGCCGGGCGTGTACCACGGGCGCTGCGCCGAGTTCTGCGGCCTGCAGCACGCCAAGATGGACTTCCTGGTGATCGCCGAGGCGCCGGAGCGCTTCGCCGCCTGGTACGAGCAGCAGCTCAAGGCCGCGGCCCCGCCCGCCGACTCCGTGCAGCAGAAGGGGCAGCAGGTCTTCTTGTCCAGGCAGTGCGCCCTGTGCCACACCATCCGCGGGACGCCGGCCAACAGCCGCGTCGGGCCGGACCTGACACACCTGGCCAGCCGCCGGACCATCGCCTCGGGGGTGCTCCCCAACACGCGGGGGCACCTGGCGGGGTGGGTGCTGGACCCGCAGCGGATCAAGCCGGGAACGAAGATGCCGCCCAACCAGCTCGCCTCCGACGAGCTGCACGCGCTGCTCAGCTATCTCCAGAGCCTGAAGTGACCCGGAGGCCGTCTTGGCAAGCACCGAAGAGAGGGTAGCCGCGGGACTGGCCGACGCCGAGGAGCTCGCCGCCATGGAGCGCACCTGGCGTGGGCTCCCGGGGTTCCGGGGCTGGCTCATGGCAACGGACCACAAGTCCGTGGGGAAGCGCTACGTCGCCACCGCCTTCCTGTTCTTTTTGCTGGGCGGGATCGAGGCGATGGTCATGCGCATCCAGCTCGCCCGCCCGGAGAACCGGCTGCTGGACCCCGACCTGTACAACCAGTTCTTCACCATGCACGGGACCACGATGATGTTCCTGTTCGGGGTCCCCGTGCAGCTGGCCGCGGCCACCTACCTGGTGCCGCTGATGGTGGGGACCCGCAACATCTCCTTCCCCCGCCTCAACGCATTCGGCTACTGGACGTACCTGCTGGGCGGGCTGCTGCTGTACTCGGGGTTCATCCTGAACACCGGGCCGGACGCGGGGTGGTTCAGCTACGTCCCCCTCGCCGGGCCGCAGTACTCGCCGGGGAAGCGCATCGACGTGTGGGCCCAGACGGTCACCTTCACGGAGATCGCCGCGCTGGTGGCGGCCGTGGAGCTGATCGTCACCATCTTCAAGCAGCGGGCGCCGGGGATGTCGCTCAACCGGCTGCCGCTGTACGTGTGGTCCATCCTGGTCACCTCTTTCGTGGTGCTGTTCGCCATGCCCTCGGTGGCCCTGGCGAGCCTGATGCTGGCCTTCGACCGGCTGGTGGGGACCCACTTCTTCAACCCGGCCGAGGGGGGCGACCCGCTGCTCTGGCAGCACCTGTTCTGGTTCTTCGGGCACCCCGAGGTCTACATCATGTTCATCCCGGCCACGGGGTTCGTGTCCGAGATCATCCCCGTGTTCGCGCGGCGGAAGATGTTCGGGCACACGGCGCTGGTGCTGGCGCTGGTGGCAACGGGGTTCATGAGCTTCGGGCTGTGGGTGCACCACATGTTCGCCACGGGGATCCCGCAGCTGGGGCAGAGCTTCTTCACCGCCGCCAGCGTGATGATCGCCATCCCCAACGGGGTGCAGGTGTTCTGCTGGATCGCGACGCTCTGGGCCGGGCGGCCGCGCTTCGACACCCCGCTGCTGTTCGTGCTGGGCTTCATCGTGCTGTTCACCCTGGGCGGGATCACCGGGGTGATGGTTGCCTCGGTCCCCTTCGACCAGCAGGCCCACGACACCTACTTCATCGTGGCGCACCTCCACTACGTGCAGATCGGGGCCTTCGTCTTCCCGCTGTTCGCCGCCTTCTACTACTGGTTCCCCAAGGTCACCGGCCGGATGCTCTCGGAGCGGGCCGGCAAGTGGCACTTCTGGCTCTTCCTCATCGGCATGAACGTCACCTTCTTCCCCATGCACTTCCTGGGGATGATGGGGATGACGCGGCGCGTCTACACCTACCTCCCGGAGACCGGCTTCGGCCCGCTCAACCTGCTGGCGACCGCCGGCGCGGCGATGATGGGCGTGGCGGTGGTGATCTTTCTGATGAACATGCTGCGCAGCCTGCGGGCCGGACGCCCGGCGGGTGACGACCCATGGGGGGCGCATACCCTGGAGTGGGGGACCGCGTCACCGCCGCCCTCCTACAACTTCCTGCACATCCCGGTAGTGCAGGGGCTGTACGCCCTGTGGGAGCGCACGGCCGACCGCCCGGTGGTCGTGGGGATGAACCCCCGCCGCCGCGAGATCCTGCTCACCACCGTGCTGGACGCGGAGCCGGACGCGCGCTACCAGCACCCCGGCCCCAGCATGGCCCCGCTCCTCTGCGCCCTGGCGGTGGCGGTGACCTTCGCGGGCGGGATCTTCACCCCCTGGGCCTTCGTCGCCGGTCCCCTCCTCCTCTTCCCGGCGCTGCTGCGCTGGATGGTGACGCAGGACGACCATGAGGGGGGCCCCACCCCGTCGGAGGAGCCCGCATGAGCGCGCAGCGCACGACGGTGGACGCCTCCGGCCTGCCGACGGTGGTCTTCGGCCACCGCAGCCTGCTCTGGTGGGGGACGGTGGGCTTCGCGCTGATCGAAGGGTTCACGCTGGTGCTGATGGTGGCCAGCTACTTCTACCTGCGCACCAACGAGTACGGCTGGCCGCCGGGGCGGACGCCCGACCCGGACCTGCTCGTCCCCACGCTCAATACGGTGCTGCTGCTGCTGGTGATGGCGCCCATGCGCATGGTGGACAGGGCGGCCAAGCGCTTCGACCGGGGCGGGGTGGCGCGGGGGCTGGTGATCGCCACGCTGCTGGCGCTGGTGGTGACCGTGCTGCGCTGGTGGGAGATCCTGGCGCTGAACGTCCGCTACGACGCCCACGCCTACGCGTCAGCCGCGTGGGGGGTGGTGGTGCTGCACGCCACCCTGCTGGTGGTGGACGTGTTCGAGACGGGGACGCTGGCGTGGCTGTTCCTCTCGGGGAGGGCGATGCGCAAGCACTACCCGGACGCGAGCGACGCGGCGGACTACCAGTACTTCCTGTCGCTGGCATGGGTCCCGCTCTACCTGATCGTCTACTGGGGGCCGCGCCTGCTCTGACCACCCGGGGAGCGAGACCATGGCGGACACGACGACGCACGGGGGGGAGCACTTCCGGGAAGGGCGCGGCATCGCCGCGCTCTGGTTCGCCGTGCTGGCCGGCCCCGTCGCCTGGATGCTGGGGCTGAACGCGGCCTACGCCTTCGTGCGGCTGGCCTGCGACGAGCAGACGCTCCTGTACATGCACGCGAGCAGCCTGCTGACGCTGGCGCTGGCGCTGGGCGGCGGGGCGGTCGCCCTGCGGGAGTGGCGGCGCGCCGGCGGGGAGTGGCCGGGGGAGGGGGGAGGCGCCGTGCCGCGCAGCCGCTTCATGGCGGCGCTGGGGCTGCTGGGGAGCGGCCTGTTCGCCCTGACCATCGTGGCGCAGTGGATCGCCAACCTGTTCCTGAACCCGTGCATGGGGATCTGAATGAGGCGCCGCGCCCTGCTGCTCGCCGCCGCGCTGGCGGCGCTCGCGCCGCTCCCCGCGGCGGCGCACGCCGGGCGCCCCCCCGAGCCGCACGACCTGGCGACCGCCTGGGCGCTTGAGCCGGGGATCGTGGCGCCGCTGCTCCTCTCCGCCTGGCTGTACGCCCGGGGGACGGAGCGGCTGTGGCGGAGCGCGGGCGTGGGGCGTGGGATCCGCCGCGGCGAGGCGGCGTGCTTCGCGGCGGGGTGGCTCGTGCTCGCCGTGGCGCTGGTCTCGCCGCTGCACCCGCTGGGGGACGCGCTGTTCAGCGCGCACATGGTGCAGCACGAGCTGCTCATGGCGCTGGCGGCGCCGCTGCTGGTGCTGGGGCGCCCGGTGATTCCGCTGCTCTGGGCGCTGCCCGTCGCGTGGCGGCGGTCCGCCGGAGGGATCGCGAAGGGCGGCGCGGTGCGGGGCGGGTGGCGCGCGCTCACCGCTCCCTTCGCGGCGTGGCTGCTGCACGCGGCGGCGCTCTGGCTCTGGCACCTCCCGGCGGCCTACCAGGCCACGCTGCGCAGCGACGCGGTGCACACCCTGCAGCACGCCAGCTTCCTGGGGACGGGGCTGCTCTTCTGGTGGACGGTGGTGCACGGGCGCGAGGGGCGGATGGGGTACGGCGCCTCGGTGTTCTACCTGTTCGCCACCGCGATGCACAGCGGCGGGCTGGGGGCGCTGCTGACCTTCGCGCGGAGCCCCTGGTACCCGGCGTACGCGGGGGCCACGGAGGCATGGGGGCTCACCCCGCTGGAGGACCAGCAGCTCGCCGGGCTGATCATGTGGATCCCCGCGGGGCTCTCCTACCTCGTGGCGGCGCTGCTGCTGATCGCAGCGTGGATGCGGGAATCGGAGCGCCGGGCCGCGCGCTGGCAGGAGCGCGCGCTGCTGCGGCCCACCTGAACCGGAGGCGGTGGATGCGCGACACCCGGCGGACGTGGCGGACCGGCCTCCGCGCGGCGGGGGTGCTCCTCCTGGCGGGCTGCGGGCCCGGGCCTGGCGAGGAGGCCATGGTCCGCGGCGCAGTGCTCACCGGCGGCGACCCGCACCGCGCCCCCGCCGAGATCCGCAGGTACGGGTGCGGCACCTGCCACACCGTTCCAGGGGTGCCCGGCGCCGACGGCACGGTGGGGCCGCCGCTCACCGGGATCGGGGGGCGCATGTACATTGCCGGGGTGCTCGCCAACAACCCGGGCAACCTGGTCCGCTGGATCATGGACCCGCCCGCCGTCGACTCTGCCACGGCGATGCCCGACCTGGGCGTCACCGAGGCCGAGGCGCGCGACATCGCCGCCTACCTGTACGCGCTGGAGTAGGGGGAGACGACGCTGTCCGTCGTCGGCGTACGCCACGACTGACGCGCTCCCCGGAGTGGCGCTCCTTCCGGCCCAGACGCTCCGGCGAGATTCCGGGCAGCGGTCGTGGTCGAAGCGCCGGCCTCGACCTCGTGAAGCGGATGCCGCATTGCCTCCGTTGTTGCATCCATCCATACGGCAACAGGTGGCAAAAAGGGGCCGGGGAGGGGGGTGAAAACCCGGGAACGGCAACGCACGGCAGCCGAGAAGGCGGACTTAAAATCGCCCGCCGCGAGGCTTGCGGGTTCGAGTCCCGCCCCAGGCACTGGGTACGAGCCCCCGTCGCATGCCGACGGGGGCTCGCTCGTTTGGCCGGGACGAGCCGACGGTCCGGGGCTCCCGCGCGGCCGCTCCGGGCTCAGCGGTGCGGCGGACAGCAGGAGCCCGCACGCGGCGGCGACGCATGCCCCGGCCGCGGCGGAGCTCATGGCGGCACCCCGGCTCATGGACCGGCGACCGCGGCCGGGCGGTGCTCCGCGGCCTGCACCAGCCGGCGGATGCGCCCGCGCGTCGCCCCGTCGGCGGGGGAAAGGAGCCCCAGGGTGAGCCCGGCGGATTCGGAGATGGACAGGAGCACGTGGTCGAGCACCAGGGTCCCCGCCCCCGGGTGCTCCAGCACCACAGGGCCCGAGGGCGCGGGCTCCAGCTCGTAGCGGTCCCACCAGAGCGCGAACTCCGGGCTCTCGCGGCGCAGCCTCGCCACCACCCGCTCCGCCCGCGGATCCCCCACCCGCGCCGCGTACACGGAGCGGAAGTGCGCCAGGCACTCGCGCGCCATCGATTCCCAGTCCGAGAGCCGCTCCCGCACCTCGGGGCTGGTGAAGACGAAGACCAGCAGGTTGCGCTTCTCCCCCGGGATCTCGTGGAGCGGCGGGAGGAGAGCCTGCATGGCCGGGCTCGCCGCCAGCAGCTCCGCGTACGGGCCGATCACGCACGCCGGCAGGTCCCTCATCCCCTCGAGCACCCTCCGGAGCTTCGGGCTCACCGCCTCGCGGGCGAAAGGCCCGCCGGAGGTCACGCCGCGGTCGGCGAGCAGGAGCAGGTGGCGGCGCTCGTCGGGGGTGAGGTGGAGCGCGTCCGCGATCCGGTGCATCACCTCGGGCGAGACGCGGATCTCCCGGCCCTGCTCCAGCCACGTGTACCACGCGGCGCTGATCCCGGCGAGCTGGGCCACCTCCTCCCGGCGCAGCCCGGGGGTGCGGCGCCGCCCCGTGCGCTTCAGGCCGGCCGCCTCCGGCTGGAGGCGCTCGCGGCGCGTGCGGAGGAATTCCCCCAGCTCGGCGCGCCGCGCGGCGTCCCGGTCCCTCCCGTCCCGCACCTCCGGCATCGTCATCGGAGCCCCCCGGGTCCGGGCCGGGAGCCGTGCCCGCCGCTCCCGGTCGTGGAACGTCCGGCCGTCCCGCCGGGCGCAGGACGAACGCTAGCCTCTCGGGGCGGGCGGGGATTGTACCCGGTTGCGCCGCTCCACTGGGACGCGGAGGCAACGTGGTGCAATCCGGACCCCGCGCCGCCGCGCAGCTTCCGGCGGAGATGCGGCCGTGATCCGCCCGCACGCGGGCAGCTTCGGAAACCGTCGAGACAGGAGGGGAGAGCGATGCCACTCACCGACGCCCAGTGCGGCTACCTGGAGCGCCGCCTCTTCGAGGAGCGCGCCCGCGTCCGCCAGACCCTCGAGCTGTCGGTCGCGGTCCACGTGCGCGAGCGGGGGCGGGAGCCCGCGGACGACTTCGCGGGGGTGCCGCTCCACCTCGCCGACGCCGTCCCGGACGCCCTGGAGGCGGATCTCACGGGCGCCTACGAGACGCGCCTCTCGCGCGAGCTCGCCGACATCGACGACGCGCTCGACCGGCTGCGGCGCGCGCCGGAGCGCTTCGGGACGTGCCGGGACACCGGCTGGGAGATCCCGTTCGAGGGGCTGGACCGGGTGCCGTGGGCGCGCACCTGCGCCGAGGTGCGCGCGTAGGCGCCCCCCGGGGCGCAGCGTCCGCCGCCATGTACGAGCACCGCCGGCAGAGGCCCATCTCGCGCCGCCGCTTCGTCGGGCGCCTGCTCCACAGCGCGGCCTACGCGGGGGGGCTGGTGGCCGGCTCGCTGGTGATCGGGACGGCCGGGTACCACTGGCTGGGCGGGCAGGGCTGGATCGACTCCCTGCTGAACGCGGCCATGCTCCTGGGCGGGATGGGTCCCGTGGGCGACCTCCCCTCCACGGCGGGGAAGCTGTTCGCGGCGGGGTTCGCGCTCTACGCGGGGATGGTGTTCCTGATCGTGGCGGGGCTGCTGCTGACGCCCCTGTTCCACCGCGTCCTCCACCTGTTCCACTGGGAGGCGGACGCGAAGGGGGACTGACGACGGGGCCGGCGGGACTACGCGAGCACGACCAGGGGGCCGGCCTCCGCGTCGTCCGCCCACGGCTCCCCGGCGGCGGGGGCGGGCCAGCGCAGCGCCACCTCCGTGCCGCCGCCGGGGCGCCCATGGATGCGCAGCGCGGCCCCGATCCCGGCGGCGCGCTCGCGCATGCTGGAAACGCCGATCCCGGCGGGAGCGGCGCCGGGGGCGAAGCCCACCCCGTCGTCGCGGATGCGCAGGTCGACGGTCTCGGGCGTGGCCTCCACCGCGATCTCGACCGCGCGGGCGGCGGAGTGCCTCACCACGTTGTTGAGGCTCTCCTGCGCCACGCGGTAGACGGCGGTCCTCACCTCCCCGGGGAGCCGCTCCGAGTCCCGGTCCTCGACCCGGGCGGAGACGTCCATCTGCAGCCTGCCGCGCACCGCGTCGGCGAGCTGCCCCACCAGGTGCCCGATGCGCGTCCGCTCCACCAGCTCCGGGCGCATCTCGGTGAGGAGCACGCGCATCTCGGCCATGGCGCCGCGCGTCATGCGGGCGAGGTCCCGGAGCTCGCCCGCCGGCTCGTCCGGCCGGCCGTGCGACGGCTTGGCGAGGCGCTCGGCCATCACGGTGGCCGCGATCAGGGTCTGGGTCACCGAGTCGTGGAGCTCCCGCGCGATCCGGTTGCGCTCCTCGGCGGCGGCCAGCTGGAGGCGGAGGCGCGCCATGGCGAGCTGGGCGCCGACCCGCGCCCGCAGCTCGCGGGCGGAGAACGGCTTGATCAGGTAGTCGTCGGCCCCGGCGGCGAGCCCTTCCAGCGTGGCTTCCTCCCCCGCCCGCGCGGAGAGCAGGATCACCGGGAGCGTGCCCGTGCCGGGGCCGGCGCGCAGCTCCCGCAGGAGCTGGAAGCCGTCCATCCCCGGCATCATCACGTCGCTCAGCACCAGGTCCGGCCTGCGGCGGCGCACGGCGTCCAGCGCCGCGCGCCCGTCGGCGCACGTCTCCACCTCGTAGGGCGGGGCGAGCAGGCGGGCGATGTAGCCGCGCATGTCCGCGTTGTCGTCCGCGACCAGGATCCTGCCGCCGGCCCCCTCCGCTGCCGCGCCGGGCGTGCCGGCGGCCGGCGGGGCGGCGGGGAGCACGGGGGCCTCCTCGGGCGTTTCCGGGAGCCAGCGGGACGCCTCCTCCACGAACGCCGCGGCGCCCACGCCCGTGGAGGCGAGCCTCCGTGCCGCGCCGATCCGCTCCGGCGGGAGGTGGGCGCTCCCCCGCGGGATGGACACGGTCATGGTGGTGCCCACGTCCACGGTGCTCTCCACCCGCACGCTGCCGCCGTGCAGCCGGACCAGGTCGTCCACCAGCGCCAGCCCGATCCCGGAGCCCTCGTGGCTGCGCGACCGGGCGCCGCGCACGCGGTGGAAGCGCTGGAAGACCTGGGGGAGCTGCTCGGGGGCGATCCCGACGCCGGTGTCGCGCACCTCCAGCTCCACCCGCTCCCCGGCCGGGCGGAGCGCGACCGCGATCTCCCCCCGGAAGGTGAACTTGAGGGCGTTGGACAGGAGGTTGAGGACGATCTTCTCCCACATCTCCGTGTCCACGAACACCGGCTCGGGGAGGGGAGGGCAGTCCACGGCCAGCCGGAGGCCGGCGCGCTCGACGGCCGAGCGGAAGACGCTGGCCAGCTCCGCGGTGAGCGCGGCCAGCTCCACGGGCTCGAAGGCGACCTCCACGCGCCCCGCCTCGATGCGGGCGAAGTCGAGCAAGGTGTTGACCAGCTTGAGGAGGCGCAGCCCGTTGCGGTGGGCGGTGTCCAGGAGCTCCCGCCCGGGGGCCGCCAGCGCGGCTCCGGCCTCCTCGCGGAGCTGCTCCAGCGGCCCCAGCATCAGGGTGAGCGGGGTGCGGAACTCGTGGCTGACGTTGCTGAAGAACGCGGTCTTGGCGCGGTCCAGCTCCGCCAGCGCCTCGGCGCGCCGCCGCTCCTCCTCGTGCGCCCGCGCGCTGGAGATGGCGGTGGCGATGCGGTCCGCGACGTTCCGCAGGAAGTCGCGGTAGCCGTCGTCCAGCGCGAGCCGGCCGCTGATCCCCGCCACCAGGACGGCGGCCGGCCGCTCCTGCCCGGCCCGCCCCACGGGGAGCACCACGGCGCTGCGCGGCTTCTCGGGCCAGGCGCCGCAGTCCAGCACGCCGAAGCGCTCCCACGCGTCGACCTCCCTCGCCACGCCGTCGGCGGCGACCCCGGCGAGCGGCCACCCGCCGGCGTCGGCCCCGTCGAGGGCCACCCCCGCGGGGGCGGCGGCATGCTCCGGCGGGAGCCCGGTGAGCCCCACCCGGCGGGCGCGGGCGCCCCCCTCGTCCAGCAGGTAGAGGATGGAGAAGGGGAGGTCCAGCCCGTTCCCGGCCAGGATCCCGGCCGCGGTGGCGCACGCGTCCTCGGGGGTCTTTGCCTCCGTGGCGGCGGCGCCCAGGTCGCGCAGGGTGCGCAGCCGGCGCTCCCCCAGCACCCGCTCGGTGGTCTCGATGATGGTGACCAGGACGCCGCCGACGCCGCCGGACTCGTCGCGGATGGCGCTGTCGCAGTAGGTGAAGTAGCACTCCTCCACGAAGCCGTGGCGGTCCAGCGGGAGGAGCTGGTCCTCCAGGTAGGTGGGCTCGCCCTCGGTCATCACGCGCTCGAAGATGGGGCGGACGAAGTCCCAGATCTCCGCGAACGACTCGGGGGTGCCCCGGCCGAGGGCGCCGGGGTGCTTGGAGCCGAGGATGGGGCGGTACGCGTCGTTGTAGAACTGCACGTACTCCCACCCCCAGGCGATGTACATGGGGTAGTGGTTGTCCAGCAGGATGCCGAGCGCGGTGCGGAGGCTCTGCGGCCACGCGGCGGCCGGCCCCAGGGGAGTGGCGGCCCAGTCGTGCGCGCGAACGAGCGCGCCCATCTCCCCGCCGCCGGCGAAGGTGCGGTCGCGCTCGCGCCGCTCTGTCGAGGAGGTGCCCATGGGTGGCCTCCCTGCCATGTCCGCCGCCGGCCCGCCGCCGCCGGCCGGCACCCGTCCAGTATGCGCGCCGCCGGGCGCGGGGCGCAATGAGCTCGTCGGCCGTCCACGGGCGCGCTTCGGCTCCCGTGCGAAGCTTTGGCGCCACCGCCCGCCCGGACGACGCCTACTGCGGAGGGAGGAGCCCGATCCGGCGCAGGAAGGCGAGGTTGTCCTCCAGGTGCCGGTTGTCGGTGATCCTGCCGTTCCGGACCCGGAGGATGTCGGTGGCGATGAAGTCGACCGGCTGCCCGGTGCCGCGCCGGCCCCTGCCCCCCGCCGTCATCCCGCTCCCGGGCGCGGGCCGGGCTCCGGGCGTGGGTCCGCGGCGTCCTCGCGGGACGCCTCGAACAGGAACCAGATGCGCCGCTCCGTGGCGTCCAGCACGTCCTGGAGGAGGCTCGCCGTGGGGTCGTCGCCGGCCTCCGTGCACACCCGGATGGCGCGCCGCTGCGCCCCGGCCATGCGGCGGTTGTCGTCCAGCAGGCGCAGCAGCATCTCGCGCGCGGGGACGTACGCGTCGTCGTCGTCCGCCACGCCGGTCAGGCGCGCCACGTGCCCGATGCTGCGCAGCGTGGTCCCGCCCAGCTTGCGGACCCGCTCGGCCAGCGGGTCCACGGCGGCCAGGAGCTGGTCGGCCTGCTCGTCCAGCAGCAGGTGCAGGTCGCGGAAGCGGGGGCCGGACAGGTGCCAGTGGAAGCTCTTGGTCTTGACGTAGAGCGCCAGCGCGTCGGCGACCAGCGGGTTCACCGCCGCGGCGACGGCGCGGGCGCGGTCGTGCCCCAGCTCCGTGGGCGTCGCCAGGGCGGCGGGCGCCGGCGGGGCGTCCGTCCCGGCGGTGCGTGGGGCGGCGCCGGTGGTCGGCGCGGATGCGGGTGCGGGTGCGGCGGGGTGCAGGGCCATCGCTGCCTCCAGGTCGGGGTCGGGGAGCTCGGCGCAAGGATACGCCGCGGGGGCGGGTCCGGGATTGCACCGGGTTGCCTCCGGCCTCGCGGCCGGCCGCGCCGGAGGGGCGCCGGGAGGCCCGTCCGCGCTCCCGGGCTCCACCCGGACGCCCCGGAGGGGCAACCCGGTGCAATCACCCCGCCCGCGCCGTCGCCACCTATACCACGGCGTCGGAGTCGGGGAGCTCCCGGCGGCAGGGCGCCATCGCCGGGCCGGGCGACCTGCCGGCCCGGTCCACGAAAGCCCGCGGAGCATCCACAACCAGGGAAGGTGAGCATGGCACGACCCGTCTCGAGGCGCCCTGCCGCGGCGGCGCCCCACCGGGACCACCCGGCCGGGCCTCCCCGCGGACCGGCACTCCACCGCGCCTACGCCGCGGCGGCGGCCGCGGTCGCGCTGGGCCTGCTCGGCAGCTTCGCGCTGCGGCCGCTGCAGGTGCACACCAACCTCCCCTTCGTCGCCGCGGTCGCGGTCGCCGCGTGGTACGGGGGCCGGGGGCCGGGGCTGGCGGCGGGGGTGCTCGCGGTGGCGGCCATCGCCGTCGTGCCCGACGGGCTGGCGAGGGCGGCGCCCGGCGCCGGGGCGGCGGTGTACCTGGCCTCGTTCTTCGTGGTCGCCCTGGTGGTGGGCGCCACCACGGAATCGCTGCGCCGGGCCCGGGCGCAGGCCGAGGCGCGGTCGGGGGAGCTGCAGCGGCTCGCCTCGGAGCTGGAAGACCAGATGCACGAGGTGCAGACGCTCTCGGAGGACCTGCAGCAGAGCAACGACTCGCTGGCCGACGCGCTCTCCGCCTCGGAGGACCTGGCGGCGCACGCCATGCGGCTCCAGGAGGTGACCGCCGCCCTGTCGCAGGCGCAGACGGAGGGCGAGGTCGCCGAGGCCGTGCTCGAACGGGGCCTCGCCGTGGTGGAGGGGGTGCACGGCCTGCTGGTGCGCGTGGACGGGGCGCGCCTGGAGGTGATCCGCGCGAGCGGGCAGCCCGCCGGGGCGGTTGCGCGCCTTCCCGCCCTCCCGCACCACGACGGCTCTCCGCTCGCGCGGGCGGTGGCGACCGGCGAGCCGGTGTGGCTCCGGACCGCCGACGAGCACCGCGCCGGGTTTCCGTCCATCTACGGGGGGAGCGGTGCCGTCGCCCCGCCCCCCTCCACGGGGATCCTGCCGCTGCGGCACGGCGGCGAGGCCGTGGGCGCGCTGGCGATGACGTTCGCCGACCCGGACGGGCCCGGCGAGGTCAACCGGGCCTTCGCGCTCCTGCTCGCCCAGGCGGCCGCGGACGCGCTGGTGCGGGCCCGCAGCTACGACGCCGAGCGGGTGGCCCGGCGCGGCGCCGAGGTGCAGGCGCAGGCCCGCGCCGACGTCCTGGGGATCGTCGCGCACGACCTCCGCAACCCGCTGGGCGTGATCCTGTCCGGGAGCGGCCTGCTGCTGGAGCTGGAAGAGCTGCCGCCGGAGCAGCGGCGAAAGTTCCTGGAGATGATGCGGCGGGCGGGCGGCCAGATGAACCGGCTGATCGGCGACCTGCTGGACGCGACGCGCCTGGACGCCGGCAGGCTGACGCTGGACCTGGAAGAGGTGGACGCGCGCGAGGTGGTGGAGGAGGGGGAGGACAGCTGCCGGGCCGGGGCCGAGGAGGCCCGCGTCGTCCTGCGGTCGCGCCTCCCGGAGCGCGGCTGCCTGGTCCAGGCCGACCGCGGACGCCTGCTCCAGGTGGTGGGGAACCTGGTGGGCAACGCGCTCAAGTTCACTCCCGCCGGGGGAAGCGTCACGCTCTCGGCCCGGCCGGGCGCGCTGGAGGTGGTGTTCAGCGTGGCGGACACCGGGCCCGGGATCCCGCCGGAGCACCTCTCCCACCTGTTCGACAGCTTCTGGCAGGCGCGCAGCGGGGACCGCCGCGGGGTGGGGCTGGGGCTGGCGATCACGCGGGGGATCGTGGAGGCGCACGGCGGGCGCATCTGGGTGGAGAGCGTGCCGGGGGCCGGGAGCACCTTTTCGTTCGCCCTCCCCCTGGCGGCGGCCGGGTCCCGCGAGCGCCGCCGCGCCGTGGACGTGACCGGGATCACCGTGGGGCCGAGCCGGACGGCGTGAGGCCCGGGATCCCCCGACCGGGGTACGCGCGGCTCCCCCGGTCCGGGTATGGTGCGGCCCTCCGCGGACGAGCATCTTTGCCGGAGGAGCGGTACGATGCCCCCGACGGAGCGCTTCACATGGAAGAGCGGCCACCGATCCGCGTCGTCGCGGCGGACGACCACCCGCTGATCCGGGCCGGCATCGAGGCCGTGATCGGGGACGAGCCCGACATCGAGTTCGTGGGCGGGGCGGCCAGCGGCGAGGCGGCCGTCGAGCTGTTCCGGATGCACCGCCCCGACGTGGTGCTCATGGACCTGCGCATGCCGGGAATGGGCGGGGTGGAAGCGACCCGCGCCATCGTGGCCGAGTTCCCGGAGGCGCGCGTGGTCGCCGTCACCACCTACGGCGGCGACGAGGACATCTACCGGGCCCTGGAGGCGGGCGCCCGCGGCTACGTCCTCAAGGACATGCTGGGCGCCGAGGTGCTGAACGTGATCCGGTCCGTGTTCGCCGGCCACAGGGCGATCCCCCCGGAGGTGGCCGCGCGCCTGGCCGAGCACACGCCGCGGACCCCGCTGACCGAGCGGGAGCTGGAGGTGCTCCGGCTGATGGCCCGCGGGCTGAGCAACCCGCAGATCGGGCGCGCCCTCATGCGTGCCGAAGAAACCGTCAAGGTTCATGTCAAGCACATCCTGGAGAAGCTGGACACGGACGACCGCACGGCCGCCGTGACCATCGCCCTCCAGCGGGGCATCCTCCACCTCGAATGACCCGGCCGCGCCCCGCCCTCAGGGCGCGGCCCCGGGCCGGGCTCCCGCGACCGCCGCCCGGGCGAGCGCGTGGATGCCAAGCAGCGGCGCCACCGTCGCTTCGTCCACGCCGTGCTTCGTCTCCAGCGCCTGGGGGTCGGGGTAGCTGAGCCACGTCCGGCCCTCGCCGTCGGTCCAGGCCAGCGCGTGCAGCGGCAGGTCCAGGCCCGCCAGCGGCGCGGCGGCCAGGAGCGGCGTGCCGCCGCGCGGGTTGCCGAAGACGAGCTGCGCCATGGGCGGCAGCGCGAGCCCGGCGGCCGCCGCGTCGCGCGAGAACTCGATGCGGGCGAAGACCGTCATCCCCCGCTCGCGCGCCAGCGCGGCCAGGCGGTCCAGCGTTTCGCCCGCGGGATACGGGCTGGACAGGGTCACGACGTCGGCCGTGGCCGGTGGGGTCGTCATGGTGTGGCCTCCCCGGGTGGAAGGTGATCGCGCGGGATGGAAGAGCACCGCGACCGGCTCCCACGCGGCGCCGCCGTTCCGCTCGGCGTCCAGCTGGCGCCGCGTGAACAGCACGACGCCGGCGATGCCCACGGCCACCCCCAGCGGGAGGAAGACGGCGCCCAGGAGCCGGGCCACGGGGTGGTCGAAGAACTTGATCAGCGAGACCCCGCCGACCACGCACTGCAGCGCCGTGCGCAGGTAGGCCAGCAGGGTGCGCTCGTTTGCGAGGGACGTCCGGCCCACCGCCAGCTCGTCGCTGAGCGGCAGGTGGGCCGGCGCGGATTCGTCCCGCACGGCTGCGCCGCCCGTCACGGCATCCGCTGGGCGATGGCGATGGGATCGTCCGCGCTCGTGCCCCGCACCAGCACCAGGTACGGGCGGGTGGGGGTGTACGGGCCCGCCAGGTCGGGCGGGAGCGTGGTGGGCGCGACCGCCTCCACCAGCGCGTTTGCGCCGCTGGCGTCCGTGGCCACGGTCGCCAGCGGCCAGGAGAGCGCGTCCCGCCCGGGGCCCTGGCCGCGCAGGAACAGCGTGTAGGTGGTGGACGGCGCCAGCGAGCTCACGCTCACGTCCACCCCGTCCACGGGGCCCAGCGAGCGGATCCACACCGTCCCCTTCCCGGTTCCGCTCCCGGTGGGCGGCACCAGGCTCACGGCGGTGGCGGCGCGGGAGGTGGTCGCCGTGAGCGGGACCAGGTTGGCGGTCCCCGCGCCGCCGGGGACGGCGCCCGGCACGTACACGAGCGCCTGCGGCGACTGCCCCATCGGGATCCTGCCGACGCGGGTGTTGGTGCGCGTGTCGATCACGTCCACGGCGTCGCCCTCCTGCAGGCCCACGTACACCTTGCTCCCGTCCCCCGAGGCCCACACCCCGTGGGGGCAGGCGCCCACCTCGACCGTGGCGACCTGCGACTGGTCGCTCCTGCGGTACACCTTGACCGCGTTCTCCAGGCACACGGTGACGTAGGCGAAGTCCCCCGCGCTGGCGCCGCCGATGCGCGTCCCCCCGCCGGGCCCGGCGAAGTTGACGTGGTTGGTCACCGGCCCCGTGTCCAGCACGCGGATCACCTCCCAGGTGCGCCCGTCCACGACGGTCACCTTTCCCACGTCCTTGTGGGTCATCCACACCTGCGACCCGTCGGCGGTGACGGCCAGGTTGGGCGAAAAGGGGCTCACCACCGGCACCCGCCGGAGCACCCGCCCCGTGGCCCGGTCCACCACGTCCAGCTCCGGGGTGAAGGAGTGGTCCACGTAGGCCACCTTTCCGTCCGGGCTGAACACGATCATGCTGGGCCCGTTCGCCGTCTTCACCCGCCGCACCTCGCGCATCCGCGCCGGGTCGATCACCGACACGTAGTCCTCGCCGCGCACCGCCACCCACAGCTCCCGCCCGTCGGGCGTGAAGAACGCCTCGTGCGGGTTCCGCCCCACGAACACGGTGCCCGCCACCCGGTTGGTGGCCGTCTCGATCACGCTCACCGCGTTGGTGAGCGTGGACACGGCCGCGATCCACCGCCCGTCCGGCGAGAAGCCGAGCCCGTGCACGTTGGCCTCCTGGCCATACAGGGCGCTCAGGATGTTCATCCGCTGGTTCCCCAGCCGGATCTGCCCCAGCAGCCGGTCGGTGGACGGGTCGATCACCGACACGGTGTTGGAGACCTGGTCGCCCGTGTACACGCGGTCGCGGGCGCTGACCGGCGTCACCCGCGTGTAGGGCGACTGCGCGCGGAGCGGGGCCGGGAGCAGGGCCACGGCGGACGCGAGCAGCAGTGCGGTTCGGATGGTCGGCACGGGATCACCTCCTCGGGTGGGTGTGCGGCGCGGCGGCCGGAGTGGCGGGCACCGCGCGCCGCGCGGCCCAGCCGCGCAGCATCTCGATCTCGGCCTGCTGCTCCACGATCACGCTCCGCGCGAACGAGCGGAGCTGGGGGTCGCGGCCGTGCAGCAGGATCTGCCGCGCCATGTCGACGGCGCCCTGGTGGTGCGGGATCTTGGCGGCGGCGAAGCGGGCGTCCGCGTCGCCGCCGGCCGCGAGGCCGGCGTGCATCTCAGCGTGCATCGCCATCATACAACGCCCGGTCGCCTCCGCGAAGGCGCGGGCCCGCTCCCGGTCGCCGGCCGGCCCCGGGTCCGCCGGCGCCGGGGCGGACACCACGCAGGGCGCGGACGGGCCGGCCGCGACGGACGGCCCGGCCGGCGCGGCGGCCGCGCACCCCAACAGCACGAGGATCCCCGCGGCGCGGACCGTGGCTCGCGCCCTGCCGGGGGGCGCCACTCCATCTGCGATCATGCGGCTCCTTTCCGCCGGGGAAAGCGGCACGCGCCGCAGGGTGCGCCGCCGTGCCCGCTCGAAGCTGCGCCCCGTGCGGGGCGCGCGATTGAAGCTGGTTGCCGGCCGCCGCGCTGGCACCCGGCGTGCGGGCTCCCGCCGCGGGACGCCGGCGGCCGGGTGCCGCGGCCGCGGACGCGTCACTGCGCGTTCGCCCCCTCGGGGCACAGGTAGGGCACCCGCGCCGGCCGGTACCGCTCCTCCAGCGTCCCGCCCCGGACCAGGCGAATCCGCAGCCGGAGCTCCTCGCCCCGGAACGACACGTCCGCGGGGATCGCTTCCGTGCCCTCGGTGATCGTCAGCCGGGACGCCGAGCTCATCCGCCACGGGTCCACGCGGTACGTCTCGCGGCACGAGCCCGTGAGCACCGAGCCGTTGGGCAGGAAGACGCGGAAGCTGCCCGCGGGCTCCGCGGGCTGCACGCGCATCCAGACCCGGCCCGTGAGGCGGCCCGTCTGCTGCTCCGCCGCCTCGCCGCCGCCGGCTCCGAGGCCGGCGGCGAGCGGGACGGCGAGCGCCGGGACCAGGGCGAGGGCAAGGAACCGCCGGGTGTTCGTCATCGTGGAGCCTCCTTCGGGGGGACGACGCCCCCCGCGCGGGTGGTCGTGCGGCGGGTCCCGCCGCCGCTCGGGCGGGACGCCGCGGGCACCCGCAATCTCCCGGGTGCGGGGCGGCGGTGGATTGCACCACGTTGCCGACCGTCGCCCGGCGGGGCTCCTCCGTGCCCGCGCCTCCGGCCCCCTCCTTCCCCGGCGCCGCCGTGCCCCCGGCGGCGGGAGGTCCCATGCGTGATTCGGCCCTGAGGTACCTCCGGACCTGCCTTCGCGCCTGCCTGCCCGGTGTGCTGGCGTGCGCCGCGGCGCAGGCCCAGGAGCCCACCCTGAAGCAGCTCGCCCGCACCTCGTGGACGCCCCGCGACGGCGCCCCCGCGAACGTCCAGGCGCTCGCGCAGTCGGCGGACGGGTTTCTCCTGATCGGCACCGCCTCGGGGCTCTTCCGCTTCGACGGGGTGCGCTTCACGCCCGTGGAGCCGCCCGCCGGCACGGCCTTCCCGGGGAGCGCCGTGTCCGCGCTGCTCCCGCTCCCCGACGGCTCGCTCTGGATCGGCTACAGCCTGGGGGGGGCGAGCCTGCTGTCCGGCGGCCGCCTCGCCAGCTTCGGCGAGCGGGAGGGGCTGCCCCGCGGAACGGTGACCGCGTTCGCGCGCGACTCCGCCGGCGGCACCTGGGCCGCCACCACCGCGGGGCTCGCGCGGTTCGAGCGCGGGCGCTGGCGCCGCGCCGATGCCGCGAGCGGGTATCCCGGCGGGATGACCACCGACCTGGTGGTGGACCGGCGCGGCGCGCTCTGGGCAGCCGAGGCCACGGGCGTGTTCGTGCTCCCCCGGGGGGCGCGCCGCTTCGAGCGGCGGGCCCCGTCGCTCGCCGGCCGCATGGGCGCCACGGGGGTGCCGCGCGAGGCCCCGGACGGCTCGGTGTGGGGCGCGTCGTCGCCCGGCCTGGTGCGGCTCTCCGGCCCGGCCGGGGAGCCGGCCGGCGCCGGGCCCCCGCTCCGGCGCGCCCCGGACACGTGGGGGCTGCTCGTGGACCGGGGGGCGAACGCCTGGCTGTTCGGCGCCTACGGCGTGGTCCGGGTGCCGCTCCCCGCCGGGAGCGCCGGCCCCGGGGCGGAGAGCGCCCCGGCGGCGCCCCGGGCGCTCGCCTTCTCCACGGCGGCGGGGATGAGCGGCAACACCGTGCTCGCCCTGCTGGAGGACCGGGAGGGGAGCGTGTGGGCCGGGACGGAGGGGGGGATCGACCGGTTCCGCGCGGCCAAGTTCACCCCCGTGGCCCGGCCGCGGCCGCTCCACATGCCGGCCGTCGCCGCGGGCCGCGGGGGCGCCGTCTGGGTCGGGAGCGTGGGCGAGCCGCTGCTGGAGGTCGACGGGGACCGGGTGGTGGAGCACCCGGGGGTCCCCCGGGAGATCACCTGCGCGTACCGCGACCCGGGGGGCGGGGTGTGGCTGGGCGGGCCCAGGGGAGTCTGGCGTTCGGACGGCGGCGCCTTCGCCCGCGTTGCGCTTCCCGCCGAGGCCGTGGACGCCGACGTGCAGGCCATCGCGCTGGGGCGCGACGGCACGCTGTGGCTCTCGGTGCGGGGCGCGCAGTACCAGGGCGTGCTCCGGCGGGGCCGCGGCGGGTGGGAGCGCTGGGGCGCGCCGGGGGGGCTCCGGGACCAGCTCGCGGCCATCCTGGCGGTGGACAGCGCGGGGCACACCTGGCTGGGGTACACGGAGAACCGGCTCGCGCGCGCCGCCGGCTCCTCGGTGCGCGTCTACTCCGCGCGCGAGGGGCTCGACGTGGGCGCCGTGACGGCGCTGCTGGTGCGCGGCGGCCGCGTGTGGGCCGGCGGAGTGGGCGGCGTGGCGGTGCTCGACCCGGAGCGGGGCGGGCGCTTCCGGCCCCTGCGCGTCTCCGGCGCGCCGCTGCGGGGGATCAGCGGCATCGTGCAGGCCGCGGACGGCGACCTGTGGCTCAACGGAGTCGCCGGCGTGGCGCGGGTCCCCGCGGCCGAGCTCCGGCGCGCCCTGCGCGACCCGGCGCACCGGGTCCGCGTCGAGCGGTTCGACCTGCGGGACGGCCTCGCCGGCAGCGCGCCGCAGGTCCGGCCGCTGCCGTCGGCGGTGGCGGGGACGGACGGCCGCCTCTGGTTCACGTCGGGGGGCGGCGTGGCGTGGATCGACCCGCGGCGGATCCGGCGGAACGTGCATCCGCCCCCGGTGCGGATCCTGTCGCTCCAGGCGGGCGGCCAGGAGTACCCGCCGGCGCGGCGGGTGGTGCTGCCGCGGCGGACGACGGAGCTCCAGGTCGCGTACACGGCGCCCGGCCTCGCCGCCCCGGACCGGGTGCGCTTCCGGTACCGGCTGCTGGGCGGCGCGGCGGGGTGGCAGGACGCGGGCACGCGCCGGGAAGCGATCTACACCAACCTGGGTCCGGGGTCGTACCGCTTCCACGTCGTCGCCGCCAACGAGGACGGCGTCTGGAACCGGGAGGGCGCGACGCTGGACGTGGTGATCCCGCCCACCTTCGTGCAGACGCGGGCGTTCCTCGCGCTCTGCGCCCTGGCCGCGGCCGCCGCGCTCTGGCTGCTCGCCCGGTGGCGGCAGCAGCGCGTCGCCGACCGGCTCCGCGCCCGCTACGACGCCACCCTGGCCGAGCGCATGCGCATCGCGCGGGAGCTGCACGACACGCTGCTGCAGGGGTTCACCGGGGTCTCGCTGCACGTGCACGCCGCGCGCCGCCTGGTGGAGTCGCGGCCCGCCGACGCGGCCCGGCTGCTGGCGCGCGCGGCGGCGGCGGCGGACGCGACGCTGCTGGACGCCCGGCACGGCGTGTGGGACATGCGGGTGGCGGAGCTGGAAAGCCGCGACCTCCCCGACGCGCTGGCCGCCGCGGCCGCCGGAGTGATCGACGAGAGGCCCATCCAGCTGCGCTTCGTGGTGCGCGGCGAGCGCCGGCGGCTGGCGCACGCGGTGGAGGTGACGGCGCTCCGCATCGGGCGCGAGGCCGTGGCCAACGCGGTGGAGCACGCCGGCCCCGGGAGGGTGGAGGTGGTGCTGGAGTTCGGGCCGCGGCACCTCCGGCTCCGGGTCCGGGACGACGGCTCCGGCTTCGTGCCGGAGGACGCGGAGGCCGCCCGGCGCAGCGGGCACTGGGGGATCGCCGGGATGCGGGAGCGCGCGGCCAGGATGGGGGGGACCCTCACCGTGGAGTCGGTGCCCGGCAGCACCCTGGTCTCGCTCGTCCTCCCGGTCGCCGGGACGGAGTGACCGGGGACGGCGTCGCCGGCCGCCCGGGCAACCCGGTTCAAGCCCGGACGGCGCGGGGGGCGCATCGTGCCCCCGGGCCGCAGCTCCTTCACCCGATCCGCACACCCCGGCGTGGAACCGTCGACCCCTCCCCCGGAACCGGCGGTCCGGCGCCGCGCCGAGCGGAGGCGCGCGCCGCGCCTCCCCCTGCTCCCCCCGTTCGGCTGCTTCCCGCGCGCCGGCACGCGGCTGGTCCAGTCCCCGCCCCGGGTCGCGGCGCTGGCCGCGGCCAGCCTGGTCTTCTTCGAGCTCCTGCACCGGGTGGCCCGGGCGCCCGAGCTGCTCTCGTCCACGCTGCTGGCGGCGTCGTCGCTCCCCCTCCTGTTCATGGCGGTCGTGTCGCTGGTGGCCCGGCTCCTCGCCGACCCCGACCACTTCGCCCAGGCCGTGCGGCACCTGACCGGCCTCCTGCTCGTCGTGATCGTCTTCTTCGCCGTCCTCTACACCGAGCTGGGGATATCGCCCGCGAACACGCCCGAGGTGGAGGTCCGCGGCTTCTGGATCAGCCTCTACTTCTCGGTGACGACGTTCACGTCGCTGGGCTACGGCGACTACGTCCCCACCCACGAGTCCCGGCCCGTCGCCGCGGTGGAGGCGCTCACCGGCTACGTCCTGCTTGGCCTCACCGTGGCCGCCCTGTTCTTTCTCCTTTCCCACCACAGCCGGAAGCGGCGCGGCTGACCCCCGGCAACGTGGTTCAATCCGGCTCCGGGGCGGAGCGGCAGCTTGCACGACGACCGCTCGAGCCACGCCGGGGGAACGGAGGAGCCATGGCCGCACATCGGATCCGCAGCCGTTTACGGGGGGAGCGCGGGAGCCTCGCCCGCGCCCTGTGCGCCGGGGGCGTCGCCGCGGCGCTGGCGGCGTGCGGCCCGCCCGACGCGCCCGGGCTGGAGGCCGCCTTTTCCGCCGGCGCGCCCGCCGCCCCCGGCCCCGCCACCCGCCCCGACGGCCGCCCGCTCGCGCAGTGGGCCGGGTGGGGCGCCGCCGACGACGGCGAGTGGACCATGCAGGCGCGCGACTACGCGAGCACGCGGTACAGCGGGCTGGACGAGATCACGGCCGCCAACGCGGCGACGCTGGAGATGGCCTGGAGCTTCTCCGACGGGACCGACTACGGGCACGAGGGCGCCCCGCTGGTGGCGGGGAGCACCATGTACGTGGTCACCCCCTATCCCAACGTGGCCTACGCCCTGGACCTCACGAAGCCGGGTGCGCCGATCAAGTGGAAGTTCGAGCCCAACCCCGCGCCCATGGCGGTCGGCAAGGCGTGCTGCGACGCGGTGAACCGCGGCTGGCACCTGGCCGACGGCAAGCTGATCTACAACCTGCTCGACGCCCACACCGTCGCGGTGGACACCGCCACGGGCAGGGAGGTGTGGCGGACCAAGATGGCGAGCGTGGAGGACGGCGTCACCATGACCATGGCGCCGCTGGTGGTGCGCGACCGGGTGCTGGTGGGGAACAGCGGCGGGGAGATGGGCGCGCACGGGTGGCTCGCCGCGCTGGACGTGAAGACCGGGCGGGAGCTGTGGCGCGCCCACAGCACGGGGCCGGACAGCGTGGTCCGCATCGGCGCCGACTTCCGCCCGTTCTACGCCTGGATGCGCGGCAGGGACCTGGGCGCCACCACCTGGCCGGGCGACGCCTGGCGGCACGGCGGCGGAGCGGTGTGGGGGTGGCTCTCGTACGACCCGGAGCTGGACCTGGTCTACCACGGCACCAGCAACCCCGGGCCCTGGAACAACGAGCAGCGCGCCGGGGCGAACCTGTGGACCAACGCGGTGTTCGCCCGCGACCCGGACACGGGGATGGCGAAGTGGGCGTTCGTCTTCACGCCCCACGACGAGTGGGACTACGACGGCGTCAACGAGAACCTGCTGGCCGACCTCCGCATCGGCGGGCGCCTCCGCAGGACGCTGGTGCAGTTCAACCGCAACGGCTTCGCCTACACCATCGACCGGGCCACGGGCGAGGTGCTGGTGGCGAAGCCGTACGTGCACGTCAACTGGGCGACCGGGCTGGACCCCCGGACCATGCAGCCGCGGGTGGTGGACGCAAAGCGCACCGCGGCCGGCCGGTGGGTGCGCGACATCTGCCCCGCCCAGGTCGGCGGCAAGGACCAGCAGCCGGCCGCCTTCTCGCCGCGCACCGGGCTGTTCTACGTGCCCGCGCAGAACGTGTGCATGGACTACATCACCCGCGAGGTCAGCTACATCGCGGGCACCCCGTACTGGGGGGCCGACGTCCGGGACCGGGCGGGCCCCGGCGGCAACTGGGGCGAATTCATCGCGTGGGACGCGGCCACCGGCACCAAGCTGTGGGGGATCAAGGAGAAGTTCCTGGTCTACAGCGGCGTGCTGGTGACGGGCGGGGACGTGGCGTTCTACGGCACGGTGGACGGGTGGTTCCGCGCCGTGGACGCCCGCAGCGGGCGCGTGCTGTGGTCGCGCAAGCTGGGCTCCGGGATCATCGGCGCGCCCATGACGTACCGCGGCCCCGACGGCCACCAGTACGTGGCGGTCTACTCCGGCGTGGGCGGGGGAGGCCTGCTGATGGACGGCGTGGAGGGATCCACCGCGCGCGGGAACACGCTCTACGTGTTCGCGCTCCGGGGCACCACCCCGGCCGTGCCGGAGGCGCCGATGGCGCCCGCGGCCGCGGGGAGGGCGCGGTGAGCGCCGTCCGCCGGGCCGCCGGGTGCGCCCTGGCCGCGCTCCTGGGGTGCGGCGGCGAGCAGGGTCCCGCGGACCCCGCCCGGGAGCTGCCGGCCGGGGGGACGGCGGGCCGGGTCGCGCTCGGCGACCTGGCCGGCGTGGGGCCCGCGGGCGACTCGCTCGCCGAGGCCGTGAGGAACCCGCTGGCGGGGAGCGCCGCGGCGCGCGAGGAGGGCGGCCGGCTCTTCGTGCAGATGAACTGCGCGGACTGCCACGGCTACCAGCTGCAGGGCAACATGGGCCCCAGCCTGGTTGACGCCGAGTGGCGCTACGGCGGGGCGCCGGTCCAGGTCTACAACTCTATCCGCGAGGGGAGGCCGCAGGGGATGCCCGCGTGGGGCGATGCCCTCCCGGAGGGCGAGATCTGGAAGATCGTCACCTACATCCGGTCCCTTGGGGTTCCCGCCGACACCCCGGGCGGCGACCCGGCCGGCTCGGCGCTCCCGCCCCACAGGCACGTGTCGCTGCACCGGCGGGGGAGCAATGCCGACGAGTGACGCGCGCGCCCTCGCGGCTCCCCTGGCCGCGCTGGCGCTCGGCGGCTGCGCGGGAGCCCCGGACATCCTGCGGGCCGCGGGCGAGCCCGCCGGCTCCCAGGCGGCGCTGGGATCGTGGACCACGGGCATCGCCCTGCTGGTGGTCGTGGCGATGGCCGCCCTCCTGGTGGCCGCGCTGCGGCGGGGCCGGCGCGGCCCCGGCCCGGAGCCCGGGTCCCCGGTGTCCGCGGACCCGCCGGGCGGGCTGCGGTGGATCTACGCCGGCACCGGGGCGTCGGTCCTGGTGCTGCTGGGGGTGATGCTGGCCACGGCCGCGGGGCTGGCGCGGGGCGGCCCCGGACCGGAGGCCGTGGTCGTGGAGGTGACGGGGAAGCGGTGGTGGTGGGAGGTCCGCTACCCGGGCGACCGGGTCGAGGACGGCTTCGTGACGGCCAACGAGATCCACGTCCCCGTGGGGAGGCCGGTCCGGCTGCGGCTCACCTCTGCCGACGTGATCCACTCCTTCTGGGTGCCGCAGCTGGGGGGCAAGACCGACATGATCCCCGGCACCGTGAACGAGAGCTGGTTCCGCGCGGACCGGCCCGGCGTGTATCGCGGGCAGTGCGGCGAGTACTGCGGCCGGCAGCACGCGCGCATGGCGCTGGTGGTGGTGGCCCAGGCCCCGGCGGAGTTCGCCGCCTGGCAGGAGCGGCAGCGCAGCGCCGCCGCGGCGCCGCCCCCCGGAGAGGCCCGCGTGGGCCGGCGGGTGTTCGAGCAGCGCTGCGCCGCCTGCCACACGGTGCGGGGCACCCGGGCGCTGGGGGAGGCGGGCCCCGACCTGACCCACCTCGCCGGCCGGCGCACCCTGGCCGGCGGGACCCTGCCGAACACGCCCGCGGCGCTGCGGCGGTGGATCCGCGACCCGCAGGGCGCCAAGCCCGGCACGCTGATGCCCGACGTTCCCCTGCGCGACGACGAGCTCCGGGCGACCGTCGCGTACCTCCAGCATCTCCGCTAGACCCGAGGACGCCATGGCGACGCAGGCAATCTCCCTCCCCGACGCCGAAGCGCTCCGGCGCACCTGGGAGACGCCCCCGGGCTGGCGGGGCTTCTTCGCCACGGTGGACCACAAGGTGATCGGCCGCCGCTACCTGGTGACGGCGTTCGTGTTCCTGCTGCTGGGCGGGCTGGAGGCGCTCGCGATGCGCGCCCAGCTCGCCGCGAGCGAGAACGGGCTCCTCACCCCGGAGCAGTACAACCGGTTCTTCACCATGCACGGCGTCACCATGATGTTCCTGTACGCCGCGCCGGTGCTCTCGGGGTTCAGCAACTTTCTCTGGCCGCTGCTGCTGGGCGCGCGCGACATGGCGTTCCCGCGGCTCAACGCGCTCTCCTACTGGACGTACCTGGGCGCGGGGATCCTGCTGTACGGCGGCGCCCTGGCGGGGGCCGCGCCGGACGCGGGGTGGTTCAGCTACGTCCCGCTGGCGGGGCGCGAGTACGGCCCCGGCCTGGGCACCGACGTGTACGCGCTCAGCCTCCTGCTGCTCACCGTGTCCACCACCGTGGGCTCGGCCAACTTCGTCGCCACGCTGGCCCGGACGCGCGCCCCGGGGATGTCGCTGGACCGCGTGCCCATCCTGATCTGGGGGACGCTGACGGCTTCCGTCGCCAACCTGTTCGCCCTGCCGGCGCTCACGGCGGCGCTGGTCTTCCTGCTCCTGGACCGCCGCTTCGGCACCCACTTCTACGACCCGGAAGCCGGCGGGGAGCCGCTCCTCTGGCAGCACCTGTTCTGGATGTTCGGGCACCCGTGGGTCTACATCGTGGTGCTCCCGGCCATGGGGATGGTGTCGGACGTCCTCCCCACCTTCTGCCGCCGGCCGCTGGTGGGGCACACCCTGGTCGCCACGGCCACCGTGTCCACCGCGGCGCTGGGCTTCGGGGTGTGGCTTCACCACATGTTCGCCACCGGCATCTCCCCCCTCGCGCTGGCCTTCTTCAGCGGCGGCAGCCTGGCCATCGCCATCCCCAGCGCGGTGGCGGTGTTCGCCTGGATCGCGACGCTCTGGCACGGCCGGCCGGCGGTGGCCGCCACGCCCTTCCTGTTCATGGCCGGCTTCATCGTCCTGTTCGTGGTGGGCGGCGTCTCGGGCGTGATGACGGCGGTGGTGCCGTTCGACTGGCAGCTCACCGACAGCTACTTCGTGGTCGCCCACCTCCACTACACCCTCGCCGGGATCAACCTCTTCCCCGTGCTGGGCGCGCTGTACTACTGGTTCCCCAAGCTCACCGGGCGGAGGATGGGGGAGCGGCTGGGGCGGTGGAGCTTCTGGACCTGCTTCGCGGGGGCGAACCTGGTCTTCTTTCCCATGCACGTGGTGGGGATGCTGGGGATGCCGCGCCGCGTCTACACCTACCCGTCGGGGCTGGGGTGGGACGCCGTCAACGCGGTGATGACCGTGGGGGCCTTCCTGTTCGCCGCGGGGATCGGGATGGTGCTGTGGAACGCGCTGCGCAGCCTCCGCCGGGGCGAGCCCGCCGGGCCGAACCCGTGGGGGGCGCCCACGCTGGAGTGGGCCACGCCCTCGCCGCCGCCGCCCTACAACTTCGCCGTGATCCCCACGGTCGCCAGCCGCTACCCGCTGTGGGAGACGGAGTCCGGGCCCGCGCGCAGCGTGCTGGACCGCGGCCCGGCGCTGGGCGAGGGGCGCGAGGCGCTGCTCACCACCACGCTGGACGCGCGCCCCGCCGCGGTGCTGCGGATGCCCGGCGACACCCCGGTGCCGTTCTGGCTGGCCGCGGCGCTCACGGTGCTCGCCGCCGGCGCCCTGGTGGGGAGCACGGCGATCGCCGCGCTCGGGGCGGCCGGCGCGCTCGCCGCGGTCGCGGCCTGGCTCTGGCCGCCCCGGCCCGACGGCCCGGCGGCAACGGCCACGCCCTGGGGGGTCCTGCCGCTGGACGGCGACGGGCGCGGCGCGGTGGGGTGGTGGGGGATGGCGGCATTGATCGCCACGGAGGCCGCGCTCTTCGCCTACCTCCTCTTCGCCTACGCGTACCTGGCTTCCCGCTCCGTGGCTCCCTGGCCCGGCGACGGCCGGCCGGAGCTGCGGCTGGCCGGGACGGGGACGCTGGTCCTGCTCGCCGGCAGCGCGCTGGCGTGGTGGTCGGCGCGGCAGGTGAAGCGGGCGAGGGAGGGCAGGGCCGCGGCGGGGCTGGGCGCGACGGTGCTGCTCGGGCTGGCGTTCCTGGGGATCCAGGCGGCCGAGCTCTCGCGCAAGACGGTCCGTCCGGACACGGACGCGTACGGCTCGGCGTTCTTCGCGGTCACCGGCTTCCACGCGGCCCACGTGCTCGCGGGGACGCTGATGCTTGCCTTCGTCTGCGCGGCGCTGTGGCGCGGGCGCGTGACCCGGCGCCGCACCCTGGTGGTGGACGCGGCCGTGGCGTACTGGCACTTCGTGGACGTGGTGTGGCTGGCGGTGTTCGCCACGCTGTACCTCGTCCCGTACTTCCGGTGAGCCGCATGGCGGCCGGAGTCCGGGACGCGGGCGCCGGGACGGGGGGGCCCGCGGCGGCCGGGGGCGGGCGGAGCCCGTCGTGGTCCGCGTGGATCGGTCTGGCGGGGGCGCCGCTGGCGTGGAGCGTCCAGCTCCTCGCCAGCTACGCGCTGGCGGGGTCCCGGTGCAGCCCGCGGCTGCCGCTCGCGCCCGCGCCGCCGCTGGGCGGCGCCCTCCCCGCGCTGCTGGGGGTCGGGCTGCTCTGCGTCGCCGCGGCGGCGGCCGCCGGGTGGGTGGCGGTGCGGGAGTGGAGGCGCGTGGCGGCGGGGGAGGGGAGCGATCCGGACGGCGCCGCGGGGCGGGCGCGCTTCCTCGCCGCGGCCGGGGTCGCCCTCAGCGCCGTCTTCCTGCTTGCGTGCCTGCTGACCGCGCTCGCCCCGGTCCTCGTCCCGCGCTGCGCCTGAGACGCGGCCCGGCGCGGGGGACCGACTCACTCTTCCGGGGGATGGTGCCGGGCCACGGAGCCCCGCAGCTTGCCGTCGGGTATCGTGTCCATCCGCTTTCGGGGGCCCTTCCATGGACGAGCCGGCCGGGATCCGCGTGCTCGCGGTCGACGACCACCCGCTGATCCGCGCCGGGGTGGGAGCCGTGATCGGCGGCGAGCCGGGGATGGAGCTCGTGGCCGAGGGCGCCAGCGGCGAGGAGGCGGTGGAGCTGTTCCGGCGGCACCGCCCCGACGTGGTGCTGATGGACCTGGGGATGCCGGGCATGGGGGGCGTGGAGGCGATCCGCGCGATCGTCGCCGAGTTCCCCGACGCGCGGCTGGTGGCGCTCACCACGTTCGACGGCGACGAGGACATCCACCGCGCGCTGGCGGTGGGCGCGCGCGGCTACGTGCTCAAGGACATGCTGCGCGGCGAGCTGCCGGACGTGATCCGCTCCGTGGCCGCGGGGCGGCGGGCGATCCCCCCGGACGTGGCCGGGCGCCTGGCGGAGCATGCCCCGCGGGTCGCGCTGACCCGGCGGGAGCTGGAGGTGCTGGGGCTGATGGCGGACGGGATGAGCAATCCGCAGATCGGCCGCGCCCTCGTGCGGAGCGAGGAGACCGTCAAGGTCCACGTCAGGCACATCCTGGAAAAGCTGGGCACGGACGACCGCACGGCCGCCGTCACCATCGCCCTCCAGCGCGGCATCCTCCACCTGGACTGAGCCGCGCGGCATCCGTGCTCCACGGTGCCGCCCGGCGCCGTCCGGGTCAGGCGGCTCCGGGCGCGGGGGCGCGCCAGCGCAGCGCCACCTCGGTTCTCCCGGGCCTGCCGCGGATCCGCAGGGTGGCGCCGATCATGGCGGCGCGCTCGCGCATGCCGGACACGCCGAGCCCGCCGTGCGCGGCGCCCGGCGCGAAGCCGACCCCGTCGTCGCGGATGCGCAGGTAGACGCTCTCGTGCGTGGCGGATAGGACGACGTCCACGGCCCCCGCGCGGGAGTGCCTGACCACGTTGTTGAGGCTCTCCTGCGCCACGCGGTACACGGCGACGCGGACTTCGCCCGGGAGCCGCTCGGAGGCCACGTCGCGCACGCGTGCCGAGACCGCCAGCTGCAGCCGCCCGCGTACGCCGTCGGCCAGCTGCTGGACCAGGTGGCCGATGCGGGCCCGCTCCACGATCTCGGGGCGCAGCTCGGTGAGGAGCATGCGCATCTCCGCCATGGCCCCGTGCGTCATCGTGGCGAGGCGCTGCAGCTCCCGGCGCAGCTCCTCCGGCACGGGCCGCGACGCGTCGGCGAGGTCCTCGGCCAGCAGGGTGGCCGAGATCAGCGTCTGGGTCGCCGAATCGTGCAGGTCGCGCGCGATCCGGTTCCGCTCGGCGGTGGCGGCCAGGTGGTGGCGGAGGCGCGCCATGGCGAGCTGCGCGTCGACGCGGGCCAGCAGCTCCCGCGCGGAGAACGGCTTCACCAGGTAGTCGTCGGCGCCGGCGGCGAGCCCCTCCAGAGTCGCCTCCTCCCCGGCCCGCGCCGAGAGCAGGATGACCGGCACCGCGGACGTGGCGGGGGTGGCCCGCAGCTCGGCCAGGAGCCGGAACCCGTCCATCCCCGGCATCATCACGTCGCTCAGCACCAGGTCCGGCGGGACCCGGCGCACCGCCTCCAGCGCCTCGCACCCGTCCGCGCACGCCTCCACCCGGTGGCGGGAAGCGAGGAGGCGGGCGACGTAGCCGCGCATGTCGGCGTTGTCGTCGACCACCAGGATCCTCGCTCCCGCGGTCTCCGCCGGGCCGCCGGCGGCCCCCGTCGGCGTCCCGGCGGTCCACCGGGCCGCCTCCTCCACGTACGCCCCGGCGCCGGCCGACACGGCGGAGCGGGGGCGCACGCCGCCGGCCCGCTCCGGCGGGAGGTGGGCGGCCCCGCGGGGGAGGGACACGGTCAGGGTGGTGCCCACGTCCTCGGCGCTCTCCACGCGGACGGTGCCGCCGTGCAGCCGGACCAGGTCGCCCACCAGGGCGAGGCCGATCCCGGAGCCCTCGTGGCTCCGCGCGCGGGCCCCCCGGACCCGGTGGAAGCGCTGGAAGAGCTGGGGAAGGTCCCCCGCCGGGATCCCCACGCCCGTGTCGCGGACCGCCAGCTCCACCCGGTCGCCGGCCGTGCGCAGCGTGACGGAGACCTCGCCCCGGAAGGTGAACTTCAGCGCGTTCGAGAGGAGGTTGAGGACGATCTTCTCCCACATCTCCACGTCCACGTACACGGGCTCCGGGAGCGGCGGGCACTCCACCGCCAGCCGCAGCCCGGCCCGCTCCGCCGCGGAGCGGAACATCCCCGCGAGCTCCGCGGTGAGCGCCGCCAGGTCCACCGCCTCGAAGCAGGCTTCCGCGCGGCCCGCCTGGATCCGGGCGAAGTCGAGCAGCGTGTTGACCAGCTTCTGCAGGCGCAGCGCGTTGCGGTGCGCGGTGTCGAGCAGCTCCAGGGACGCCGGCGCGAGGCCGGCCCCGATCTCTTCCCGGAGCTGCTCCAGCGGACCCAGCACCAGCGTGAGCGGGGTGCGGAGCTCGTGGCTCACGTCGCCGAAGAACACGGTCTTGGCGCGGTCCAGCTCCGCCAGCGCCTCGGCGCGCCGGCGCTCCTCCTCGTGGGCGCGGGCGTTGGTGATGGCGGTGGCGACGTGCCCCGCGGCCATCTCCAGGAAGTCGCGGTAGCCGGCGTCGAGCGGGTTGCGCGCGCTGATCCCCGCCACCAGGAAGCCGATCGGGCGCTCCAGCCCGGCGCGCGCCATGGGCAGCACCAGCGCGCGGTGCGGCTTCTCGGGCCAGGGTCCGCAGTCCAGCGCGCCGAAGCGCTCCCTCGCATCCACCACCAGGCGCGCGGCCCGGCCGTCCGCCACCGCGGCCAGCGGCCATCCGTCGCCGCTCTCGGCGGAAAGGACGACCTCCGCGGGCGCCGCGGCGTGCCCCGGCGGCAGCCCGGTGAGCGCCGCCCTGCGCGCCGCGGCGCCCCGCTCGTCGAGGAGGTAGACGAGCGCGAAGGGGACGTCGTGCGGGTTCCGGCCCAGGATCTCCGCCGCGGTGGCGCACGCCGCGTCGGGCGTGGCGGCGTCGACCGCCGCCGCGCCGAGGTCCCGCAGGGTGCGCAGCCGCCGCTCTCCCAGCACCCGCTGTGTCGTCTCCACCATCGTGACCATGACGCCGCCGACGCCGCCCCGCTCGTCGCGGAGGGCGCTGGTGCTGACGGTGATGTACGTTTCCTCGACGTAGCCGTGCCGGTCGTAGGCGGAAAGGCTGTCCTCGATGTAGGTGGGCTCCCCGGCCGTCATGACCCGCTCGAAGATGGGCCCGACGAAATCCCAGATCTCGGGCCAGCTCCGGAGCGCGCTCCTGCCGAGCGCCGCGGGGTGCTTGGAGCCGAAGATGCGGCGGCACGCGTCGTTGTAGAGCTGCACGAACTCCGGGCCCCAGGCGATGTAGATGGGGAAGGGGGAGTCGAGCATGAGGTCGAGGGCGATGCGCAGGCCAGGCGGCCAGCTCTCCACCGGGCCCAGGGACGTCGCGGCCCAGTCGAAGGCCCGGATGCGCCCGCCCATCTCCCCACCTCCCGCATAGATCGGGTCCCGGGCCGGGCCGCGTCCGGTGGAAGTGCTCATCCGGGGCTTCGCTGCGGTGGCGTGCGGGCCCGCGCCCGGGTGGGCACGCGGCCGTCGGCGGTGTGCACGGAGGGCGGCGGATGCCGCCGGGCCTCCCTGCCGGTCCCGGAGCGCGGCGGCTCCGCGGCGCCCCGCCCTCACTCCGGCATCATCACCCGGAGCGCGTCGCGGGCGAGCTCGTAGCGCAGCGTGCCCCGGATGTACGCCGTCTCGCCGTCCAGGGCGACGCGTCCGTGGCCTCGCGGCAGCGTGATCTCGCAGCGCTGCACCACCAGGCTTTCCACCCGTCCCCCCCGGCTCCAGGGGCGGGCGCCGGGCGCCAGCGCGCGCACCGCCGCGCCGAGCAGGCGCAGGCGCGACGAGCCGCGCACCGCCAGCACGTGCAGGCCGCGCGCCCCGCCCCTTTCCGGGAGACCCAGCCCGCGGGCGTGCAGCTCGCGCTCGCCCACCCCGACGAACACCAGGGGCCCGGCGAGCTCGCGGCTCCGGCCCGCCGCTTCCAGCCGGACGGAGAGGCGCGGCAGCCGCCACGCGGTCCACACCGCGGCCGCCACGCTGGCGGCGCGGTAGCCCAGCCGGCGCTCCAGCCGCTCCCGCCGCCGGACGAAGACGGGGTAGGCTCCCACGGCGCTCGTGTTCAGGAAGAGGCGCCCGTTGACGTAGCCCACGTCCACGGCGCGCGGGACCCCGCCGACCGCCGTCTCCAGCGCCGCGGCCGGGTCGGAGGGGAGCCCGTGCGCGCGCGCGAAGTGGTTGAGCGTGCCGCCGGGGACGACGCCCAGGGTGGCGCCGCGCTCCACCGCGAGGGCGGCCACCGCCGCGAGCGTGCCGTCTCCGCCGGCCACCACGACGGGGTCTTCGCCGTCGTCGAGCGCCGCGGCGACCGCCGGGAGCAGCTCGCCCGCGGGGACGCGGCGCAGGCGAAACCGGGGATCGGCGGCGACGGCCGCGGCCGCGGCGTCCGCGCTCCCGGCCCCGGCGTTCACGAAGACGGGGATCGGCCTCACGCGGCGGCCCGCTCAGCCCCCGGGCGCGGTCCGCGCGGACGTCCCGGCCGCGGGCTGCACGCCGGACCTCACCGGGGCGCGTCGGCGGCGGCTTCCAGCGCGGGGACCACGAAGCTGACGAGCTGCTTGTCGATGACCCTGTGCGTCGGATCGGCGAGCTCGACCAGCACCGTGTGCGGCCCCGGCGGCAGCCCGACGATGATCAGCGGCTCGTCGCTGGCGTCGGCCCAGTGCCAGGGCGCGTGGTCGACGGTGACGTGGACGTGGCCGATCCGGGGCGAGACGTCCAGCGCGGCCGGACCGTAGACCGGCCGGATCCGGAGGTTCTCGGCACAGTACCGGATCACCACCCGTCCCGCCGCCAGCTCGGAGGCGATCGGGGCCTCGACGGCGAGCCGCGGCGGCGGCTCCGCGTCCAGCCGCACCACCGGGGCCGGCGGCAGGCCGGCCGCGCACCCCTGCGGCGGCGCGGCGGGGCCGGGGTCCCGGACCGGTGGGGTCTGTGCCATGGCCGCGTCTCCTGGGAGGGTGGAAGCCGCTTCGGTCGTGGGAATGGTGCGGTGCCGCGGAGGGGGGGTATAGAACCAGGGTGGCCCACCTGCGAGGATCGTGCGGGACACGGCTCCCCGGATCGTTCGGCGCGGCGCCGCTCTCACCGCGGCGCCGGCCGCACCCACCGCTCCGAGCCGGCGACGCTGTCGATGGCCGCCTCCAGCCCCCGGAGCGCCGCCACGCGCCGCGCCGCCGCCGGGTCCGCGGGGGGAGCGCACCCCTGGTAGTCCACCACCTGCCTGGAGCCGCTGCGGGCGAAGACGGTGACGGTCGCCGTGGGCGAATCCGTGCGCTGCAGGGGGCACAGCGCCGGGTCGGCGGCGACCGTGTCCGGGAGCGCGATGAAGCCGCTGCGCGCCACTGCCGTCACCAGCGAGCGGAACGCCTCCGGCGGGACGCGGGCGCGGTGCGTCCTGCCCTCGTCTTCCGGGCCGCGCGACGTGAACGCCACGTCGCCCGCCGCGCTCACGCCCAGGCGGTAGGCGGGGCAGGAGCCGAAGCAGCGCGTGCGCTCCAGCACGATGCTGTCCGCGCCCGGGTACGCGGTCTCCGTCGGCGGGGGCGCGGAGCCGCGGCAGGCGCCCAGCGCGGCGCAGGCCAGCAGGAGGCAGGATCTGGAAGCGTGCATCTCGGCGGTCCTCCGGGCGAAAGGTTGGGGCGCGCGGGCTACCCGGCCACGGGCTGCGGCGCCGCGCCGTCGGGCGCGGCGGCGACCGCGACCACCGGGGGCCCCCGCCGGTCCGCGGCGGGGGCGCGCCGCACGCGCAGGGTGAAGACCGAGCCCACGCCCACCGTGCTCTCCACGGCGAGGTCGCCGCCCATGGCGCGGGCCAGCTCGCGGCTGATCGCGAGCCCCAGCCCCACCCCCTGGTGCGCCGCCTCGGTGCGCTCCCGGTCCACCTGCACGAACGGCTCGAAGATGCCGGGGAGCCGGTCCCTGGGGATCCCGCGCCCCGTGTCGCGCACCTGCACCAGCACGGCGTCCCCGCTCTCCACGCAGGCCAGGGTGATCCTGCCGCCCGGCTCGGTGAACTTGATGGCGTTGGTGACCAGGTTGAGGAGCACCTGCTCCAGCTTGTCCGGGTCCGCCAGGACGTGCACGGGACCGTCGGCCGGCTGGTACGCGTACTCCAGGTCGCGCGCGGCGAGCTGCGGCAGGAAGGACGACTCCACGTCGTGCACCAGCGGGTCGAGGGGCACCACCGCCAGCCGCACCTCCACCCGGCCGGCCTCCATGCGCGCGTAGTCGAGGATGGAGCTGAGCAGGGCGAACAGGTGCCGGCCGCTGCCGCGGATGCGGCGCAGGTCGGACGCCTGCGCCTCGGTCACCGGGCCGCGCACCCCCGTCTCCAGCAGCTGCGCGTAGCCCAGGATGGCGTTCAGCGGGGTGCGCAGGTCGTGCGACATGGAGGCCAGGAAGCGCGACTTGGCGACGCTGGCCGCCTCCGCCGCCTCCGTGCGCCGCTCCAGCTCGGCCCCGCTCTCCAGGAGCCGCTGGTTCTGCATCTCCAGCTCCACGGACTGCTCCTCCAGCTGGACGTTCTGCGCCTCCAGCTCCGCGGACTGCTCCTGGAGCAGGTCGTTCTGCAGCTCCAGCTCGGTCTGCTGCTCCCGCAGCTGCTCGTTGGCGCGCCCCAGCTCGGCGTTGGCGATCGCCAGCCCGGCGGAGTAGCGTGCGATCACCGCGTTGAGGGCCAGCGAAAGGCCGGCCGCCGCCGCGGTCCCCACCACCAGGAGGAGGAGCAGCGCCCGGGACCGCGCGTCCTCCCGCGCGGCGCGCCCGGCCAGGAGCCGGTCCTCGCGCGCCTCCATCCGGGCGGCCACGGCGCGGATCCGCTCCATCCCGCCGCGGCCGCGGCCGGTCTGCACGATGCGCAGGGCGGCGGCGGCGCCCAGGGCGTCGTGCACCTCCACGGTCTCGGCCAGCTCGTCGAACTTTGCCCCCACCAGCATCTGCAGCGAGTCGGCGCGGGCCACCTGGGCGGGGTCGCGCGTGAGGGCGCGGAGCCGCGCCGCCAGGCGGGCGGCGTCGGACTGCGCCCGCAGGTACGGGGCCAGGTAGGCGGGGCTCCCGGTGAGCAGGTAGCCCCGCTGGCCCGTCTCCCCCTCGGTGACCCGGGTCAGGAGGCGGGCCAGCGTGGTCCGGATCTCCTGGCTGAGCGCGACCGCCTCGCGGCTGCGGTGCTCGCGCACCGCCCCCCACGCGGCCAGGGCGCCGAAGACCGCGACGATCACGGTCGGGCCGAACGCGGCGGCCAGCCGCTGCGCCGTCCCGAGCCGCACCGGCACGCGGGTGTGCTCCATGGTGTCCTCCTCGGTTGCCGGGACCTCCGCTCTTCCGGCGGGTCCAGGATCTCGCCGAGCCGGCGGAGCGCGCGGTGCTTGCGCACGCGCGCCGCGCCCGGGGTGATCGCCAGCTCCGCCGCCACCTCGTCCGCGTCCGCGCCGTCGTAGAAGAACCGGGCGAGCAGCGCCCGGTCGGCCTCGGGGAGGCGGAGGAGCGCCGCGCGGACGACGGCCGCCGCTTCGCGCGCGAGCACCTCGCCCAGCGGGTCGTCGCGGGCGGCCGGCTCAGCCTCCCCGGCCGCCCGCTCCAGGGCGCGCCGCTCGCGGGCGGCGGTGCGCGCCCGGGAGGCGCACACCCGGCTCGCGGTCCCCAGCACGAAGGAGGGCATGGCGGCGGGGTCGCGCACGCGCCCGGCGCGGAGCGCCACGATCACGCGGCGGAGGGTCTCCTGGACCACGTCCTCCGCCGCTCCCGCGTCGGGCGTCCTCCGGAAGGCGAAGTGCCGGACGCGCGCGGCGAAGCGCGGGTGAAGCTCGTTCTCGTGCATCGGCCGTCCCTCCCTGTCGCGGTTGCCACGGCCAATCTCGACGCGCCGCAGGGGGGCGGATTGAATCGGGTTGCCCGGCCCCCCCGCGACCCCGGCCTGTAACGCCGCCCCGCGTCCGGCGACTCACCCGTGCATCGCGGCGGACGCAGGCCGGTCCGCGCCGCGGCGGCGAGTGCGGCCCGTGTGCCCGGCGGGCCGCGTCCCTCGCCCCATCGCACGGGCGCAAGCGGAGGACGGACACGATGAGAGCGAGGAACCGGTGGGTGTGGACCTGGATGGTCCTGGGGGCGGTGGGGGCCGCGGCGGGGTGCGGCGGCGGCCGCGACGACGAGGCCGCCGCCGCGGTCGCGGACGAGGTCGAGGTGATTCCCGAGGGGCGGGACAGCGCGGCGGTGGTGGAGGAGGAGGACTGGGCGGTGGCCGTGCCGGAGGAGGAGAGCGCGCTCCAGCGCGCCGAGCAGCACTTCCGCCGCAGGGAGATGCGCGAGGCGGCCGGGGAGCTGCGCCACGCGTCCGACCGCATCTTCCGGCTGCGGCAGGGGGTGGAGGACGCCGGCGCCGGCGCCGGGGCCGACCGGGCCGTCGCCGAGCTCACGCGGCTCGCCGGGCAGCTGGAGGGAGGGACCGCCGTCCCGGAGGCGGAGATGCGGGGCGCGCTCGCCCGGGCC
Source organism: Longimicrobiaceae bacterium (assembly GCA_036389055.1). Lineage (GTDB taxonomy): Bacteria > Gemmatimonadota > Gemmatimonadetes > Longimicrobiales > Longimicrobiaceae > JAFAYN01. Next base: position 39,006 of record DASVQR010000016.1, on the reverse strand, counting down.
CACCTGGCGCTCGCGGCCGAGCACCGGGCGCTGGCGATGCAGCGCCGCGCGGTCCTCGCGGACGAGCGCCGGGCGGACCGCGCCCGGGACCGCGAGAACGCCGCCTTCCGCGAGCTGGGGGCGGAGCTGGCCGCGGCGGCGGGTCACCTGGAGCGCGGCGCCGCGCGCGCCGGCCGCGGCGACGACCCGGAGGTGCGCCGCATCGTGCAGGAGGCCCGCGCGGTCCGGGAGCGGATGGACCGGGGCGACGAGGTCGCGGCGACGGAGGTGCAGGGAGTCCTCGACGCGATGGGCGCCGCCTCCGAGCGGCTCGTGGCGGCGGTGGAGGCCGCCTGACGGGACCGCGGGGGGCGCCGGCGCGCGGTCCGGCGGACGGGCCGCGTGCCGGGTGCCGGCGGCGCCCCGGCCGCCTCGCGGCGGACTCCTCGCCGGCGTCCTCGCCGGACGCGCCGCCCGCCGCCTCCTCCGTCCGGGGAGCGGCCTCCGCGGTGCGATGGGCGAGCAGGAGCGCGGCCAGCTCCCGCGCGGCGGGGTCGGGCTCCTCGGCGCGGTGCAGCAGGTGCAGCTCCAGGCGATGCAGCGCACCCCCCGCGAGCGGCCGCACGGCGACCCCGGCGGGGAGCGCGGCTCCGGCGCCGCCGGGGAGCAGGGCCCAGCCCTCGCCCACGGCGATGCAGAGCGCCGCCGTGGCGGGGTCCCCGGTTTCCAGGACCTCGCCCCTCCACCCGGCGCTCCGCAGCCGGTCGGCGACCTCCCCGGCCAGCTCCTCGCCCAGCATCCCGCCCAGCCCGTGGAACGGCACCCCCGCGAGCTCGCGGAGCCGGACGGCCGGCGACGCGGCCGCGGGGTGTCCCTCGGCCAGGGCCACGTGGTCCAGGGGGAGCGTCTCCCACGGCTCCCCCCGGACGCCCGGCTCGTCGGGGGCCGCCAGGCTCCACCCGACGTCGAGGGTCCCCGAGGCGACGGCGCGGGCCTGCTCGCCCGCCGGGATCGCGGCCACCTCCACCGCGCACTCCGGGTGCGACGCGCGGAAGTCCTTCACCGCCGCCAGGAGCGCGCGTCTCGCGCCCGGGGCCGCGGGGATCCCCACGCGCAGGACCCGGGGGCCGCCTCCGGGCCCCCTCACCGCCTGGCGGGCGTGCGCCTCGCTGGCCAGCAGCGCGCGGGCGTGCTCCAGCAGCACCCTCCCGGCGCGGGTGAGGGTCACGCCCCGGGTGCCGCGGAGCAGCAGCGAGGCCCCGACCTCTTCCTCCAGGTCCTGGATCTGCCTGGAAAGGGCGGGCTGGGCGACGTGTGCGCGCCGCGCCGCGCGGGTGAAGTTGCCTTCCTCCGCGACGGCCACGAAGTAGCGCATGTGCCGGAGATCCATGGTGCCCTCGTCGCGAGGGGTCTGCAGCGGCTTCCCGCGGGGTCACGCCAAGGATAACCCGTTCCGGCGGGCGGTGAATCCCATGCTGGAGGAATCTTTGTGTAACCCTGTGGAGTTACGGCGCCGGCGACAGCGCCTCCCGCGCGATCTCCACGAGCGCGCCGACCCGCCGCGACGGCTCGCCCCCGCGCCACCACGCCGACAGGGTGGCGGGGATCGGCGCGTCCTCCACCGGGCGCGCCGCCACCCCGTCGGAGTCCTCGGGGGTCCCGTCCACCGCGATCATCCACCCCTGTCCCGCGCGGACCGCGGCCTCCCTGGCCAGGTGCGAGTGCATCCCGTGGCGGAGCCGGGGCTCCAGCCCCCGCTCGCGCAGGGCCGCGATCACGCCGTCGAACAGGGGCGGGTTGACCTCTCGGCGGAACAGGAGGAGGGGAAGCTCCGCCAGCTCGCGGAGGCGGACCCGCTCCCGGGCCGCCAGGGGGTGCGCCGCCGGGAGGAGCACCCCGGTCACCGGCACGTCCGCCAGGGTCGCGTGGGACAAGCCGCTCCCCGCCGGCGGGACGCCGTAGCCGACTCCCACCTCGATCCGGTCCTCCTGCAGGGCGCGCCACTGCTCCGCCGACGTCATGGCGAGCGAGACCAGGTCGACGCCGGGGAAGCGGTCCGCGAAGGCGGCCGCGGCGGCCGCGAGCGCCGCCTCGTGCCGCCGCAGCAGCTCGGCGTGCGCCACGAGCAGCTCGCCCGCGTCGGCGCCGGCCGCTTCGCGCGTGAGCGCCAGGGCCCGCTCGTTCAGCTCCAGCATGCGCCGCGCCTGCGGAAGGAACACCTCGCCTTCGCGCGTGAGGCTCGCTCCCCGGGGCCCGCGCTCGAACAGGGCGACGCCAAGCTCTCGCTCCAGGTCGGACACCTGCCTGGAGAGCGCGGGCTGGGCGATGCCCAGGGCGCGGGACGCCGCGACGAACGACCCTCCCTCCGCCACGGCCACGAAGGTCCTCAGCTGCCGCAGCTTCACGTCCCTTCCTCCTCGCGAACAGGTGTGTCCACTCCGCGCCTCCCACGGGCCGTCCACCCGGAGCGCTCCCGGGAGTGTAACGCGTTCGTGTAACGGGGCCGGAGGGATGCGTCGTCCGGCGTCGTCGTACGCGCGCGGAACCCGACTCCGCGGGAGCTCGCGCGGCCCATAGCAGGAAGCGATCGCGGCCTTCGCGCCTTTGTATTGGACACTCGTTCCCCGCCCGAGTATCCCTGGATCGTGGCAGCGTACGGACGCCCCCGGTCGGCGTCCCGGAAAGAACCAGGGAGGTGGGGTATGATCGCCGTACAGGTGCAGAAAGCTTTTCCCGAGCCGTGGACGCCGCCGGTGCCGGAGGCGGTGAGGATGTGGCGTCCGCTCCCGCGCGAGGTGTCGGACGTGCTCTGCGCGCAGCGCACGGGACGTTGCCTCCCGCCCCACACCCACGACGAGGTGGAGGTCCTCCTTCCGCTGTCCCCGGCCTGCGTCACGGACGGGCGGGGACGGGAGGCGAGGGTGGAAGCGGACGGGGTCGCGGTGTTCAACCCCGGGGACCTGCACGGCCTGCGCGCCCCCGACGGCGGGCGGTGGACCGCGCGGAGCCTGCTGGTGGCCCCGGAGCTCCTCGCCGGCGTCTGGTCCGACCTGGCCGGCGCCGTGCACGACGACCCTCCGCCCTTCCCGGATCCCGTGCTGCACGACGCGGCGCTCGCGGCCGAGCTCCACGCGGTCTTCGACGACCTCCGCCGGCCCTTCGCGGCGGCCGCCGCCGCGTCGCGGCTGCGGGCTGCGCTCGTCCGGCTGGTGCTGCGCCATTCCGCGCTCCCGCGTCCCAGGGCGGCGGGCGTGCCGCGCCACGTGGAGGGCGTGGCACGGGTGCGCGACCACCTCCGGGCGCACGTCGACGCCCCGCTGTCGCTGGACGACCTGGCCGCCGTGGCGGGGCTGGGGCGCTTCTACCTGCTGCGCGCCTTCCGCCGCGAATACGGCGTGTCCCCCCACGTCTACCAGGTGCACCTGCGGCTGGCGCGCGCCCGCCGGCTGCTCGCGCGGGGCGTCCCGCCCTCCCACGCCGCCTACTCCGCGGGCTTCGCCGACCAGAGCCACCTCACCCGCAGGCTCAAGGAGACCACCGGCTTCACCCCGGCCGGGTTCGCGCGGCAGTTCACGGCGGCCGGACCCGCGCTGGCGGCGGTGGAGCCGAGGGCGCGGGCCGCATCCGCCGCGTGAGCCCGCCGGGGCCGGCGCGGGCGGCCGCCGTGCGGCTGCGCACCGCGGACGTGCTCGGTGCGGCGGCGGCGGTGCTGTGCCTGTACGCGGCGCTGCGGGTGCTCTGGGGGGCGAGCGCGGTGGTGCTGGTCGCCTTCCTGGGCGTCTACCTGGGGGTGGCGCTCTCGGGCGGGGCCGCGCGGCTGGCCCGCCGCGGGGTGCCGCGGGGGGTGGGCGTCCTGCTGATCGTCGCCGCCGTCGCCGCGGGGCTGGGCCTGCTGGCGGCGCTGGTCGCGCCGACGCTTGCGGCGCAGGCCGCGGAGATCGAGCGGCGGCTCCCCGAGGCCGTGTCCCGCCTTTCCGGCTGGCTCCTGGGCGAGGAGCGCCGGGTGCTGGGGGCGGTGGAGGGGCCGCGCCCGGAGGGCGCCCCCGCGGGCGGGCAGCTCGCGGGCGAGCTGCTCGGGCTCGGCCGGCGGGTGCTGGGGCTCCTCCAGGGGACGGTGTCGGCCGGCGTGTACGCCTTTCTCGTGTTCGCCGTCGCGGTCTACGTGGCGGCGGAGCCGGAGGTGTACCGCCGCGGCGCGCTGGAGCTGCTCCCGCGCCGGGCCCGGCGCCGCGCCGGGGCGGCGCTCGCGGCCGCGGCGGCCTCCATGCGCCGCCTGCTGGCCACCCAGCTGATCGCGATGGCGTCCATCGGGGTGATCTGGGCCGCGGCGCTGCTCCTCCTGGACGTGCGGGCGGCGCTGGCCCTGGCCGTCATCGCCGCGCTGCTGGAGTTCATCCCCACCGTCGGCCCGGCGCTGGCGGTGCTCCCCGCCCTGGCCATGGCGCTGCTGGACTCGCCGGCCCGGGCGCTCGCGGTCCTGGTGGTCTACCTGGGCGTGCAGGGGTTCGAGTCGCACATGCTGACGCCGCTCCTCATGCGGGGGCGGATGCGCCTCCCGCCGGCCGTGACGCTGCTGGCGCAGGCGCTCCTGGCGGTCGCCTTCGGGCTCCCGGGGCTGCTGGCGGCGGTGCCCGCCACCGCCGCCGTGCTCGCGGCCGTGCGCGTGCTGCGCGCGGGGGAGCCGGCGCCTTCCACTCCGGCCGGAGGACGGGGGGCTTGAACCAGGTTGTCCGCCCCCGTCCGGGCGCCGCGGGCGCGGCACGGCGGGCGGATCCGGCGCCCGGGCGCTGCCGCCCCCCGGCAACGCGATGCAATACGCCGCGCGCCGGCGGGACGAGCGTTCGGGCGCATCGCGGCGCCGCCTCCGGGCGGCGGGGACGCGCGCGGCGGCGGCCGGGGGGCCGCCCCGCGCCGGTGCGACGAACCGGGGCGGGAGCACGCGGCGTCCGCCCGCCCGGCGAGCCAGGGAGGGAGCCATGCTAGGGAAGCGCGGATGGATCGGACTGGCGGTGCTGCTCGGGCTGCTCGCGGCGGCCTGCGGGGGCGCACAGGGAGCCGGGGAAGGGCCCACCCCGGGAAGCGCGGTCCAGCTCGTGGTGAGGAACAACAACTTCTCGGACGTGACCGTGTACGCCGTACCTCAGGGCGGCGACCCGCAGCGGGTCGGGATGGTGTCCGGCACGCAGACGGCGACGTTCACCCTCCGTGCCGGGCTGCTCGGCGCGGGGCAGCTGCGCCTCGTCGCGGACCCGCTCGGCGGGGGAGGGCGGGGGGGCTCCGGGCCGATCACGGTGTCGCCCGGCCAGACGATCACGTTCACGGTGGAGCCGCTGCTGGGCAGCAGCTTCGCGGTGGTCCAGTAGCGCCGTGGGGGAGCCCGGGCACGCCCCGGACTCCCCGCCCTACACTCCGGCCAGGCTCATCCACTCCCGCGCCACCGCGAGCTCCGCCTGGGCGGGGGCGTGCCCCGTGTCCGTCCACTCCAGCGCCACCGCCGCGCCCGCCGCCCGCAGCTCCCTGGCGACCCCCTCCGCCGCGCCCGCCGGGACCAGGGGGTCGCGGCGTCCCGCCAGCAGCAGCACCGGCGTCCCGTCCAGCCGTGCGCCCCGCGCCCGCGGAGCCCACCGGGGGCGCAGCAGCACGGCGGCGTGCAGCAGCCCGGGGTCGCGGAGCAGGACGGCCGCGGCCATGTCCGCCCCGGTGGAGTACCCGATCGCCACCACCGGGTCTCCCCCGGGTGCGCGCCCCTCCGCCGAGCCCTCCACCAGCTCGCGGAGCGCGCGGGCGCGCCGGGCCAGCTCCCCCTCGTCCGCCACCCCGTCGTGCAGGAAGGCGAAGTGGCGGCGGATCCCGCGCTCCAGCACCTCGCCGCGCGGGCTCAGGTAGGTGGCGTCGGGCGCCAGCGCGCGCGCCAGGGGGACCAGCTCCGTCTCGTCGCCCGCCGGACCGTGCAGCAGGAGCAGCGTGGGCCCGCCGGTTCCCGGGAGCAGGAGGACGTCTCGAGTGGGATCGGGCATGCGGCCTCGCCGGTGGCGGTGTGGAGCGGGGACCGGGCGCCCCCGCGCAATGCTCCACTGCCGCACGCCGCCCATCTTGAACCACGTTGTCCCGGCGGCCGTCGTCACGCGGCTTCCCGCGCGGCGGCCGCTTCCCTCCGGGCGCCGCGCTGGAAGTACGGCACCAGCGCCAGGCCGGCGAGGCTGGGGAGCCAGAACGACAGCAGCCGGTAGGCGACGACCACCACCGCGGTCTCCGCGGGGGGCACGCCCAGGGCGCGGTACGTCGCCGCCATGCCTCCCTCCACCACGCCGATTCCGCCGGGCACCACGAAGGCCGCCTTCCCCAGCAGCAGCGGGAGCGCGTACCCGGACGCCAGCGTTCCCGGCGAGACCGCGTGCCCCGCGGCCGCGAACAGCAGCCACAGCGTCAGCATGTCGAAGCCCAGGTTCGCCGCCGAGCCCAGGGCCGGGCCGCGCCACCCGCCTCCCCGCAGACGGCGCAGCGCATCGCCCAGCGCGGCGAGGTCCCGGCGCGCCCCGTCGGCGTCGAACGGGTGACTCCGCAGCCGCGCCCACCGCGCGCCGGCCCCCGCCAGCAGCTCCGCGACGCGGGCGGGGCGCCGCGCGGCCCAGAGCGCCGCGGCGCCCGCCGCGGCCAGGAGCGCCGCGAGCGCCGCGAAGGCCGTGGCCGTCCCGGGCGGCAGGCGGTGCTCCGCGAGCAGGAGCGCCAGCCCGATCAGGGAGAGCCCCACCAGCAGGCCGTCGTTGAAGAGCGTCGGGGCGGCGGCCCCCAGCGCCGCGGCCCGCGGCGGGGCCGGCGCCGCCCGGATCCAGCGGAAGCTCGCCGGCCCGTGCATCACCCCGCCGCCCGCCACCAGCCCCAGCGACGAAGCCGCCATGGCGATCCCCACCCCCCGCGGCACGGACAACCGGCCGCCGCCGAGCGCCACCGCCGCGCGCAGCAGGTACCCGCTTCCCAGGTAGCTGCACGCCTGCGCGGCCACCGCGAGCGCGGCCGGCCACGGGCGCATCTCGCGCACCACGCGCAGCGAGCCCTCCACCGTGCCCAGGCGGGGGAGCAGCAGGTGGACGAGCACCGCCAGCACCGCCGCCGTGGCGAGGGAGCGTGCCGCGACCTTCCAGGGGACGGGGAGGGAGTGCGCCCGACCGAGGGGCCGGCGGTCCGGCTCGGTCGCGACCATGGCGGCGCGGGTGGAGGTGGGTTGTCGTGGAGTCCGGGCAGGAGCGCCGGCGGGCTCCGTCGCCCGTCGGGGGAATCCTCGCCCGGGGCGGGCCCCGCGCCTAGAACCGGGTTGCCCCCGCGCCGGCCGGGGCTTTCCGGCGCTTCGCCGGCTGTGCTCGACCGGCAGGGGCCTGCAACCCGGTACAAGCCCGGCCCGCCCCGGGCGGCCATCGTTCCAGCGCAGCCCGAGGGCGCCCGGACGGGCGCGCGCCAGATACCCTGATCCGGCCCGTAGGCCAGGAGGGAACGATGTCGGGATCCACCTTGCAGGAGCCCCCGCGGACGGGAGCCGGCACGGAGCCGGCCGTGGTGGGCGTGTTCGCTTCGCACGAGGCGGCGGAGCGCGCCGTGCGCGAGCTCCAGCGCGCCGGCTTCGCCATGGACCGCCTCTCGATCGTGGGGCGGGGGTACCACACCGAGGACGTGCCGGTGGGCTTCTTCAACACCGGCGACCGCGTGAAGCTGTGGGGCAAGTACGGATCGTTCTGGGGGACGGTGTTCGGGATCCTGCTGGCGCCGGCCTTCATCTTCATCCCCGTCGTGGGGCACCTGCTGGTGCTGGGGCCGCTCGCCTCCATGCTGGCGGGGGCGATCGGCGGGGGCGCCGTGGGCGGCGGGGCGAGCGCGCTGGCGGGGGCGCTGTACGGCATCGGGATCCCCAAGGACTCCGTCGTGGCCTACGAGGAGGCGATCCGCGCCGACAAGTTCCTGCTCGTCGCGCACGGCACGGCCGGCGAGATCGCGCGTGCCGAGGAGGTGCTCCGGGGCCAGGACGCCGAGTCGGTCGACACCTTCAACTCCTGAACGGCCCGGCCCGCGGGGGATTCCCGGCCGCCGCGCGGCCGGGAGCCCCTGTGGACGGGAACGGTGTCACGCGGCGCCCGCGGCGGCGCGCCGCGGCTCCGCGAAGCGCACGCTCACGGACCCGGGCGGGGAGAGGCTCACGGCGCGTGCCCTTGCACGCGCCCGCGGTGGACGCCCACCTTGCATGCCCCATCCCCCTGGACCGAGGCCCTGCCGTGCCCGACCCGAGTGTGCTGGTGATCGACGACGAGCCGCGGATCCGCCGCGTGGTGCGCGACGCGCTGGAAGGCGTCGCCGCCCGGGTGCTGGAGGCGGGGACGGGGCGCGCCGGGATCGACCTGGCCGCGGCGGAGCGCCCGGACCTGATCGTGCTGGACCTGGGCCTCCCGGACATGGCCGGGGCGAGCGTCTGCCGCGAGGTGCGGAAGTGGTCCAGCGTGCCCATCCTGGTGCTCTCCGCGCGCCACTCGGAGCACGAAAAGGTGGCGCTGCTGGACGCCGGGGCCGACGACTACGTGACCAAGCCGTTCGGCACGGCCGAGCTCCAGGCCCGCGTGCGCGCCCAGCTGCGCCGCGCCCGCAGCGCGCCGCTCCCCGCGGACGCGGGCGCGGTGGAGCTGGAGGGGCTCAGCATCGACCTGGCGCGCCGCGTGGTCTCGCGCGACGGCGCGGAGATCCACCTGACCCCCACCGAGTGGGACCTGCTGCGCGCGTTCGTGGCCCGGGCGGGCCGCACCCTCACCCACGAGCAGATCTTCCGCGCCGTGTGGGGGCGGTCGGGCGGGGACCCCCAGGCGTACCTGCGGGTGCACGTGGCCAACCTCCGGCGCAAGATCGAGCGCGACCCGGTCCGTCCCACGCTGCTCGTGACCGAGCCGGGGGTGGGCTACCGCTTCCGCGCCCCGGGCTGAGGGCGTGCCCGCACCGCCGGGGCCGGCGCGCGCCCGCGAGGCGCTCGGGTGGGCCGCGTGGCTCGCCGCTCTGGCGGCGCTCACGGCCGGGATGGCCGCGGTGCGCGCGGGGCTCGGCGGTGCCCACGTCGCGCTCGCCTACCTGCTGCTGGTGCTCGCCGGGAGCACGCGCGGGAGCCGCGTCCGCGGGGTGGTGCTGGGGGTCCTCTCCTTTCTCTGCTTCAACTTCTTCTTCGTCCCGCCGTACGGCACCCTCCTCGTCCACGACCCGCTCGACTGGCTGGTCCTGCTGGCGTTCCTGGCGGTGGCCGCGGTGGCCACCCAGCTCCTCTTCCGCGCCCGCCGCGAGGCCGAGGAGGCGCGGCTGCGCGCGGACGAGGTCGAGCGGCTCTCCACGCTGGGCGCCGAGACGCTGAACGCCGGCCGCGCCGAGGACGCGCTGCACGCCGTCGCCGAGGTGATCCGCGGCACGCTGGCGATGGACGCGTGCGAGATCTGGCTGCCGGACGGGTCCGGGGCGCCCGGGCCGGGCGCGCGCGCCGGGGGACCCGCCCCGCCGGGCGGCGCGGCGGCGGCCGCGGTCGCGGCGGCGGCCGGGCTGGGGACCGGGGTGGTGGAGCGGCTGGACGGGACGCGGCGGCTGCTCGCCCCCGGGCTGGGAGCCGCCGCGGCCGTGCCGGAGACGGGGGAGGCGCGGGCGCTGTCGCTCCCGCTGCGGGTGCGCGAGAGGACGGTGGGGGTGCTCCGCGTGGAGCGGGACGGCGGGATCTCGCTTGCCCCGCCGCAGCGCCGGTTCTTCGCGGCGCTCTCGTACTACGCGGCGCTGGCGGCCGAGCGCGTGCGCCTCGCCGCCGAGGCGGAGCGCGCCGAGGCGCTGCGCGAGGCGGACCGGCTCAAGGACGCGCTGATCGCCTCGGTGTCGCACGACCTGCGCACCCCGCTCACCACCATCAAGGCGCTGGCGCACGACATCGCCCGCGGGGGGGACGAGCGGGCGGCGGACATCGAGGAGGAGGCCGACCGCCTCAACCGGTTCGTGGCCGACCTGCTCGACCTGTCGCGGCTGAACGCGGGGGAGCTGCGGCTCGACCCGCAGGTGGCCGCGGCGGAGGACCTGGTCGGCGCCGCGCTGCAGCGCGCCGCCGGCCCGCTCGCCGGGCGCGAGCTGCGCGCCTCGCTGAGCCCGGCGGAGCCGGTCCTGCTGGGGCGCTTCGACTTCGTCCACTCCCTGCGCGTCCTGGTCAACCTGCTGGAGAACGCGCACAAGTACGCCCCGCCCGGGACGCCCGTGGAGCTGGCGGTGCGGCGGGACGCCGACCGGCTCCTGTTCGAGGTCGCGGACCGGGGCCCGGGGATCCCGCCGGCGGAGGCCGAGCAGGTCTTCTCGCCGTTCTACCGCGCCCGTGGCGCCCAGCCGGACGCCGGCGGGGTGGGGCTCGGCCTGTCCATCTCCCGCCGGCTGGCGGAGGCCCAGGGAGGGTCGCTGGCGTACGAGCCGCGCCCCGGCGGCGGGAGCGTGTTCCGGTTCGCCCTGCCCGCGGCGGAGCTCCCCGACGGCGAGCCCTCTCCGTGACCTCCCGACGCCGCGCCCGCCGGTCTTTGTGCTTCCTTAACGGGACTTCCCGCATCTTTGCGCGGCGTCGCGCGCTCCCCGTGCGCGAGCACGACCGCGTGAAGTGGAGGAGGCACGGATGGAAGAGAGGGCGGCGGAGGAGGAGCGGGACCACGGCGACGGGCCCGCCGCGCACGGCCGTCCCGGCGCCGAGCCCGGGGGCCGCTACCTGGCGGTCCTCGCGCTGGCGGCGCTCGGGGTGGTGTACGGCGACATCGGCACCAGCCCCCTGTACGCGGTGCGCGAGTCGTTCCACTACTACCACCTGCCGGTGACCGAGAGCAGCGTCTTCGGGGTGCTCTCGCTGGTCTTCTGGTCGCTGGTGCTGGTGATCTCGGTCAAGTACGCCGTGTTCGTGCTGCGCGCCGACAACCGCGGCGAGGGCGGCATCCTGGCGCTCACCGCGCTGGTGACCCCGGTGGGGGCCACGCGCAGGGGCGGGCGCCGGGCGCTGGTCCTGCTGGGGCTGTTCGGCACGGCGCTGCTGTACGGCGACGGGATCATCACCCCCGCCATCACGGTGCTCAGCGCGGTGGAGGGGCTCGGGGTGGCGACGCCGCTCTTCGAGCCGTACATCGTTCCCATCGCCGTCGTGGTGCTGGTCGGCGTGTTCGCGGTGCAGAGCCGCGGCACGGCCGTGATCGGCAGGCTCTTCGGGCCCGTCACGCTGGTCTGGTTCGCGGCGCTGGCGGCGCTGGGCGTCTCGTGGATCGCGCGCGAGCCGCGCGTCCTCCTTTCCGCGAGCCCGCACCACGCCGTGCGCTTCTTCGCCGAGAACGGCTGGCACGGCTTCCTGGTGCTGGGATCGGTGTTCCTGGTGGTCACCGGCGGCGAGGCGCTCTACGCCGACCTGGGACACTTCGGGCGCGAGCCCATCCGCCTGGCCTGGTTCGCCGTGGTGCTCCCGGCGCTGCTGCTGAACTACTTCGGCCAGGGGGCGCTGCTCCTGCTCCGCCCGGAGGCGGTGGAGAACCCGTTCTTCCAGATGGTGCCCGCCTGGGCGCTCTACCCGACCGTGGCGGTCGCCACGATGGCGGCGATCATCGCCTCGCAGGCGCTGATCTCGGGGGCGTTCTCGCTCACCATGCAGGCGGTGCAGCTCGGCTACCTGCCGCGCGTGGCCATCGAGCACACCTCGGAGCGGGAGCGGGGGCAGATCTACATCCCCGGGATCAACTGGCTGCTGATGGTCTCCTGCATCGGCCTGGTGCTGGGCTTCCGCTCGTCCAGCAGCCTGGCGGCGGCGTACGGGGTGGCGGTGACCACCACCATGGTGGTGACCACCCTGCTGCTGGCCGTGGTGCAGCGGGAGCGCTGGAGGTGGGGGGCGGGAGCGGTCGCGGCGTTCAGCGGCTTCTTCCTGCTGGTGGACCTGGCCTTCTTCGGCGCCAACGTGGTCAAGATCCCGCACGGCGGCTGGTTCCCGCTGGCGGTCGGCGCGCTGATCTTCACGCTGATGACCACCTGGAAGTCGGGCCGCGCCATCCTGGCCGGGCGGCTCTCGGCGAGCTCGCTCCCCTGGGAATTGTTCGTGCGCGACGTGGCGGGGAGCCCGCCGCAGCGCGTGCCGGGGACGGCGGTGTTCATGTACGGGAACCCCACCGGGACCCCGCCGGCCCTGCTGCACAGCCTGAAGCACTACCGGGTGCTGCACGAGCAGGTGGTGCTGCTGGCCCTGGAGACGGCCGAGGTGCCGCGCGTGGACGCGGCGGAGCGCGCCACCGTCGAGGCGCTGGGGCACGGCTTCTACCGCATCGTCGTCCGCTACGGCTTCATGGAGGAGCCCGACGTGCCGGAGGCCCTGGCCGGCATCCGCGCGGACGGGCTGGAGCTGGCGCCGATGCGGACCTCGTTCTTTTTGGGGAGGGAAACGCTGATCCCCTCGCGCCAGCCGGGGATGGCCCCCTGGAGGGAGCGCCTGTTCGCGGTGATGTCGCGCAACGCGCGCCCGGCCACCTCGTTCTTCTGCCTGCCGCCGAACCGGGTGGTGGAGCTGGGCTCCCAGGTCCAGCTCTGACGCTCCCGGCTCAGCCGAAGGTGAAGGCGAAGGCCTGGATGCCGGGGTCGAGGAACTCGATCTCGAACTGCCGGTCGGCGACGGGCCCGGGCTGCCGGATCAGCTGGTACAGCCGCTGCTCGGCCGCCGTGCCGCCGCCCCCGGCGTCCACGTCGATGCCGTGGGCGTCGCCCGGCGGGGCCCCGTCCAGCCGGACGCGGAACCGCACCTGCTCCCCGCGCTTCGCCGGGCCCATGACCAGGTGGACGTCGCGGGCGTGGAAGCGGTGCACGATCCGGCCGCCGGGCGCGTGCAGCGTGGCGGGCTGCCCCTCCACCGCCCAGTCGCCCGACAGCGCCCACTGGTTGCGCGCCAGCCGCGCCGGGGCCTGGTAGAGCTGGCGCCCGCCCGGCAGCACGCCGCCGGGCGAGGCGAAGCCCTCGGCGCGCGCGTAGCCCAGGTAGGTCTCCGGACTTTTCAGGCTCCCCCAGTCGGCGGGCGCCTCGACGCCGCGGCCCCGGACGTCGACCGGGCCGCCCGGGTCGCCGGCCCCGGCCTCCTCCAGCAGCTTGCGGATCATCCCCTCCGAGCGCTCGTACTCGCCCTCGCCGAAGTGGGTGTAGCGGATGCGCCCCTCCGCGTCCAGGAGGTAGAGGGCGGGCCAGTACCGGTTCCGGAAGGCGTTCCAGATGGCGTAGTCGCTGTCCACCGCCACCGGGTAGGGGACGTCCAGCTCCCGCACGGCGCGGCGCACGTTGTCCGGGTCCTTCTCGAAGGCGAACTCCGGCGTGTGCACCCCGATCACCACCAGGCCGCGGTCCGCGTACCCGTCGGCCCAGGCGCGGACGTAGGGGAGCTGGCGGAGCCAGTTGATGCAGGTGTACGTCCAGAAGTCCACCAGGACCACCCTGCCGCGCAGCGCGGCCGGGGTCAGCGCCGGGGAGTTGAGCCACCCGGTCGCCTGGCCCAGCGATGCCAGCTCGCCGGCGGCGAGCGCCGCCCGGGGCGCGCACGCCGCCTGCGGGAGGAGCGCGCCGAGCGAGCCGAAGCGGGCGGCGGCGAGGGCCGCGGCCGCGCTCCCCAGGAAGCCGCGGCGGTCTTGGGCGATGCTGTCCGTCATGGGTCGTTCCCGTGGCTCGTGGATGCGGAATGACCTGTGCCTCCGGGAATCTGGCCGCGGCGCGGGGCCGGATCCATTGCACCGAGGTATCGGCCGGGCCCCGGCGCGCCGGCTCAGCCGGCGGTGCCGGGGAAGGGGGGGAGGGAAAAGGCGAAGGTGGCGCCCGGCCCGTCGTTGGGCGCCGCCCGGAGGCGCCCTCCGTGGCTCTCGACGATGGACCGGCTGACGGCCAGGCCGATGCCCATGCCGTCGGGCTTGGTGGTGTAGAACGCGTCGAAGAGCCGCCCGGCCTCGCCCGGCTCGAACCCCACGCCCGAATCCTTCACGCTCAGGCAGACGCTGCCGTCCTCGCCGAGCGCCGTGCGGACCACGACCTGCCGGGGGCGGTCCTCGACGCCGCCCATCGCCTCGACGGCGTTGCGGAGCAGGTTGCTGACCACCTGCTGCAGCTGGACGCGGTCCCCCGCGACCGGGGGGAGGTCCCCGGCAAGCTCCAGGCGCAGGGCGGCGCGGCCCCGCTGCAGCTCGCCCCGCGACAGCGCGGCCACCTCGCGCGTGGCCGCGTTCAGGTCCACCGGCTCGGCCGCCGGCGGCCTGCCGGCCAGGAGCGCGCGCACCCCCGCGATCACCCCGGCCGCGCGGTCGGCGTCGCGGATCGCCCGCCGCGCGGTCCTCCTCGCGCCCTCCACGTCGGCCGGCTCCCTCGCCAGCATGCGCAGGCAGGTGCTTGCGCTGGTCACCACGCCCGACAGCGGCTGCCCCACCTCGTGCGCGATCGACGCGGCCAGCGCCCCCAGCCCCGCCACCCCGGCGACGCGCGCGAGCTCCGAGCGCAGCCCGCCGAGCGCTTCCTCGGAGCGCCGCTCCCCGGTGACGTCCCGGATGGCCCCCACCACCTCCAGCCGGCCGTCCCGGTCCCGGACGCCGTGCGCCACCACGTGCACGTGCCGGGTCTCGCCGTCGGGGAGCAGGAGCCGGAACTCCTGGTCCACGTCCTGCCCCTCCTCCGCCCGCGCGATCAGCTCCCGCACCGTGTCCAGCTCCTCCGGGTGCACGCGCTCCAGGATGGCCCGGCGCGTGACCGGCGCGGAGCGGTCGAGGCCGAAGATGCGGAAGGTCTCGTCGGACCAGACGTGGCGGCCGCCGCCGGCGCTCCAGCCGAAGTTGCCGGTGGAGCTGAGGCGCTGCGCCTCGGCCAGGTACGCCTCGCTGCGGCGCAGCCCCTCCTCCGCCCGCTTCCACTCCGTGATGTCGGTGGCCGCGCCGATGAACTCCGGATCCCCGGGCGTCCCCACGCTCTGGAAGACGACGCGGACGTGCTTGACGGAGCCGTCCGGCATGAGCAGCCGGTGCTCGAACTCCGCGCCGGCGCCGTCGCGGACCGCCGCGGCCAGCGTCTCCTGCACGCGCGGCAGGTCGTCGGGGTGGCACCGCTCCATCGCCATCTCCACCGTCGGCGTGATGCCGACCGGGTACCCCATGAGCCGGTAGTTCCCGTCGGACCACGCGATCTCGCCGGTGGACGGCTTCCACCACAGGCTGCCGGTGCGGGTGAGCCGCTGGGCCTGGGCGAGGAACGCTTCGCTCCGCCTGAGCTCCGCCTCCCTGCGCTCCCAGTCGGCGGAGGCGGACTCCAGGTACCTGCACAGCGCGTGGAGCATGTGGGGGAGCGGACGGCCCGGCGCGACGATCTCCAGGGGCTCCCTGCCGCCGGCGGGCCCGGCGCGCGGCACGTCGAGGGGATCCCGCCGCATCGACGCGCTCATTCGCCCAGGCGGATGAAGCCGCGCTGCAGCGCGATGGTCACCGCGTGCGCGCGGTCGCGGGCGCCGAGCTTGCGGAAGATGCTTTCCAGGTGGGCCTTGACCGTTTCCGTCGAGCGGCCGATCTCCCGGGCGATCTCCTTGTTGCCGAGCCCCCTGGCGACGTGCCGGAGCACCTCCAGCTCGCGGGCGGTGAGGTCCGCCCGGGGGGTGAACTCCGCCAGCCGGAGGGCCACCGGGGCGGGGATCGTCCGCCTTCCCGCGGCCGCCGAGCGGATGGCGGCGACGAGCTGCTCGATCAGCGCGTCCTTGAGCAGGTACGCGCACGCGCCCGCGCTCAGCGCCCGGTGGATCTCGGCGTCGCCGTCGTACGTGGTGAGGGCGATGACCCGCGCGTCCGGGTCCATGGCGCGGATGGCGCGGATCGCCGCCACGCCGCCCATCTCCGGCATCTGCAGGTCCATGAGCACCACGTCGGGCCGCCGCGCCTCGAAGAGCGCGACGGCCTCGGCGCCGTTGCCCGCCTCGGCCACGACCTCCATGTCGGGCTCGTTGGCGAGCATCGCCGCGATGCCCAGCCGCACCACCGGGTGGTCGTCGGCCGCGAGGACGCGGACGTGGACGCGGGCGCCGTCGGGTTGCATGGCTCTCTCCGTGTGCTGGCCCGCCTCATTATGCGGCGCGCGGGCCGGAGAGAACATCGCCCGGACGCCGGATCTTTGCACTCCCCATCCGGGGAGTGCGCCGGATCCCGCGCGTCAGCCCCGTCCGGGCCGGAGGAGCCGGGTCCACCCCTTCCGCCGGCGCTCCCCGGCGGGGAGGACGAGCGCCACCTCGGTCCCCGCGCCCGGGGCGCTGGCCACGGCGAGCGTGGCGCCGACCGAGGCCGCCCGCTCGCGCATCCCCGCCAGCCCCCAGTGCCCGGCCGGCGCCGGCCGCGCGGGGTCGAAGCCGCGCCCGTCGTCGCGCACCCGCACGCGCAGCTCCCGCGGCCCGTAGTCGCACGCCACCGTCACGCCGCGGCACTCCGCGTGCCTGCGCGCGTTGCTCAGGGCCTCGGCGGCGACGGCGAGGACCTCGGCCTCCGCGGCGGGCGGGTACGGGCGCGGCACGCCCGAGTGCTCCACGTGGACGACGACCGCCGTGCCGGCGAAGGCGCGCCGCGCGGCCTCTTCGAGCCGCTCGTGCAGCGGGGGCAGTCTCTCGGGCGCCGCGCGCATGGCGGTGACGGAGCTCCTCGCCTCGGCCAGCGCGCGCTGCACCTGCGCGCCCAGCCCGGCCAGCAGCTGCACGACCTCCCGGTCGGCCGCGCCCGACGCTTCCACGCGGCGGGCCCCGGCGGCGAGCTGCATCGCCAGGCCGGCCATGTCGCCCAGCAGCGTGTCGTGCAGCTCGCGGGCGACTCGGGTGCGCTCGGCGAGCGTGGCGTCGAACCGTGCCCGGAGAACCGCCGTGATGGAGCGGACGCGCAGCGTGTAGGCGAGCCACGCCAGCGCGGCGAGCGCGGCGGCGGCCAGCACGGCGAACCAGCGGGTCTGCCAGAAGCTGGGCAGCACGGTGAACGGCACGGAGGCCACGGGCGCCGTCCACTCGCCGCGCTCGTTCGCCGCCATCACCCGGAAGGTGTAGGTGCCCGGCGGCGGGCGCGTGTAGATGGCCTCCGTGCGGCCGCCGGCCTCCTGCCACTCCCGGTCGAACCCTTCCAGTCTGTAGCGGTACCGCACGCGGTCCGGCGCCGTCAGGTTCACGCCGAAGTAGCGGATGGCGAGCGTGCCCGGCTGGGGGTCGAACGTCCCCCTCTCGCCGAGCGGCACGCGGTCGGCGGTGATGGAGCGGATCGACAGGATCGGGGGCCTGCCGGGGGAGCGTGGCGCGTCGGGATCGTAGCGGACCACGCCGTTGAGCATGCTGAACCAGAGCGTGCCGTCCGCCGCCCGCGCCGCCGTGGTCGTGGAGCCGGACACCCGGGCGGGGCCGGTGAACTCGCCTTCGGTGACCCGCTCCGACTTCATCGGGTACCGCGGATCGGCGAGGCCGGCACGGAGCTCCGCCGCGCGCACACGGACGATCCCCTGCACGGCGTTCAGGTACAGGTCGCCGTCGCCCGACTCGACCAGTCCGGCCACGCCCAGGGTGGAGGCCCGGTCGGCGAACCGGAGCATCTGGAAGCTCGTGTCGCGGAGCACCGCCAGGCCGTAGGTTCCGGCGGCGAACAGGCCGTGCGGGGTCTCCAGGATCGCGAGCACGCTGCCGAGCCCTGGGGTGCCGGACGAGAGCACCCGGCCGTCGAGCGGACGGCCGATCCGCCCGCGGTTGTAGCCGACCCACAGGCGGTCGCGCCCGTCGACGTACGCCGTGAATCCCGCGCCCCGGAGCACGCCCTCGGCGGCGACCCTGCTCCACCGTCCGTCCCTGGACCGCCAGAGACCGCCGAACGACTCGGGGCTGCCTCCGACCATTGCGTACAACGTATGGTCCGACGTGGCCACGACCTGGAGGAGCTCGTACGGCGGCAGGCCGGGAATCAACGGAACGCGCTGGAGCCGTTCGCCGTGCACCTCCCAGAGGTTGCGCGCGTCGAACACGCGCGTCACGCCGTCGTTGCCGCACGAGACGCCCTGCCCCTCGGTGACGGGAAGCCGCCGGACGACCCCGCCGGCCACGCGGGAGACCTCGCCCAGGGTGGACGACAGGAACACGTCCCCGCGCGCGCCGGCGCAGAGGGTCCACACGCCGTCCATGCCGCCGGGGCGGAACGGAACGAGGCGGGGCGCCCTGAGCCGCTCGAGGCCGCGGCGCCCGCCGATCCAGATGTTGTGATCCGAATCCGGCAGGACCGCCCGCACGCTCCCCCTCACGCCCGGAGCGCTGCCGTACGAGTCGGTGGCCGGGCCCAGCGGGAGCGCGGTCCTCCCGGTGAGCGCGTCCGCGCGGTATCGGCGCAGCACGCCGTCCAGCGCGACGACGAGCGAGCCATCCGCCGTATGGGCGACGGCCGACGCGTTTCCCGGATGGCTGAGCGAGGCGAGGACCCTGCCGGCGCGGTCGAACCTCTGCAGACGTCCGTGGTCCGCTCGCATGTCGTAGTCCGCCATCCAGATGTCGCCGCCGGGCGTTTCCGCGAAGCCGAAGACGACGTCCGCCGGCACGTCGGCAACGGCGTAGGCCGTCCGCGGCAGCTGGCGTCTGAACATGCGGCCGCCCTGCGCCAGCCACAGCGCGTCGGACGAATCGATGTAGAGGCCCCCGACGCGCGCGCCGGCGGCCTCCGGCGGCAGCGTCTCGGCGCGCCAGGCCGTGTCGCCGCGGCTGAACCGGAACAGCCCGGACAGGTCGTTGATCGCCCAGATGCTTCCGTCGCGCGCCTCCCGGATCTGATCGACGGTGTTGAGCGGGAGCTCGCCCGCCATCCGGTAGATCGTGACGCGGCCGCGGGCGACCCGCGCCACCCCCGACCCGTAGAAGCCGATCCACAGCGTCCCGTCGCGGGCGACGAGGAGCGACCGTACCGTCTCGGGCGGCAGCTGCGGATCGCCGGCCGTGGGCTGGAACGCGGCGAAGGTGCGGCCGTCGAAGTTGTACAGGCCACCGTCGGTCCCCACCCAGAGCGTGCCGTCCGGCGCCTGCGCCAGCGCCGTGACTCCCTGCGGGGCGCCGTCGCGCGCGGTCCAGGCGGCGCGGTCCATCTCGGCGAGCGACGGCGCCTGCGCCCGGGCGGGGCCGGCGAGCCCGGTGCACGCGGCGAGCGCCGCGGCGAGCCGGGGCCACCACCTCCGCCGGCGCTTCCCCGCGGGGAGGACGAGCGCCACCTCCGTCCCCGCGCCCGGGGCGCTGGCGACGGCGAGCGTGGCGCCGACCGAGGCGGCCCGCTCGCGCATCCCCGCCAGCCCCCAGTGCCCCGCCGGCGGCGGCCGCGAGGGGTCGAAGCCCCGCCCGTCGTCGCGCACCCGCACGCGCAGCTCCCGCGGCGCGTAGTCGCACGCCACCGCCACGCTGCGGCACTCGGCGTGCCTGCGCGCGTTGCTCAGGGCCTCGGCCGCGATCCCCAGGATCTCCGCCTCCACGCCCGGCGCCAGCGGGCGCGGCGAGCCCGTGTGCTCCACGCGGACGGCGACCGCCGTCCCGGCGAAGGCGCGCCGGGCGGCGTCGGCGAGGCGCTCGTGCAGCGGCGGCAGCGGCTCGGGGGCCGCGCGCATGCCGGTGACGGAGCGGCGGGCCTCGGCCAGCGCGCGCTGCACCTGCGCGCCCAGCCCGGCGAGCAGCTCCACGACCTCCCTGTCGGCCGTGCCGGACGCTTCCACGCGCCGCGCCCCCGCGCTGAGCTGCATCGCCACGCCGGCCATGTCGCCCAGCAGGGTGTCGTGCAGCTCGCGGGCGACGCGGGTGCGCTCCGCGAGCATCGCCTCGAACCGCGCCTGCGCGCGCTCGGCCGCCCGCCGGGCGCGCCGGCGCTGCCATGCGGCGGCCGCGGCGGCGGGCGCCAGCACGAGCAGGGCGGCCGCGAGCGCGCGGAACCACCACGTCTGGTTCCACGCCGGCTCGATCGTGAAGGCGAGCGACGCGCCCGCCGTGTTCCACACGCCGTCGTCGTTGGCGGCGACGACGCGGAAGCGGTAGCTGCCGGGCGGCAGGTTGGTGTAGAACGCCTCGCGCCGCCCGCCCGCGTCCTGCCAGGCGGTGTCGAAGCCCTCCAGGCGGTACCTGAACCGGACGCGCTCCGGGATGGCCAGGCTGTAGGCGGCGTACGCCACGGCGAGCGGCGTGGTGCGCGGCGGAAGGCGGAGGGTGTCGCGCGCGGGATCGCCGACGGACCAGCGCTGCCCCCCGGCAGTGAACGCCCGCAGCTGCACCGGCGGCGGCACCGTGTTCCGCGGCACCCGGCGCGGGTCCACCCAGGAGACGCCGCCCCTGGTGGTGAACCAGATCCGCCCGTCCGTGCCGGCGACCGCCGACGGGAGGGGGCGTGCCTGCGGCGCCGGCGGCTCGATGCCGTCGCGGTGGTCGAAGCGCTCGTACCGGGCCCGGTAGTCGGGGTCGGTGAGCACGCGGCGGACCTCCGCGGCGGGGATGCGCGTGACACCGTCGGTGCCGTTGAGCCACAGCTCTCCGTCCGCGGTCTCGACGATCCCGGACACCCCGCGCAGCGGCTCGCCGGCCAGGCGCAGCGCGGCGAAGCGCCGGCCGCCCCGCCCCGCGAGCCGGCGCGGGTCGAGTGCGGCCACGCCGGAGTCGCCCGCGACCCACACCCGGTTTCCATGCACGGAGATGGCGAGCACTCCCCCGACGGCCAGCCCGTCCGCCGCCGTGAGCACGCGGACCGAATCGCCCACCACCATCGCCACCTGGCGGGTGGTGCCGTACCCGAGCCACGTCCGCCCCGCGCTGTCCGTCGTGATGACGGTGGCCCCCACGCTGTCCAGCCCCTGCCTCGGACCGAACCTCTCCCAGGCGCCCGCGGCGCTTCGGCGGTACACGCCTTCGACCGTGAGCGCCACCCACAGCCGGCCGTCGCGGTCCCGCGCGATCGCCTGGACCAGGGGGTTGTCGGAAGGGCGCGCGAACAACGATACCGGCAGCGGCACGGACACGAATGCCGCTCCCTTACGCTCCCACACTCCGTCGCCTCCCAGCCAGATGCCGCCGTCGAGGTCCCGGTAGAGGCACGCCAGGTTCCGCGGGCCGTCGGGCCGCGGGACCACCCGGCCGCCGATCGTGAACAGGCCGACCGATGCACTGTTCCGGGCGCTGGCCCAGACCGCCCCGTTCGTGTCCGCGACGACGGCCGGATCCTGAACGGGCTCCGGCCACACGACCGGCGTGAGCTTGCTCGGGCGGAACCGGTCGATGCCCGTCGGCGTCCCGACCCAGAGGGTTCCCTCCCGGTCGTACAGCGCGGCCGTGACGACGTCCCCGCTCATCCCGGCAGCCCGCGAGAACGGGATCGCGGCCGATCTCATTCCATCGGCTGCCGGACCCTGGCCCGGACCGTTCGCCGTGCCCGAGAGCCAGACCCGGACGAGGGTGCCCGTGCGGCTGAACGCCACGGCGGGATGACCCCGTCCGACCGTCCATATCCCGTTCAGCCCCGTGACGGGGTACTGGCGCGTGTCGGGGGGCGGTGGGTTTCCGCCCGCGTCGGCGACCAGGAACAGCCCGACCCCCGGCCCCGCCGCCCAGAGAGAGCCGTCCGGCGCCATCGTCAGGTATCCGGTCGTCGTGCCGGGTCGACCCGCCACGGTCACCACGCGCCTTTCGAAGCGCGTGGCTCCCGGGCGGAGGACGTAGTACCCGCTCGGGTTTCCGGCCCAGACGGCCCCTCTCCGGTCCACGAGGACGGGGAGGGTGAGCCCTCTCGGATAACCGTCGCGCGGGCCCGCTTCCTCCCACCGGCGGCCCCGGAGGCGGGCCAGCCCGGCCCCCGTCGCCGCCCACGTGCTCCCCGCGGAGTCCCGGGCGATCGCGGTCACGGAGCCCCTGGGCAGGCCGTCCTGCATGCCGTAGGCGACGACCTTCCCCCGGTGGAGCACGCTCACGCCGCCGCTGAGGTGCCCGATCCACAGCGAGGTGTCCGGGAGCGCCAGGAGGGAGAACACCCCGAGCGGCAGCCGTGCCTGGCCCGGTGGCGACTCGAACCGCTCGAAGCGCACGCCGTCGTACTGGAAGAGGCCCTGCTCCGAGCCGATCCAGAGCACGCCGTCCGCACCCTGGGCGAAGCTTCGGACGGCCCCGGGCGCGCCGTCCCGCACTCTCCAGGCGGTGTGCGCGTACTGCCCCAGGTCGGGCGACTGCGCCAGGCCGGGCGCGCACGCGCAGCACGCCAGCGCCGCCGCGAGCAGGCAGCGCGCGCTCATTCGATGCGCAGGCTCTGCTCCATCGCGTAGCACTGGTCCCACACGTACACGTCGAACGCGGCAAGCCGGCCGGACCACCCGGGGGTGAGCGCGTCGACGCACTTGGCCGCCACGCGGTCGATGTAGTGGTCGGCGACCGCCCACGGGTTGCTCCCGTCCAGCGGGTCGAGCCCCTCGCCCGGCGTGGTCGAGGCGAGCGCGGCGGCCGCCGCCTCCCGGACGTCGCGGTTGAAGGCGGCCTGCAGCTCCACGTCCGCGTGCGTGCCCGTGCGCGCCACGTGGCCGCCCACCAGCGTGTCCCAGTCCCTCCGCCTCCCGATCTCCTCCACCTGCGCGAAGTATCCCGCCACGTCCTGCGCCAGCGCGAAGCGGCGCCACGGCATCCAGCCGGGGAAGACCACGTCCACCACCATCAGCACGCGCTGCTCGGGCGCGTGGATGTAGAGGTTGCCGGGCTCGTGCCCGTTGCCGGGATACGACAGCTCCAGCACCTGGCCGCCGACGCGCAGGGTGTGGCGGTCGGCGAAGGTGACGGTGGGGAGCGGACGCTTCGGGTCCGCGGCGCGCCGGAGCAGCCGCGCGGTCTCCTCGTGCGCGACGATGACAGGGGTGCCGCCCAGCTGCCCGGCCCCGCCGATGTGGTCGATGTGGGAGTGGCTGTAGACCAGGTGCGTGATCGGCCTGTCCGTCACCTCCCGGATGGCGGCGGGGATGTGCGCCGCGTAGGCCGGCGGCGCGTCCACCACCACCACGCCGCCGTCGTGGACCATGAACATGGACTGGTAGGCGTTGTCGGTGACCATGTACAGCCCGCGCCCCAGCTCCTGCAGCCGGTACGCCTTGCCCGCCGGGAGCGCCGGCCCCCGCGCCGAGGCCGGCACGTCCAGGTACCTGCCGTTGCGCACCCCGATCGGCGCGATCGCGGGCGCATCCCGGGGAGGCGCTTCCGCCGCTGCCGCCGCCGCGGAGCCCGGTGCGGCGGCCGCGGCGTCGGCGCCGCCGCCGCACGCGCACAGGATGACGGCCGCGGCGGCCGCGAGCGCGCCGGCGAGCCGCCGGGGCGGGGCGGCGCACTTCGGCTGCATGGTGGCGTGCTGGAGCATGGGACCTCCCCGGTGTGAATGGCGCCAAGGCTCGCGCGGCGCCGCGCGCCGCATCCCCACGCAATCTCGCCCGCGATCGCCTCCCCCTCCATTGCACGATGGTATTGCCCGGCGGCCCGCGGCGCCAGCCGGAATACCAAGGTATCGGCCGATACCATCGTGCAATGTCTGGACACCCCCGCCCGCCGGAGATTGCTCCCACGTCCGGCGGCGGCGCCCCGGCGCCCCGCGCGGTCCGTCACGATCCCAGACACTCCCAGGGAGGCCTACATGACGCAGCTCACCATGGAACCGCCGAAGGCGGCGCCGATCGCCGGCGAAGCGGCCGGCGAGGAGGCGGTCCGCGCGTTCCGCGTGCACGTGCCCGACGCCGACCTCGCCGAGATGAGGCGGCGCCTGTCCGCGACCCGCTGGCCCGACCGGGAGACGGTCGCGGACGCCTCGCAGGGCGCGCGGCTCGCCGACCTCCAGGGGCTCGTCCGCCACTGGGCCACGGACTACGACTGGCGCCGGGGCGAGGCGAACCTCAACGCATATCCGCAGTTCATGACCCGGATCGACGGCGTGGACGTCCACTTCTTCCACGTCCGCTCGCGCCACCCGGAGGCGATGCCGCTCATCATCACGCACGGGTGGCCGGGCTCGGTGTTCGAGCAGATCAAGGCCATCGAGCCCCTCACCGACCCCACGCGGCACGGCGGGCGGGCGGAGGACGCGTTCCACGTGGTGATCCCGTCGCTGCCGGGCTACGGCTTCTCGTCGCGGCCCACGGAGACCGGGTGGGGGGTGGAGCGCATCGGCCGCGCGTGGGACGCGCTGATGAAGCGGCTGGGCTACGCGCGCTACCTGGCGCAGGGTGGGGACTGGGGGGCGGGCGTGGTCACGGCGATGGCGCGGCAGGCGCCCGAGGGGCTGCTCGCCATCCACACCAACCTGCCGGCGGTGTTCCCGCCCGACGCGGCCGAGGCGATCGCCAGGGGCGAACCGGCGCCGGAGGGACTCTCCGACCAGGAGCGCGCGGAGTTCGACGCGCTGAGCAGCTTCCTCAAGAACGGGGGCTGGTCCTACCTGACCATGATGAGCACGCGGCCGCAGGCCGTGGGCTACGCGCTGACGGACTCCCCCGCCGGGCTCGCGGGGTTCATGCTCGTGCACGGCGGGTTCGGGAAGTGGACGTACGGCAGGGACCCGAAGCAGACCCCGATGGTGGACGAGGTGCTCGACAACTTCTCGCTGCACTGGCTCACCAACACCGCGGCGTCGGGGGCGCGGCTCTACTGGGAGAACCGCGACCAGACCCTGATCAGCGCGGCCGCGCAGAAGACCGACAGCATCCGGATCCCCGTCGCCATCACCGCGTTCCCGGACGACGACCTGTTCCGGGCGCCGGAGACGTGGGCCCGCCGCGCCTTCCCCACCCTCGTCTACTTCAACCGGGCCGAGCGGGGCGGCCACTTCCCGGCGTGGGAGGAGCCCCAGCTCTTCGCCCGGGAGATCCGGGCGGCGTTCAGGACGCTGCGCTGACCCCGGGGAAGGGGAGCCGCGCCGATCCGCTCAACCGCGAACCACCGTCGAAAGGAGACCGCCATGACCATGCTCACCCGGACCCTCGCACTGGCCGCGGCGGCGGCCGCGCTCGCCACGGGCGCGGCCGCCCAGACCGCGGGCGCCTCCGCCCCGACCGCGAAGGCCTACCGCGGCGCCTCGCCGTACGTGGCCATCGAGAACGAGCCGCCGCCCAGGCTGATCGTGGACCCCCCGCTCGCCGAGGGGCTCCCCCTGGGCGTCTACTGGGCCCAGTACCGGGTGGAGAACCTGCGCATCGCGCAGGTGTTCGGGCCCGGCGCCCGCCAGGTGTCCCCGCGCGTCGGGCACCTGCACGTGATCGTGGACGACCTCCCCTGGTGGTGGGCGGACGCGAGCGACAACAACACCATCGACATCGCCAACTTCCCGCCGGGGACCCACAAGGTGACGATCCAGCTGGTCGACCCGGACCACAACGTGTTCCCCGGGCAGGAGGTGACGCACACGTTCACCATCCCGGCCCGCGCCGGCGCGGCCGGGCAGGCGCACGGGCACCACGCCCGGCCCGCCCCGCCGCGGTAGCGCGCCGCCCCGCCCGACACCGACACCAGGAGGAGACCGAACATGACGCAGCTCACCATGGACGCGCCGGCCGCGGCGCCCGCGCCGACCGGGGACGCGGACGACGAGGCGATCCGCCCCTTCCGCGCGCACGTGCCCGAGCCCGAGGTCGCCGAGATGCGGCGGCGCCTGGCGATGACCCGCTGGCCCGACCGGGAGACGGTCGCGGACGCCTCGCAGGGCGCGCGGCTCGCCGACCTGCAGGAGCTCGTGCGCTACTGGGCCACGGAGTACGACTGGCGCAGGGGCGAGGCGAAGCTCAACGCCCACCCGCAGTTCATCACCCGCATCGACGGCGTGGACTTCCACTTCTTCCACGTCCGCTCGCGCCACCCCGACGCCATGCCGCTCGTGGTCGCGCACGGCTGGCCGGGCTCCGTCGTCGAGCAGCTCAAGCTGATCGAGCCGCTCACGGACCCCACCCGGTTCGGCGGGCGGGCGGAGGACGCCTTCCACGTGGTGATCCCGTCGCTGCCCGGCTACGGCTTCTCGTCGCGGCCCACGGAGACCGGCTGGGGGGTGGAGCGCACCGGCCGCGCCTTCGACGCGCTGATGAAGCGGCTGGGGTACGGGCGCTACGTCGCCCAGGGCGGCGACTGGGGCGCGGGCGTGGTCGAGGCGATGGGGCGCCAGGCGCCCCCGGGGCTGCTGGGCATCCACACCAACCTGCCGGCGGGGCTCACGCCCGAGGTGGAGGCCGCCCTCGGCGCGGCGGTGGGCGGCGACGAGAGCGGGCTGGCCTCCTTCCCGGAGGGGGAGCGCGAGGCCATCCGCGACTTCGCGATCTACCTGCGGGGTGGTGGCCTGAGCTACCTGGTGATGCAGGGCGCGCGGCCGCAGGCGGTCGGCTACGGGCTGACGGACTCCCCCGCCGGGCTCGCGGGGTGGATGCTGGTGCACGGCGGGTTCGCCAAGTGGACGTACGGCAGGGACCCGGAGCAGACGCCGACGCGCGACGAGGTGCTCGACAACTTCTCGCTGCACTGGCTCACCAACACCGTGGCCTCGGGGGCGCGGTTCTACTGGGAGGGCCGCCAGGGGAGCCTGCTCAGCGCCACCGCGCAGAGGTCCGCCGAGATCCGGGTGCCGGTGGCCGTGACGCTCTTCCCGGACGAGATCGTGCGCGTGCAGGAGGCGTGGGCCCGCCGCGCCTTCCCCACGCTGAGCTACTTCCACGAGGCCGACCGCGGCGGCCACTTCGCCGCCTGGGAGGAGCCGGAGCTGTTCTCGGCGGAGCTGCGCGCGGCGTTCGCGCCGCTGCGGCAGCGCGGCGCCTGAAATCGAACCAGGAGAATCCGACCCATGAGCACTTCGCTGCACGCGTCCATCCAGCCGAAGTTCCGCGCCATCGACGGCCTGTCCGTCCGCTACGCCGAGAGCGCCGACCCGGGCACGGGCGCGCACGCCCTCCTCCTCAGCCCGTGGCCGGAGAGCCTGTACTCGTACGAGGCCACGTGGCCGCGGCTCGCCGAGCGCGCGCGCCTGGTCGCGATCGACCTCCCCGGCTTCGGCCACTCCGAGCGCCGCGACGCGCTCATGTCCTCGCGCGCCATGGGCGAGTTCGTCCTGCGGGCGGCGGACGCCTTCGGGATGGAGCGGCCGCACGTGGTCGGCCCCGACGTGGGGAGCAGCGCCGCGCTCTTCGCCGCCGCCCTGGGCCCCGGGCGGATCCGCAGCCTGGTGGTGGGGAGCGGGGGGGCCGCGGTGCCGCTGCAGGTGAGCGGGCCGCTCAAGGAGTGGATCGAGGCCCCCGACGTGGAGGCGTACCGCCGCATCGACGGGCGCCAGGTCGTCGCCGAGGCGATGGGGACGCTGGAGCGGTACACGCCCAGCGACGCCGCGCGCGAGGACTACCTGTCCGCGTACGAGGGCGAGCGCTTCGCCGAGTCCATGGCCTACGTCCGCGCCTACCCCACGGAGCTCCCCGACCTGGCCGGGCTGCTGCCGGCGATCCGGACGCCGGCGCTGATCGTCGCCGGGCGGCGGGACCCCTTCGTGCCGCTGGTGAACGCGGAGTTCCTGGCCGAGCGGCTCCCCGCGAGCAAGCTCGCCGTCCTGGACACCGGGCACTTCACCTGGGAGGACACCGCCGACGAGTACGCCGCGCTGGTGACGGGGTGGTGGGACGGCGGCCACGAGGCCGCCGCCCGCCGGGCCGACGGCTGACCCCGGCCGGGATCCGCCCCGGTCCGCGTACGCGGGCCGGGGCGGATCACTCCTGCTCGGCGAACAATTGCGCCTCCGTCCTGCCGTACGGGAAGAAGTCCGCCCGGTCCCCGCGCTCCCAGGCGGCGCGCCGCTCCGCGCCGCCGATCTCCCAGTCCGGGCGGCAGCGCCGCAGCACGGCGCGCAGGTCCATGCGCAGCTCCTCCACCGTGGGCCGCCCGAAGAACCAGTAGCCGTCGTACACCTTGAACACGCGCAGGCCGGGCTCCAGGACGAGCGTGTGGGGGATCATGGGGTCGTGGTGCGGGTCGGTGTACTCGGCGATGTCCAGGTCCTTTTGCACCTTGCGCCCCGCGTCCGACAGGAACGTCCACTGCGCTCCCATCGCCGTGCGGAACTCGTTGGTCTCGATCAGGTTGTCGGTGGAGAGGGTGACCAGGCGGCAGTAGCCCACCAGCATCTCGCGGTGGAGCTGGAGGAGCCCCTCGTGCTGCCGCCGGTCCTTGGGGCAGTAGCCGCCGCGGGAGAGCACCAGCACCAGCGGGTCGCCGCCCTGCAGCTCGGAGAGGCGGCGGCGCTTGCCGCGGTGGTCGGGGAGCTCGTAGTCGGGAAAGACGGCTCCGGGGACGATGTCGGGGCGCATGGTCGGCGTCCGTCGCTGGAGGGGGAGGGGTCAGGACGCGGCGGAGCCCGCCAGGGCGGGCCGAGGCGCCGGCGCGGACCGCGCGCGCAGCGCGTGCAGCGCCTCCGCGAAGGCCTCCGAAAAGGTCGGGAACGGCTGGATGGTGTCGCGCAGCACGTCCAGCGGGACGCGGGCGCGGATCGCCAGCGTCGCCTGCTGCAGCCACTCCCCGGCCTCCGGCCCCAGCGCGTAGGCGCCGGTGAGCCGCTCGCCGTCGCCGAGCAGCGTGAGGAAGCCGTTGCTCTCGGCGTAGGCGCGGGTGTAGGTGGCGGTCCGGGCGACGCCGCGGAGCGCGACGGTGGCGCTGAAGCGCCCCTCGGCCGAGCCCACGGCCGCCGCCTGCGGGTCGGTGAAGTAGACGCGCGGCACCGCCTCGAAACGGGCCTCGCGGGGCTCGCCCAGGATGTTGTCGGCGACCACCTCGCCCTGGTACTTGCCCACGTGCGTCAATTGCCAGATGCCGTTGACGTCGCCGATCGCCCAGACGCGGTCCGCCGCGCGGAGGCGGGCGTCCACGGGGATGCCGCGCGCCTCCGCGCGGATGCCCACCGTCTCCAGGCCGAGCTCCGCCACGCGCGGCCGCCGGCCGGTGGCCACCAGCAGGCGGTCGCCGCGCAGCTCGCGGCCGTCGGCGAGCGCCAGCACGTAGTCCGATCCCTCTCGGCGGGCGGCGGCGGCCATCACGCCCAGGTGCAGCTCGATGCCGTCCCGGCGCAGGACCTCGCCCAGCGCCTCGCCCAGCGGCCGCGGCTCGCGCGCCAGCAGGTGCTCCCCGCCCTCCACCAGCGCCACCTCCCCGCCCAGGCGGCGGACCGCCTGCGCCAGCTCCACGCCCACGGCCCCGCCGCCCAGCACCAGCAGCCGCCGCGGGACCTCCTTCATCCCGGTGGCCTCGCGGTTGGTCCAGACGCCCTCCAGCTCGCGGAGCCCGGGGACGGGGGGGATCACCGGCTCCGAGCCGGCCGCCAGCACCACGTGCTCCGCGGCGTGGCGGACGCCGTCCACCTCCACCGCGCCCGGCCCGGCGAGCCGCCCGTGGCCGCGCAGCAGGGCGATGCCGTGCTCCGCCAGCCAGCGCTCCTGCCCGGCGTCGGAGTAGCCGGACACCATGAAGTCGCGCCAGGCGAGCGCGGCCGCCACGTCCACCCGGGCGGGCGCGGCGGCGTCGCCGGCGGCGTGCGCCGCCTCGCCGGGGCGCAGCAGCGTCTTGGACGGGATGCACGCCCAGAACGAGCACTCGCCGCCCACCCGCTCGCGCTCCACCACCGCGACGCGCAGCCCGCCCTCGGCCAGCGCGGCTGCGCAGTGCTCCCCGGGGGCGCCGCCGCCGACCACGACGACGTCCCAGCGGCTCACGACGGCAGCTCCGCGCCCGACTGCTCCGCCGCCAGGTACGCCGCGTACCACTCCGGCCACCCCTCCGTGTCCACCCTGCCCAGGCGCTTCTCGTGCTCGTTGTGGGCCGCCGCCGCGCGCCGCAGCGCGGCGGCAAGGTCGCCCGCGGAGCCGAACGAGGTCACGCCGGAGTCGATGCGCCCCGGGAACCGGCTGGTGACCTCCTGGAGCAGCCAGCCGTTGCCGTCCGGGTCGCTGAACGACGCGTACGAGCCGTAGCTCTGCTCCCCGGGCGCGCGGCCGCCCACCGGCTCGCCGAAGGGCGCGGGGCCGCGGCTGAAGTGGAACACCTCGCTCACCTCCGCGCCCCGCGCCACCAGCTCGTCGCGCGCGGCCCGGATGTCGGCGACCACCAGGAACAGGTTGCGCGCGGGCCCGGGGGCGCCCGGCCCGGCGCTCGGGGCGAAGTGGATGGAGCACGGCGACCCCGGCGGGGTGAACTGGATCGCGCGCTGGTCGCCGTCGCGGAAGTCGGCGTCGAGCCGCCACCCCAGCCCCGCGTAGAACGCCTTCGCGCGGTCCAGGTCCGACACGGGGATGGTGACCACCTCCAGCTTCATGGCGACCTGCACGGCGCCCGCCCCCGCGCGGGGCGTGTCGCTGCCGGGGACTGCGGTGGCGGTCGTGGCCATGGCTTCCTCGCTGGTGGTGGGGTGTCGGCGGCGGCCGCGGATCCCGCGGGATCTTCACAATTTCCCGCGCGGGGAGCCGCGGCGGTATTGGACGATGGTATCGGTCCGGGCCTAGCGGCCGACCGGGCAGGCGGGGGCGGCGGGGAGCGTCAGCGTGAAGCAGCTCCCGCACCCGGGGACGCTGCGCACGGCCAGGTCGCCGCCCAGCAGGCGGGCCAGGCGGCGGCTGATCGCCAGGCCCAGCCCGGTGCCGCCGTGCGCCGCCCCCACCTGGACGAACTCGTCGAACACCCGCTCCAGGTCGTCGCCCGCGATCCCGACGCCGGTGTCGGCGACGCGCACCGCGACGGCGTCCGGCGCGAGCCGCTCCACCGTGACCCTCACCCCGCCGCGCTCGGTGAACTTGACCGCGTTGGACAGCAGGTTGAGCACGATCTGCCGGACCCGCTGCGCGTCGGTGAGCACGCGGGGCGCGTCGGCCGCCTCCAGCTCCAGCGCGATCCCCCGGGCGCGGGCCTGCGGCTCCAGCGAGGCGAGCGTGTCGTGCAGCAGGGCCCGTAGCGGCACCTCCTCCAGCGTGAGCTGCACCCTCCCCGCGTCCAGCCGCCCCAGGTCCAGGAGGTCGTCCACCAGCGCGCGCAGGTGCTGCGCGCAGCGGGCCACCCGGTCCACCATCACCGCCGCCGCCGGCGGGAGCGCGCCGGCGGTCCCGTCCAGCAGGAGCGCGCTGTAGCCGAGCACCGCGTTCACCGGGGTGCGCAGCTCGTGCGACATCTGCGCGAAGAACCTTTCCTTGGCGGCCGTCTCCGCGCGGAGCGCCTGGACCAGCCGCGCCCGCTCGGTGACGTCGCGCATCACCAGCACCGCGCCGATGGGGCGCCCGCGCGCGTCGCGGAGCGGCGCCGCGCTCCCCAGCAGCCTCACCAGGCTCCCGTCCGGGCGCCGTACCATCCACTCCTCGCCCTCCACCGTCTCGCCGTGGCGCACCGCCCGCGCCAGCGCGAGCTCCTCCGGGGGGTAGGGCTCCCCGTCCGTGCGGAGCAGGTCGTAGCTCCGGCTCCAGTCCTCCGG
This sequence comes from Longimicrobiaceae bacterium, assembly GCA_036389055.1. Classification (GTDB taxonomy): domain Bacteria; phylum Gemmatimonadota; class Gemmatimonadetes; order Longimicrobiales; family Longimicrobiaceae; genus JAFAYN01. Next base: position 7,531 of record DASVQR010000016.1, on the reverse strand, counting down.
CGGGATCCCGGTGACGGCGCGCCCGTGCATGCGCGCGGCGGCCGGGTTCACCCGCAGCAGCCTGCCGGCGGCGTCCGCGATGATGACGCCGTCGGCCATCTGGTCGAGCACGGCGTCCAGCAGCATCTCGCCCTCGATCGCGTCCCGGTCGCGCGGGGCGATGCGCGCGGCGGCCAGCTGGATCCGCTCGGCCGCCGGCATCGCGGGGCGCGTCGGGTGCAGGGTGGCGTGCTCGGCCATGGGGTGCTCCGCGTGGGTGGCGCGTGTCGGCCGCGGGAGACGCCCGCGATCCCACGCCCCGTTCCGGACGCAATCTCGCCGGGCGCCCGCGCCCCCTCCATTGCACCGAGGTATCGTCCGGCGCCGCGGGGAACCGATACCTCCGTCCAATGGATGCGGCCCCGGGGCGCGCCGAGATTGGTCCCTGCATCGAGCCCCGCCCCGCCGAATCGAGCAAGGGAGCCCACCATGACCTTTTACCCGGCCCGGTGCCGGCGCGCGGCAGCCGGCGCGCTCGGCCTGCTCCTCCTGGCCGCCCCCCCGGGCGGCGCCCAGTCCGGCGCGGCCGCCGCCCGGCCGCCCGCCGCCGCGGCGGACGAGGCGATCCGCCCCTTCCGGGTGCGCGTGCCGGAAGAGGCGCTCACCGACCTGCGCCGGCGCCTCGCGGCGACCCGCTGGCCCGACAAGGAGACCGTCGCCGACGATTCGCAGGGCGTGCCGCTGGCCCGGCTCCAGGAGCTGGTCCGCTACTGGGGCACCGGCTACGACTGGCGCAGGGCCGAGGCGAAGCTGAACGCCCTGCCGCAGTTCACCACCCGGATCGACGGCCTGGACGTCCACTACGTCCACGTGCGGTCGCGGCACCCCAACGCGCTGCCCCTCGTCGTCACGCACGGCTGGCCCGGGTCGATCATCGAGCAGATCAAGCTGGTCGGCCCGCTCACGGACCCCACCGCGCACGGCGGCCGGGCGGAGGACGCCTTCGACGTGGTGATCCCGTCGCTTCCCGGCTACGGCTTCTCGGCGCGGCCGGCGGAGGCGGGGTGGAACTCGGAGCGCATCGGCCGCGCGTGGGACGTGCTGATGAAGCGGCTGGGCTACGGGCGCTACGTCGCGCAGGGCGGGGACTGGGGGGCCGGCGTCGTGCAGGCCATGGGCCGGCAGGCGCCCGCCGGGCTGCTCGGCATCCACACCAACCTGCCGGCGACGGTGCCGGCGGAGGTGGGGGCGGCGCTCGCCGCGGGCGGCCCCGCGCCGGCGGGGCTCTCCGCGCAGGAGCGCGAGGTGTTCGAGGCGCTGCGGACGTACGGGAGGGAGGGGAACCGGGCGTACCTGGCGATGCTGTCCGCACGGCCGCAGGCGATGGGCTACGGGATGACGGACTCCCCCGCCGGCCTCGCGGCGTTCATGCTGGTGCACCCGGGGTTCGCCCGCTGGTCGTACGGGGCGGACCCCGCGCAGTCGCCCACCCGCGACGACGTGCTCGACGACTTCACGCTGTACTGGCTGACCGGCAGCGCGGCCTCGGCGGCCCGGCTGTACTGGGAAAACCGCGAGCAGAGCCTCACCAGCCCGGCCTCGATGAAGACCGCCGAGATCCGGGTGCCGGTGGCCGTCACGGTGTTCCCGCACGAGGTCTACCGGGCCCCCGAGTCGTGGACCCGGCGCGCCTACCCGACGCTGAGCTACTTCAGCGAGGCCCCCCGCGGCGGCCACTTCGCCGCGTGGGAGGAGCCGGAGCTGTTCGCCGCGGAATTGCGCGCCGCGTTCAGGCCGCTGCGCTGACCCACCCGATCCCACCAGGAGCCCACCATGACCTTCGCACCCGTGCAGCACGTCCTGGCGGCCGCGGCGAGCCTCGGCCTCCTCCTGCTCGCCTCGCCCGTCGCCGCCCAGACCCCCGCCACCCCGGAGCCCTCCATGAGCACACAGGCGCAGTCCACCGTCCCGGCGCCCGCGGCGGCGGCGCAGGACGACGCGGTCCGCCCCTTCCGCTTCCGCGCCTCCGACGAGGCGCTCGCGGAGCTCCGTCGGCGCATCGCCGCGACGCAGTGGCCCGAGAAGGAGACCGTGGCCGACCACTCGCAGGGCGTGCCGCTGGCGCTGATGCAGGAGCTGGCGCGCCACTGGGCGACCGACTACGACTGGCGCCGGGCCGAGGCGAAGCTGGCCTCCTACCCGCAGTTCACCACGAACATCGACGGGCTGGACATCCACTTCATCCACGTCCGCTCCAGGCACCCGGACGCGCTGCCGCTGGTGATCACGCACGGCTGGCCGGGCTCCGTGCTGGAGCAGATCAAGCTGATCGGCCCGCTGGTCGATCCCACGGCGCACGGCGGCCGGGCGGAGGACGCCTTCCACGTGGTGATCCCGTCCATGCCGGGCTACGGCTTCTCCGGCAAGCCCACGGGCACCGGGTGGGGGCCGGAGCGCATGGCCCGCGCCTGGGACGTGCTGATGAAGCGGCTGGGCTACAACCGCTACGTCGCGCAGGGCGGCGACTGGGGCGCCTTCGTGGTGGACCAGATGGGGCTGCAGGCGCCCGCGGGGCTGCTCGCCATCCACACCAACATGCCCGCCACCGTTCCCGCCGACGTGGACCGGGCGCTCCTGGCCGGCGGCCCGCCGCCCGCGGGGCTTTCCGCCGAGGAGCTGCGCGCCTTCCGGCAGCTGGACTCCACCTTCAAGGTGGTCGCCTACGCCCGCTACATGGCGGCGCGCCCGCAGACGCTGTACGGCATCGCGGACTCGCCCGTGGGGCTGGCCGCCTGGCTCCTGGACCACAACGACGCCCACGGCCAGCCGGCGGCCGCCGTCGTGGAGGCGCTCGGCCGCACCAGCAGCGCCACGGGCGAGCTGACGCGCGACGAGATCCTGGACAACATCACCCTCTACTGGCTCACCAACACCGGGGTCTCCGCGTCGCGCCTGTACTGGGAGTACAGGGGCGGCTTCTTCGACGCCAAGGGCGTCAAGATCCCCGTGGCGGTGACCGTGTTCCCCGGCGAGCAGTACGAGGCCCCGCGGAGCTGGACCGAGCGGGCCTATCCCGGCCTGATCCACTACGGCCGCGCGGACAAGGGCGGCCACTTCGCGGCGTGGGAGCAGCCCATGATCCTCACGTCCGAGCTGCGCGCGGCGTTCCGGCAGCTGCGCGGATCGCAGGCGGCGCGGCGGTAGGCCGGGCGCCGCGCGGACGCCGACCCCTCGACAGGAGACACGACATGCGGATCACCCTGCTGCTCTGCACGCTGGCGCTCGCCGCCGGCCCCGGGTGCGCGGGCGCCCGGGAGCCGGACCGGGAGGCGGAGGTGCGCGCCGCCATCGCCGCCTTCCGGACCTCGATGAACAGCGGCGACAGCACCGCGTTCTTCGGCCTGCTCGCGCCCGACCTGGAGGTGCTCGCCCCCGGCGCCCTGCCGCTGCGCGGCGCCGAGGCGCGCGGGTCCTTCCGGCCGCTGTTCACGCAGGTCGAGGCGGAGATCGGGCCGTTCACCGACGAGGAGATCACGGTGAGCGGCGACATCGCCGTCCAGCGCCACAGCTTCCGGCTCTCCACCACCCCCCGGGCGGGCGGGCCGACCACCACGGTGGCCGGCAACGGCCTGCACGTGTGGAAGCGCGCGCCCGACGGCCGCTGGCAGATCGTCAAGGACATCTGGACCCGCCCGCCCGCCCCCTGAGGGCCCGCGCCGGCGGTCTGCGACCGACCCGACACCCGGAGGAGGAGCCATGAACACGCCCGATGAAGGCCTCGTCGTCTGCGGCATCGCCGGAAGCCTGCGGAGGGGCTCGTACAACCAGGCGCTGCTGCGGGCGGCCGGGGAGCTCGCGCCCCCGGGGATGGAGCTGCGCGTCTTCGACCGCCTGGCGGAGATCCCGCTCTTCAGCGAGGACGTGGAGGCGGGGGGCGACCCGGAGCCCGTGCAGGCGCTGAAGCGGGCGATCGCGGAAGCGGACGCGCTGCTGGTCGCCACCCCCGAATACAACTTCGGCGTGCCGGGCGTGCTCAAGAACGCCATCGACTGGGCCTCGCGCCCGCCGGGGAGCTCGGTGCTGGCGGGGAAGCCCGCGGCGGTCATGGGCGCGAGCCCCGGGACCGTGGGGACGGCGCGCGCGCAGCTGCAGCTCCGGCAGGCGTTCGTGTTCACCGACACCCCCACGCTGCCGCAGCCGGAGGTCCTGGTGTTCCGCGCCCACGAGAAGTTCGACGCCGAGGGCCGGCTCACGGACGAGGCCACCCGCCGGTTCGTCGGCCTGCTGCTGCGCCGGCTTGCGGAGTGGACGCACCGCGTGCGCCGCGCCGAGATGGCGCTGGCCTGACGAATCGAAAAGGAGCCCCTCATGACGATTCGAGAGATGCCGGGCAGCCCGGCGGCCGTGGGATTCCTCGGCGTCCTCCTGCTCGCCTCACCCGGCGCCGCCCAGTCCGGCGCCGCCGCCACCCGGGAGCCCGCGATGAGCACACAGGTGCAGTCCACCGTCCCGCCGCCCGCCGCGGCCGCCGCCGACGACGGCACGGCGATCCGCCCGTTCCGCTTCCGCGCCACCGACGAGGCGCTCGCGGAGCTGCGCAGGCGGGTCGAGGCGACCAAGTGGCCCGGCAGGGAAACGGTGCCGGACGCGACGCAGGGCGTGCAGCTGGCGACCATGCAGAAGCTGGCGCGCTACTGGGCCACGGAGTACGACTGGCGCCGCTTCGAGGCGCGGCTGAACGCCCTGCCGCAGTTCACCACCGAGATCGACGGGCTGGACGTCCACTTCATCCACGTCCGCTCCAAACATCCGGACGCCCTGCCCATCGTCATCACGCACGGCTGGCCCGGCTCGGTGGTGGAATTGATGAAGGTGATCGCTCCGCTCACCGACCCCACGGCGCACGGCGGCCGGGCGGAGGACGCCTTCCACGTGGTCATCCCCTCGCTGCCGGGCTACGGCTTCTCGGAGCAGCCCGCCACCGGCGGGTGGGAGCCGGTGCGTATCGCGCGCGCCTGGATCGCGCTGATGAACCGGCTGGGGTACACGCGCTTCGCCGCGCAGGGCGGCGACTGGGGCGACCCGGTGACCGAGCAGATCGCCCTGCAGGCGCCGTCGCAGGTGGTCGGCATCCACTCCAACATGCCCGCCGCCGTGCCGCCCGAGATCGCCAGGGCGCTCCAGGCCGGCGGCCCGCCTCCTGCGGGGCTTTCCGCCGAGGAGAAGCAGGCGTACGAGCAGCTCGACTTCTTCTACAAGAAGGGGCTCGCCTACGCCCAGCAGATGGGGAACCGCCCGCAGACGCTGTACGCGATCGAGGACTCGCCCGTCGGGCTGGCCGCCTGGATCCTGGACCACGACGCGCGCAGCTACGCCCTGATCGCGCGCGTCTTCGACGGCCAGACCGAGGGGCTGACGCGCGACGACGTGCTGGACAACGTCACGCTCTACTGGCTGACCAACACCGCGGTGTCCTCGGCGCGGCTGTACTGGGAGAACAAGCTCCCGTTCTTCGCGCCCTTCGGGGTGCAGGTGCCCGTGGGCGTGAGCGCCTACCCCGACGAGCTGTACCAGGCCCCGCGGAGCTGGGCGGAAAAGGCGTTCCCCCGGCTCGTCCACTACAACCGGCTCCCCAAGGGCGGGCACTTCGCCGCCTGGGAGCAGCCGGAAAGCTACGTCAGCGAGCTCCGGGCGACGTTCAGGACGCTGCGCTAGCGCGCCGCCGGGCGGTTTCGCCCGGAGCCCGCGGACGGGGCGGCGCGCCCGCTCCGTCCCGTCCGCGGACCCACCCGAGAAGGGGGATCACATGAAAGCGGCACTCGTCGCGGGCGCGATCGCGCTGCTCGCCGGGGGAGGGCTGGCGCTGCACGCGGCGCCGGCGCGGCAGGCGGGGGTCCGGCGCACCGAGCTGCAGCGGCACGACCTGAGCGTGCGCGGCCGCGAGGTGGTGCAGGTGCGCGTGGAGCTGGACCCGGGGGTGGCGTTCGGCAGGCACCGGCACCCGGGCGAGGAGATCGTCAACGTGCTGGAGGGCTCGCTGGAGTACCGGGTGGACGGGAAGCCGCCGGTGACGCTGGGGCCGGGCGACGTGCTGTTCATCCCGGCGGGCACGGTCCACGCGGCCAGGAACGTGGGCCGCGGCAACGGGGCGGAGCTCGCCACCTACATCGTCGAGAAGGGGAAGCCGCTGGTCCAGCCGGTCCGGTGACCCCGAGGGAGGTGGACGACATGGGCCGGAGGTTCGCATACCAGGACGCCGTCGCGGACGGGATGAAGGCGCTGGGCGGTGTCCACCTGTACGTCGCCCGCTCGGGGCTCCCCCGGACGCTGGTGGACCTGGTTTACCTGCGCGCGTCCCAGATCAACGGGTGCGCATACTGCATCGACCTGCACTCGCGCGACCTGCGCAGGGCGGGCGTGCCGGCCGAGAAGCTGATGCTGGTGTCCGCGTGGCGGGAGTCGGAGGAGCACTTCTCGGCGCAGGAGCGGGCGGCGCTCGCCTGGACCGAGTCGGTCACGCTGCTCGCGGAGACGCGCGTGCCGGACGCCGACTACCGGGCCGCGCTCGCCGGGCTGGACGAGACGCAGCTGGCGAACCTGACGCTCGCCGTCGGCGTAATCAACGCGTACAACCGCATGGCGGTGTCCTTCCGCCGCGGGCCGGAGCCGCCGGAGCCGGCCGGCCCGAGCGGGGCGGACGGGATAGAGAGACAACCCAGGGGAGGAGCGACATGATCGAGCAGGGCGGAGCGACTCGCGCGGCCGTGGCCGGCGAGCGGAAGACCGAGGTGGCCGTGCTGGCGGGCGGCTGCTTCTGGGGCGTCGAGGAGATCCTCCGCGACGTGCCCGGGGTGGTCGACACCGACGTGGGGTACACCGGCGGGTGGCTGGAGAACCCGCGCTACGAGGACACGCACGACAGCCGCTCGGGGCACGCCGAGGCGGTCCGCATCACCTTCGATCCCGCGGTGCTGGGCTACGAGGAACTGCTGGAGCAGTGGTTCTTCCGGCTGCACGACCCCACCACGCTGAACCGCCAGGGCAACGACGTGGGGACGCAGTACCGGTCGGCGATCTTTCCGCAGTCGCCGGAGCAGGAGGAGGCGGCGAAGCGGGTGATCGAGCGGGTGCAGGCGTCGGGGAAGTGGAAGCGGCCGATCACGACGTCGATCGAGCCGGCGGGCACCTGGTACTCGGCGGAGTCCTACCACCAGGACTACCTGCGCAAGAACCCGGGCGGGTATACCTGTCACTATCTGCGGGATTGAGCGCAGGCTTTTACGGCCACGGCAACGGCGGGGTTGGGCGTGCCCCCGGCTCCGCCGGGGTCGGGCTGCGCGCTGCGTAGCAGACGAAACTACGATACTGTCGGCGAACTCAGGCGGCTTGAGGCACGAGCGCCGCGAATCGTGTGACTCGCGTCGAGGCACGTGTACGCCCGTCCAGCCAGGATACTGCGCGCGCGAGATTCATCCCGGTTGCGATACAGACCTCTTGCAGCCCGGTCTTCGCCCGCCCGATGTAGCGACTGCGGCGCATCCCCAAGGAGCGC